>DAHUZP010000021.1 GCA_027306505.1 Thermoplasmata archaeon | reverse complement strand
AGCCCTGAACGGCTCCTCCATGGCGAAGGTCCTTGGTCTGGACTCGTTGGCGGCGGGGCACTACGAGCAGATCCGGGTCACGGTCACGAACGTGACGATCGGCCTCACCTCGGGGGTCAAGATCCAGGCCCTGGTCGAGGGCCCCTCGGCGGACTTCAACGGACAGTTCAACGTGACCACAGGCGGGACGACCACGCTCAACATCGACATCGACCTCGCGTCGAGCATCCACATGACGCCGGCGCCCGCGGGTCCCGTGAGCGCTACCTTCACGCCCAACATCGGGACCGTCGCGGTCGGTCTCTCGTAGGATGGAGGGTTCACGATGCACATGAAGGGGGGATCCGACCGATGAGGCGAGGACCGAGGCTTGGGATGCCCCCCGGCTCCGCGAGCAGGGAGGCCCCTCCCTTCCTCACGCTCGGGACGGTCCTCGTCTCGCTCCTCTTCCTCATCCTCATGTTGCCCTCGGCCAGCACCGGGCTGCCCTTCCTCGGGGTGAGCACCCAGGGCTCCGGGGTCCCGAGCTCCGTGGTGGCGGGTCCTGTCCATCCGGGCCTTGCCGGAGCGCCTTCCATTCCCACCCCCAAGTACACGGTCAACTTTACCGTCGTCCCGGCCTCGTGCGGCCCGATCCAGTACAACGGCACCGGCCAGTCCAACGCTACCTCGGGACTGTTCCGCGTCGGGAGCTATGCTAGCGCCGCTCCCACCTGTGCAGGGTACTCCTTCCAGAGGTGGTCCTGGACCGGTGCGCTCGCGGTCGCCGGTCCCACGAGTTCCAGCACCACCACGACGGTCTCTGGAGATGGCAATCTCACCGCATCCTACACCAGGGGAGCGGCAGGCGGCGGAGGGGGGTACAACGTGGCCTTCACGGTGAACCCCACCTTCTGCGGCCCGCTCACCGTCAACGGAACGACCCAGGCGAGCGGCACCTCGGCCAGCTTCAAGGCGGGGACCTACCCCGCCATCGCCCCGTACTGCGGCGGCTACACCTTCACCGCCTGGAGCTCGACCGGAGGGGTCGCGCTCTCGTCCTCCGCGCTCACCAGGACCAACATCACCGTCTCGGGACCCGGGATGCTGGGCGCGAGCTACGTTCAGAACGCTCCGGGAACCGCGGGGCACCGCTACAACGTGACCTTCGTGGTGGTCCCGTCGATCTGTGCTGCTTTCAACTTCAACGGGACGGCGCAGACGAACGGGAGCTGGGACCTCTTCCGCGCAGGGAACTACTCCGTGCTCGCTCCCTCGTGCGTCGGAAGGAGCTTCCATGGCTGGTCGGCGAGCGGTGGTGTCCAACCCCTCAACTCCCTGACCAACCCGACCACCGTCTCCGTCCAAGCGAACGGCACGCTCACGGCGACGTACTGGACCAACTCGACCGGCTCGGGCAGCGGGAACGGGTCCTCAGGAACGTCCACCGCCTCCTTGGAAATGCTCGGCCTGCTTCTGGTCGTGGTGGCCGCGGTGGTCGTGGGCCTGCTGGTCCTTCGTCACCGCAGGAGATCGCCGCCTCCCACGACGCCCGCCCCTCCACCTCCGGCCTCTTCTCCGGAGTCGACCTGGGCCCCTCCGCCCTCGGGCGGATGATCCCGGTCGCGAGCCCCTCGACCCGGCATCCTTCCTCCGAGGAGCGCGGGCTTGGCCGCGGTCGCGACGTGCGGCCCATTCGGCACCGGGAGACGGCGAAGGGGCGGGACAGACCCGCTCCCACGCACCCACCGCGGGTCCGCTAGGGACTGGTGTGCCGTGCTGCACCACGTGTCGGGCGCTTCTCCTTACTCTCCATCCTCTACGAACGGAGAGAAGAAGGGGGGTGTCCACAGTGAGCTGCTAAGGCCACGACCATGCGATCCGATAGTAGAGGGACGACCGCGCCGGGATTCGCCTTTCGAGAAAAGCGAGCACTCTCATCGGGAGAGGGATTCGACTTCGGAACGGAATCGATGTCGATCCGCACGTACTCGGCCATGCGGGTGATCTTCGGCGCCGTGTTCCTCCTCGACGGGACGTTCAAGTGGATCCTCTTCCAGCAGGGGACCATGCAGGCGACGGTCCAGAGCTTCGGCTACGCCGTGCTCAGTGACAACTGGATGCTGTTCGGCGCGCTCGTCGCTCTCGGAGAGACGGCCGGCGGCCTGGCCATGATCGTCGGGCTGTTCCAACGACCGGCAGCGATGTGGAGCGCGACCATCATGTTCTCGATCTGGGTCGCCGGCGGGTTCGGCGGGGCCTACACGCTGGGCACGGGCTGGTCCTTCGCCGGGTACACGGACCCTGGGGGCGACCTCATGCTCGCCCTCGCGTTCTCGGTGCTGGTCTTCTCCCCGTACGCCTACAGTCTCGCTTCCCGTCTGAAGCTCCGTGACCGGTGGAGCGGCACGTCCCTTCGAGAGAAGGTGCTGCGCTTCGTGGTCACCTAGAGACGACCGAAAGCCCGAGGCCACGACCAAGGTCCTCTCGGGGTCCCTTCCCCCGAGAGGACCGAACCCCTTTCCCCGGAAGCGGGGGAGCTTCCTCCGCCTCGTAGGGCGCGGGGCCGTGCCTGCTCCCTCGACGGACCCTGAGGCACCGCCTCGTTCCCGGGGAGCGAGTGGAACGCAACCTTGACACCCTTCCCCCGCGCAGGCGGTCCCGTGGACGAGCTAGGGGCTCCGACGAGCGCAGGTGTGCGTGTTATACGCGCCGCATTTCAGCGCGGATGTTATATACGACTTCCACGCTAGACCGTGTCGGACGTGTTCGACAAACCTTCTCTGGGTTTGTTCGACAACCGAGGATAGCGATGGAAGCAGCGAAGGAAGAAGAACGGGTCGGGGTACGGTGCTCCCGACGCGAGCTCCAATTCCTCGACTCTTTCGTGGTCAGCGGGGAGTTCAGGACGCGCTCGGAGCTCATCCGAGAGGCGCTCAAGGACTTCCTCGCCCGCCGCTCCCGCGAGGTCCCCGAAGCGAACGCGACCACCCAGCCCCGGACCCACACGGCCCCCGCGGCCACCCAGGGCATCGCCGCCTCCTTCCGACCGGAAGAGGCGGAGTTGCTCCAGGAGTACGCGGAGCTCGTGATGAACGGTGCCTCCGTCGCGGATGCCCTGGCGGCGATCGTCCGCCAAGGCATCCCGATGGAGAAGGTCCGGCAGGTGGTCGCCGAGCAGCGGGGTCTCGTGCGCGACTCGGCCGAACGACGGTCCAAGGTGGAGAACGCCGAGCTCGCCTCGCAAACGCTCGAGCGTCAGGGATACCTGGGACCGTAGCGAGGAACGGGGGAAGAGATGTCGGAAGAGCGTCCGTGGGGTGGTCGACATGCAGGAGTCCGAGGCCAGGCAGTCCGAACAGACGCGTAGCGACGTACGAGCGATCCCGCCGGAGCGGGCCGCGAGAGCGGCCGGTCCCGGCGATTTCCGTCTCGGCCATGATGCGAGGTTCCTCTTGGTGGCGGTGGGAGGCGGCGCGATCCGCGTCGCCCGCGCTGCCGCCCGCCAGGGGATGCGCTACGTGGAGACCGTCGCGATCAACGGGGACGACCGGGTCGTCGAGGCCCTGGACTTCCACCGCCGGATCCGCGTCGCGCTGCCCCAGGACGGCGCTCTAGACTCCGAGGGCCTGCCCCTGGTCCAGCCGCTCCCCCAGCTCCAGGGCGACCTGGACCGGGTGTTCGAGGGCTCGACCTTCGTCACGGTCGTCGCGAGCCTCGGAGGCGAGGCCGGGACCGAGGTGCTGCCGAGCGTCCTCGACGCGGCCGCACGCCACGCCCCCTTCCTCTCCGTCTTCCTGCTGAAGCCCTTCGCCTGCGAGGCTGAGCGCCGGCGCCGAGCGGACCACGCGCTGGAGGCCGTGAAGGCCCAGGGCGAGTTCGCCCACCGTGTCGCTGCGACCAACGTGACCCTCCGCGTCCTCGACAACGAGGTCGCGGCCCGGACGCAGTCGCGCCAGCCGTTCAACCACCTGGCCCAGCTCTGGGGCGATGTGATCGCGGCCCACGTCCACGACCGCTACATCGTGCCCGCTGAGGCCGCGATGGAGGAGTACCAGCTCGCCTTCGAAGCCGGGGCCCCGATCAACCGGCCGCCGGTCCTGCCCTCCTCGGGCGGGCCCACGCCGCTCCCCTCCGTGCCCCCCGGCTTCAGCCCTCTGCCTGACTCCCTGCCCATGACCCCGGAGCCCGCGGTCGCGAGCCTGAACGAGAACAGAGAGCCCTCGGTCCTTCCTCCCTCCGATGAGGTGGAGATCCTCCTGGAGGTCGGCGGCGAGATGCCGCCGCACCCCCGCCCGCCCGCGGCCTGAGGTACGTTCCTGAGCCGCACGACCTGGCCTTCGGGCCAGGTCGCGGCAGTTTCCCAACCTGTTCCCCCCTCGCCACCGCGGCCTTCTCTTCTCCGCTCTCCTCCCTTCTCTTCTCTTCCCTTTTCTGCTCTGCTCCCTTCTCTGCACTGCCCTTTCCTTCCCTTCTACGGTGAGGTCCGTAGGGAAGGCGATTGCAGAGGCTTCTCGCCCCAAGGGGCGGGAGCAGGCCTATGCGAAGCCCGGCCGCCTCCGCATGCTGTAGGGTGGTCCCGAGGAGGACGCAGATATCTGCCGGTGGCCCGAGGGCGGTCCTGGGGGCCGGAGAAAGAGCTGTGTGAAAGTCGGTTGAGGCGAGGGGATTCGCTCCGCCTGTCGGGCCGCGAAACCCACAGGAGGCGGAGACCCACGAGGACGGAAACCGGCGAACGCATGGACCTTGACCAACCGACCGACCAGGCACAGGTCCTGTCCCTCGAGGAGGTGGAGGGGGTCGTCCAGGGCCGAGAGAGGCCGACCTCCGACCCCCCTACGACCCCCCCCAACGACCCCCCCTAGCCTACCGAGCTTCCGGAAGAACCCGCCGTGCCGAGCGGAGCTCCCCCGGACCGGGAAGTGTCCGCGACGGCATCGGGTCCCCCCAGCCCTCCGACCTGTACCACCCCACCCGAGGAGGATTGTCCGCGGGGGAAGCGCGCGGGGCTCCCGAAGGAGAAGGCCTGGCGACCCGCGGCGGTCGAGCACGTGTCGCCGGAGCGGTCCCACAGCAGAGCCCCCGAACCCTTCCCCCCCGCGGCTCCGGTCGTGACCGAGGTCCCTCGCGAGGCGGGCTCGCCCAACGCCTCCTCGGTCAGGGAAGAGGCGCCCCCGAGCCTTCCCAGCCCCGCACGGATCCACGAGACCGCGGCGAGCGCGGACCCCTCGCGCCCGCCCAGGTCGGGACGGGAGCTGTCCACGGTCCCCTCGCCACCGGACGCGATCTGCCCCCAGTGCGGAGCTCCCTTGGCCCGACCGGGGGGGGCCCCTGCATCCTCTGCAGAGCGACGCCATGAGCACCCCGGACCGTACTTGACGGGCCGGGGGGAGGCCTCGTGGTCGGCTCCAACCCTCAGGAGCGGCCCGTCAGGGGGACGGGGCGCCGGCCGGAAAGGTACTTAAGAGACCCCAGGTGGCGATGGAACAAGGATGTCCGCGAAAGGCAAGGCCATCGCCGGTCTCGTCGGCATCGTCCTCCCTGCGGCCCTGCTCGGGGTGGCGATCGTCTACTTCGCGTCCAACCCCCTCGCCGTCATCGGGACCATCACGGCCATGATCGGGGGAGGGATGTACCTCCTCACCTACCAGGAGCACGAATAGGGCGCTCGATGGGCCGGTCGTCGGCCCGCCCGTAGGACCGCGTTCGCCCGGAAGGTGGCCCTCGTCGGGGCGACCGGAGGGAGTCCGGCCGGGGCCTACCCGTACATGGAGGGTTCCGTAGCGGTCCCGGCGAGGGGCTCTCCCATCTCGGTCGAGGGAGGGAACCCCTTGTTCATCTTCATCGCATCCTTGATCATGCGCTCGAGCACCTCCGCCTGCTCCAGCATCGGCTTGGGGTCGAGCGCGAGCCCGGGGACGAGCCGGTCGAGGATCTCGACGAGGCGCGCCGCCGCATGGTAGTCCGGGTAACCCGGCTCCGCCGTGGGGACGAAGACCACGCCCAGGGTGCGGTCCAGGATCGAGGCCAGGTTGAGGAGCTCCGCGGTGAGACCGCCCACGATCCCCTCCACCAGGACCGGGACCTTCGCCGTCTCGAGCAGCCGCCCCGCTGCCGGAGTGGCCGCGATCCCCATCACGTCCTCCTTGCCCCAGTCCGGGATGCCCACCGGCGGGCTCGTCGGGCCGTTCGCCGGGTCGGCGGTCCCCCCATGGTTCCCGGACGCTTCCCCCTCGTGGCGCAGCACGCCCTCCACCACGATGGTGGGGCCGAGCTCCTTCTTCCCCGCCCAGAGCAGGAACGCTTCGGCGAGGGGCTGCATCAGCGGGGCGGGGGCGGGGAACTCGGAGACCGCGACGGCGAGGGTCCTGTTCCCGTGGATGCGGACCGGAGGGTTGGGCCGCTTGTCGAAGATGACCGCCGCCGAAGGGAGGTAGCGCGAGCGCACCGTCGCCACCCGGGGGAGCTTGAGGTGCCGGATCGCGTGGTGTCCCACGATGGTGCTCGCTAGCCCCGCGCTCGGGAAGCAGACCAGGAAGGGGGTGCCCGGTCCAGGTCCGTCCGGGCTCGGTTCGTCCACGATGGTGGGTGTGGAGGAGGAGGGGGCGATGCTGGGGACGATGACGGGGTCCGGGTCGCTCATGTTCCCGGACCCCATGCCCACGGGCGGGTCAAGGTTTCCGTCAACCCGATTATCCCCCGCGTCGGGCCCTGGGCCTCCCGGGTGAACGCTCAAGTAAGCGCCCCCCGTCGGTCGGACCGTGGGAGTCAAGCTGCGCGACCTGGTCCATCCGGCGAACCTGCGCTTGAGCGAGCTCAAGGGCAAGCGGATAGCGGTCGACGCCTACAACATGCTCTACCAGTTCCTGGCGACCATCCGCCAAGCGGACGGGCAGCCCTTCACCGACCCGGAGGGGCGGGTGACGAGCCACCTCGTGGGTCTGCTCTACCGGACCTCCTCGTTCCTGGAACGGGGGGTGCTTCCAACCTACGTCTTCGACGGGAAGCCCTCCGACCTCAAGGCCTCGACCCTGAGGGCCCGCTCCCTGGTGAAGGAGCGGGCGCAGGCGGCCTGGGACGAGGCGCTCGCCGCGGGCGACCTGGAGCTTGCCCGGAAGAAGGCCGCTCAGACGAGCCGGCTCACCCGGGAGATGGTCGCCGACGCGAAGGCCCTGCTGGAGTCCTTGGGGGTCCCTTGGGTGCAGGCGCCCTCCGAGGGAGAGGCCCAGGCCGCGTGGATGGCCCGACGAGGTGACGTGTGGGCGGCCGCGAGCGAGGACTACGATACCCTGCTCTTCGGAGCGCCTCGGCTCCTGAGGGGGCTCGGGGCTGCCCGAGGCGCGAGCCGCGGAGAGGACACCGTGATGGAGCTCCTCGAGACCCCGAAGGTCCTCGAAGAGCTCGGGATCTCCCAGGAGGAGCTGGTGCTGGTGGGGGTCCTGGTCGGCACCGACTTCAACGAGGGTGTCCACGGCATCGGCCCCAAGAAGGCGATGAAATTGGTCGGCCAGCACCTGGGCTGGGAGGCGACGCTCCAAAGCGCCGGGCTCGAGCCCTCCGGGGTGGAAGCCGTACGGGAGCTCTTCCTCCACCCGCCCACGACCGAGGACTACCGGCTGCGATGGACGGCCCCCGATCCCGCGAAGATGCGCGAGGTCCTGGTCGTCGCGCACGGCTTCGCCGAGGACCGCGTGCAGAAGGTCCTGAGCCGCCTGCCCACCGCGGCCCCGACCCCGGGCACGCAGACCTCCCTCGAGGCCTTCGGCTGAGCGGGGGATGCTGGCAGGGAAGGGCCGCGCCCTTCCTCCCCGGCCGTTCGCCCCCCCGTCAGAACCGGATGATGCTGCCGGTCCGGGTCGCCTGCCGCTCGAAGACCCCCCAGAGCCCGAGGGCGAGCGCGTAGCTCACGCCCCCGCCCAGGAGCGTGAGCCCCCAGAGCCCGGCGACGCTGAGGAGCGGGGCCCCCGAGATCGCCGCCCGGAGGGAAGCGATCCCCCAGGTCAAGGGCAGGAGCTCCCCCGCGACCTGCAGCGGGCCTGGTAGGTAGCTCAGGGGGAAGTTCGCCCCGGCGAGGACGAATCCGATGAAGAGGAAGATGTTCGCGAGGATGTTGGAGGTCCGCAGCCACAGCGCGACCCCGGCGAGGAGCAGTCCGAAGCCGACCATCGCGAAGACGCAGAGGAGCAGGCTCACCACCGCGGGGAGGACCGCGGAAGAAGGGAACGGCGCGTGGAAGACCTCCACCGCGTAGAGCATCGCGACGCTCACCGTCGCCATCGCGACGAGCATGGGGAAGACGCCGCGGCCGAGGTAGAGCGCGATGCGGTTCGCCGGAGAGACGAGGAGGTGCTCGATCGTCCCGCCGTTCTTCTCCGAGTCCGTGGTCCCGCAAACGGCGAAGACGGTCGCGTAGGTCATCGTCGCGACCGCGTTGCCGATGACCACGAAGGAGACCGGGGTCTGGGGGTTCCCGGCGAGCCCCGCCACGTAGGCGAAGAAGAGCATCTGGGTGAAGGAGAGGACGAAGACTTGGCCCAGGATGAAATCGACGCGCATGAAGGAGAGCGACGTGCGCGGGGCGAAGACCGCGTTCGCCCAGAAGGTCCTCCAGAAGGAGGGGCGGGGCATCGGCATGGGGCCTCCTCACCACTCCTCGGCGGCGCCCTTCTCGGCGAGGTGCCGCGTCACGTAGCGAAAGAGCCCGACGCTGACCGCGAGGTAGAGGACCGAGAGGCCGACCGTCCCCAAGAGGTCCCCCGTGAGTCCCCAGGGGAGGCCTCCGTACCCGGGGAAGGTCGCCGACCTCAGCGCGTCCAGGGCCCAGGTGGGAGGGAAGGCGAGGGAGACCGGGAGCGTCCAGCCCGGTAGGAGGGCGACCGGGAACATGCAGCCCGTCACGACGTAGAAGGCGAACTCGCCGATGTTCTGGACGAACCCCGCGTAGCGGGAGTAGACGAACACGGCGGAGAAGAGCAGACCCACCGTCGAGAGCGCGGCCATCACCAGGAGGAAGAGCGCGACGAAGGTGAGCGGGTCACGGATCGGCAGGGGAGCCCCGTAGGCGCCGCCCACCACGGCGAGGACGACCGCCCCTCCGATGAGGCCCGAGATCGTGTTCCAGACCACCCGGCCGCCGACCACCCAGACGTAGCTCACCGGGGCCCCCAGCGTCGGTTCGAGCGTCCCGAACTCCCGGTCCTGCCCGGTCGCCCAGCCGCTGCCGTAGAGCGTCTGGGCCCACATGCTCATCATGCCGGCGCCCAGGATCGAGAAGAGCACCAGGACGGGGCTCGAGAAGCGGTACATCTCGAAGGCCGCCAGGGCGAAGACCACGGGGGCCATGAGGCTCGAGATGATCCACTGCGGGTCCGCGGAGAACATCAAGACCGTGAGCCGGAAGGAGGCCGCGAGCACCCGGGGCCCGCTCGCCCGGGGGCGGGCGGGCGCGATGAGCCCCGGAAGGACGGTCGTGGTGGGAGCGCTCACGAGGCCTCCTCTTCCACCAGGTCCAGGTAGACGTCCTCGAGGGTCGTCCGCCGCTCCTTCACCTCGAGCCCCCGGTGAGCGCGGAGGAGCCCCGCGACCTCCCCGGTGGTGAGGTCCATCGAGCGGATGCGGAGCGTCAGGCGCTGACGGGGCCCGAACTCCTCGGTGACCACCCGGGAGACCCCCGGGAGGGCCTTGAGGGCGCGGAGCTCCGCGTCGTCGAACCCGTAGCCCTCCACCTCCATGGTCCGGTCACCCCCCACGAGGCGGCGCAGCCCCTGGACCGTGTCGCGGGCGACGATCCGTCCCCGGCTCAGCACCGCGACCCGATGGCAGAGCTCCTCCGCCTCGAACATGTAGTGGGAGGTGAGGAGGACCGTCACCCCCTTCGCGACGAGCGAGCGGATCAACTTGCGCATCTCCCGGGCGCTCTTGGGGTCGAGCCCGATCGTCGGTTCGTCGAGGAAGAGGAGCTCCGGCTCGTGGAGGATCCCCCGGGCGAGGTGGAGCTTCTGCTTCATCCCGCGGGAGAACTCCTCGACCCTACGGTCCGCGGCCTCGGTCAGGCCCACCGTCGCGAGCACCTCGTCGATGCGCCGGCCCTGCTGCGACGGGGGGACGCCGTAGAGGTCGGAGAAGTAGCGCAGGTTCTCCCGGGCGCTGATGCGGTTGTAGAGCCCCCGCTCCCCCCCCAGCACGAGCCCGATGCGCGGACGCACCCTCCGGGGGTCCTTCGCCACGTCGATGCCGAGGACCTCGACGCTCCCGGAGGTCGGGAGGAGGAGCGTCGAGAGGACCTTCACCAGCGTGGTCTTCCCGGCCCCGTTGGGCCCCAAGAGGCCGAAGAGCTCGCCCCGGGCGACCTCGAGGTCGACCCCCCTCAGCGCCTCCGTGCGGACCTTCTCCTGGAAGAAGAAGCCCTTGCGGGACTCGTAGGTCCGCTTCACGTCGCGGACGCGGATGGCAGGACCGTCCATGGGGCCGGCCAGGGTCGGCCAGACGAAGATGAAGGTAGCGTCGAGCACCAGACAGGTGTGGCCCCCAAGGCGGCCGAAAACAGGATAACGGCGACCCCGTCCTCCTCTTCTGCCCACCCCCTTCGGGAGGCCCGACCATGAAGCTCTTCGAGTGCGTGCCCAACTTCTCCAACGGCCGCGACGCGGAGCTCATCCGCACGGTGACCGCGGCCGCCGAGGGCGTCGACGGCGTCGCAATCCTGGACATCGAGTCCAACGCCGACCACAACCGCTCCGTCCTCTCCTTCGTCGGGACCGGCGACGGGGTGGTCGAGGCGGCCTTCCGCGCGAGCAAGCTCGCGGTGGAGAAGATCGACCTCAACCATCACAAGGGGGAGCACCCGAGGATGGGCGCCATGGACGTGGTCCCCTTCATCCCGCTCGGGGAGGCGACCATGGAGGACGCGGTCGCCTTGGCCCGTCGCTTCGGGGCTCGTGTCGCGAAGGAGCTCCGGGTGCCGGTGTACTACTACGGCGCCGCCGCGACGCGTCCCGAACGCTTCGCCCTCCCCAAGGTCCGCGAGGGACAGTTCGAGGGGATCCGCACGGCGATCCAAACGGACCCTGCCCGGGCCCCCGACGAGGGGGAGCGGGCCGTGCACCCCACCGCGGGAGCGATGGCCGTGGGCGCTCGCCCCATCCTCGTCGCCTACAACATCTATCTCAACACGCCCGACGTCGCGGTCGCGAAGAAGATCGCGAAGGCGGTCCGCGCCCGGGATGGCGGCCTTGCCGAGGTGCAGGCGATGGGCTTCGAGATCAAAGAGCGCAACCGCGCCCAGGTCTCGATGAACATGACCGACCACCGCCGCACGCCCCTCCACCGGGCCTTCGAGATGGTCCGCTCGGAAGCGCACCGCTACGGGGTGGGGCTGGAGGAGTCCGAGATCGTGGGGCTCATCCCGGAGGACGCGTTGATCGATGCGGCCGAGCACTACCTGCAGCTCAACCGGTTCGACCGCCACTTGGTCCTGGAGCGCCGGGTCCGCGAGAAGCTCGCCTCCAAGGGGGGCCCCGCAGCGGCCGTTGCCCCCACCGCGAGCTCACCCGCGGGTGAGGGCCCTCTCGCTTCGAGCGCCGTCTCCGGTTTCCTCGACGTCCTCGCCGCTCGAACGGCGACCCCGGGAGGAGGGAGCGCCTCCGCGCTCTCCGGCGCGATGGGATGCGCCCTCGCCGAGATGGTCGTTCGGTTCGCGGCCCCCGCCGGGAACCTTCCCGCGGACCTCACCTCCCAGGTGGAGGAGCTCGACCGCCTTCGCCAGCAGCTCACCAAGGGGATCGACGAGGACGCGAGGTCGTACGACGCGGTGAGGGCCGCCCGCACCGCGAGGAAGGCCTCTCCCCAGGACCCCAGGGCCCAGGGGGCCTACCTCGATGCGCTGCGCGGAGCGGCGCTCGTCCCCCTGGAGACCGCGGAGGCCATCAGAAAGGCCGAGTCGCTGCTCGCTTCGGTCAAGCCCCGGATCAAGCCCATCTTCGGCTCCGACGTGCGGACGGCGGAGGAGCTCCTCCGTGCCGGGAAGGCCGGGGCGATCGCCAACGCCGAGATCAACCTCGCCTCGCTGCGGGACTCCCAGGTGACGGCGGACGATCTTCTCCAGCGCCTCCGGGCGCTGGGGTCCGGGCCATGAGCCTCGGGCCGGGCGTGGTGGGGGAAGCCTGGCCGGACATGTCCCCCCCCGGGGAGCGGCCGTACATCTGGATCAACTGTGCCTCCAGCCTCGACGGCCGCCTCGCCTTCGCCCATGGGAAGCGGGCGCGCCTCTCCTCCATCGAGGACCTGCGGCGGGTCCAACGCCTGAGGCTCAGGGTCGACGCGATCCTCGTGGGGGTCGGCACGGTGATCGCGGACGATCCGTCCTTGCGCGTGCACCGCGAACTGCTGGGGGAGGACCCGGCGGCCTCCCACGACGGGATGCGCAGCGGCCCCCTCCGGATCGTGCTGGACTCCCACGGCCGGACCCCGGAGGGCTCCCAGGTCCTCGATGGGAAGCAGCCCACCGTGGTGCTCACGGTCGAGGGTTGTCACCGTCGGTTCCCTCCGAGCATCACGGTGGGCGGGTTCGGACGCGGTCGGATCGGCCTCAAGGCCGCCATGCGTTGGCTCTTGAAGCGGGGGACCCGCTCCATCCTGGTGGAGGGAGGGTCCGAGGTCATCTCTTCCTTCGTGCGCGAGGGCCTCGTGGACCACTGGACGCTCTACACCGCCCCCATCGCGATCGGAGGGAGGTCCGCCCCCACGGTCATGTCCGGGCCGGACGCGGAGGAACCGGAGGCGCACGTCCGATTCCGTCTCCTCTCCACCGAGAAGCTCGGCGATGGGCTCCTCACCACCTACGAGCCGGTGCGCGGGCCTCCCCGCGAGGCGTGAGCCCTCCGAGCGCGAACGCAGGGCGCAGGGGCCGGTCGAATCGTTCTGTTCCGATTAAATAGCGGGTCACCCGAGTGTCCACGGTGTGGAGGACCCGTTCCGGTCGCTCGACTCCCCTCCGGGCCCCGCCAGGTCGGGGGTGCGTCGCTGGGGACCGGTCCTCCTGCTCGTGGCGGTGGGGATCCCGCTCTCGCTCCTCCTCACCTTCTCCCTCGGCAACCCGGTGGGGATCGAGCTATGGGTCCTCGTGCTGGTGCTGGTCGCCCTGTGGAACTTCCGCACCGCTTGGCATGCCTGGAAGCGGTTCAGGGCGGTCCCGCGGACGGATGGGACGCGGAAGAGGCGAGAGCTCCTCCTCTTCCTGGGGTCGCTGGGATGCGCCGTCTTCTGGGGCCCGCTCTATCCCCTGCTCTACACCCCCTTCGCAGCCTTCGAGCTGCTGGGGGCGCTCTTCGCTGGCATCTGGGCGATGGTGAGACTGCGCAGGGCGACCCCCGCAGGGTCCGCCCGCTCGCGGCTCGCGATCTTCCTGCCGGTCTACGACCTGTTCGCGCTCCTGACCGCTCTCGCCTGGACCTTCGCGAACTACGCCCTCTTCCCCGAGGGCGTCCCCTCCCTCCTCTTCTACGGCCTGGTCCGGGGGAACGCGCTCTTCCAGGAGCTCGGGGTGAGCTTGCTCGCGGGGTTCCTCGTCGTCTTCGTGCTCCCCCCGGTCCTTCCGGAACCTCTCGAGCCCGCGGCGGT
This sequence comes from Thermoplasmata archaeon, assembly GCA_027306505.1. Lineage (GTDB taxonomy): Archaea > Thermoplasmatota > Thermoplasmata > Lutacidiplasmatales > UBA184 > JAKAAX01. The sequence continues at coordinate 113,307 of DAHUZP010000021.1, read as the reverse complement.
CCCGGCCGTCACCGGACCGACGGGACCGGTCGTTGCCGAGCCCTCGGCATCGGGAGCGCGCGTGCCCCCGCCGGCGAGGCTCCGCCCGCGTCCCCGCCTCCTCACGACCGCCGTCCGGACCCTGCGCGTCGCGGTCGCGGTGACCGTGGTCCTCACCTCCGCCTACATGGTGGTCCTGACCCCGCTCGGTTACGATGAGGTGGGAGGCTTCGACGCCCTCCCCGGCGTGGGCGGTTCCTCCTACGCGCTGGAGCCGGGCTTCCGGTTCGGGATCGTCGCAGCTTCCCTCACCGACACGCTCGCCCCGCCCCCGGATTTCCCCCGGGTGCTCGCGGAGGAGATCTCGCTCGCGAGGTCCCTCGGCGTGAACTACGTACGGTTCGACATCCAGGAGGAGCTCCTGCACAGCCCCCAGGGCCCGGCCGACCTCAGGATGGCCGTGGACGAGCTCAGGAACGCGAGCTTCGGCGTGATCCTCTCCCCGTTCGGCTACGAGTCCTGGGGCTCGAACCACCCCTCCTTGACGGTGCTCAACGCGACCATCTACAACGAGTCGCTCTACCTCGCGGGCTTCCATCCGGACTACCTCTTCCCCTTCTACGAGCCGAACGGCCAGGTCCAGGTGAACCTGGGACACGCCCTGCCCACCGCCCAGTGGCTCGGGATGATCTCGGCCACCGCGGCCGCGGTCCGGGCGGCCTCCCCCTCCACCCAGGTCCTCATCGAGATCGCGGACGGACCCCAGGGGCTCTCGCTCGCTCAGGGGCTCTTGAGCGACCCCAACGTGAACGCGATCGGCTTCGATCTGTACCCGGGGTCGGTGAGCGACCTGTCGAAGGTCGACGCCTACGCGAACGTGGTGCGGAGCGACCCCTCGAAGGCCTTCTGGATCTCGGAGATGGGGATGGAGACGGCCACCTTCGGGACGGAGGCCCAGGCGCACTTCATCGCGACGATGGTCTCCCGCGCGACGGAGCGCTGGAACGCGTCGGGCCTCTGCGTGTGGGGGCTCGAGGACAACGTCGGCCTCGGCCTCTCCTACCTCCACCTGGACTCGCTCGGTCTCGTCACCCAGGCGGACCAGCCCAAGGCAGGGTTCTACGCCTACCAGGCCGCGATCCACAGGGTGCACCAGGGCACGTAGACCCCCAGGGGAGGACGTCCGTCCCGACGGGCCCTCGGCCCATCGGCGAGCCCTTCCGGTCCAGAAGGGTGGGGGGAGAGGAAAGCATATCACACCCGGGCCTCCCCTGGGTCCCACCATGCGGCTCGGCTACTTCCTGCTGGACGGCGATCGACACTTCGGCGCGAGGATACCGGACGGGTTCTTGGACCTGGACACGGCGTGCCGTGACTACTTCGCGACGAACCCGGTGAAGGGGGCGGACCCCAGCCGGTTCCGCAGCCTCCGGACGTTCCTCGACGGCGGGTCGGACTCGGTCAAGCTCGCGAACACGATCCAGGAGTACATCGAGCGCCGGCGCAAGGGTGGATGGACGCCCCGGGCCGCGACGGGCGCCCGGTTCCTCTTCAAGTCGGAGGAGGCGGTCTCCTACCTCCCTCCGATCCTCCCAGGGGCGAAGATCTTCTGCATGGGGGTCAACTCCTATTCCCACGCGAAGGAGCACGGCCGCGACCCTCCGAAGCGCCCCTTCGCCTTCGCCCGTTTCACCAACACCCTGGTGGGGCACGACCAGCCGCTCCTCTTCCAGCCCACCGTGGGGCAGAAGCCCGACGTGGAGCTCGAGCTCGGCGTCGTCATCGGCAAGACCGGGCGCAGGATCCCGAAGGAGAGCGCGCTCGACCACGTCGCCGGCTTCACCGTGGTGCACGACCTCGGGTACCGAGACCTCCAGTACCCGGAGCCCGGCGCCCAGCCTGACTGGGTCATGGGCAAGGGGCTCGACATGTCGCTCGGCGTCGGGCCCATGATCGTCGCCCGGGACGAGGTCGCCGACCCGGTCGGGCTCAAGCTCTCGCTCAAGGTCAACGGGCAGGTCCGCCAGGAAGGCACCACCGACGACTACGTGTTCAAGGTCGCGGACGTCGTCCAGCACCTCTCCCAAGGGATCACGCTCGAAGCGGGCGACCTCATCGCGATGGGCAGCCTGGGAGGCGTCCCCGGTTTCGAGTACGGGAAGCCCGAGCGGATCCTCAAGCCGGGGGACGTCATCGAGGGCACCATCGACCGGATCGGCACGCTGAGGAACGTCCTCGCCCCGGAGAAGGTCGCCTCGAAGCCCACCTCCGCTCCGGCGTGAGGTCGGCTTCGCTACCCGCTCGTCGGTCCACCGAGGCGGGTCGAGGACAGGGGGTCGCCTCAAGGTCCCATGTTCGAGAAGTTCGAGGCCTGGACGCTGCTCTCCCCCGCCGCCGACCAGGTGTTCAACTCCTCGTGGGCCTTCTGGGGCCAGCGCGGCTATCGGATGCTCTCGACCGGCCCTACGAGCTTCCAGGGCCGCTCCTTCCAGTCCCGGCTCGGGCTCTACCGGGTCGTGGACGTGACGGTGGTGCCCGCCGGGAACGGGGCGGTCGTCCAGTTCCGCTACCGGGCGGACGTGAGCGAGTCGGGCGCCGTGGGCGGGGTGGTGCTCGCGGTGGTCCTGCTCCCCGTCGCGGTGGTGGGTGGGGCGATCTCCTGGCACACCTACGAGACGGACTTCACCAACGAGCGGTGGGCCTACTGGAACTTCCTGAGCGCCCAGATGCACGCGTCGCTCGCCTCTGGCTCCGTCGCGCCCCCTCCGCCCTCTCCCGGCTCCGCCGCCGTCAGTGCGCCTGCACCGGCCCCCACCCCCCCGGGCGCTCCGGCCCCTGCAGGCGCTCCCAGACCTCCTCCTTCCACCCCGGCCGCCCCCGGCGCGCTGGGCACCTGCCCCTCCTGTCAGAAGCCCCTCGCAGGGGAAGCGAAGTTCTGCGCCTCCTGCGGCACGAAGATCGCCTGAACCCCCGCGACCGGCGGGCCCAGGTCCTCTCGGCCGGTCTCAGGGCTCGGCGGGGACCACGGCCTCGCCCCTCAGCAGCAGGAAGAGCGCGTGCGAAGGCAGGAGGTCCAGGACCTCCTCCTCCTTACCGCTGACCCGGGATTCGCCGAGCGGGTAGTCCACCCCGGTCGTGAGCTTCACCCGGAGGGTCTTGTGGCCCTTCTCGGGGGGCGGCAGAAGCGCGTCCCGCATCGGCATGAAGTCTCGCAGCTGCTCCCGGGCGAGGGGCAGCACGCGGAAGCCGGTCCCCCCGTGCAGCGAGCCCGGTAGACGGATGAGCCGATGGATGTCGGTCGTGACCGGAGCATCGGTCTCGCCCTGGAGCCCGATCGCCCCCTCGCGCAGCACGAGCGTCACGAACGGGATCGGGGCTCCCCGTCCCTTGCCCCCCACGTCCAGGACGTAGTTGTCCCGGGCCTTCTTCGCCTTCCCTCCAGCGATGAGGGCCTTCGCGACGGTGAAGGCGTCCTCCGCCCGCATCGTCTCCACGCCCAGGCGGCGGGAGCGTTCCAGGATGTCCCGGGTCACCTCGGCGACGGACATGGTCTCCCACGAGCTGAGCAGCCGGAAGAACGAGCGCGTGAAGCGCCCCTTCCATCCGGGGGCGTCCTGCGCGGGGAGCTTCGGCAGCTCGGAGGTGGTGCGCTTCTTCTTCTGCTCGCTCTCGCGCTCGCGCGGGCCTTCCCCCGCGGTCACCTCATGGGCTGGCCCGTCGCCCGCGCCCTCCCTCGGACGCGTGAGGATCTGGAGCTTCTCCTTCTCGAGGGGGCCGAGGTAAGGTCCGAGGTCGACACCGTCCCCCCCCAGGTACTCGACGATCTCCCGGCGCGCGGCGCTCCCCAGCCCCAGGAAGGAGGATTTGTGGACGTGGGCGTGGTAGCCCCGGCCGCCAGAGAAGACCAGGGTCACGTCCGCCTCGGAGAGCCCGAAGTCACGGAAGAGGTAGTCCTCGACGAGGGTCTGGAACTTGCCCCGGACGAGCTCGAGCTGTCGGGGGTAGCTCAAACCGGCCGCGTCCTGCAGGTGGTCCGCGTCGAGGTCGAAGATGAGGTCCGCCCCGGCCCACTTCTTCGAGATCATGATGGGGTGGGCGGGGTCCTCGTAGTAGGCGCTCGAGTAGTAGGCGTGGCGCGGGACCTCGCGTGCGAGGGCCTGCTGGAAGGGCTCCGGCCCCACGATCGCGATGTGCCGGCGCATGCCGCTCCCTACGAACGGCACGTAGGCGAACTCCCGTCGGGGATAGTTCGGGGGGGGAGGGGGCGGGTGGTCGCGGTAATGCTCCTGGAACAGCTGCTGGGCGACCTCCAGCGAGGGATTCGAGAGCGCGACGGTCTTGCCCATCCGTGTTCCCTCTTCTGGCGTCGAGCGGGTCCCAGGGGTGAGGGCTCCCCTCAGGGCCCAGGGGGGCTGAGGTCGAGGCGATCGCCCTCCGCGTCCCCCTCCACGTCGCCCTCCGCGTCCCCCGCGTCCGAGAGCGTCGGCTCCTCCGGTGCGATGATCGACCGCTGGCGGGCCCGCTCCAGGTAGGAGAAGACCGCCCCGTGCTCGCTGCCATGGAGCAGGAGTTTGATCCCGCGGGCGCCGCGGTCCAGCTGCTCCGCGGTGCCGATGAGCGCGACGGAGGACCCGTAGATGGAGACCGAGCAGCCGGAGAGCTCCTCGACCCGCTCCCGCGCCCGTCCGTGCTCGCCGATGAGGCGGGCCCTCAGGCGCCGAAGGGCGTCCTTCGTGCGCTTCCCCGAGATCTCCTTCATGTCGAGGATGGTGAGGTACTGCTCCCCCCGGAAGAGACGGAAGGCCCGCTCGGGGGAGAACCCCCTCCCGATGGCGAGGGCGACGTCGCGCGCCTTCATCGCGCCCCAGGGGTCGTTCTCGGGGGGAGAGGTCACGAGGATCGAGTTGTCCTCCCGGTTGACCAAGAGCTTGGAGCCGCTCTTGAGCTCCACCGCCTTCTTCACGGCCCCGCCGGTGCCGATCAGCACGGCGATCCGCTCCTCCGGGATGCGGACGAAGATCTCGGTCATGGCAGGAGGTCACCTCCCATCTCGGTGAAGAGGGTTTCCGGCGGGGTCTCCACTCCCAGCCGGGTGAAGTAGCGGGCGAAATGGGCCGAGTCCCGGCGGAGCAGCTCCTTCGCCTGGGGGTGGTCCACGCGGATCACCTGGCCCACATCGATCAGGACCGCGTGGCCCTGGTGGTAGAGCACGTTGAACGGCGAGAGGTCGCCGTGGACCAGCTTCGCCTCCTTCACCATCTTGCGCGACGCGTCCGCGACCTCCTTGCGCAGGCCTTCCGGGTCCGCGATCACCGCCTTGACCAGCGGAGGGGAGGGGAGCCCCTCCTCCCCCACGAACTCCATGAGGAGGAGGTTGCGCAGCTGCGAGATCGGCCGGGGGACGGGCACCCCCGCCTCGTGGCAGCGCTTGAGCGAGGTGAACTCCCGGTGGGCCCACGCGTAGACCATCCTCTGGAAGCTCGAGCCGCCCACCTCCCGGTGGATCTCCACGAGCGCCCAGGGCGGGAGGTTGCGGAAGATGGTGTTGGAGATGCGGTAGACCTTGAGCGCCCGGAACCCCTGGGGGCCGCTCACCCGGAAGACGTTCGCCTCCTTGCCGGTGGAGACGGAGAAGTCGACCTCCTGGAACTGCCCCGCCGTGACCATCCGGGAGACCGAGAGCAGCGTGGGCCGGTCGAAGACCTCGTCGAGGACGTCGCGGTGCCAGCGCTCCTTGCGTCGGTCCTCCTTGCGCTCGCGGCGCGGGAAGACCAGATCTCTCACGCGTGGCATGCTCGGAGCCCCCCCTCGGTCCTAGGATATAGCCGCTCCCGACAGCGGGGAATCGTTTAAGAGGTGGTCACGACATCGGTCGCCCAACCATGGTCACCGACGTCCTGGTCCTGGGTCTCGGTCTCATCCTGATCGGGGTCGTCCTCCTGATCATGGAGTTCGTCCACCCTGGCGCCCTCATGGTGCTCCCGGGGACCATCCTGCTGGTCGCGGGGATCCTGCTCCTCGCGTTCGGCTCCCTCAACATCCTCCAGACCGTCGGCGGGCCTTTCATCGTCGGAGGGGTCCTCATCGGTGCGGGCGTCCTCGCGATCCTCTTCTACTCCCGCCTCGCTCCGACGCACCCCCCCATGGCCAGCACCTTCGACACCCTGCAGAACCTGACCGCGGAGGTCACCGTCGCGGTGGTCCCCGGGACGATGAAGGGCAAGGTCCGGGTGCGGGGGGAGATCTGGAGCGCTCGGGGCACCGTCCCGATACCGGTGGGCGCCAGGGTGCGCATCCTGGGAGGCCAGGGGGTCATCCTCAACGTGGAGCCCTTGGACATGCCCGCGACCTCCCTATCCTCCGGACCGGACGCAGAGGGCGGCAAGGCCTCCTCGGCGGCGTAGGAGCGGACGATCCACACCACAGGACCGGAGCACTGAGCGAGGGCAAGAACGATGGCAGGTAGACCCACGAACCCGAACCCCGGACCGTCGAGCACCTCCTCCGCCGGCCCGTCGAACGCTCCCGGCGCCCAGGCCCCTTCCGCGGTCACCCTGACCAACATGACCCCCGGCTCCGCGGGACCGCCGCCGATCGGGTGGGAACCGAACCGCGCGATGGGGGTCTACTCGGTCACCGGCCGGATGCTGCTGACGTTCGTGGTGATGATGGTCCTCCTCATCTCGATGGGGGTCGCGCTCTCCTTCGTCTCCGGCGGGGTCGTCTTCGCCGCGCTCTCCTTCTTCTTCGCCGCGCTCGTCCTCGTCATCCTCTTCCACGCGATCTACTCGATCCAGCCCTACGAGATCGCGCTGGTCACGGTCCTGGGGTCCTACAAGGGCTACCTCAACCCCGGGTTCAACGTGGTGAACCCGGTCGCGAAGGTCTTCCGCGTGGACCTTCGTACGCAGGTCCTGGAGGTGCCTCGCCAGGAGGTCATCACCAAGGACAACTCGCCGACGAACGTCGACGCGATCATCTACATCAAGGTCGTAGACGGGGCCTCCGCGGTCTTCCGCGTCCAGGACTACCGGCTCGCGACCGTCGCGCTCGCCCAGACGACGCTCCGTAGCGTCATCGGCGACATGGAGCTCGACGAGGTGCTCTACAACCGCGAGACCATCAACGCCCGGTTGCGGGACATCCTCGACGAAGCGACGGACAAGTGGGGCGTGCGCGTCGAAGCGGTGGAGATCAAGGAGGTCGACCCCGTCGGTCCCGTCAAGGCCGCGATGGAGGAGCAGACCTCCGCCGAGCGTCAGCGGCGCGCCGCCGTGCTGCGCTCGGACGGGGAGAAGCGCTCCGCGATCCTGGTCGCCGAGGGGGCGAAACGCTCCCGCATCCTTCAGGCGGAAGGGGTCCGGCAGTCCCGCATCCTTGAGGCCGAGGGTACCCGGATGGCGACCATCCTGGAGGCCCAGGGAGAGGCCCAGCGCCTCAGGATCATGTCCGTGGGGGCGGCCTCGCTCGACGCGAAGGCGCTCACGGTCCTCTCGCTGGACACGGCGACCAGCATGGCCGCCGGTCAGGCGACGAAGATCCTCTTCCCCTTCGAGTTCACCCGGCTCATGGAGGGGGCCTCGGAGTACCTGGGCGTCGGTCGGACCGTGCCCGAGCGGCAGATCAACGACCTGGAGTCCCTCGAGAGGATCATCGGGAGCCCCGACGACGTCTTGGGGCCCATCCCGCGCCAGGAGGAGCTCGCGACGGAGGTCCAGGCTATCGAGGAGGAGCTCAAGGCGGAGAACGTGGACGACGACGACCTCACGAACCCCGCCCCGCCCGTTCCCTCCCCGCGCTCCCAGTTCTCGCCCCGCCCCTCCGCCCCCATGACGGCGGCCGCTCCCCCTCCGCCCTCGCCGAGCGCCCCCGCAACCCCCGCACCGCGGCCGGCGGCGGCCCCTGCAGCGAAGCCCACCTCCCCCTCGCTCCCTCGGCCGAAGCCGGGCCCGGGGAGCTCCTCCACCAGCAAGGACAGCGACGCGGGGTCCTGAACGGCGCGAGGGGGTCCTTCGAGGACCCTCGCCTACGGGCCCTCTCGAGGCACGGGCCTGGAGGCTTCCCTCCCTGCCGTGCCCCTGACCTCAGGGCGCTCGCGCGGGGGGACCTCGTAGACCACGCTCTCCGCCCGCTGCCGGAGGTCGGCGGGGAGCACCGGGAGCGCGTGGAAGTGGCGCAGGTGCTCCTCCACCTTGACCATGAGCTCGGTCACGGTGGGAGCGGTCTGGAGGTAGCCGCACTTCCAGCCTAGGTCCTTGCACCGGAACCGCTTGCGCACGGACGTCCGCTCCTTGGTCGAACAAGGATAGGGCCCCCGGCTCAAACATTCCGTCACCGGATAATCAGGATAGTACGGGGAACGTGGCGGGACGCGCCCTCCCCCCTTGGGGTCGGGAGCGTCCCCCGACCCTCAATCACGCTCGCGGGCCCGACCCAGGTCGAGGACGGGGGGCGAGCGGGCGAGCGAGCGCGTGAAGGCGATCTCCGCGATCGTCATCGCGTGCTGCCGGGCGACGCCGACCCACCAGGAGCAGAGCGAGAGCGAGTGTCGCACGTCGCCCCGTCCGGGCATGCGCCTCAGGCGCGCTTCCGTGCGCAGGAGGTCCTCGATCGCCTCTTGCCGGTGGGCGAGCGCCTCCTCGGCCTCGAGCGTGCTCTCCGACCGGAGCGCTCCCAAGGCGGTCCGCAACATGGTCCGCAGGGCGGCCACCCGTTCCTTGAGGTCGGTCAGCACTTCCCGCGCCGTCGCGGGAGGCTTCCTCAGCCGGGAGAGCTCTCCGGCGACCGCCTCCCCGGCGTCCGCGATGTCGTCCAGGAGCTTCGCGACGACGCGCGAACCCAGGAGGTGGCTCGGACGGAGCACCCCCAGCTGTCGTGCGAGCCGAGGGTCCCCCACCGCGAGGTTGAGCTGTCTGAGCGCGAGCGCGTGCAGGCGCCGGACCTCGATGCGCATCTCGGGGATCCGTTGGAGCGCCTTGGAGGAGCCCTCAGCGAAGGCGGTCTCCAGCCGCTCCAGGAAGAGGTCCAGGGTGTAGCCGACACGGGTGAGGACCTCGGCGACCGGATGGGCGGCAGGGTCGAGGAAGCTCGTCGCGACGAGGAAGTGGGGGGTGGCCTCGGTGAGCGTGAAGCCCAGGAGCTCCCGTGCCGTCTGCTCCGCCGCGGCCCGTATCTCCTCATCGATGCCCTGGCCGTCCTCGATCCGGATCCGGTCGTAGCCCAACACGTATGCCGAGAGCAGGAGGCGCTGGGCGATCTCGCGCTGGACCAGGTGGTGCGCCCGGACCTGGAAGGTCCGAGGCTCCGCGTTCCTGGAGCGCCGCTCAGGGGGCACGAGCCTCAGCTCGCCGTCCTCGCCGGTGACCCACGAGATGGCCTGCCCGGGACGGACCCCCTCCTTCTCGACCCAGGCCTTGGGTAGGCTCACCACCAGCGTCGAAGGGCCTGAGCGCTGCACGAGCCGGGGGACCGGGCCCCGGGCCGGAGCGGCGCGGTCCTCCGGGGGCTCGGGGGGCGAAGGGGCGCTCCCGGTCGGTTCCGCCCGCTTCGGCATCCCTCTGCCCAAGACCTTCCTCCACCTATGCTTTCTGGCCGCTCCCCGAACGGGCGGCGGGGACCTCGCCGCGCTCGAGCCGCTGCTCGAGCCGCCCCAGGGCGAGCCACAGGCCGTAGAGCAGCGCTTCCGGCCGTGGAGGGCAGCCCGGCACCCAGACGTTCACGGGGACCGAGGAGCCGGCTCCGTTCAACACCTCCGGCGAGCCCCGAAAGGGCCCTCCAGAGATCCCGCAGGCGCCCACCGCGATGACCAACTTGGGATCGGGCGTCGCTCGGAAGGTCTTCTCCAGCGCGAGGCGCATGTTGACCGTGACCGGTCCCGTCACCAGCAGCGCGTCCGCGTGCCGGGGCGAGGCGACGAAGTGGATGCCCAGCCGCTCCAGGTCGTAGCTGGGCCAGGTGAGGGCCCCCACCTCCACCTCGCAGCCGTTGCAGCTCCCCGCGTCCACCGCCCGGACGGAGAGGGAGCCCCGGAAGAGCCGCTGGACGCGCTCCTGGACCTCCGTCAACATCGCGGAAGCGGAAGGGGAGGTCGGAGGGGTGGGGGCCGTCGGAGCGCGCGAACCTGCGCGATGCTCCAAGACCAGGTCGCGGCGGTCCCGGACGGCGAGCTCGAAGAGGTCGGTCGCGCTGAGCGCTTGGGTCGGGCAAGCGTCGACGCACGCGCGGCAGAACGTGCAGCGGCCGTAGTCCAGCCGGAAGACGGCTCCCTCTCCTTGGCCCCTCGCCTGCACCTCGATCGCCTCCGACGGACAGGCGCGCGCGCAGGCCCCGGAAGCGTCGCAGCGTGCGGCGTCGTGCACCGGGGTCCTCATCGCCGCCGGGAATCGGGGGCGGGGGCCCTCGGGGTAGGGGCGGGTCACCAGCTCCCCGCGCACCTGTCCCAGTCCGCCCTCGGGCCTTCCTTTGATGGAACGGGGCGGGGAGGAGGTGGAGGTGGAGGTGGAGGCGCTGGAGGAGGCTCGGGGCGCGCTCATCGGTCGAACCCCGAGTAGGACAGGTTGAGGCTCTTGTTGCAGAGGGGGAAGTCCGGCAGGATGTTCCCGTGGACCGCGTACTCGATCGCGGGCCAGTTGAGGTAGGAGGGCTCTCGGACGTGCACCCTGGAAAGCTTCCCACGCTCCAGGTCCAAGGACACCGCGAACAGGAGCTCGCCCCGAGGAGCCTCCACGAGCCCTACGCCGAAGCCCGGGCCGTCGCGAGGTGGCTCCGCCGGCGGGACCGCTGGAGCCTCGCCGCTGCGTCTGAGGAAGGTCCCGAAGAGCCGAGACGCTTCCACGACCTCATCGACCTTCACCCGGAGCCGGGCCTCCACGTCGCCGGTCGACCCGTGGGTGACGCGAAGCTCGGTCCCCCGGTAGGCCCCGTACGGCCGGTCCCTCCGAACGTCTCGGTCCAGCCCGGACGCCCGGGCGACCGGCCCCACGAGCTCCAGGGCCCGGGCGACCTCCTTGGAGACCACCCCGGTCCCCCGCACTCGGTCCATGACGCTGGGACGCTCCTCGAGGTGCCTCAGCAGGGCCACCGTCGCCTTGGCGACCGCGTCCGCCCGCGCGGCGAGGGGACGGAGGCCCTCGCGAGGGAGCGGTCGGGCGAGCCCGCCCACGGCGACCGCGCCCCGTCCCAGGCGCGAGCCGGTGAGCTCCTCCAGGACCGTGTAGGCCTCGTTCCGCAGCACGTTCGCCTGGGCGGCGCCCGCCGCGTAGCCCACGTCGAGCACGATGCCCGCGATGTCCCCGAGCAGGTGCGCCATCCGCTCGACCTCGAGCAGCGCTCCGCGCCGCATCTCCGTCGGGCGCTCGAGCGGCGGGTGCCCCAGGGCATGCTCGACCGCGGTCGCGTAGGCGACGGCCCCCGCGACGGAGTGGTCGCCCGAGATCGAGGAAGCGAGCTGCGTCCCCCGCCGGGGGTCCAGGCCCTCGAAGAGCCTCTCCGTGCCCTTGTGGGTGTAACCCAGGCGGACCTCGAGGTCCAGGATCTCCTCGCCCACCACCTGGAAGCGGAAGTGCCCCGGCTCGATGATCCCCGCGTGCACCGGCCCCACCGGTACCTCGTAGACCCCCTCACCCTCGACCGGCGCGAAGTCGAAGCGCGAGCGCTCGTCGAGAGGCGGGGCGCGGTCGGGGGCGGCGATCATGGGGGGGAGGGCGTGCCGGTAGTGGAGGAGCAGCGGGCGCGGGTCCGGGGAAGCGTGGAACTCCACGCCGAACATCTCCGCGATCTCCCGTTCGAAGTAGAGCGCTGGGGAGAGCTCCGGCAGCAGGCTCTCGACGCGGGGGGGAGGGGCGTCCAGGAGCGTGCGCACGAGGATGCCCCGGGTCCCGGCCTCGCCCAGCCAGAGGGCGCGCAGCAGGACCCCTTTCGGGTCCCTCTCCGCCCAGAGCGAGGAGATCCGGTGGGCACCTGCGGTGAGGAGGTCGAGCGAGGTCGCCCTCCACCAGCCGGGGGGCACCCCCAGCTCCCAGAGGCCCGAGCGGCCGAGCTCGGTCGGTCCAGCGCGGCCCGCCCCGAGGACCCAGCGCTCCTCCTCGCTCCCCCGCTCCCCGTCGGAGCGCCTCCTCGGAGGGAGCGGGGCGGGCGCGCTCTTCGGGGCGTCGTCCCCCTCGAACGGGATGGTCCTGCTCATCCGTTCACCACCCGGACGGCCTGGTGGAGGAGGGCGGCGAGCGGGGTGGGGAGGAAGAGCCCCAGCCCCACCACGATGGGGAAGAGGAGCCCCAGGGCGAGGGAGGTCGCGAGGTAGCGCTTCGGGAGGGTGTTAAACCCCTGGTGGGGCCGGGGACCGAGGAGCGCGCGCGTGAGGTGCAGGAGGAGCCCCCCGAAGACGATCGCCAGGGCGAGCAGGAGCAGCACCGCGACGATCCAGTTCGACCCGGAGAAGCCCGCGGTGAGGATCAGGAACTCGCTCGTGAAGACCGAGAAGGGCGGGACCCCCGCGAGGGCGAGCCCACCCACGAGCAGGACGGTGCCGGTCGCGGGGAGCGCCGCCAGGGCCCCCGAGACCTCTTCGAGGTCCTTCGTGTGCGCGCTCACGGCTAGGTTGCCGCCCGCCAGGAAGAGCGTCGCCTTGGTCGCGGCGTGGTTGATCATGTGGAAGAGCGCGCCGAAGAGCCCCAGGGCGCCTCCGAAGCCGATGCCGATGGAGATGATGCCCATGTGCTCGACCGAGTGGTAGGCGAGGAGCCGCTTGAGGTCCCGTTGGACGAGGATGAAGAAGGCCGCGAGGAGGACCGAGAAGACCCCGAATCCGAGGAAGAGCCAGGTCCCGAAGGTGAAGCCCGGCATCCGAAGCGTGATCGCGTCGACCCGCAGGAGCGCGTAGATCGCGCACTTGAGCAATCCCGCTGAGAGGAGGGCCGAGACCGGCGTCGGCGCCTCCGAGTGCGCGTCGGGGAGCCAGGTGTGCAGCGGGGCGAAGCCCGCCTTCGTACCGTAGCCGATGAAGAGGAACACGAGGGCCAGGCGAACGAGCCCGGGGTCGAGCCGGGGCGCGGCCACCACGAGCGTCGTCCACTCCAAGGAGGCGTCCGAGGGACCCAGGGACGCCTGGGAGGCGAGATAGAGGAGGATGGTGCCGAAGAGGGCGAAGACGAGCCCGACGGTGCACAGGACGAGGTACTTCCATGACGCCTCCACCGCGCGCTTCGTGTGGTAGAATCCGACCAGGAGCGCGGAGACGAGCGTCGTCCCTTCGAGGGCGATCCAGAGGAGGCCTAGGTTGTTCGCCTCGGCCACGAGGAACATGGTGAAGAGGAAGAGCAGGATGAACACGTAGTAGCGGCGCAGCCGGTCCAGCGAGACCGGGTGCGGGCTGTCCTCCCACCCCAGGTAGTCCACCGAGTACACGACCGCCGCGAGGCCCACCAGGGAGAGGAGGAGCAGCAGGACGCCGGAGAGCGCGTCCACCGCGAGGAGCCCGTAGGGCTCGCTCACGCTTCCCACCGAGAGGACCTGCGCGACCAGGAAGAGGACGAAGAGGAGGCCCGCGAGGGCGCCCGCGACCGCGATCGCGTTGACGCTGCGGCGCCCCGGGGCGAAGAAGGTCCCGAGGGCGGATATCGCGGGCGCGGCGAGCACGAGGAGCATCCAGGGGAGGTCGGTCACGTTCCCTCAGCCCTCCAGCGCCCGGAGCGTGTCCGCGTCGACCGTATCGAAGGAGTCCTTCATCCGGTAGAGGAAGAGCCGCCCCACGATCGCGAGGATGAGCAGGTTCGCGGCGACACCGAGCTCCAGGAGGAGCCCCAGCCCGAAGGTGAGAGCGAGCCCGGCGAGGAAGACGCCGTTCGCCATCTCGAGCATGCCCACCACCTGGGTGAAGGCCTTGCGGCGCGTCGCCGCGAGGAAGAGCCCGATCAGGACCACGGTGACCGAGATCGGCAGGAGCCCCGCCGCCGGGATCTGGGCGAGGGGGGTGAGCGGGCCCACCACGAGCTCCGCCAGGAGGAGGCAGCCCAGGCCCGCGAGCGCGCTCGTGCGCACCGAGACGAACATGTTCACCTCGCCGGGGATCTCGAGGTCGCGGCGGATCCGCAGGAGCACCCGGGGGACGATCACGGCGTTCAGCCCCGCGATCGTCGCCGCCGTGAGGTAGAGGAGCGGCGCGTCGTAGAGGTAGGCGACGAGCACCGCAACGCCCGCCATGGCCGCCGATTGGAGAGCGTAGAGCCCCACGAGGGCGTCCAACCGCCGGTGGACCAGGGAGACCCAGGCGGTGACGAGGATCACCGCCGCCACCACCTCGAGCAGCTGTTGGCCGGGACCGAGGCTCATCCGACCCCCACGAGATAGGTGAGGGAGATCGACCCCAGGGCGAGGACCCAGGAGAGCACCGCGAGGTCCCCCACCCGGAAGAGCCGCCACTTCGCGACGCGGGTCTCGAGGTTGCCCAGGAGGAGCGAAGCGCCGAACAGCTTCGCCACGAGGAGCCCCAGCGCCAGGGCGAGCGAGGCGAGCCCCAAGCTGAGGGCGTCGCCCCACGGGAGCAGCACCGCGACGAAGAGCTCCAGGAGGAGCAGGAACCGCACCGACTTCCCCCAGTCGATGAGGGCGAGGTCCCTCCCTCCCAGCTCGAGGACCATCGCCTCGTGCACCATGGTGAGCTCGAGGTGCGTCGCAGGATTGTCCACGGGGAGCCGTCCCGTCTCGGCGAGGAGGAGGACGGCGAACGCGGCGGAGGCGAGCAGGAGCGCGGGAGAGAGGTGGGTGAGCCCGAGCGACGCGCCGTGGAGGACGATCGCGCTCGCCTGCGTGGAGCCGCTGGGCGCGCCCCAGGCGAAGATGACCAGAAGGAAGGTGGGCTCGAAGAGCGCCCCCAGCCACATGTCCCGGGTCGACCCCATCCCTCCGAAGGTGCTCCCCGCGTCGAGCGCCGTCACGGCGGTCATGAACCGGGAGAGCGCGAGGAGCCCGACGAGGACGATGAGGTCCCCGGAGAACCCGATCGGGGAGGGCAGGAAGAACCAGGGGACGAAGGGCACCGCCGCGAGGAGCGCTCCGAAGCCGATCCACGTCGAGTAGCGGGTGAGGCCGGAGGATGTCTCGGAGTAGACCGTGCCCTTCCCGAGCTGCTTCGCGAGGTCCCGGTAGGGCTGGAGCAGCCCCGGCCCGGTCCTTCGCTGGCTGCGGGACTTGACGCGGCGCACGAGACCGATGAGCAGGGGCCCCAGCCCCAGGGCGAGCAGCACCTCGGAGAGCAGCAGCGCCGCGGTCTGCGCCTCTCCCCACCCGCTCACGGAGAACCTCCCCCGGCGATACGAAGCAGGATTAGCAGGACGACCAGCGTGAGCACCATGTACCCCAGGTAGGTGTGGATCCCTCCCGACTGGAGCCGGCTGATCCGGCTCCCCAGCCGCTCGACCCCGCGGGAGAGCGGAAGGAAGAGCTCCCCTAGGAGGGGGTACTCGACCTCCATCTCGTACCGTCCGATCCGCGAGAGGACCCCCGAGCGTCCCGAGGCCCCCGACGCGGGCTCGGTGTGCGGCCGTGCTCGGTAGAAGCCGGCGAAGAGGCGCATCATGGGCTGGGCGTAGCCGCTCGCGGTGTACTCCATCCGCGCCGTGGGGGCGTCCATCCCGCAGTCCCACGTGGGACCGGAGCGCGCGGCGACGACCGATGGGGCCCGGCGAAGGACCCAGGCGACCAGGATCCCACCGGCGAGCAGGAGGGCGACCACCCCGATCGCAAGGCTTCCCCCTTGCGAGCCCGGTCGGGGCAGTTCGCCGAGCGGTCCGCCCGAGCCGTAGTCCAAGGCGGGAGCGCCGACGAGCCCTGCGACCGGGGCGGAGAGGGGCCCCAGGAGAAGGAACGGAGCGACGCCCAGGAGGAGGCAGAGCCCCAGCAGGAGGGCCATCCCACCCCGCATCGTCCCTGGTGCATCGGCCTTGACCGCCGCCGCCTCCAAGGTGCGCGGGTGCGCGAGGAAGCTGACCCCGAAGGCCTTCACGAAGGCGTAGGCCGCGAGCCCGCTCGCGAGCGCCAAGACCCCGGCGGCCGCGGTGAAGGTGAGCTCCGTCGCGAGCGAGCCGGTCGTGAAGGAGGCGAAGAGGGCCTGGAAGAGCAGCCACTCGCCGACGAACCCGTTGAACGGCGGGAGCGCCGAGATCGCGAGCGCGCCTCCCAGGAAGAGGAGCGAGGTCGAGGGCATCGGGCGCGCGAGCCCGCCCAGGCGCTCCATGTCCCGGGTGCCGACCGCCCCGGTCGCGGCCCCCGCGCCCAGGAAGAGGAGCGACTTGAACAGGCCATGGCTGAACGAGTGGAAGAGCGCGGCGAGGAGCGCGAGGCCCGCGAGCGCGGGGAGGCCCAGCGAGAGGAAGACCAGCGCCACGCCGAGCGCCATGAAGATGATGCCGACGTTCTCGACGGAACTGAACGCGAGGAGCCGCTTGAGGTCCTGCTGGGCGATCGCGTTGAGGACGCCCACCAGGGCGGAGGTCGCCCCCAGGACGAGGAGGAGGAACCCCCACCAGAGCGAGGCGGTAGGGCCGAGGATCTCGAAGCCGACCAGGACCAGGCCGTAGACGCCCATCTTGATCATCACGCCTGACATGAGCGCGGAGACGTTCGACGGGGCCGCCGGATGCGCCTCGGGGAGCCAGACGTGCAGCGGCACGAGGCCGGCCTTCGTCCCGAACCCCAGCGTCGCCGCGAGGAAGATGGCCCCGGTCCACCAGCCTCCCAGATGGCTCACTTCCGGCGCCATCCCGGCGAAGGTCCACGAGCCGGTCCCCACGGCCAGCAGGAGGAGCGAGGTCAGGACGGCCGCGCCGGCGACGTGGCTCATCACCAAGTAGAAGAGCCCCGCCCGGCGGACCTCCCACGACCCGTGCTCGTGGACCACTAGGAAGTAGGAGACGAGGGTCATCCCTTCCCAGGCGACCATGAAAAGGAAGACCGTACCGGACGTGACGACGAGCTCCAGGGAGAGGAGGAAGAGCCCGAGCATCCCGGCGAGGCTCCCTCTCCGCTCGTGGACGTGCTCGCGGAGGTACCCCAGGGAGGCGAGCAGCACCGCCCCTCCGACCACGGACTCCAGCAGCAGGAAGACCGATCCCAGCGGCCCGATGGAGACCTGGAGGGCCGTCGGCGCCCCGCCGGAGGGGGTGAACCCGGGCAGCGCGAGGTCCAACGTCCACGTGCCTCCTTCGACCAGCCTCCAGGCCGCCCAGACCCCGCCCGCACCCGCTCCGAGGAGCGCGAGCCCGAGGGAGACGCGGCCACGACGGGGCTCCTCCCCTCGGTCGACGAGGCCCGCGAGGGTCGAGGCGGCGAACGCCGAGACCGAGAGGGCGAGAAGAAGTAGGTCGGGAGAGGTCACAGACCCCCCGGTCCCTGAAGCGTTCGCATCGTTCGGAGGGCCTTCTGCGGCTGTAGGGCCCTCGCGCTGGTCCGCACGGGCAGAGGGGTCCATCTCTTAGATGTCAGGATAATACTGATTCTGTGGATACTCGAGGCCTTGAGCGGGCTCCTCCCCCACGTCCAGCTGCGCCTACCCTACGGCGGGCGACACCCGGCCCTCGCCAGGATGAGCTCCACGAGAACCTGTTCGCAAGGTCCAGTCCCCCTCCGGGGCGAGGATCCTGTCGTCCATGGGTTCTGTCGCATTGGCGGAGGGCCGGGTGTGCTTTGGGGATAGGGCGTCCCTCGGCGGGAGACAGAGCTCCCCCCCGGGCTCGTCCGGAGGCGCAGGACGGAGCACATGACCCTGCGCACCGCCCTCTTGTTGTTCAAGGAGGCGAGGCCCGGGGGGACGGCCCACGCCTTGGTGTCCTCCAGCAGCATCGGGAGCCTCTGTGGAGGATAGCTCTCGAGCCACCAGATGTGAGACTCCTTGCAGCAGGCACCTCGCGCACAGCGTTGTTTACCAGGGACGGCACCCCGGAGGAGTCCGACCCCAGCGCAAGGTCCGTCTATTCTACCTTGACTTGAGAACGTAACAGTCTTCGAGGATGCTACTCCAGATCTGGGACTTCCGCTCTCGGCAGCAGGACCTTGAGGGTCCGGGGCTGCACGGGGATGCGGGAGAGGCATCCGCTCGCTTCGAGGCGGAGGATCATCTGATGGGCCGAGGGACCCTGGATTCCCAGGAAGGTGGCGATCTCGTTCTCGGCCGGAGGGATGCGGTGCACCTTCGTGTACCAGTAAACGTAGGCCACCAGTTGACCTTGCTTCCGGGTCAGCCGAGGAGGTCCCCCCACGATGTCCGCCTCTCCAGATGGCCAGCTCACGTCGGGAGGGGGATGGCGGCGTGCTGGATGCACCCTGCCACGAAGTCGGGGCGAGCCTGTAGCCACCGCAACTCCCGCTTTACTCCTTCTCGAATCTTCTCCTCGGTCTTGGGGCAGAAGTTCGGCAGCCGCTGGTACTTCAGCGCCGACCAGACCAGTTCGTCCGGGTTCATCTCCGGCGCATGCGCCGGGAACCGTCGGGTCTTGAGCCTCTTCCGGGCCTCCCACAGGAAGACCTTCCATCGGGCATAAGTTAAGCGACAACGCCCTCCTCGAACCTCTCCTCGAGTGGAACCTGTCGCCTTCTTGATGGGGTCGCCACCCGTCCTTCATGGCGGTGGCCACCCCCAATCCCTCTACCCAGCCCCAACCCGAACAGTCCACTCCATCCAAGCGGAGCCTGCACCCGACCCCGTTGGAGAAGGGAGAGGTCGAGCAGACCTTCCGCCAGCTGGTCCCTGATGCGGAGATCAAGCGGATCGCCAAGGAGACCGGCTTCATCGAGCGGGAACGCAAGATCAAGCCCGTTCCCTTCTTCTGGGCCATCGTCCTCGGTTTCGGGGTCGATGCCCATCGCTCCCTCGTCGGACTCCACGCGGCGTTCATGCTCTGGGCCCGGGTCAAGAACCTCACCTACGCCGGCTACTATCTCCGCTTCACCCCCGAGCTGGTCCTCTTCCTCCAGCGCTGCCTGGAGCTCGCCCTGGCGAACCTGGCAGGAGTGCAGGGGCGGACCCTCGACCCTCGACCCTCGCTTGAAGGCGTTCGCCCAGGACGTGCTGATCAAGGGCTCCAGCATCGTCCGCCTCCACGCGAGCCTCGCCACCAAGTTCCCGGCCACCCGTTCCCGCAAGGTCGCCGCCGGACTCAAGATCGACACGCTGGTGAGCGTGTGCGCCAACGGCCCCAGGAGCGTGGCCCTGGTCGGGGAGCGGACCGCCGACGTCAAGACCCTGCGGCCCGGTCCCTGGATCAAGGGACGTATTCTCCTGGCCGACCTGGGGTACTACAGCCACCGGCTCTTCGCGAAGATCGCGGAGCATGGGGGGTTCTTCGTCAGCCGCCTGAAGGAGAACGTGGACCCCACCTTCGTCCGCTCGCTGAAGGTCCACCGGGGCCGGGCCATCGACCTCGAAGGGATGCGTCTCTCCGAGGTGCTCGCCCGGCTGGACCGGGGCGTCCTGGACGCCGAGGTGGAACTCTCCTACAAGCATCGCGTCTACGCGGGCACGCGCTCCTCGGACACCTTCGTCTGCCGCTTGGTGGCGGTGTGGAACGAGGAGGCGCGCCGGTACCACCTCTATGTGACCAACATCTCGCCCGAGCAATTGGGTGCGGAGGAGGTCGCGCAGCTCTACTCGATGCGCCAGGAGATCGAGCTGACCTTCAAAGAACTGAAGTCGTCGTACGCGCTGGACAAGTTCAAGACGAAGAACGAGCACGCGATCAAGGCGCTGATCCTGGCCGCCCTCCTGACGTTGGTGGCGAGTCGGCGACTGCACAACCTCGTGCGAGAACGGGCCCACGAGGAGTTGCGAGCCCGGTACACCCAGCTGCGGTGGCCGAAAGCCTTCCGAGCCGCCTCGTCGTTCCTTCTGATCGACATGATGGCGGCGCTGGGCCGACGGCCGTGGTCGAGGGAGGATCACGAGATGGCCAGGGAGTTCCTGACGAAACAGGCGCTGGACCCGCACGTCAACCGCCATTGGTCCCGCGAGGTGTTCTCGAGGTGAGCGGGCCTAACTTATGCCCGATGGACCACCCTTAGGGGCAACGCCCCCGTCAATACCCTCTTAAACTACCCTCGCGATGGCGTGGCAATCCTTAGCATGAACCGGCGACGTGCTCCGCTGCGCAACGTGGTCGTTCTCGTCGCTTGCGCGGTCCTGGTCCTGACGGTCGGCCAGGGGCTGGCCTACCCTCCCTCTTTGAGCTCCTTCCAGACCCTTACCCTATCTCCGGGTGCAAGGGCCCCGGGCCCCGCCATGGTCGCCTCCCCCCTCGCCACCTCCCCCTCCTCCAACGTGGTCCACCTCCCTTCGAGCCTGGGCTCCTTCGTGACCCCCATGGGCTCGTGCAGTGTGGGGCGGGGGGGCACCTGCCCCCACCTCCAGACCCAGATCTCCGTCGCCCCCTCCGAGATCTGTGAGACCGGCGCGACCTGTCCCAGTGGCGTCCCCAGCACCGCCCGGGTGACCTTGTGGGCGAACGCGACCGGGCAGCAGCAGTTGGTCTATCCCCCCAAGGTCCAGGTGGTCTTCGACGTCGAGACGACCCTCTTCGACGGCGTGTACGACCCGACCGCGGGTGACGTCGGGCTCTCCGCCTGCAACGGACCCTGCTCTGAGTCCAACGCGGTGCCCTTCTTCGTCTCCAACGCGGGGATCATCGCGAAGGACATCACCGGGGATTTCCCCGGGAGCAACGTCACCTTCGCGATGGTGGACTACTTCTCCACCAGCAACTGCGCCCCGGGCAGCGGCGGGTGCAATCCCCCCTGCACGACCGGCACGACGATCCAGGGCGACAACGACGACGGCGATGGCTGCGAGTACCACGTGGACATCTCGAGCTTCGTCGACGCGGTCAAGTTCGGCAAGCTCGTACCCCCCACCTTCCAGAACTACACCCTGAGCAACGGCGCCGGGGCCGGGTGCAACGTGGTCGGGTGGATGTACTGTGACAGCGACTTCTCCGACAACCAGCTCGACTCCTCCTCCATCACCTCCCTCTACGGCACCCTGCGCGGCAGCGGCCTGGGACTGGACCCGAAGGCGGACCTGGTGGTCATCTGGATGGGCTCGACCGTGCCCCGGGACCCTCACTACGTCGACGACTACAGCGTCTTCGACTCCGACTACAGCGTGAAGGGCACTCCGGACCCCACCGCCAGCTGCGAGCCCGCCTTCACCTACAACGCCTACCTCGCCTCCCCCAGCTGCGAGGGGTGGGTCGTCCCCTCGAGCGCGAACAACTCCATCGCGGACCTCGCCGCGCAGAAGCACGTCATCATCAACACCATCGCCCTCGACACGGGCACCACGCTGCAGTTCGGGGGCGATTACCTCTCGCCCCAGACCTCCACCGCCGCCAGGGACGTCGGGAACATCATCAACGCCTCCTGCGACCTCGCGACGGCTACCGGTGGCAACTGGGCGGGCCCCGTCGGGTACTCCTGCAACGGCGTGAACGGCTACCTCACCGGCGGGTTCATCCCCGCCGGACAGAACGCGAACCCGCCCACCGCGTGGAGCTCGAACCCGCTCCTGGGCACGGCGCTCACCTCGGTCAAGTTCCCCCTCACCTGGACCAACCGGACGGCAATCAACACCACGGGGAACGCCTTCCAGTTCATCCCGGCCCACGGCTTCTCCCTCACCAGCGCGCCTGCCTACTCGATCGTGAGCTGCTACCGCTCCCCGAGCCAGCCCCCGATGCCCGGCCCCTGCTCCGCGACGCCCACCCACACGGGGCTCACCAACGGCGGTGTGGGGTGGTCATGGCCCGACAGCACGATGTACCTCAGCGACAGCTGGGGCGTCTCCTTCAACATCCAGGCCTCCGCGACGTTGAACGGCTCCGCGCTCGGCACCCCGATCTCGGTGGACGCCTGCCAGGCCCAGCTCTTCGCCTCCTGCGGCGGGCCGATCAACGGCAGCATCTCGGCGGCCCAGTACCTCCCCTACACCAACGCCCCGCCCCCGGTCTCCGCGTCCTTCCCCCCCGGGATGGTCACCGTCTACGATTCCGGGCCGGTGGTGGACATCTCCGCCTCCCCCGCGAGCATCGACGTGAAACCGACGCAGCCGCTCCCGGGGACCTACACCACCACCCTCACCGCGACGATCCTGGGTGGGAGCGGCGGCAACGGCTACGCCTGGTCGCACCTGCCGCCGGGCTGTCTCGCGGCCGACCTGCCCGTCATCTCCTGTACCCCCACCGCCGTGGGCACCTACCAGGTGCAGGTCGCGGTGACGGACTCCCACGGGGTCACCGGCTCCGGGCAGTACACGCTCGTCGTCCATCCGGACCCGGTCGCGCCCCTCACGGGCTCGCCGCAGTTCGGCGTGCCCCCGCTCTTCACGGTCTTCTCCGCGAACGTGACCGGAGGTCTCCCTCCGTACACCTACGACCTCTCCTTCGGTGACCGGTTCAACGACAGCCCCACGCTGCCCGCCCACCACGCCTACCTGGGGCCGGGGTACTACCGGATCAGCCTCACCGTGACGGACGCGGTCGGAGGCGAGGCGGTGGCCTTCATGACCGTGGTGACCGTGAGCCCGATGCAGGTCGGTTTGAAGGTCCTGCCGGACAACAACCCGTACGCTCAGCGTTCGGTCTCGTTCAACGCCTCGATCACGAACGGGGGCCTGTGGCCCTTCTACTACTCCTGGACGAACCTGCCACCGGGCTGCACCGGAGGGAACTTCGAGGAGATCGACTGCACCCCCACCGCGACCGGCCTCTACCAGGTGACCGTCCACGTGGCCGACTCGGCCTACGAGAACGTCTCCGCGACCACGAACCTCACGTTACGGGCGCTCCCGGTCCTGGTGGAGGTCCCGCTGGTGGGCCCCGTGCCAGAGTACCGCCTCGTCTCCGACCTGGTCGCCGTCCTGGTCGGGTGCCTGGTGGGCCTCGTGATCTACTTCATGCTCATCGCGCTCTATCGGCTGAACCGCGAGCGCGGAGGCTCCGGTAAGGGCGACGACGAAGAGAAGGGCGGCTCCGGCGGTCCACCGGCCGCGGAAGGTCCCGCCCCGGTCTCCCCATTGCCCCCCGCGACGCCCCCGCAGGAGGTCGCCGAGGCCGGTCCTCCCCCGCTGGACGCCGGCGGCTCTCCTCTTCCCGCCGAGCTCCCGCCCGCCGCTCCCTTCGTTGTGCCGGACGCTCCCGCCTCCCCCGCCTCACCCCCCTCCCCGGGTGGTGGGGCCGGAGGGTACTCTGGGAGCGACGACATCACGGGGCCTCCCTCCTCGACCCCGCCGCTGCCCTCCTCGGACGCCGGTCGCGCGTCGCCTTAGACCCGCGAGGGACGAGACCGCTCGGGGCTCCCTCGTGGCTCCATCCTTGCCCCTGCTCTTTCCTTCGAGATCCCCGGCCACCCGGGGGGGCAGCATGAGACCGCACCCGTGAGGATTAAGCGGGCGGAGCGGAATGCCCCTCCATGGGCCACCGTTGGATCACGGAGCACCACACCGTGAAGGTCCTCCTGGAACCGGAAGGGGCGATCGTCGCCTTCACCATGAAGACCTACTCCTACCTCCTCATCGTCTCGGGCCATTTCGTGGGCTTGAAGCGGATCCGCACCCAGGACCGGGTCGTCGCGAAGGCCCACTACAACACCCGGTGCACCCTCGATCTCATCCGGCGCCTCTATCCGGAGGGAGCGTAGGCTCCTGCTCTCGTTCCAACCTCCCATGTCCGGTCCTACCCCACGGCAGAGGCCAGAGGCCCTTCGGTGGGCCCGGGCCTCCCTCGCCCTGCTGCTGGGCGCCGCGCTCCTGAGCGGGCTCTCGACCCCGAGCGTGGGAGCGGCCACCGCCGCCTCTCCGACGAGCTACCAGGTCCCTTGCTCCGACTTCAACATCACCGACCACAACCTCACCTTCACGACCAACGAGGTCGTCCTCGACCCTCCGGCCCCCGCCTCCTTCGTGCTGACGCTGCAGAACCACCTGGTCTCCTCCCCCGCCATCCCTCCCGCCCTCTCCGAAGCGGAGCTCAGCATGGGCCCGGGGCCCACCGTCGGGGACGAGACGGACATCACCCCGATCCTCATCGTCCAGGAGGCGGCGACCGGGCTGCTTCGCATCGAGTTCATCCCCTTCGCGATGAACGACACCTACGGGTTCCTGGTGTACCAGGGATATCCGGTCCCGCCCGGACCCTCCGCCTTCTCCTCCCACACCCTCACCTTGCGGTTCAACGAGACCGGGACCCCGGTCGCTCCCTACCTTCCCTGGGGGACCTACGGCAACGTGACGGGCTACCTCGACGTAAGCCTCGACGCGAGGCTTCTCACCACCCACTATCCGATCACCTGGTCGACGCTCGCCTCCCTCTACGGCTACGGGCTCCGGACGGACTCCTTCGTCGGGGGGGACCTTTGGGCGAACCTGACGGGACTGCCGCCGGTCCTGAGCTCCTCCACGACCGGCCCCTCAGCGAACGGGTGGAGCCCCTGGTTGTCCCTGGGGCTTGCCGCCTTCGGGGGGGTCTTCCTGGGGGCGCTCCTGGCCTTCGTCCTCCTCAGGTTCGGAGCGAGGAAGGGCAGGGGCTCCGGAAGCCTGCCTCGGAGCGGAGAGGGGCGCACCCCTTCGAGCTCCGGTCCCGGAGCGTCCGCTCGCGAGCACCGTGACCGCGGCCACGACGAGGAGCCCCCCGACCAGGGCTCCCCAGGCCGGTAGCCAGCCGCCCGAGCTCGAAGGGAGCGGGCAGAGCGCTCTCGAGCTCTGGAGCGACCAGGAGGAGAGGGACGCCTGCACCTGGACGTTGTACCCGGTCGCCGAGAGGTAGGTGTAGGAGAGCAGCGCGCCGGAGGGATCGAGACCGAGCCTTCCCAACGTCCAGCCGAGGTAGTTCGTGAGGTCGAGGACGTAGCTGCGGGCCTCTGGGACGCTCGCCGAGAGGTCATCGACCACGAAGCTCACCGTCCCCCCCCGCGTGGAGTTCGTGGAGACCGCGCCCGCTCTCACCAACGAGGATGACCCGCTGGAGGCTCCCTGCCAGAGGATGAGGTCCGTGTAGACCAGGCTCGGGTAGGCGTCGGAGGAGGTCGCCGGGAGCGTCGTGGTGAGATCGATCGCGAGGCTCCCCTCGTACGGGAGTCCCAACAGAGGCTCCGCCCCGACCCAACCCAGGCCCACCTGGAGCTGCCAGTCCACCCCGGTCTCGGGCATGCCCAGGTAGAGCGGGTGGAGGGCTTGCGTCGCGTTGGGCGTCACGTTGCCAGCGTTCACGGCGCACGGAAGGAACCCTTCCTGCACGTAGTGGTAGTCGCCCCACGAGGGGCTTCGGAAGACCTGGGTCCGGGGCACCTCGACGAAATTGAACGTCTGAGGGCCCACCGCGAAGTGCGGCACCTCGCTCGCATTGGGCGCGGTGGCGAGCGGCCCCACCAGGTAGGAGAGCTGGGCGGGGCCCCCGGTCGGGTCCTGCCAGAGGATCCTGGCCTCGGGCTCGGAGGGGAATCCCGGGAGGAAGTTCGGGTCCCAGACCTGGTCGTTGTTCGACCGCAGGAAGAACGGGTCCACGTTGTAGGTGTAGGGCGGGCCGGGCGGGGCCCCCACGTCGTTCACCTGGGGGAGCGCGATCACGCTCACCAGGAGCGCCGCCACCGCGAGGGCGATCGCGAGAGGGGGAGCGCGGAGGGGAGGGGGCACGCACCCCACAGCCGGGGAGGGCTCTTATCGGTAGGAGAGCGGGCGAGGGACGGGGCGGGCCCTTGGGACTTCAAACCTGAAAGGGCGATCCCCCTCCTGGGACAGGAGCCGTGGCGGCCCCGTCGGGCTCTGTTCCCCCAGGGGGGACCGGGCCCTTCGCCGCCGTCCGCAGGGGACCGAGGGGATCGAGCAGGATGTCCGCGATGCTTAGAGGGAGACGGGAGGCTCTGGCCATCGTCCCCGGGATCGCCCTCGCCGTGGTCGTCCTCCTGCTCATGCCGGTCCTTCCCCGAGCCGCGCCCCCGCCCTCCGGTTGGGGCTCTTCGTGCCCCTCGTCGGTGGCGCCACCCGCCGCCCGCTCCCCGATCCAGCATGTCGTTTGGATCGTGAAGGAGAACCACGCGCTCGAGAACTACTTCGGCGCGTTCCCAGGGGTCAGGGGCTACCCTCCCAACGCGAGCCTGCCGGTGGCCTTCGGCTCGAACGCCACGGTCCGCTCGTTCCCGTTGCCCGGTTACAACACTCCGGACCTCCCGCACGACCGAGCCTCGGAGCTGGTCGACCTCGATGGAGGGCGGAACGACCTGTTCGTCGCGGAGGCCCGGGCGGACCACGCGCTCGCTCCCGAGGACGCGGTGGGGTACTACACCTCCTCCCAGATCCCGGCGTACTACCAGTACGCGCGGACCTTCGCTCTCGGTGACCACTACTTCACCGGGGTGCTGGGTCCCACCGACCCCAACCGCTTTTTCGACCTCACGGCCGCCTCGGGGAACTGGACGGAGGACGGGCACGCCCCGGCGGCCCTCTCGGACACTCCCTCGGTCCTGGGACAGCTTGAGAGCGCGGGATTGCCCTGGGCCTACGACTATGCGGGGAGCCCCGCCAACCTCACGCCATTCGACCTCTCGGGGCTCACCTCGAGCTCCTGCGCCCTCTCGCGCCTGGTCCCGATGAGCGACCTCACCTCCGAGCTCTACTCACCCGACCCTCCCGCGCTCCTGATGGTGGACCCCTCCCACGACCTCACCATCAGTGAGCACCCCCCGGGGAACGTGAGCCTGGGCGCCTCCTGGACCGCGGGGCTCGTGAACGCGATCGCCGCGAGCCCGATCGCCGCCTCGACCGTGGTCCTCATCAGCTGGGACGAGGCGGGGGGGTTCTGGGACCCGGTCGCACCTCCCGACCTCCCGCCCACCGGCGACGGCTTCCGCGTGCCCCTGCTGGTCCTCTCTCCCTGGACCCCTCCCGGGATCGTCCAGAGCGTCGTGGACCCGGCGAGCGTGCTCAAGTGGATCGACGCGAACTGGGGTCTCCCCTACCTCAACGCCCGCGTCGCGCAGGCCCACCCCCTCGATCCCTTCTTCGATTTCGGAATGACCCCGCGGCCCCTCCCGCAGGTCTCGACGAACTACTCGTTCAACCGCACGGCTCTCCCGGCGGGCACGCTCGCTCCGACCGGCGGCCCTCTCCCAAAGCTCTCGAGCGCTCCTCAGCTCGCCGTGTCGGTCGAGCCGCTCCCCTTCCGAGCGCCGGCGGTCCGTGGGGGCGGGTCCGCGGGGCCCCCCGTCCCCGCTACGGGGTCGGAGGACCGGCGGAACGTGAGGAAGAGCCACTCGCCCAGGTGAGCCCAGGGCCAGGTCGCGGAGAGGGCGCGGTCCCACCGGTCCAGGAGGTCGAGCCCTGAGCTCGAGAACTTCGAGAGCAGCCTCGGCGATGGCCAGGGGGGCGAGAGGACCGAGGCCGCCTCCACGCGCTCCAGACGGAAGCGGGAGCGGAAGAGCTCCTCAAGCTCCGCGCTCCGTGGGACGTAGAGGTCGAGCGTGTTCGATAGGGCCCCCGCCGGGATGAGGTGGGCGAGCCGGGCGGCGGCCTGCCGAGGCTTGAGGGCGGCGACCTCGAAGGTCTGGGCGAGGAGAGGCGTGGAGCCGAGCACGCCCAGGAAGAGCGGAGCGCCCGGACGGAGGGCCCGATGGAGCGCTCGGGGGACCGAGGAGAGGCTCGGCTCGAGGTTCATCGCGCCGAAGGTGGAGAACGCCCCATCAAAGGACCCCGAAGGGGCGTCCGCGAGGACCTCTGCCAGCTCGCCGAGCCTTCCCACGACCGTCTCGAGCGCCTTCCCCAGACCGGCCTTGTCGGCCCGGGAGCGGAGCTCCTCCAGCATGCGCGGGGAGAGGTCCACCACCGTCACCCGATGCCCCGCCTGGAGCAACGGGAGGGTCTCGAGCCCCGTGCCCCCCCCGATCTCGAGCAGCCGGACGCGGTCGCGGAAGAGCGGCAGCATCCGCTCGACGGAACGGCGCTTGAGGCGACGCACGAAGGGGTTGGAGAGGTTCACCTCCGAGTATCGGGAGGAGACGGCCTCGAACTCCTGCAGGGCCATCGCGACCGGGTCGAGGGGCGGGCCCTTCGGTCGGTGGGGATCGAGGACGAGGACCTTGGTGGACGAGGCGAAGTAATGCTGCCAGAGCTCCTCCCCGTACTTGCGACGGAACGCGGCGCGGGCCCGCTCGAGCTCTTCCGGCCGGGTGAGCAGCTCAGCGTGGCAGGGGATGGGACCGCCTGGGCCACGCTCCACCTCCGCTCCGCCGCTCCGTAGCGCCGAGGTCGACCACGCGGAGCCCTCCCCGGTCGGGATGACCAGGTAGCGGCCCTTCTCCTCCACGTAGCGCAGCGGGACCGGGGGTCCGTCGGGAGGAAGCACGCGCAGGAGGATGTCGGTAGGGGCCTTCGGTTCTGCCATGAGGGAAGGCGCCTCCGGACCGAGCCTTCGGGGGGCCGTGTCGGTCGCTCGGCCCAGGGGTGCCCGTCTCGCTGAGGACCCCGGGTCGGTAGTTAAGGCCCATCGAGGCCAGGAGCTGGCCGAAGGTCCCCTCCTTCTCGGGCGGTATATACTTCCCCTGGCGTTGAAGCCTCTCATGGGGAGAGGCGTGGACGTCCCCGGGCCGGGCGCGACGGAGCAGCGCGTGGAGGTCCTCCTCGCCATCGCGAGGGACTTCGGCATGGGCATCCCCCTCGAGCAGCTCCGATGGCTCATGGCCGGGTCCGAGGACCCTTCGACCCCGGGGCAAGTGGAGCAGTGGCTGCGCGACCGCCCTGCCCTCGCGGAGGTGCACGAGGGGGTCGCGTTCCTTCCTGGGCACGCCCACCCTCCCAACCCCGAGCGCAGGGCCCGGGCGCAGCACTACGAGCGGTGCGCGCTGGACCTCCTCTCGGGACCGCTCGCTCCCGCGGCCCGGTGGACCCGGTGCGTGGCGATCACCGGCTCCGTCGCCTATGGGAACCCGGAGGAGGGGGACGACCTCGACTTCCTCGTGATCGCGCGGGAGGGCGCGCTCTGGGCCTTCCTCGCCTTCACCTACCTCTCGGTGCGCCTCAGGGCCCCCCGCTCCTCGGACCGGCCGTCCGACTGGTGCTTCAACCACGTCCTTAGCGAGGGCGCGGCCCGGAGCGACTACGCGACCTCGCGCGGGCTCCTCTTCGCCCGGGAGGCGCTCACGGCGAGGCCGCTCCTCGGCTCCGGGTTCTACCGGGAGCTGCTGGGCGGGGCCCACTGGATGCGTTCGGAGCTCCCTCGGCTCTACGAGCGTTGCCTCGAGGAGTTCGCGACGGACCCCCGTCCCTCCCCCCAGGGCAGGGCGCCGGTCCTGGTCCGAGCGCTGAACGCGATGGTCTTCGTGCCGCTCGCTTCCTACCTGCAGGTCCAGGGGCTGCTCCGCAACTGGAGGTTCCGGCGGAGCGGGCGAGCGGACGAGGCCTTCCGGACCCAGACCCACTTCAGCAAGCTCGCCTACGTCTCCGACCGCTTCGACCGGCTCATGGCGGCGTATGCTCGGGCCTCGGCGCGCCCTCCGGCAAGCGCACCCACCTGACGTGGTCCGGCCTGGGCGGCAGGCGGTCCCAGAGCGAGAGGCCGAAGGCCGTGAGCTCGGCGGTCGCGAGCAGCAGGAAGGAGCGGACGCCGCGCTTCCTGCGCAGCACAGTGTCGACCAGCAGGACCACCGCCTCTCCCGGACTGGTTCGGGCGAAGCGGGGGAACGTGGTCGGAGGGACGCCCAGGCGTTCCGTGACCTGATGGTGCCCGTAGAGGATCCTCCGTCGCTGGGCGACGTGGTCACGGAAGGTGAGCGGCACGCTCACGATGACCCGCGCGCGCGAAGCGTACCTCAGCGCTCCGCCCTCCTCCTTGAGACGGGCGGCGAGGTACGCCCCGTCGTTCACCACGTCTGAGGGGAGCGTGGGGAGGCCCTCGGGGGAGGAGAGCAGGAGCATCTCGTCGGACAGGTGGGTCCCGCGGCCGGTCGTGAGCAGCCGGTCGTGGACCGCGTGGTGCAGGTCCCATAGGAGCTCCACCGAGGAGAGGAACCCCGAGGCTCCGGCGGGAGGTGGGAGCGGACGGGCCATCACGCCGAAGGGGGAGGCGAGGTCCTTCGACGCTTCCAAGAGCGCCTGGACCGCCCCGGGCTCCGCCCTCGCATCCCCGTTCAGCAGCACCATCCTTCGCCCCTGGGCCCTCTCCAACACCTCCGCGACCGCGGCCGCCTTTCCCCGCCGGACGGGGTCCACCACCACCTCCACGCGGGGATCGTGCCGCGCAAGCTCCCGCGCGACCGCTACGGTGCCGTCCGTGCAGCCGCTCGCGATGACCCACACCCGCTCCCACCGGACGCCCGGAGGGAGGGTCTGGTCCAGGAGCGAGCGGACCGCCTGGGCGACCTTCCCCTCCTCATTGTGGGCCACCACGCCGCCGGTGAGGTCGAGGGGGGTCGGGGGCTCCACAATGGGGGGAGAACGCCAAACCAGTAAGGTTTGCCTAGGGCGGTACGCGACCCCCTTCGCCCCCCCGGGCCACGTCAGCGCGAGCCGTCCGCGGAGGCCGGTTCTACTTATACGCGCCCGAAGATGAACACCGTCGTTCGGTGTGCGACGTGCCCCCTCTTCCCCCTCTCTTTCGTTGCACGAGCGGGAGGCTCGGTTGAGCCAGGAACCCCAGAGGCCCTCCTCACGAGGGCAGGGGACGGGGTCTTCCTCGTCCACCTCTCCCACCTCGCCGGCCGCGCCCACCGCTGCTTCGCTCCCCCGGGCCACCGTCTCCTCCTCCGCTTCCTCCGGTGCAGTGAGCCCGCGGGTGCTCCCCGTTACCGGGCGCGAAGCCTCGGCAGGGGCGGGAGCAGGGTCCCTCCCGGTCGCCCAAGCCGAGCAGGGCTACTCGGTGATGGACGCGGACTACCCCAGCGACTGGCCGGTCGAAGGCCTCCAGCTCTCCTTCCATGACCTGCCCCACGCCTCCTCGCTCGTCGAGTGGTGGTACTTCAACTCCCATCTTCGCACCGAGGATGGCCGGTCCATCGGGGTCTTCGGCTCCTTCTTCCGTGTCGTCGTGAAGAAGGACGAGCAGACCGGCGAGCCGGTCCACGGCCACCTGCTCACCTGGGCCGTGAGCGACCCCTCCGCGAAGCGCTACCTCAGCGACTCCCGCGTGGAACGGGAGGTCCAGAAGGAGGGACTGGTCCGGCTGCGCCGCGGCGAGGGGGTGCGTGACCCCCGCATCCGCCGTTCCCTCGAGGAGATCCTGGACCGGGGGAACCTTCCCCTGCCCGACCGCTACTTCTCCGGGCCCATCGAGGTCGCCCATGACCGCCTCTTCCTCGACTACGCAGGCTCGACGCTCACCAAGGAGACGGATGGGAGCTACCTCGTTCGGTTCACCGGGGAGAAGGCGGGTGCGAAGCTGCGCTTCCGCCCCCAGAAGGCGCCCGTCCTGCACGGGGACCGCGGCCTGGTCTACGGGATGAACGGCGAGGACATGTTCTACTACTTCATCCCGCGGAACACCGTCGAGGGCGAGGTCACCATCGAGGGGAAGACGGTCAAGGTGACCGGGGAGGGCTGGTACGACCACGAGTTCGGGGGCCAGCGCTCCGGCACGACGCGCTACCGCCCCGCTCAGCGCGACACGGCCTGGAACTGGTTCTCGATCCAGCTCGCGGACCAACGGGAGCTCTCGGCCTACGTCATCGAGGAGCTATCGACCCGCAAGGTGATCCTCAGCATCGCGGTCCTGGTCGAGAAGGACGGGACCTCCCGTCGGACGCACAACATGTCCGAGGGGGTCACCCGCTGGTGGCAGAGCGTCCGGACCTTCGAGCGCTACCCGGCCGAGGGCTTCCTCAAGGTCCCCGAGCTCGGCGTCGACCTCGAGCTCCAGTCGGTCATGGACGACCAGGAGTTCGTGACCCTCATCTCCAAGCCCTCCTTCTGGGAGGGAGAGGCGAAGGTCCGAGGCTGGGTCGACGGCGTCCCGGTCGAGGGGCTCTGCTACTTCGAGCACAGCGGCTACTCCACCGCCGAGACCCTCCCCGACTTCTTCAACGCGGTGGGCCGCATCGTCCGCCGGTCGGTCTTCGAGCTCTTGCCCGAGCGTCCGACCAAGCAGCAGGCCCTGGAGCTTTTCGCGAGCCGGGACCACCCGCACATGCTGGACGGCCTCGAGTACGACCGGCTCTCGACCAACGTCTTCGGACCGGTGCGCGAGATCGCGAAGCGGGGAGGGAAGGCCTGGCGCTCCTACGCCGCGCTCGCCTGCTGCGACGCGGTCGGCGGTGACTCCCGCCGGGCGACGCGCTGGCTGGGGCTGCTCGAGATCCTCCACACCGGCTCCTTGATCGTGGACGACGTGGAGGACCGCTCCACCGTCCGCCGGGGCGCCCCCACGGCCCACGTGATGTACGGGGAGGCGCTCGCGATCAACTCCGGCTGCGCCGCCTACTTCATGGGGCAGGGCCTGGGCTCGGACGAGGAACGTGGCGAGCCCACCGCGCAGGAGAAGCTGCGCGTCTACGACCTCTACTTCGAGGGGATGCGGGCGGCCCACGCGGGACAGGCCCTCGACATCGCCGGGTGCGACGACCTCGTCGACGAGGTGGTGAAGAGCGGCGACTCCCGGAAGCTCGAGGCCCACATCCTCGGGGTCCACCGCCTGAAGACGGGCGCGCCCGTGGCGGGCCTCGCCCGGATGGGCGTCATCGCGGGCCACGGTTCCGCCGCCCAGGAGGACGGGCTCAGCCGGTTCTTCGAGAACCTGGGCATCGCCTTCCAGATCGTCGACGACGTGCTCAACCTGCGCGGGTTCGAAGGGAAGCTCAAGAACGTGGGCGAGGACCTCTCCGAGGGGAAGGCGACCCTCCCGGTCGCGCGAGCGCTCGGCCGCATGGAACCGGAGGCCCGGGCCTCCTTCGTGAAGCTCCTGCGCCAGCACACCAAGGACCCCGCCGTCCTCCACGGCATGATCGAGTCGCTCGAGAAGGTCCACGCGCTCGACGACTGCCTGGAGGAGGCCCGCAAGCTCATCGAGGAGAGCTGGGCGAACGTCCAGCCCCTGCTCCCGGACAGCATCGCGAAGATGATGCTCCGCGCCTTCGGCTGGTACGTGATCGAGCGGCAGTACTGAGGTCCCTCTCAGGGGCCGGGAACGGCGGGTGCCGTTCTCCTTCTACGTGGACCGCGCTCGCGCGAGGAGGCCCCGCGTCCTCAGCCCTCAGCGGCCCTGGTACCGTCCGCGCGGAGGTCCGGGGGCGACCCCCTGGGGGTCGTGCTGGTAGCCGTACCCCTGGGGGTTCGACGGCGGGTACGGGGACGGTGCGGCGTTCGGGTCCGGGTCCGGGTACGGGGAGGGCGCGTAGGGGTCCTGGGGGTAGCCCGGAGGATAGCCGGGAGCCCCGTACGGCGAGGGGGCCATGCCGCCCTCCCAGCCCTGGGGCGGCGCCTGGGGTCCCGAGGGGCCCTCGTAGGCCTCCTGGGGGCCCTGGGGCGGGGAGGAGCGTCGACGTCGGGAGCGCGCGACGAGCAAGGCCACGGCCGCGACGATCAGCACCACCACCATGACCAGGGCCAGCGCCAGGATCGGGATGCCTCCTGCCGAGGTCTCCCAGATCCCAGGGGAAGAGGAGGGCCCCGAGGGGTCCGGCTGGACGGTGATCGTGAGCTTGTTGCTGGAGGCGGCCTCGCCAGCGCTGTCGAAGACCCAGAGCTGGACCGTGTAGGTCGCGGCCGAGGTGAACGCGTGGTCGAACTGGCCGGAGCTCATCGGCGAGGAGTTCCCCGTGCCGTTCATCCAGAACACGTAGCCGTGGTAGGTCCCGATCCCTCCGGCGGGCGTCCCCGTGAAGGCGATGGGCTCGCCCACGTAGGCCGTGGTGAGGTTCGACTTGAGGGTCAGGGTGAGCGGGGCGGGCGGGCCGGAGGTGAAGTAGGTGTAGACGGAGACGCGCGTGGAATCCGTGGCCGAGCGGCCGAGCGAGTCCACGACCGTGACCGCGACCGGATAGGTGCCGCCATGCGGGAAGTAGATGGGGCACGTGGGTCCGGAGCAGGGGAGCGACTGGGTGCCGTTCTCCGTCCAGGAATACGTGGAGATGGTCCCACCGGTCGTCGTCGCGGTGAAGTAGATCGTGGACCCGGTCGGGGGGTAGTAGGACGTCGCGCTCACGTTCACGCCGAGCGGCTTCGGCGTGTAGCTCAGCACCTGGATGGAGGAGGACCCGCCCCACGCGATGGTCCCGCGCGAGTCGATCGCCCAGCAGCCGTAGGTGTAGTTCCCCGCGTGCACGAAGGTGACCGTGTAGGGGTCCTGCACCGCCGAGGTGTTGGTGCCGTTCAAGGACCAGAGGTAGCTGTAGGGCCCGACGCCTCCCCAGGTCGTCGCGTCGAGCGTGCTCGAAGCGTTCAGCCCCACCGTATGGGCGGAGGTGGTCAGGTTCACGTGGAGCGGGCCCACGAACCAGGCCGAGAGGCTACCGGTCCCCCAGATCGCCACCTGGGTCGAGGGGGAGTGGGGAGCGGAGAGCGAGAGCCCCCCGCTCACGTTCCACGAGACGAAGTTGTCCGGAGGACAGGCTCCGATGGAGAGGCTGCCGGTCCCGGTCGCCGCGCCCACCGTCGTCCCGCTCGCGAGGGACAGCCCGTCGAACTGGATCGGCCCGCAGGCGACGGGGATCGAGGTGAACGTGATGGGGTGGACGGTCGAACCGGCGCCGTTCTCCGTCCAGGTGTCACCGAGCGCGCATCCGGCGGCCGACCCGCAGCTCCCCCCGAAGAG
Organism: Thermoplasmata archaeon; assembly: GCA_027306505.1. GTDB lineage: Archaea > Thermoplasmatota > Thermoplasmata > Lutacidiplasmatales > UBA184 > JAKAAX01. Next base: position 78,568 of record DAHUZP010000021.1, on the reverse strand, counting down.
GAGGAGGTAGCCGTCGTGCGTGTCGTTGGACATCGCGACGGACGCCCGGGCCGAGGGGGCGACGGAGATGAGCGGGCTCACGTCCGTCCACCGGTCCGCATGGTAGGCCCAGGTCGTGTTGACCAGCGGGCAGCTCGAGCTCACCGGCGGGACGCACCCGCCGAACATCACGACCTCCTTCGCTCCCGAGTCGTAGGCCATCCCTGAGAGCGCGAGGTCCCCCGGCGTCCCCGTGACCGCCGAGGTCCGGTTCAGCCAGAACCCGGAGGAGAACGACCAGGTGTCAGACGTCTCGTAGCCCGAGACGGAGGTTCCCGAGATGGACTCCCAGAGGCCGCCGTACATGAGCAGGTAGCCGTCCGCCGCGTCGTAGGCCATGTTGACGCCCGCCCGCGCGCTGGGAGGCGTGGAGACGGTGCCCACAAGGTTCCTCCAGCTCCCACCGCTGAAGGCCCACGTGCCCCCGTCCATCGTCGCGGTCGCGCCGAGCGCGTTCAAGATGACCTGTTCCCCGCCGAAGCCGACGAGCTCGTGGTCGGAGGGGTCGTAGCCGAGCCCCATCGAGAAGCGGCCGGACGGGGGCGTGCCTGCGGAGGTCGTGATGTTCGTCCAGGCCCCGCCGCTGAACTTCCAGGTGTCGGAGAGGTCGTCGAGCCAGGTGCCGCCTCCGCTCAGCGTGAGCCCGCCGTAGAGGACCATGTAGCCGTCCGCGGTGTCGTAGGCCATCGACGGGGAGACCCGGCCGGGCGGGGGCGTGCCCACGCTGCTGGTGAGGTTGGTCCACACGCCGTTCGAGAACGACCAGGTGTCGTGGAAGAAGGCGGTCCCCGCGCCGTTGCCTCCGCCGTAGAAGAGGACGTACCCGTCGCCGGGATCGTAGCTCATCGCGGCCCCGACGCGGGCGGAAGGGGCCGTCCCCACGGTGGGGCTAACGTCCTGCCAGGCGACCGGAGTGGGGGGCGCTGTGGCCGAAGGGACCCCCGCGCGCTGAGCGGCGGAGGTGGAGCAGCTCGCCGACGTGGAGGGGGTGGAAGGGGCGGAGGGGGCTGCGTCGAGGTCGCAGGACCACCCTGAGGTCCCCGAGGCCGGTCCGGCGCCAGAGCTGAGGCTTCCGATCGCCTCCATCATGATCGTCTCGGCGAGCGTCCTCGTCGGGGCCGACCGGGGGGCGCTCACTGTGGTGGATGCCGGGCCCTGGGTGTGGCCCCCGTTGGGGCTGGGCAGGGGCGCCAGCACCGCGTGGGTCCCCATGGGACCCACCGGAGAGAGGAGCAGGAGCAGGAGGATCCCGAGGAGAGCGCCGAGCGCGGGCACCGAGGGGTTTCGCGTAGCTGCGGGGCCCTCTCGCACTACCCCTGGTCGAAGTTCCATTCGCTCGAGAAGGTACCAGCCCCCTGATTAGCTTAGTCGGGGGAGGGACGGGGGCACTTCCCGACGAAAGAAGGCCTGCTTCCTCTCGACCTCGGCCCCCCGGAGGTCCCCCGGGGAGGGGGCGTCGCGAAAGCCTAAACGGGCCCCGCCGTTCGCCCGAAGCGTCCCCGACCAGGGAGAGAGCATCATGCAGGCGAAGGAGACCCAGCCCCGTTCATCGCTGCGCGTCGAGAAGGACGGAACCGTCGCCGTCGTGACCTTCGACCGGCCCGAGAGGATGAACGCCTTCGGGGCGGAGGAGCTGCGCACGCTTCGGCGAACCCTGGGGGAGCTCGCCCAGGACACCTCGGTTCGAGCGGTCCTGCTCACCGGGAGCGGCAGGGCCTTCTCGGCCGGCGGGGACGTCGCGATCATGAAGGAGTGGCTGGAGCGGGGGGAACTGCCTGTCGCCTTCCACGACCTGGTGGGAGAGCAGGAGCGCTGCATCCGGGAGATCGTGGAGATGGGGAAGCCGGTGGTGGCTGCGCTCCCCGGGGTCGCGGCCGGAGGCGGGCTCTCGATGGCCCTCGCCTGCGACTGGCGCATCGCCGCTCCTGAGGCGACCCTGGTGACCGCCTTCCTCCAGCTCGGGGGGATCCCCGATGGGGGGCTCACCTACCTCCTGCCCCACTACCTCGGCATGGGGGGAGCGCAGGAGCTCCTCTTCGGAGCCGGGAAGGTCAAGGCGGACCGGGCCCGGGAGCTCGGGCTCGTCCACGAGGTGGTCCCCTCGGAGCAGCTCCAGGCGCGCGGACGCGAACGGGCGAAGGAGCTCTCCAAGATGCCGCTCTCGGCCTTCGGCTGGACCAAACGTCTCCTGCTCACCTCCTTCGGAGGCACCCTCGAGACGCAGCTCGCCCTCGAGCGCCGAGGGATGGTCGAAGCGGCCCGAGGACGCGAGCTTCCAGAGGGGATCCGGGCCTTCGTCGCGAAGCGTCCTCCGAAGTTCGACGCCCTTCCCTAGGGCGGCGGCGAGCGTCCGCCGCTCAGAACATGTCGCCAAGATGGCAGACGAAGCGCGCGTCGGAGGTGCCGAACTCCCGCACGGCCTCCTTCGCGCTGAGCGAGCGGCGCAAGGAGGCGCCCAGCAGTCGGTACCACGAGCCCTGCATGAACCGGTAGCCCCGGCGCCGGAGCGAGACGGCCGAGTCCGAGGCCGCCGAGAAGTCGAAGGTGAGCAGCATGCCCGCCCCCCCTCGCTCGAGGTCGTTCACGAGGGCCTCCCGGGCGCGCGAGGTCGAGGCGACGAGCTCGGGGCACCGGATCCGTCCGAACTTCTCCTGGCGGAAGGCATACCCCTCGATGCGACCTCCCCTCGCGTAGACCCGGATGTCCTTGCTGGGGTCGAAGTAGCCAAGCCGGCTCTCGGTCAGGGCGTGGTGGGGGGTGCGTGGGGTGAAGCCCCAACGGCCCCTGGTCGTCTCCCGATGCAGCTCGTCGAAGGCGTCCAGCTCGCTCGTGCGGCCCGGTCTGACGATGCCGTGAGGGGCCCGTCGCTGGCGAGGGGGCAGCAGGGTCGAGGCCCTCGGGATGAGGTAGACGTCCCGGTACCCCAGCTTCTCGTAGAGGCGGTGGGCGCCCCAGGAGAGGTTCGTCCAGAGCGCGACGTGCTCTTCCCCGGCCTCCCGCTCCCGCCGGTGCACCTCGCGCAGGACCTGATAGGCGACCCCCGACCGGCCGTGGTCCGGGCGCGTGGTCACGGCGGCGATGCAACCGAGGGTCTCGGTACCGTGGGGGAAGACGTAGGGAGCGCGGAAGACCAGCGTCTGGCCGACGACCTCCCCCTTCTCCACCGCGAACACTCCCCCATAGTCGGAGAGCGAGCCCTGCCGACGCAGGGCCAGCAGGTGCTTGCGGGAGGTCGCCTCGAAGGAGGAGGTGTGGGTCAGCAGCCGGGTCAGCTCCTGCTCGGTCGTCAGCTCGTCCAACGCGCGGAACTGCATGGGCGCCCGAGCCCTCGAGGCCCATGAGCATTCCTCGAACGGGGTAGCGGGAGCGCCGGGGCCCGAATCGGGTCGCTCAGGGGCCCCGCAGTTCCCGGTGGGAGACGCCCTCCCTCGGCCTCTCGAGGCGGGCCTTCGCCTCCGAGACGCGCTTCCTGTTCATGGACCCCAGGGCCTTGACCAGGCCGTCCTTCTCGATCCTGCGGAGCGCGCGGCGGGCCCCCGTCTCGTCACCGGCCCGCTCCGCGAGGACCATCTCCCAGGCGAGGGCTTGCGCGAGGTAGTAGCGGGTCCCTCCCTTCTCTGCGTGCTGGGCGAGCTCTTGGAGCCGCTCCAGGGCGCGGGGTCTCTCCCCCTCCTCCTCCAAGGTGAGCGCCTCGGAGAGGAGGAGCTGCAGGTAGAACTCGTCGGTCGTGGGGACCTGGTAGCGGACGCAGGAGCGACGGAGCTCCGTGTTCAGCACCACCGCCCGAGCGGCGTGGCCCGAGAGCGCGTGGATCTCGGAGAGGTTGCCCAGCACGAACAGGATGCTCGCCCGTGTCCCGAGCCTCCTCGCGAGCTCCAACGCCTCCTCGCCCCGGCGCACCGCTTCGGGGAGGTTCCCCAGATCGAGCTCGAGCTGCGCCAGATGGTCTTTGAGGTCCACGATGGTGTCCTGCTCCGGACCCCCGCGCAGCGCGTCCGCAAGGGCGAGCGCCCGCTCGAGCGGCTCCCTCGCCTTCTCGGGCTCCCCTCCGCCGAAGATCCGGAGCACGGCGATGTGCCTGAGGCACTGGACCCGGAGCATGACGTCCGTCGTCGCCTCCGCGATCTCCGAAGCGCGCAGCGCCGTCGTCAGCGCCTCCTCTCCACGTCCCCGGATCCCGAGGAAAACGGCGTAGCTCACCATCAGTCGGGCCTCCTCCAACGGGAAGCGCCCGCGCACCTTCTCGAGGGTCGTCCGGAGCAGCTCCTCCGGGTCCCCGCCGATGTGGGTGGTCGCGACCGCCCACCGGGCGACGTAGTTGGAGAGCTGCTGGACGCCGGCCTTCCTCCCTTCCGCGAGCGCGGTCGCCCGGCGAATCATCTCGACCTCCCCGGCGTAGTTGCCGCTGCGGCGGCGGAGCCCGGCCAGCTGGGAGAGGACCCTCTCCTCGATCTCCCGGGCTGCGGGGGACGGGTCGCTCTGGGCGAGCAGGAGCGCGCGGTGGTACCAGGCGTCGGCGAGCTCCTCCGCCCCCCAGCGCTCGCTCTCGCGCGCGGCCGCGAGGAGACGCAGGACCCCCGGTTCCAGGACCTTCGCCCGGTCCCAGTGGTCCGCGACCCGGAAGCAGACCTTTCCCGAGAGCGTGGGGGTCCGCCGCTCGATCGCGAGGGCGAGCGCCCGGTGGAGCGGGGGGTCCTCTGTGGTCGCGGGAGCGAGCGGGGAGCCTTCCTCGAGGGGAAGGGGTCCGACGAGCTCGCACCGGGTCCGGACCCAGCGGCAGAGCCCCGCCCCCTCGGCCTCCGCCAGCGCCTCGCGCGCCCCGCCCTTCCCCAGGTTCAGGGCGCGGTCGAGGATCTCCTCCTCGGTGTCCGGTCCGGCGAGCTGGAGCACTCTCAGGGATCGGAGCGCGCCCTCCGGGAGCCCTCGCAGGAGCCTCGCCACGTCGCGGGGCGAAGGCTGGGTCGGGGCCGCGCCGTCAGGATCGAGGCGGTCCCAGAGAGCCTTCCTCTCCGGGGAGCGGCACTGGGCGAGGAACGGGTCGTCCTCGCGATCGAAAGAGAGGGCGAAGCCGAGCGGGAACTCCTGGATGCGCTCCATGAGGGAGAGCATCCAGGCGCGCGAGGCCGAGTCGAGACGCCCCGCCGCGTCGACGAGGAGCAGCGTCGGTCCGCTCCTGGCGTGGTGTTCGACGAGGTCCACCAGCGCCGAGCGGACCTCTTCGGGGGGATAGACCAGAGCGTGCTCCTCAGAGAAGGTGTCGGACCCCGTGGGCGACGGAGCCTTCCCTCCCTTCCCGGTGGGCTCGATCGGATGGGGGGAGGGATGGTCCGCTCCCAGCCCCGGTCCGAGGAGGCCCGCAAGGGCGACCAGGGGCAGAGGGACCTCCCCGCTCTCCGGGGGAGCACGACGGGCCCTCCTCGCCGCGAGCCGGGAGAGCCAGGGCTCGATCGCTCCGAACGGGACGTTCGTGTCGAAGGGGGTCGCCTCGACACGGAATCTCCCGATGCCCCGACGACCCGCCTCTTCGTCGAGCGCATCGAGGTGGCGCCGGCGCGCGGCCTGGTCCCCGCTAGACACTAGAAGGACGACCCCGTGACCGTGGGAGAGCCTTTCCGTCACCTCGGGGACCGAGGTGGGCAGCGAACCCCTCCTCTCCGAGGACTCGGTCATCTTGACGCGCTGGGGAAGGAGCGAGGGCTCTAAGCATAGCCCCCTCGGGAAGGGGCCGGGGCGATGGCACGAACGGCGGAGGCGTCGGGAGGCAACGTGGGCGCTTCGCGAGGGCGCCTGGTTGAAGAGGGATGGATGGTGTCGCAAGCCCGCACCGCGCCCCCCCCGCGCGGCCGCCGGGCCGAGGGTGGGGCACCGCATCGCCGTGGAGGGCGAAGTCCCGGGCATAGCGTTCAAATACACGCGCTAGGTTGCCATGCCAATGCGTGGTCCACGGGCGACGTCCGTGGGGTGGCTCGCCCTGGGGTTCATCCTCCTCACCCTCCTCGTGCCCGGGTCGACCCTCGCGCTCTCCACGGGTCACTCCGTGGGAGGGGGGGGGGCCGTCGGCCTCCCGGCCCCCGCCGTGGGCCGATCCGCGCTCCCGGTCTCGCTCGCTCCGGCCAGCGCGGGCCGCTCCCTGGGGGCGGTGCCCGTCTCCCAATCGATCGGGCTCGGCATCGAGCTCCAACCCTCTTCTTCCTCGGCCTTGAACCAGCTCATCCAGGAGCAACAGACCCCGGGATCTCCGGAGTACCAGCGCTTCCTCACCCCCCAGCAGTACCACACCCAGTTCGACCCGTCCCCCTCGCTGGTCTCGGCGGTCCAGCGCTACTTCGCGGGCTACGGGTTCTCCTGGACCCCCAGCGGGCCGGGGACCTACGAGCTCATGGGCACGGTGGGCGCGGCCGACCGGGCCTTCCACACCACGCTCGTCTCCTACGCGACCGCCGATGGCCGACACGCGTGGGCCCCGTCGGAGGCTCCCACGCTCCCCGCCGAGCTCGCGCCCGTCGTCGGGTCCGTCGCGGGGCTCAACACCTTCGGCGCCCCTCACCCGGACTTCCTCGTCCCGCCTATCCGCTCGCCGGTCGCCGCCGCCCCTCCCGCCTCGGGGGACGCTGCGGGGAAGGTCGGGGCGGGCCCGCACGCGACGGTCACCATCACCTTCTCGAGCATCTTCTTCTCCCTCTACGGGGGGACCACCCCGCTCTTCGTCCCCCCCGTGGGGATGAACGTCTCCATCACCGCGACGGCGACGCCCGCCACCGGCTCGGGGAACTGCACGTGGTCCTGGACCCTCGGGGACGGCACCACCAACAGCACCACGGTCACGAACGACAAGGCGGGATGCGCCTCGAACACCGTGACGCACGAGTACCTCGTCCCGTTCAATCAGTTCTATCCGACGAGCCCGCAGGCGATCATCGTGGACTACACGGACACCGCGGGTAACGCGGGCACCTACAACGCGACCGTGGTGCCCTCGATGTCGACCCAGTGGATGCAGCGCTTCTACGGCGAGATCCAGATGCTGAACCACGGGAGCTCGGGGGCGGGCACGGTCATCGGGCTCAACGAGATGTGCGACCCGACCTACGACAACGGCACCTCCCTCTACACCAGCGAGACCAACGCGTTCTCCGCGATCATGGGCCTCACCGCCCTCAGCGTCCAGTACGTGGGGCAGGGGAGCACCTACTGCTATCCCCAGTGGGGCATCGCCGGCTGGGCCGGGGAGACCCTGCTCGACATGGAGTGGGCCCACGCGATGGCCCCCAACGCGACCCTCGAGGTCTATTTCGGCGTCGACGGTAACAACATGCCTTGGATGAACTACATGGACATCGACGGCGGTGATGTCCTGTGGGCGAACAACCTCAACGACGGGGTGTTCGTCGCCTCCAACAGCTGGGGCATCGACGAGTCCACCGGCGCCTACTCGCTCTTCCACCAGACCTGGGCCCAGGCGGCGGCGGAGGGCCTCTCGCTCTTCTCCTCCACGGGCGACTGCGGGTCCGTCGACGGCACCCCTGCGCTCAACGTGAGCTGGCCCGCGAGCGACCCGGACGGGGTCGCGGTCGGTGGGACGATCCAGCAGATGAACCACGAGGGCGTGTTCGTCAACGAGTACGTCTGGAACGGCACCTATTCGACGACCGCCTGCTCGAACAACGAGGGGACCGGCGGCGGATGGAGCCGCGTCTTCCAGGCCCCCGTCTTCCAATCCGGCATGCCCGGGAACGACCGCGGCTGGGCCCAGCCCCCGGTGCCCCCGTGGCCCATCAAGGACCCCCGGGGCCTCCCCGACGTCTCGGCGGACGCCGCGACGTGGGCGGCGGTCTACTTCTCCCACGAGTGGATCCCCGAGGGCGGAACGTCCCTCGCCTCACCTATGTGGGCCGCCATGGCGGACGTGATGCTGGACGCGATCGGGTACGGCCAGCGGCCGGCGGGGCTCATTGACTCCCACATCTATGCGATCGGCGTCACGAACGTGACCTACGCCCGTGACTTCCACGACATCACGCAAGGCTCCAACTGCAACGTGGGCGGCTCGGGCTGCTCGGCCTACTCCGCGACGACGGCGTGGGACCCCGCTTCAGGCTGGGGCTCCCCGGACGTCGCGAACTTGACGCAGAACTGGAACAACACCTTCCCGCCCTGGTACCAGGTCTCCGGCTACGTGCTCTCCTCGGTCGGCGGGGTCGTCGCGGGGGCCTCGGTCAACAACGGCGCCGCGCTCTCGATCACCAACGCGGCCGGCTACTACCTGCTCTACGCTCCCTCCGGATCGCTCTCCCTCACGGCGAGCGCGGCCGGCTACGCCACCGCGAGCCGGGGCGTCCTCGTGAACACGACGGACCTCTCGGACGTGAACATCACGCTCTATCCAGGCTCCTCCTTCCAGGTCTCGGGGACCGTCCTCACCGAGACCGGCGCGCCGGTCACCAACGCCGTGGTCTCCGCCTACAAGGGCGGCACGGCTCCCACGGGCTCCACCGGGACGAACGGGAACGGCCTCTTCACGCTCTGGCTACCGAGCGGCGCCTACACGCTCACGGCGACCGCTCCCTACCTCAACTCCTCCTCGATCACTGTGCAGGTGACAGGTCCGACGATGGGCCTCACGATCCAGATGAACTACATCCGGGAGACCGTGCAGGGCCTCGTCCTCTCCTACATCGGGAACGTCCCGGTCTGGGGCGCGAGCGTCATCGGCTCCATTCTGGAGGGCACCACCACCGTCCTCTCGAACTTCACGACCGGTGCCACCGGGGAGTTCTTCCTCCACCTGCCCGAGGGCTACGGGACCTTGAGCGGGAGCGTCTACCCCTACCTGCCAGCGACGGAGCAGCTCCATGTCTGGCAGAGCGGGGCCCACGGGCTCATCCTCTACCTCACCCCCGACGGCTCGAGGACGACGCAGGTGAACGTCCAGCTCAAGGTCATCGACCCCGTCAAGACGCCCCAGGGCACTCCGACGCTCATGAGCGGCAGCTCGCTCACGATCGAGGTCTGGGCGAACAACTCCCTCACGCTCCAGCCGCAGCTGGGGATCTACCTCTTCCCGACGGACATGGTCGTCAACGGCGTCCATCTGGGGACCTTCTCGAGCTCCAACGTCTCGGTGAGCCTGGGCGGGCCCGGGCAGCCCCCGGCAGGGGTCGCGTTCCTCAACTTCTCCGCAGGGTTCCTCACCAGCTCCTACCTGGACACCATCGTGGTCTCCGTCGGCAACCTCGGGTGGACGGGCGACGCGATGACCTCCGTCTACCTGGTCCCGAACTTCGCTTCCACCTGCGCGACCTCCGCTTGCCTCTATCCCATCTGGGGCGTTGTCGTCTCCACGGCGGGGGCTAGGCTACCGGGCGCCCAGGTGACGATCGAGTCCACCTGCGGCGGCGCGGCTGTCCAGACGACCACCACGGGGAGCTCCGGGGTCTACTACGCGTCGCTCGCGAACGCGACCTACTACGCGATTCCCAGCGCCGCGGGCTACCAAACGGCCTCCTGCACGCAGTTCGTGGTGAACGGCTCCAGCGAGGAGGTGGACCTGGTCCTGGAACCGGTCAAGCCCACGCTCACCCCGACCCAGCAGCAGGCCTACAGCGGCTACCACAACCTGCTCACGGTCTCCGGCTGGGTCATCATCCCGCTCCTCGCGATCGCGATGCTCCTCATCACGGTCGTCGCCTTCCGGCTCATGCACAAGGGTCCGGAGGAGGACGACGAGAAGGAGGGGAAGCCGGGCGGCCCCGGCGGGGCCCCTGCGGCCCCCACCGCCGAGCAGCAGATCTTCCCTGGCGGCGAGACGCCAGCGGCCCTCCCGGCCCCCGGGGCACCGCCACCCTCCGCGCCCCCCTCTGAGGCTCTTCCACCCGAGACCCCCTGGGAGATCACCCCGGCGCCCGCGCCCCCGCCACCGGACACCGGCGCGCCGCCGCTCCCCGACAGTTCCGGGGACATGGGCGGGATGGGCGAGCCGGACATGCCTGACAGCGGGACGGGCGAGGGACCCCCTCCCCTCCCGTAGGTCCCGCGCGCGTCCCGCGCTGGACCGTTCGAAGAGCCCACGACCGCCTTAATGGTCTCCGGTGCGCGAACTGCCACTAGGCCGCGGGGTGCTCTTATATCCCCCCTCGGGTGCGACGCTTCGGGAGGCCCGCGTTCCCGGGTACGGTACCATGGATAGCGGAACTTTGGGGTTCCTGGTCTTCATCGGGGTCTCGGTAGGCTTCGCCCTCGGCTCCATCATCATGAACCAGATCTTCGGGGCGAGGCGCAAGTACTCCTACCTGCAGCGCACCACCTACGAGTGCGGGCAGGAGCCCGAGGGAGAGGCGCAGATCGACTTCCCTAGTGCCCACTACATCTACGCGATCGTCTTCGTCGCGGTCGACATCCTGGGCTTCGTCCTCGCGCTCTGGGCCGTGTCGTTCCGCGCGTTCCACGAGGCCTGGTCGACCTTCGCGGTCATCCTCGGCGGGTTCACGCTCCTCGCCCTCGCCGGCATCTACTACGTCCTCCGGGGCGAGAGGTCCCTCTGGGTATGAGCGCGAACGCGAGCGCCCCTCCCGCCCGCCGTGCTGACGAGCGGACCAATGCCGCGCTGGGCGCCTCGGCCCCGAAGAGCGCTCCGCCCGTGGCCGTGCCCCCTACCCTCACGACCGCGGTGGTCGCCGCCGGCACGCCCATCGCCGAGTCGCCGCCCCAGGTCGAGCCCTGGGAGATCGAGGTGGTCCGGGCGAAGGAGTTCATCCCCCGGGCGAAGGAGGGCCTCTGGAGCATGATCACGCGCGAAGGGGTCGCCCCCATCGTGAAGCCGGTCTTCAACTGGGCCGGGCGCAACAGCCTCTTCCCGCTCCACTGGGGCCTCGCCTGCTGCGCGATCGAGTTCGCGGCCGCCTTCGGCTCGCGCTGGGACGGCGAGCGCTTCGGCCTCGTCCCCCGCTCCTCCCCCCGTCAATGCGACCTCCTGATCGTCAACGGGACGGTCACGTGGAAGGTCGCCCACAAGCTCATCACGCTCTGGGAGCAGATGCCCGAGCCCAAGTGGGTCATCGCCATGGGCAACTGCGCGACGGGAGGCGGGCCTTTCCGCTCGGCCTACTCCGTCGTCCCCGGGGTCGACAAGCTCGTCCCGGTCGATGTCTACATCGCCGGATGCCCGCCCCGGCCCGAGGCGATGCTGGACGGGGTGCTCCGCCTGGAGCGCCTCATCCAGGAGCGCAAGGAATAGGCCCACCGCGCGGGACCAAGGAAGGTGGAACGTGAGCGAAGGAGGGGGGGCGAAGGCGACCGGGGAGGCGAAGCCCGTGGGCCCCCGAGCTCCGGCGGCGTCATCGGGCGCTTCCCCCGCCGCGGTCCCGGCTCGGTCGGACAAGGCCCGGACCGTGGTGATCGCCCGCGCCTCCCCTGAGGTCCGGGAGCGGGCGACGCAGGAGATGATGACCCGGCTCAAGGAGCGCTTCCTCGGCGAGAACCTGGAGATCACCTCTCGCCCCGGGGTGCTCGCCCGGGTCCGCTTCCCCTCGACCGCCGTGCTACCGATCTGCACCTGGCTGCGCGACGAGGGGACCTTCGGGCACTGCGCCATGGTCGCGGGGATCGACTGGAGGGAGACGAGGGAGGTCCTCTACCACCTCTGGTCCGACCATTTCAGCGCCTACATCGAGCTCACCACGAGGGTCCCCTCGAGCGACCCGCACCTCGAGAGCGTCTCCTCCGTCTGGTTCGGAGCGAACTGGCACGAGCGGGAGGTCTGGGAGATGCTGGGGATCCGCTTCGACCACCACCCGGACCTCCGTCACCTGCTGCTGATGGAGGGCTACAAGTTCAACCCGCTGCTCAAGACCTTCGAGCTGCACGAGCCGGAGGAATTGGAGGTGAAGGCGCGCCTCGGCCGCTAGGCCGGGACGTGGACGGGGTCCCTCCCGGGACCTCAGAGGAGGAGCGAACATGAGCGAGATGTGGATCAACATGGGGCCCCAGCACCCCATGACGCACGGGCTGTGGAACCTGCGCGTGAAGGTGGACGGGGAGCTCGTGATCGACGCGGTCCCGGAGATGGGCTATCTCCACCGCGGCATCGAGAAGATCTGCGAGTACCGGCAGTACAACGAGGTCGTGACCCTCATGGACCGCTGCTGCTACGTCGCGGGCCTCGCCTGGGAGCAGCTCTACCTCATGGCGAGCGAGCAGGCGCTCGGCGTGGAGGTCCCCGAGCGGGCGGAGTACATCCGCGTCACCTGCCAGGAGCTCCAGCGGCTCGCTTCCCACCTCATGTGGTTCGCGGCCTTCGTCATGGATATCGGGCTCATGGCCCCCTTCGGCTACGGGATGCGCGACCGCGACGTCATCCTGGACCTCTTCCAGTCCTTCACCGGCGCCAGGATGACCTACGAGTACATGCGCGTGGGCGGCGTGCGCAACGACTTCCCCGTCGGGTTCACCGACCGGGCACGCGGCGTCATGGACTGGCTCGAGCACCGGGTGGACGACTACGAGGACCTCTGCGACCGCTCCGACATCTTCCTCAAGCGCTGCGTCGACGTGGGTGTCCTCAAGGCGAAGGACTGCATCCGCACCGGGATCACCGGTCCCATGCTCCGCGCGGCCGGGGTCCCCCGCGACCTCCGACGTGACCGGCCCTACTCGGTGTACCCGGAGCTCGACTTCCAGGTCGCCGTCCACGACGCGGCGGACGTCTACGGCCGCTACCGGGTGCGGATGGAGGAGATGCGACAGTCCATCCGGATCGTTCGGCAGTGCCTGGACCACCTCGACAAGAGGCCCGGCCGCGTGATGGCGGAAAAGGTCCCCCGGTTCGTGGGCACCCCCTCGCCCCCTCCGGGCTCCGAGTCCTACATCGTCCGGCGTGGGTACCCCAAAGGGGTCGGGCTCTCCGCCATGGAGGAGCCCCACGGCGAGGCGATGGCCTACGTCGTCAACGAGGGAGGCGAGCAGCCCTACCGGGTCAAGTTCCGCTCCCCGGTCATGGTCAACATCTCGGCGGCCCGGGAGTACCTGGTCGGCTACCGGGTCTCCGACATCCCCGCGATCATGGGGTCGGTCGACATCTGCGTCGGGGAGTCCGACCGCTGAAGGGCGGGCCGGGAACGGATAGGAACGGGTAGGGACGGAGGTCGAAGCAAGGTGCAGGTACACACGGGGTCCGGGCGGAAGGACGGGACGGAGGGAGGGCGATGAGCAGCGCGACCCTGTTCGGCTTCTCCAGCTGGCTCGCGGCCCAGATGTTCGGGATGCTGCGCCCCATCGCTCCGGCCCCGATGCAGCCGCTGCTCGGCGCGCAGGCGCAGTCGGCCACCGCCTACCTCCTCGTGGGGACCTTTGTCTTCGCTACCGGCCTCGTCAACGCGATCATGCTCATCTGGTGGGAGCGCAAGCTCCTGGGGCGGTTCATGGACCGTCGCGGCGCGATGCACGTGGGGTACGCGGGGCTCCTGCAGAACTTCGCGGACGGCCTCAAGCTCTTCCGCAAGCAGCCCCTCATGCCCCGCGAAGCGGACCCGCTGGGCTACTGGCTCGCCCCCACCGCCTACCTCGCGACCTCGCTCATGATCGTGGGGTTCCTGCCGGTCTCGACCGGCTGGGTCCCCGGGGTCGCCCCGCTCTCGCTCCTCATGGCCCTCGCGCTCTTCTCCTTCGCGCCGTTCTTCATCTTCATCGGCGCCTGGTCCTCCAACAACAAGTACTCCCTCATCGGAGGGATGCGGACCGCGGCCCAGCTGGTCGCCTACGAGGTCCCGCTCCTCTTCGCGGTGGTCTCGGTGGTGCTCCTCACCGGCTCCTTCGACCTCACCACCATCGTCAACACCCAGATCAAGGAGGGCTGGTTCGCCTTCCCGCTGATCCTGGGCCTGGTGGTCTTCTTCGTCGCGATGCTGGCGGAGGTGGAGCGGATCCCCTTCGACCTGCCTGAAGCCGAAGCGGAGCTCGTCGAGGGCTGGAACACCGAGTACGGTGGGATGCTCTTCGCGATGACCACGCTCGCGGACTACGTGCGCGGGCTCGTGGGGAGCTACCTCGTGGTGCTGCTCTTCCTGGGAGGCTGGTGGATGCCTGCGGGGCAGTTCACCAACGTGGTGAACGGCTTCCCGCTCGCCGGGATCCTCTGGTTCCAGGTCAAGGTCTACCTGGTCTTCGCGGTCTTCGTCTGGGTCCGAGCGTCGCTCCCCCGCGTGCGCACCGACCAGCTGCTCCAGATCGGGTGGAAGCGGATGGTGCCGCTCTCGCTCGCGAACGTGCTGCTGGCGGCCGTGCTCGTGGTGACGGGGTGGTGGCCGCTCCCGAAGATGTTTTGAGCGAGGGAACGAGCAGCGCGTCCGTCAGGTCCTGAGGAGAAGGAGGAGAGATGTCGACACCCGCCACCCGTCCGCCCGACGCGACCCCCCACCCCGCGGCCGCCGCTCCCGGGGACGACATCAAGTTCACGCTGCCCCCTCCTGAGCCCACCGGCGTCTCCTCGCTGGTGGTGCACCCGCTCGCCCGGGCGGCCCGCCAGTTCGTCAAGAGCCTCTGGAGGCCCTCGACCATCGTCTACCCGTACAAGACCCCCTTCGGGAAGACGACGGAGCGCCTGGAGAGCCCCGCCTTCCGCAAGGAGGTCGGGATCCGCTCCGGGGCTCCCCTCGGCGTGGGGGAGATCTGGGACAACTACCGGGGGGTCCACGCGCTCAACGTCCGGACCTGCATCTCCTGCAACCTCTGCATGTTCAGCTGCCCGGACACCTGCATCGAGATGGTCACGACGGAGGGGCCGGACGGCAAGGCGAAGAAGTGCCCCGAGATCGACTACGGCAAGTGCTCGTTCTGCGGCTTCTGCTCGGACGCGTGCCCCGAGGGGTGCCTGTCCATGACGGCCCGCTACACCCTCACGACGAACGACCGGCACCACATGGTCTACTCGCCCGAGATGTTGTACACCGTCTACAAGACGAAGCTCCCGATGAACCCGGTCCGGCTCGCGCGGCCGGAGAACGAGGACAACATCCTCCTGGACCAGGACCTGTGCATCGGCTGCAACGCCTGCGCCCGCGACTGCCCGACCAAGTGCATCACGATGATCGAGATCCCCAAGCCGGGAGCGGCGAAGCCGGGGGAGAAGCTCCCGAAGAGGATCTGGAAGGAGCCGAGCGTGAACGACGAGGACTGTGTCCGGTGCGGGACCTGCATCTCGGTCTGCCCCAAGGACTGTCTCTACTGGGGGTCCCACGGTTGAGCGTGGACGCCGCCACCCTCGCGTTCCTCCTCGTGGGGATCGCCGCCTTCCTCGCCGGTGCCCTCGCGCTCCTCTCGCGGGAGATCGTGCACACGGTCATCTACATCGGCGGGTTCTTCGCCTCGCTGGGGGTCGTCTACTTCCTCCTCTCCGCCCCCTTCCTGGGGCTCCTTCAGCTCGCGGTCTACGCGGGGGCCGTCACGATCCTGCTCATGTTCGCGGTGATGGTGATCAAACGGAGGATCTTCGCGCGGGAGGCCGTGCTGGGGATCAAGGCCCCCACCTTCATCCTCGCCTTGCTGGTCGGGGCGGTGCTCCTCGACCTCGCCCAACGGGTGCCGGCCTACGCTTCCGCCCCCGCCTGCCCGGCGAGTGACCCCTACTGCGTCTCGCTCCTCGCCCAGAACCTCTTCCTCGACAACGGCGGCTGGCTCCTGCTGCTGGGGTTCGTGATGCTGAGCGCGCTCGCGGGCGCGGTCCACCTCGCCCGGGAGTGGCGGACCCCCGCGGTCCGGAAGATCCGGGAGGACTGAGGCGAGCATGACGACGATCCCGCTGGTGGACCTGCTCTCCCTCTCCGGGGCGCTCTTCGCGCTCGGGCTCTTCGGGGTCCTCACCCGGCGCAACTTCATCCTCATCCTGATCTCGGTCGAGGTGATCATGAACGCCGCGATCCTCAACTTCGTCGCTTTCTCGCTCTTCTCCCCGGGCCCCGCGGCGGGCGGCATCCCCGGGCAGAGCATCGCCGTCATCCTGATCGGGCTCGCTGCGACCGAGGTCGCGGTCGGGCTCGCGATCGTCCTCGCGTTGAACCGCCTGCGGGGCACGCTGAACGTCGCCGAAGCGATCCAGCTCAAGCTCTAGGTCGCAACGATTCCGAGGGAGAGGTTCGCATGTCGGTCCGAGGTCGTTCCGAGCACGGAAGGGGGGGTGGCTCCTGAGCTCTCTCGCGCTCCCCTTCGAGCTCGCCTTCCTGGTCCCGCTCTTCCCGGCGGTCGCCTTCGTCCTCCTCGGGCTGGGCGGCCGGTCGCTCGGCAAGTTCCACGGCTGGATCGCGGCCGCCTTCGAGGCGGCGGCGCTCGGGGTGGGGCTCTGGATCGCGGTGACGGAAGCCTCCGCCTCACAGCTCTACCACGACGCGAGCTTCGTCTGGCTAGGCCTGCCCGATGGTACGAACTTCGTCATGGGCACGCTCGTGAGCCCGCTCGGTGCCCTCATGCTGGTCGTCGTGAACGTGGTGGGCTTCCTGGTGGTCCTCTACTCCAACGAGTACATGGCCCACGAGGAGGGGCTGCCGCGCTACTACGCGGAGCTCATGCTCTTCCTCTCCGCGATGAACGGGCTCGTCCTCGCGGACAACTACCTCGAGTTCATCCTCATGTGGGAGCTGGTGGGGCTCTGCTCCTACCTGCTCATCGGCTTCTTCTGGAAGAAGCCCTCCGCGGCCTCCGCCGCGAAGAAGGCCTTCATCGTGACGCGCGTCGGCGACGTGCTCTTCTTCCTCGGGGTCTTCATCCTGTTCTCCTCCCTGGGTGACCTCTCCTCCGCGACCCCCGCGACCGCCTACGCGGGCACCACCTGCCCCGGCGGGGTGCTGCACTGGTCGTGCCTCGGCTTCACCTTCACCCCTCCCAACACGAACTCGTCCGTCCCCTTCCTCCCGGCGAACGCGGCGATCGAAGCCTCGAACTTCGGGGGCTCGAGCTGGCTCCCCACGCTCGCGGGCCTCCTCATCCTCGGGGGAGCGGCGGGCAAGAGCGCGCAGTTCCCCCTCCACACCTGGCTCCCCGATGCGATGGAGGGCCCGACAACGGTGAGCGCCCTCATCCACGCGGCGACGATGGTCGCCGCCGGGATCTACCTCCTCGCGATCACGGACATCTACTTCGGCTTCACGCTCACGGCGGCGATCGTCATCGTGGGGATCGGGGGGTTCACCTCGCTCTTCGCCGGGACGATGGGCATCGTCGCCCCGGACATCAAGCGGGTCATCGCCTACTCCACCATCTCCCAGCTGGGCTACATGGCGATGGCCGTGGGAGCGGCCGCGGTGATCTCGGACCTCACGCCCACCTACTCGCTGGTGAACGGCACGCCGGTCCTCAACACCTTCACCGGGGTCGCGATGTTCCACCTCTTCTCCCACGCTTTCTTCAAGGCGTTGCTGTTCCTGACGGCGGGAGCGGTCATCCACGCCGTGGGCACGCAGGACCTCTTCCAGATGGGAGGGCTGCGCAAACGCATGCCCATCACGTCGATCACCATGCTGGTGGGCGCGCTCGCCCTCTCCGGGATCCCGCCATTCTCGGGGTTCTTCTCCAAGGACGACCTGCTCTCCCTGACCTGGCAAGCGGCGACGCTCGAATCGACGCAGAACGGGAGCCCGCTCCTCTACGTCTTCTTCGCGCTCGCCCTGATGGCGGTCTTCATCACGGCCCTCTACATCTTCCGGCTCTGGTTCCTCGCCTTCAGCGGCGACCGGTCACGGGGAGAGGCGCCCGCCGCGTCGCACGGTGCACCGGCCCCGGCCGCACCCACCTCCGCTCCCTTTGCTTCCTCCACTTCGTCCTCTTCCAGCTCGAGCCACGCTCACGACGCCCCCGCGGCGGCATTGCCGCTCGCCTCCTCCACCTCCTCCTCCGCCCCCTCCGCGAGCGGGGCCCATGACGGAGGGCACGCGGGCGGACACGACCCCAGCTGGATCATGACCGTCCCCCTGGTGGTCCTGGCGACGCTCGCCGTAGCGGCCGGGTTCCTACCGCTCATCCCCGGGGTCGGCCACCTGCTGCCCGGGCTCTCCTGGACCGTCCTGGGGAAGTGCGTCACGAACTGCGGGGCCGGCTCCTCCTTCGACCTGACCGACGCCCTCCTGGGGAGCGCCTCCCTCGCCTTCGCCGGCCTCGGCATCCTGACCGCCTACGCGTTCTGGGGGAACGGGAAGGTCTACCGGCTGCCCAAGGACAGCCCCCTCCTGGGGGTGCACTCGGTGCTGCTCCACAAGTACTACTTCGACGAGCTCTACGACGGCCTCGCGACCCACGTCATCCTGGGCCTCGCCCGGGGCGCGGACTGGGTCGACCGTTACATCATCGACGGCACGATCCGGGGCATCGAGGAGCTCTTCTCCCAGGCCTCCAAGTCCGGCCGCCGGCTGCAGACCGGGATCGTCTCGAGCTACGCCGCGTGGGTCGTCGTGGGCCTGCTCGCGTTCCTGGTCTTCTTCCTCTACGTGGTGCCCTGGCTCGTGGGAGGCTTCCACCTACCGCCGACCCCGGGGCTCTGAAGGCGAAGGTACAGGGAGGAAGGAGGAACGATGTCGATGCCCTGGCTCTCCGCGCTCCTGGCGATCTCCCTCGTGGGCGCCTTCGTGACCTTCTTGACCGGGCGCTACGCCCGCTGGGCGGCGCTCGGGGTCTCCCTCGCGACCCTCGTGACCGTCCTCGCGATCATGATGGAGTTCCAGCCCAGCGTGAACGTGAACGGCCCCGGCTACTGCCAGCAGGGCGGCTTCCAGTTCTGCGAGCTGCACACCTGGTTCACCTATGCGGCGCCCGGTGGCGGCTTCTCGGTGGACTACCTGGTCGGTATCGACGGGATCTCGCTCCCGCTCATCCTGCTCTCGGCGATCGTGACCATCGCGGCCGTGGTCTATCACTGGGAGGAGAAGAAGGACCCTCACGGGTTCTTCGGGCTCATGCTCCTCACCAACGCGGGCTGCATCGGCGTCTTCGTCTCGCTGGACGTCCTGCTGTTCTTCGTCTTCTGGGAGATCGTCCTCATCCCGATGTTCTTCCTCATCGGGCACTGGGGCGGGCCGCGCCGCCACTACGCCGCGCTCAAGTTCTTCGTCTACACCCACGTCGCGAGCGTGACGATGTTCGTCGCGCTGCTCGCCATGGTCTTCCTCGGGGACTGGCACTCCTTCGACTTCGTCAACACCTTCGGCCGGCAGTCCCAGGATGCCTACCTCAATCCCATCGTCCAGGCCCTCCTGTTCGGCTCCCTCCTCTTCGGCTTCGGCGTGAAGCTGCCGATGGTCCCCTTCCACACCTGGCTCCCCGACGCGCATGTGGAGGCTCCCACAGGGGGCTCGGTCCTCCTCGCGGGCATCCTGCTCAAGCTGGGAGGCTACGGGCTCCTGCGGCTCGCTTCCCCTCTCCTGCCCACGGGCCGGGAGCTCCTCACCCCCGTGATGCTCTTCCTCGCCTTCGCCTCCATCGTCTGGGGCGCCTACCTCTCCCTCGCCCAGAGGGACCTGAAGCGCGTCGTCGCCTACTCCTCGATCAACCACATGGGCATCGTGCTCCTCGCGATCGCCCTCTGGACGCAGCTGGGCGTGATGGCGGCGGTCCTGCTCATGTTCGCCCACGGGCTCGTGAGCGCCCTCCTCTTCATGGTCTCCGGGTCGATGCACCACACCTTCGGCACCCGGGACATCCCGTCGGTGGGGGGCCTCACCGCGCGCACCCCGGTGCTCTCGACGATGCTCATGATCGGCTCGCTGGCGTCGCTCGGCCTGCCCGCGCTCGTGAGCTTCCCCGCGGAGTTCTCCGCGTTCCTCGCGGCGTGGAACGGGCTCGGCTATTGGGTCCTGCTCCCGCTCATGGCCCTCGTGGTGACGGCCGCCTTCTACCTGTGGATGCTCCAGCGGTTGGCTTTCGGGCCCCCCAAAGGCATCCCCGAGAAGGCCCACGACCTGTCGTTCCCCGAGGTGATGGGCATGAGCCTCCTGGTGGGGCTCATCGTGCTCTACGGGATCCTGCCGTTCCTCATCGAGCAGGTGATCCCGGTCTCCGCGCTCTTTTCGGTCGCCTGCTCGGCCGGTCCGCTCCATAACGGGCTCATCGGAGGGGCCTGCACCAGCTTCCAGTGGTAGGTCCTGGGAGAGGTCGAAGGAGCGTCCATGATCGTCCCCATCTCAGCCTACCTGCCGGAAGCGCTCGCGCTCGCCGGGGCGCTCCTCACCTTCCTCATGGACGCGGCCGGGGTCCGGCAGCGCTCCGTCGTCGGGGGCTTCTCCGTCCTCTTCTACAGCCTCGCGCTCCTCTCGGTCCTGGGCGACCTCTCGGTCGTGCCCTTCACCCTCTTCGCGACGGTCCCCTCGAGCCTGCTCTCCGCGGGCGCGGTGGGGCCCATCCAGTTCACCCCGCTGGGCCTGCTCTGGCAGGCGATCCTGCTCTCGGCGGCCCTGCTCGTCGCCTTCGCCTCCCTCTCCGAAGCGGAGGGGGACCGCGAGGTCCCGATCTTCTACGGACTGCTCGCGCTCGCGACGCTGGGCATGCTCCTCGTGACGCTCTCCGCGGACCTCATCTTCCTCTTGCTCTCGGTCGAGATCACGGGCATCTCCACCTACGTGCTCGTCGCCTACGCCCGGAAGGACCCCCGGGCGCTGGAGGCCTCGATGAAGTTCTACCTCATCGGCGCGCTGTCGACCGCGATCAGCTTCTTCGGAGCGAGCCTCATCTACGGGGCGTACGGGTCGACCGCGCTCGCCCGACTCGCGGACATCCCACCGGGGGGCAACGGGACGCAGATGGCGCTCGTGGGGCTGGGGCTCCTCATGGTGGGCCTGGGGTTCAAGGTCACCGCGGTCCCCTTCCACATGTGGGCGGTGGACGTGTACGATGGCGCCCCGGACCACGTCTCGGCCTTCCTCGCCGCGGGCTCGAAGAAGATGGGCATCTTCGCGATGATCGTCGTCTTCGTCGCGGCGGAGGACGTGGTCTACACCGCGAGCAGCGCCTGGGCGCTCTACGTCGCGCTCGGCGGCCTCGCCCTGGTCACCATGACGGTGGGGAACATCCTCGCGCTGCAGCAGCGCACCATGAAGCGGATGCTCGCCTACTCCTCCATCTCCCAGGCAGGCTACCTGCTCATCGGGCTCGCGGTCGCTTCCCCAGCGGGGCTCGCGGGAGCGACCATCCAGGCCGTCGCGCACGTGCTGATGAAGGGAGGTGCTTTCCTCTTCGTCGCGGCGATGGCCACGCTGGGCATCGGGAGCCGCATCGAGGACTACCGGGGCCTGGGGCACTCCCACCCCGTCACCACGGCCTCCTTCGCGGTCCTGCTCCTCTCCCTCGCGGGCATCCCGCTCACCCTGGGGTTCGTGGGGAAGTTCTACCTCTTCGCTTCCGCCGTGGAGAAGCCGGGGCTCTTCGTGGTCCTCGCGATCGCGGGGTTGCTCAACAGCGCGGCCTCGGTGTTCTACTACGCGCGGGTGCTGCGCATCATGTACATGGTGGAGCCCCCGGCGGAAGCGACCTCCGAGCGGCGGTGGACCCCCGCGGTCGCCCACCTCGCGGACCCGGGGAACGACCCGTCGGCCCCCCCGAGCTCCGCCCCCTCGGCGGCCGTCGCGGTGGGCGAGAGCACCCCCAGGGCTCCCGCGAAGGAAGCCGCCCGCTCCCTCGACCCCATCACCCCGCTCTCCCGCAGCAACCTCGGGATGCGCCTGCGCGACGAGGTCCGTACCATCGGGATCGCCCGCTGGACGGCGATCGTGCTCTGCGCCGCGCTCACGATCATCCTGGGGATCTACCCTACCCCGCTCATCGACCTCGCGAACCACGCGGCGAACTCCTTCTTCTCGGGCCTGCCGTAGGGGCGGGACGGGGGCGAGGGTCGCCCAGGGCGAAGAGGGGGGTCGGGATGGAACGCTTCGACGTCGTGGTGGTGGGGGCAGGACCGGCGGGCAGCTCCGCCGCCCTCTTCGCCGCCCGGGGAGGGGCGCGCACCCTGCTCGTGGACCGAAGGGCGGAGCTCGGCCAGCCGGTGCAGTGCGGGGAGTTCCTCCCCACCCTGGAGGAGCTCTGCGACCTCTTCCCGAACCACCAGGGCTTCGAGGAGGTCTTCCAGGTCCCGGAGACGAGCGTCCTGCAGAGGACCCATGAGATGGTCTGCGTCTCCCCCAAGGGGGGCCGCTACACCTTTGGCGTCGACGGCTACTCCGTCTCCCGGCGCTCCTTCGACAAGGTGCTCGCCCTGCGGGCCGAAGCGGCCGGGGCGGAGCTCCGCTTCCCCCTGAGCGTGGTCGGCGTCAAGGACGGCGGGGCCCGGCTCCAGCTCGCGGGCGGCCAGGAGGTAGAATCGCGGGTCGTCGTCGCGGCGGACGGCCCGCTCACCGAAGTGGGCCGGGCGGTCGGGTTCCAGGCGGAGCGTCAGATGTACCGGATGATCACGGCGACCTCGGACGTCTCCTTCGCGGACCGCCTAGAGCTCTTCTTCGGTCGCCTCGCCCCTGGGGGGTACGCCTGGATCATCCCCAAGGGGCGGGAAGCCAACGTGGGCCTCGGCGCGACATGCCTGCCCCCGGGGGAGACCCTCTCCTCGCTCCTGACGAAGTTCGCGAAGCACGCGGGCCTTCCCGCGCCCCACAGCTACACCCGCTGGTGGGTGCCCCTGGGCCCTCCTCCCGCCTCGGCGGTCCGGGGACGGGTGCTCGTCGCGGGGGATGCGGCGAACCTGGTCATGGCGACCAACGGCGGGGGGATCCCGCCCGCCATGATCTCGGGGATGGACGCGGGGAAGGCCGCCGCGGCGCACCTCAACGAGGGGAAGCCCCTGGGGGACTATGACCGGCGGTGGCGGGACCATATGTACTCCCCGCTTCTCCGAGCTTGGAGGATGAAGCGGGCGGCGGACCGCTGGCTACGGCACGACGTGCTGGTCGCCCTCGGGATGCGCTACCTGGGTACCAGGGGACTCGATGCGATGATCCGGCTCCGATGGCCCTCTCGCTGGCCGCACCGGGGGGAGGAAGCTTGACCGCGCCTCCCGAGCATGAGGCGCCGCTGCGCAGCCTCGTCCGCTCCGTGCTGGGTTCCGAGGAAGCGTCGAGCTTCCAGGAGCTCCTGCCCACCCTCGCGCAGGACGTCGCCGACGTCGAGGAGCACCTGCGCGCCTCGCTCCGAGCCTCCTATCCGTTCCTCGCCGAAGCTGCGACCTACGCGACGGACTCGGGCGGCAAGCGCGTGCGCCCGCTGCTCATGGCGGCGGCCTACCGTGCCCTCGGCGCGCCGGACACCCGGCTCATCCAGCCGCTCGCGGCCGCCTTCCAGCTCATCCACACGGCGACGCTCGTGCACGACGACGTCATCGACCGGGCGGACCTGAGGAGGGGCAAGCCCTCCGTGCCCCGGGCCTTCGGGATTACCGCCGCTATCGTCGCGGGGGACTACCTCTTCGTGCGGGCCTTCCAGCTCGCCGCGCGCTACTCCCCCGAGATCATCCTGCGCTGCGGAGAGGCCTGCGCCGAGCTCGCGCAGGGCGAGATGATGCAGGAGAACTCCCGCTACGACCTCACCTTCGGCCGGGACCGCTACGTCCGGATCATGGTGATGAAGACCGCGAGCATCGTCTCCGCCGGCGTCGCCTCCTGCGGCATGGTCGCCGGGGCCCCCCGCGAGGTCGTGGAGGGCCTCGAGGAGTACGGGAAGGCGGTGGGGGTCGCCTTCCAGATCCAGGACGACCTCCTGGACGTCTACGGGGACCCCGACATCACCGGCAAGCCGCTCTTCTCCGACTGGAGGGAGGGGCTCCCCACGCTCCTCTCCCTGGACGCGCACGCCGCCCTCGACGGGCGGGAGCGCACGGAGTTCGAGCGGCTCTTCTTGATCCGCAGGAAGCGCCCCGCGGACCTCATGCGTCTCAAGGAGCTCACCGACCGGACGGACGCCCACGCGAGGAGCGTCCAGGAAGCGGACCATCTGGTCCGGCGGGCGCTAGAAGCTCTCGCCCCCCTCCCCAACGGACCGTACAAGTCGCTCCTGGAGCAGATCGCGAACGGCGTCGTGACCCGTCGGTTCTGAAGGGTGCCCCGACACCCCCCCGGGGGGGTGGGCAACAGGGGATACGCGAGGCAGGAGGACCCCCCGTTGGCCTTGCGTCCCCGCCTATGGGGGGCTCGCTGGGAGGGTGCCTTCGGGAGGGGTCGTCCCCCCCGGACGGGGCCGGAACGCCCCGAAAGGCTCCCCCCTCCCCTTTAAGAGCGATGGGGGAGCCTACTCCGACATGGCCAAGGTCTGCGCGGAGTGCGGGGCGGAGCTCAACTTCTCCTTTCACCCGGATGGTAGCGTCCTAGGGACGTGCGAGAGCTGTGGGTACGAGATTTCGATGAGCGCTGAAGAGGGTCGCGATGCCGGGGCCGAAGCCCGTCCCGCGGAAGGGAAGCGGCAAGCCGCCGAGGGTGCCGAGGACGAAGAGGCACCCGAGGACGAGGAGGAGCGCTCCTCGCACCGCCGAAGCGAAGGCACGAAGGGCGCCGCCAAGGGCGAGGGCGATGATGACGACGACGATGACGATGATGAGGACGACGACGAGGACGACGAGGAGGAGGCCGAAGAGGCTCCCACCCGCGGTTGTCGCTCGTGCGGGTCCGCGCTCACCTTCGAGGAGAACGAAGAGGGCATCGTCATCGGTACCTGCGAGCAGTGCGGGAAGACCTTCTCTTTCCACCTCGCCGGTCGGCGCCCGCCGGCCATGGGTGGCGGAGGTCGCTTCGGCGGCGGACCCCGTGGTCCCCGCGGTCCCCGCTCCTTCGGAGGAGGGGGTCGCGACATGGGCCCACGCGCCAAGGGCTGCCGGCAGTGCGGTGCTCCCCTCGAGTTCAACGCGAACGCTGACGGCTCGGTGACGGGCCGTTGCACGTCCTGCTCGAACGAGTTCACCCTCCCTCCGCGTGAGGGCGGCGGCGGTGGCGGCGGCTACGGTGGCCGTGGCGGTGGCGGCGGCTACGGTGGCCGTGGCGGTGGCGGCGGCTACGGCGGCCGTGGCGGTGGCGGCGGCTACGGCGGCCGCGGCGGTGGCGGCGGCTACGGTGGTCGTCGCGGGGGCGGAGGCGGTGGCGGGGGCGGCCGGTTCTCCCGCGGTGGCGGCGGCTACGGCGGCCGCGGCGGTGGCGGCGGCTACGGCGGCCGTGGCGGTGGCGGCGGCTTCGGCGGCCGCGGTGGCGGCGGAGGCGGCGGCCGCTTCGAGCGGCGCGATGACTCCGACGACGACCGGCGACGCCGGCGCCGTCCCCGCGACGAATAGATGGGTCCTCGCCGAGGGGCATCACGCCCCTGGGACCACGTCGACCGCGCCCGAAGCCTGACGGCCGTCCAGCGGGGCCCGACCCTGGACCCCCGGGGGTCGGGGAAAGGCTCATGGAGGGGCCCCCTCTCTCGGGCCGCAAGGCCCCCTGAGGAGCCTGCAAGGATGGTCCCAACCCACCCACCACCTTCCTCGTCGAGGGCGGGGGACCGGAGGTCGGTCCGATGAGCGTCCGGCCGCCCTACCACGCCCCTCCGATGCGCCCCATGCCCGGCACCGTCGCCGTGCACGCGGGCTTCGGACACCCTCACCGGCCCATCGGTGTCGCGATCCTCTCCGTCCTCGTCGTCCTGATCGGGGTGGGGGCCCTCGTCATCGGGCTCATCGTCCTGCTCGCCCCGACGGTCGCGCTGGGGCCCCTTGGAGGGCTCGTCACGATCTTCGGGGAGAACGTCTTCACGGTCGGCCCCCTCGGTGGCGCGGGGATGTTCCTCGGAGGGTTCATCCTGCTCTCCGTCGCGAACGGGCTATGGCACCAGGAGCTCTGGGCGCTCGCGCTCTGCGCCGTTGCCCTCTTCGCCGCAGAGGCGGTGATCTTCTTCTTCTTCCTCCCGTTCACCTATCTCTTCTTCGTGCTCCTGGGGCTGTTCGTCTATCTCCTCGCCGTTCGCAAGAGCTTCAGCTGAGGGCCAGGCGAGGTCGTTCGGAACCGAGGGACACCGAGGGGCTTCGGGACCGCGCACAGGGACGAAGAAGTTCCATGAGGAGGGGAGGGGAGGCATGACGCTCCGCCTGGGACTGCTCGAGCTCGCCCCGGCGCGGGGCGACGTTTCGAAGAACCTCTCCCTGTTGGAGAAGGCCGTCCGTCAGAGCCCGCCCTCTGACCTCCTGGTGCTTCCCGAGCTCTACCTCTCGGGCTACCGGGTGGGCGAACGCATCCACCGGATGGCGCTCGGGCCCTCCTCATCCTCCCTGGACCGTCTCCGGGCGATCTCCCGAGGGGCCGGCGCCCACCTGGTGGTCGGGGCCCCCTGGACCCATCCGGACCGCAAGGGGGAGACGCAGAACGTGGCGCTCCTTGTCGGGCCCGACGGGTCGGTGCGGGTCCAACCCAAACGCTACCTGCCCACGTTCGGTCCGTTCGAAGAGGCGGTGAACCTCTCCCCGGGCGACCGCAGCGAGGTCTTCTCCACGCCCCTCGGGAAGGTCGGGTTGGCGATCTGCTACGAGGTCTTCTTCCCCGAGGTGAGCCGCCAGCTCAGCCTCGGAGGGGCGGAGCTCCTGGTCATCATCTCGGCCTCCCCGGTCTCTTCGCGCCGCCTGTTCGAGAAGCTCCTGCCGGCCCGCGCGGTGGAGAACGGGGTCCCCGTCGCCTATTGCAACCGGACCGGGGTGGAGGACGGCATGGTCTTCGCCGGGGGCTCCGGCCTGTGGGACATTCGCGGCGAGCTGGCCCCTCCCAGGACCACCCAGCTGGGGGAGGAGGACCGCATCCTGAGCTACGACCTCTCCCTGGAAGACGCCCCGCTCTGGCGCCCCATGCGTCCGGTCCTCCGGGACGTGGCGGCCCGTCCTCCATGAGGGGCTCCACGCGTGCCTCGGGGATCGTCGCGGGCCCTCTGGTCCCGCGACCTCCCAGCGGGCGCCCCATCCCGCCTCGGGGAGCCCTGCCTCCCGCTCTCGGAGAAACAGCTCCTCAGGGTCGGACCGGCCCGCCCTTCCGTTCGCTGCGTTCGGAGCGAGCCGACCGCCCCCGCCCCGCCCTCCTCGAGCTCCTGGTGTCCGTCCTCACGGTGGCGACGGTCCTCCTGCTGCTCCCTGGTGGTCCCGTCCTCGCCTCTCCGGCGAACGGGACGCTCCACCCTCACTTCCCCCCCGCGCCCTCCGCGAGCGTCCTCCGGACGCCCATCCATCCCTCTTCGAGGTCGCTCCCACCGCACCTGGGGCGCCTTCCGCCCCTTCCGCCCCTTCCGCGCCATCCTCCTCGCCTCTCCCCCCTTGCCCCGCCCGCTCTCCCCACCTACGACGGACGGGTGGTCACCACCGACCTGTCGACGGTCTCGAACCAGGGGATCTCCTCGACTCTGTACCTTCCGAACGCGACCATCCCCTCCGGGGAGAACTGGACCCTGCTCGTCGCGGAGCCGGTCACCTCCAGCGAGGCGATCGGGGTCGGGATCGAAGGCACCGAGGTAGGGGCCGCTCCCGACTGGCTCGGGTTCTACGAGCTCTGGAACGTGAGCGGGCCGGGCGTGACGGTCGTCCGCAACACGACCTTCGACTACCTACCCGGCTCGACGGTCACCTTGGGCTTCTCGTGGGTCCACGGCACGTGGTGGGAGGCCTCCATCAACGGGCTCAACCTCACGGGAAGCGCAGGGAACGGCACGGTGGACCTTCGGACCTCCAGGGCCCTAGGGACCTCCCCCACCGCCGCGTCGTTCAGCTCCCCCACGCTCCTCCTCGAAGGGAACTCGACGAGCTTCCCGGGGACCCTCAGCGCGCCGGTCGCCCTCGCGGTGGAGGAAGCGGGGGCCCTGGTCGTGCCCTCCAACGGGATATGGGAGGCTTCCGACGCGGGATGGCAGGTCCAGGGCGAGGACCAGAACGCCAACCTCGCGATAGGATCGCTCAAGGTCGGGCTCTCGCTCCCGAGCGGACCCTCGAGCGGGTCCTGGCTCTGGGGGCTCGGGGGCCCCGGCTTCCAGAGCCGGGGGAACGTCACGAGCTCCCCTCTCGGAAGCGCGACCGGTTTCACGTTCACCCTCAACGGCACGCTCGGCCCCGGAGCGGGGACCGGAAGGAACGCCACCTCCTTCGCGGTGTCGCTGGGCATGGAGGTCTCCCCCGGGTCCTGGCTATGGGTCGGGGCCTGGGTCAACGCCCCCGGGGTGACCGTCCTTCCGTTCTACGAGACCAACCGGTCCGGGGTGCTCACCTACTTCCCCGGGGACGCGACGAGGTTGACCCGCGCGAGCGACCTCACGTTGTCCGCCCTCGCCTCCCCCGGCGGCAACTGGTCGTTCTTCGCCGGCGGCGCTCCCATCCTCGGTACGCAGGCGAACGGAACGGTCGTCACGGGCTCCCCCACCACCCTCGCGAACGCGCCTCCGGAGCTCACGGTCGAGGAGGCGCTCCCCTCCCCCACCGTCGCCACGCCGTTGCTCCTCGGCCCCGCGATCGAGATGAACGTGTCGGGGACCTGGACCCGTCCTTCCCAGGGGAGCGTGGGCAGCCCGCCACCGGGCTGCGGTAACTGCGGTCCGGTGCCCGTGGAGGGGAACGCGCAGGACCTGTTCCTCGGCCCCGACGACCTCCAGTGGGAGGACGGGCTCACCGCCCTCGCTCAGGGCACCTTGCTCTGGAGCGGTCCTCCGGGACCTTCCGCCCACGTGAGCGTGCGAGGCCTGCCCTCGCAGGTGGGATCGCTCGCCCGTCTCCCTATCTCGATCGCCGTCAACGGGACGACCGGGGCGCTCGCCGGAGAAGAGGTGAGCCTCCTCCTTCCCTCCGGCGTCAGTGCCTCCTCTCCCTGGTACCTCCCCACCGGGGGGGCCCTGGTGAACCTCACCTTCCCGCTCACGGTCAGTCCGAACCAGCTCTCGCTCACGGTGGAAGGGGTCGCCCCGGGCTGGTCGGTGGGGAGCGCGACCCTCACCCCCTGGCTCGTGCCGGGGAACCTCTCGGTCGAGGTCCGCGTCGATGCGGGGCCCCTCCTCCCCGGCGAGAACGCGACGCTCACCGTGTGGACCAACGCGACCGACGGGGCAGGACCCCTCTCCAACGCGACGATCCAGCTCCGCAGCGCGGCGGGGGCCCTCCTCGGCGCGGTCGCCTTCGACCCGTCGACCATGACCTACACCGTGCCCTACGGGGCCCCCTACGTGGGCCAACCCACCAACGACACGGTCACGGTCCAGGTGGACGTGGTGGGGTTCGTCCCGGCCGCCGGGGCCCTCAGCGTGCCGCTGCGCCCGAAGGCGCTCACGCTCGTGGTCCGCGCCCTGGGCTCCCCGGTACCGAGCGGAGGATCGGCGTCCTTCATGGCATGGGTCAACGCCAGCGACGGAGGGGCGGAGGGCGGGGCGACCCTCTCGGGCACCTTCGGGCTGCTCCCCTTGCCTCCCTCCGTGCCCACGAGCGAACTCGCTCCCGGGGAGTACCGCTTCACCCTGCCCGTCCCGCTCACCGCGCAGAACGGCAGCGTCGTGGTCGTCGTCGAGGCGCTCGTCACGGGCTTCGCGCCGGTCTACCTCGAGACCTCGGTCGAGGTCGTCGAGATGCCCCTCGAGCTTCGGGGGAGCCTCGCGGAGACCGGCTCCGGAGCCTACCTGGTCTCGGTCGAGGTGAGCAACTCGACGGCGCCTCTGGAGGGCGCCCTCGTGCAGGCCTTCAGCGGCTCCGGCACGATCTCCCCAGCGACGGTGAGCACCGACCCCAACGGCTCCGGGGAGTTCCTGTGGGCCCCTCCCGCCGGTCCGGGCACGTTCCGTATCGTGCTCACGGTCTCCGATGCCGGCTACTACGGGAGGAACCTCACGCTCTCGATCACCCTGGGGGTGGGGACCGGCCCCTTGAACGTGCCGAGGTCCGACTGGCTCCTGCTCTCCCCGCTCGCGGTCCTCGCGGTCTTCCTGGTCCTCTTCCTCTGGGGTCGGCGCCGGGCGGGCCCGGCGCGTCCACCTCTCCACCCGAGCCCTCCCCAGGTCCCTGAAGCCGCCGCTGCTCCCGAGAAGGAGGGGGAGGGGCCGGCGACCTTCCTCCCGATGGACAGCCTCGGCCTGCCTCCCCCGCAGACCCAGGTCCCGAAGGACGCCCCTCCGCCGAAGCCGGAGGAAGAGGCCACGCCGAAGAGGGTGAGCCCCTTCGGTCGGAAGCCTCGCGGGGCCTCGGGCTCCGCCTCGAAGGACGAGGCCGGGGCGGGAACGACCCGCTCACCGTCCCTCTCGCAGAAGGCCGGCCCGCCCTCGGAGGGCAAGGGGCAGGGGCCCGCCGAACCCGAGGGGAGCGACCCCGCTCCTGAGGGACCCGACCCGGGCGGCGACTGAGATCCGAGGGCCCCTGCACCGAATGACAAAGGTGCGAGGGCCCTAGGCTGGGACCGCGGCGCCGCAGTGCTTGCAGAAGCGCGAGTCACCCTCGAGCGTCGCGTGGCAGGTGGGGCAGCTCCGCATCGGAGCGGGGCCGACGGGTGTCCCACCGTAGCTGCCCATCGCGGGCGGGGCGCTGCCGGGGGACGACCCCGCCGCGTAGGCCCCTGGGCGCGACCAGACCGCCGCCGGGCCGCCGGGGACCGCGGTCCCGCCCGGCGTCGCCGGGGCCGGCGAGTGGGCGCCACCGAACGGGTCCGGAGCGACGCGGTCGGAGGTCGCCGGGGTGGGCGTGTAGGGAGCGTACTGGGAGGGCGCGGCCGGGGCGGCCGGAGCGCTCCCGTAGGGGGAAGGGTCCGGGTAGCCGGAGGCTGGGTGACCCTGGCCCGGGTACTCCGCAGGGCCCGCGACGGGGGCTCCCCGCTGGGCTCCGGGGGTCGGCACGCCGCCCTTCTCGAGCTGCACCAGGGGGTGGACGCGGACGAGCGCGCGGTGGAGGAAGAAGCCCGGGAGGATGCCGCCCGGGACGAAGCCGATCACCATGCGCCAGTGGCGCAGGAACTTGTCGCTCTCCTCGTACTTCCCTTCCCGCCAGAGCTTCACGGTGCCGCGCTCGGCGGTGAGGCCCACCGCGAGGTCGGAGACGCCCGCCGCGCCGAAGTAGGCCATGGCGAGGGCGGGGAAGAGGTACGGGAAGCCCGGGGTGGTCGCGGCGGTGTAGGCCATGAAGCCCATGAGCGCCAGGAAGACGATCCCCAGCACGAGCGCGACGACGATGCCGATCCGGACCTGCCCCTTCGCCTCTTCGGCCTCCACAGGCAGTGGACCCGCCACTGGCTCCATCGTGTCGCTCGGGGACCCTCCGCCTCTTCCTCCTCGGATCATGCTGCTCTCTCCACTCCTTTGCTTCTTCGGTCGTTCTTGGGGGTCAACTGCACGGGTAGCTCATGCCGTTCATCGCGTACACGAAGGTGAGGTAGGTGGGGTAACCGTCCACGTACACCAGGGAGACGGACGCGTTGAAGTTCGTCCCGGACGGGAAGGCCCAGCAGTCGTGGAGCTGGTCCTCCACGTGCAGGTGGTAGCTCGAGGTGCCGAACCGCTCCATGTCGTGGGTCATGTTCTCGGGGAAGAGGTGAACCGGCTTCGTGAGGTCGACGTAGCTCCCCACCACCGAGCCCGAGCCGTTCGAGACCGTGACCACGAAGTCGTGGGTGAAGTCGACGGAGTAGCGGCTCCCCGCGAGGGTCCCTGGCATGGGCACGCCGTACTCGGTGCTCCCTGTGGTGGTGACCGATTCGTTGTAGAAGAACCCCTGGTTGATGGTCGCCGGGAGCGCCTCCACCCGGTCCACCTGGTCCGCGACGGTGTGCGCCGAGGAGGAGAGCGCGTCCCTCAGCACGTAGTCGTGGTCGACGTTCTGGAAGAAGTCGAGGGAGACCACCGTGAGACCGAAGACGATCAGGCTCACGAGGAGGATGCTCACGGCCCAGTCCAGCATCATGGGTACACCTCGTGGACCTCCACGAACCCCGCGGTGAGGTTGGTGGGGTCCGGGAGCACCTGTCCGCCCCACATGAAGAACCCCCCCGGGGAGATCTTCGTGAGCGCGATCTCGGTCTGGACGCCGGAGGCGATCGAGAAGACCCGGGTGGAGCAGCTCTGCGCCCAGCTGATGACCGGGTAGGTGCAGGTGATGTTGCCGAGCAGGACGTTGGAGGCCCCGTTGTCCACGAGGAGGTTCGAGGGGGAGGCCGTGCCCACCGTGTAGTAGATCTTGGTCGCGCCGTACCAGTTGACCACGCCGCCGCGCAGCCAGATCGAGGCGCCGGCCCCTACGTGGCCCGAGCCCGGCAGGTCCAGCGTCACCAACAGGGTCGTGTTGATGCCGTCGTCATAGACCTGGACCGCGACGTCCCGGACGTTGGAGGCCTGCTGCTGGACCGAGAGCGCGGTCTGGGCCGTCGTGTACTCGATGAGCGCCGCAACGATGATCGGGATCACGATCGCGAGGATGATGATGATGATGAGCAGCTCGAGCGGGACGTCCGTCACCCCTCGGCGACCGGAGAGCGCTCGGGGCCGCCGGCGGCCGAGCCGGGCCCGCTGGAGCTCAAGCGATCGTAGCTCGGGGTCGTTCATGAGAGCACCGACAACGTGACCTGATAGCTCTGGTGCGCGGGCGCGACCAGCGAGACGGTGGGCGTGTAGGTCGCGAAGATGTTCAGCACGCCGCTCGTCGCATGGTTGTGGAGCACCGGTTCGATCCAGAAGTAGGCGGAGCCGTTCCCCGAGGTCTGCCCCCGCTCGCTGATCCCGCTCCCGTTGAGGACGATCGTGACCCCGCCCATGGTCCCGCCGTTCTGCGTCCAGGCGGTGACCCGCAGCTGCGTCGGCGTCGCCGGCAGGAAGCCGGACGCCTGCCCTACCGTCGTGTAGACCGTGACCGAGGAGAGGTTCGTCACCTGGGCGTAGGCGTAGAGCGAGACGATGACGATGGTCCCGATGGCGATGATGAGGATCGAGATGAGCATCGAGAGGGGCATCCCCTCCAGCACCGCACGGCGCGAGCCGAGGCGCCGGTGGAGCCGTCGGGCCCGAGGGCGGCGCCGACCGGTCTCGCCCCGACCCCACGCTGCTGACATGCGTCCCTTCCTCCAGATCGCTACACCACGCTGCTCGTGACCACGTAGAGCCCCAGCATCGCGGCCGCGACGAAGATCGCGACCGAGAGCCCCAGGAACATGCCCAGCTGGACGCGGAGGGAGGTGGAGTCCCCGCCGCGATCGACGCCCACGGTGAAGAAGGAGATCACGGTCACCATCTCGACCAGGTAGATGCCGATGACCAGCATGAACACCGGGATGGAGACGATGAGGCTCCCGCCCGCGAGGACGGTCGAGAGCAGCACGTAGAGCGCTCCCGTCATGCCGAGCACGAGCGGGGAGAAGACGATCGCCGTGCCGTTCATCATCGAGACGGTGGGCTTGAGGGCGGTCCGCAGCGACTGGTCGACGTCGCGCAGCTCCTTGAGGTACTGGGCCATCGGGACGATGGTGTGCCCGACCGCCTCAGGGCCCTTGGTCACGGCCTCCAGGAGCGCGCGCATGGACACCGCGACCATCCTCGAGGGGTAGATCCGCAGGAGGCCCTGTCCGTGGGGGCCGCCGAAGATGACCTGCTCGGGGGTCTGGCCGGTGACGCGCATCGCGTGGAGGATGCGTCGGAAGAACGTCGAGGTCTCCGTCCCGCTCATGGCGTCCGCGGTCCGGTCCAGGGCCCGCTCCAGGGGCAGCCCCTCCGCCATGCGGTTGCCCACCTGGAAGAGCGCGTCCGGGAACTCCGCCTCGAGCCGCTCCATCGCCTTGCGGGCGTGGTTGCGCGGCCAGACGTCGAGGACGAAGTAGACCGAGACCCCCACCGCGAACCCGAGGACCGGCAGCAGCTCCCAGGCCGGCTGGACCAAGGCTCCGAGGTACCCGAGCACGGCGGGGTAGGCGAGAGCGCCGATCCCGGATGCGATGACGAAGGCGAGCAGGAGGTTCACCGTGGGGGAGAAGATGGGCTCGACCTCGGGAGCCTCAGGGGGGACGACCGTCCCGGGGCGCTTCGCGAGGATGCTCGACGCGTAGGCCAGGGCACCGATGGGGAAGGCGATGTCGAGCAAGAGGGCGAAGCCGATGTTCGCGATCAACTGGTCGTTGGTCGAGAGCGTCGTGGTCTGCAGCGGGTTGCCGGCGGTCCCGCTCGAGAGCCCGCCCGGGTTCGAGATCGCGTTGCCGAGGCCGGCGAGGAAGATCATGGGCAGCATCGCCCCGATGATCATGGGCAGCAGGACCCCGAGACCGAAGAGGACCGTGGTCGGGCTCTGCAGCCCCGCCGCGAAGTTCTCGATCTTCTTCTTCGTCCCCTGGAGGACCGAGTCCAGGGCCTTCTCCAGGTTCTTCGCGAGCCCCTCGTCGGTGCGCTCGAGCGTCGCCATCCGGATGGAGTAGAGGGAGCGCTTGAAGTCCTCGTTCCAGTGCCCCCACTCCTCGGCGAAGGCCATGAACGACTGCTCGATCGACGGGTGGTTGCGCGTGTGGACGTCCCAGAGCACCTTCCTCAGGCTCGAGGAGAGCGGGCCCTCCACGTTCTCCGCCGCGAAGCGGACCGCCCGGTCGAGGGACGGGTTGAGCCGCATGGACATGACCATGTAGTGGACGGCCTCGGGCGCCCGGC
Source organism: Thermoplasmata archaeon (assembly GCA_027306505.1). Classification (GTDB taxonomy): domain Archaea; phylum Thermoplasmatota; class Thermoplasmata; order Lutacidiplasmatales; family UBA184; genus JAKAAX01. The sequence goes on along the minus strand of DAHUZP010000021.1, from coordinate 43,954 downwards.
CCAGGGTCTGGACGCGCAGGCGTCCGGCGGTCCACTGTGGGTAGTTGTAGATGTAGAGGAAGAGCAACAAGGGGAGGATCGCGAGGGCGATCACCGTGATGGTGGTGGAGATCGGGTCCACCATCCCGAAGGGGTTCGACAGCCCGAACTCCGTCCCCAGGAGGGCGGCCAGCATGAGGAAGCTCACGAGGAAGACCGCGAGCGCGGTGGTGTGGATCTCGTCCGGGGTCACGTCGAGCCCGGCGAAGTAGAGCTCCCGCCGCAGCTCGACCCTCTTGAGCAGCCGGTCGATGGCGTCCAGCTTGCGCTGGAGCCCGTGGACCTTCCGCTCGGCCTGCCGCAGTCGGACGGAGCGTCGGGACTCGGTCGCTTCCGCCCGGGTCACCGCCCCTTCGGCCTCCCGGAGCTGCAGGCGGACCTGCTCGTAGCGCGCCTGCAGGCGCGAGGCTCGCTTCGCCGGCGGGAACAGGCCCTGGAAGGAGCCTCCCACGCTGCGGCAGAGCGAGGAGTACCACCCGGTGCTGAGGGCGTCGGGGGAGGAGGGATGGAGCTCAGCCATAACGCACGGTCTTCGCGAACCAGTCCTTCCACTCCTGAAGGACCGTGTCGTAGGACAGGGTGTGGTCGTGGACCTGGTCCTTGTAGCGCTCCATGATCTCCCAGAAGGCGGCGTTCGTCGCGCCGACCCACGGGGCGGTCAATAGGTCCAAGCGCCCGGTCGCTTCCGCGTACTTCACGATGTGCTCCTTGTAGGCGCCGCGCACCCGGATGTTCTCGATCGCCTCAGGGTAGGTCATGCCCCACGCTTCGGCGATGGTGGAGATCCGGAGCGAACCCTGCGCGACGCGCGGGGACTCGAGGAGCGCGTCGTTCGCCTCGTCGTAGTTGAGCAGGTCCTCGAAGGTCCCCGGGTCCGGGGCGTTCTTGTCGAGCTCGCTCAGCTGGAGCAGCCGCCGGTGCTGGGTGCGCACCGAGCCGCCAGGGCTCGTGAGCCCCGCGATGACCACGATGTCCGTCGCGTTGAAGGAGGTGGGGGAGATCCCGAGGTCGTGGACGACCCGCTCGTACACCGCGTGGGCGCTGTTGCCGTGGATGGTCCCCAGCACCGCGCTGCCGGCCGTCCCTGCGCGCATCGCCTCATAGAGGGTACGGGCCTCCTGGCCACGCACCTCCCCGAGCACGATCGCGCTCTCGCCCAGACGCAGCGAGACCTTGAGGGCGTCGTCGGTGGTCATCTCCCCGGCCTGCCCGCCCAGGGCGCTCCGGACGAAGATGGTCTGGACCTTGTAGCCCAGCTGACGCATCTCGAGGCTCGGCAGCTCGAGCGTGTCCTCGATGGTAAGGATGCGTTGGGTCTTGGGGAACTCGAGCATGAGCGCCGCGACGAGCGAGGTCTTCCCCGCGCTGCGCGCCCCCGAGACAAGGATCGAACTGCGTCCGTCCACCAGGAAGGAGAGCAGTCCCGCCGAGAAGGGGGAGAGCGAGCGGAAATAGAGGAACTTGAGGAGCGTCCACGGGTCCGTCGCGTGCCGCCGTAGCGCGATCGCGATCCCGTCGGGGGAGAGCGGCCGGCCGATCACGGACGCACGGGTGTTGTACTCCTTGAGGTCCGTCTCCAGGACGGGCATCGCTTCCGAGAACGGCCGCCCGCTCTCGATCCGGAACCGGGAGAGGATGGCCTCCGTCTCCTCGTCGGTCACGATGATGTTGGTGAGGGCCTTGTCGCCCACGCGCTCATCGGGAAAGCCCGCGACCCGCAGGTGCACGCGGTTCTCGGAGGCCGGGGCGTCCACGTAGACATCCTGGATGTGCGGGTCCTCGAGCAGGAGCTCGATGACGCCCAACCCCGCCACATGGCGGGCGAGGATCTCGGAGAGCTCCTTGAGGCGCGCCGAGGAGGCGGCGGTGGTGGGACCCAGGGAGATCCCGCGCTCCTTCGCGATCCGGTGCATCAGGCGCTCGGAGAGGTCCTGGACGTACTGGCGCGTCTGTCCCAGGAACGTGAGCTTGAACTGCTTCGGGTACCAGTGGACCAATTCCTCGCGCGTCCACTCGATGAGCTGCACGTACTGGGGCGGCACCCGGTAGTCCGCGAGGTCCAGGTGGTAGAGGATGTCGACCTCGTTCGGGATCCGGTAGAGGAGCACGCGGCTTCGGCCGAGCGGGTACTGGAAGAGGAGCTCGCCGTTCTCGGGGACCGCCGGGGTGACCCAGCAGCCGGAGAACCCAGGCCGCGTCAGCATCCCGCGTCCTAGGATACGCCCCGCGCCGCGGACCATGTCGTCCACGGGCAGGCGGTCCATGGAGTGGAGCACCTTGCCGATCGCGCTCGGGCCGAGCTCGGGGCTCATCGGGCGCCGGTAGCGTTGCGAGAGCGAGGGCGCGGTCGCCGGGCGGTAGGCCGCGGCGGGAGGGGGCGGGGTCGGTGCGATCGTGTCACGCGGGTGCGGGGCCGCCCGGGGGGGCGGGGCGCTGCGCGGGAGCGACGGCGCGGGGGAGGGGGGAGGAGCGACCGCGGGGGGAGGCATGGGGGCGATCTCGTCGATGCTCTTGCGGGCGGCGGCGGGGGCGGGCGAGGCGGAGGCGCCCGGGCGGCCCGAGGAGGGGCGGCCCACCGGGATGGGGGTGCCGCAGCTGCCGCAGAACCGGGTCTTGCCGGAGAGCGGAGCGCCGCAGTTGGTGCACGTGCCGATGGAGGTGGTCGCGCTCTGAGCGACCATCTAGTGGCTCCCCCCCGCGGCGGCGTGGGCGGGCTGGGCCGGGGGGTTCGCCGGGCCGCGTCCCAGGTTCGCCCCGGGACCGCCGGTCTCTCCCGCGCCGCGGCTTCGGACGAAGCCATCGAGCTCCACGAGCTGGTCCGCGAGGTACTCGAGGTCGGACAAGGTGAAGCCGAGGCAGCGGCTGCAGCCCTCGTCCGGGGGACCCTGGGCCAGCACCTGGGCCCTCTGCCGCAGGTCGAGCGCGAAGGCCCGAAGGTCGGTCAGGAGCAGGTTCTTGAGGTTCGGGAAGAGGTTGCGTGGGCTGTAGGCGCAGTGCGCGCAGTCGAGCCGGCGCAGGTGGCGCTGGATGTTCGCCCGCTGAGCGCGCGCGTTCCGAGCGAGCTCGGCCGCGACGGGCGGCGTCAGGTTCTGCGGGTTCCCTTCGACGGTGAGGAGCGGCCCCGGGAGCGCCCCGGGGGTCGAGGCGACCTTCTCCAGGTCCGCGATGACCTCGTCCACCTGTCCGTCGGGGAAGACGACCCCGCCGCTGTAGGGGAGCGGCTGCCGGCCGGAGAGCTGGTCCAGGAGCTTCGAGAAGCTGACCAGGCGCTTCAGCAGTTCCACCGCCTGGCCGCCGTACTGCCGCTGGGTGATGCCGGTGAAGGTCACGAGGTCGGCGAAGGACTCGGTGGAGAGGATCCGGAGCACCACCGCGAGGCACTGGGGGTTCAGGATCCCCTCGGGGCCCTGGCAGGCCGGGCACCGGACGACAAGGTTGAGCGCCCGACCTTCGGTCCTGAGCTCGTACTCGTACTCGGGCAGGTTGGTCAGGGGGTTCGCGACCTGTGCGGCGACTCGGGGCGGTATCATGGTCCTATAGGAGGCTCCTTCGGTGCGATCTCATCCGGCTGGTCGAGGCGCTCAGCGGCCCGCTCCACCTCCCTGGGGAGGCGTGGGGCCGGAGGGGTAGTTGGAGGGCGGAGCGCCCGCGCCCTGGAGCTCCTTGGGCACGGTCCCGCGCCGGCGGAACAGGACGAAGGCGAGGAGGCCCACGACCAGGAGCACCGCCGCCGCGATCTCCGGACCCAGGAAGGGGTCCACCACCGCGGGGGCGTTGTCGGTCGAGCGGGCGACCGGGGTCGAGGTCGCGCTGGAAGCGCCCCCGAAGGCCTGCACCGTGATCGTGACCGTGTAGTTGGTGCCGAAGCTGAACCCGCTCACGGTGAGGGGCGAGGACCCGGTCCCGACGAAGCTCTTGGTCGCGGGGAGGCTCCCGGAGGTCGACTGACCGGGGGTGAGCTCGAAGGCGACGATCGTGCCGGTGATCGGGACGTTCCCGGGGTTGGTCCAGGAGATCTGGAGCGAGGCGGAGGTGTCCCCCGGGGAGGGCGAGACCGCCTGCATCACCACGATGGGCGCCGCGGGCGTCGGGATCCCGCCGTCCGTGACGAGCGTGAACTCGTCCTTGCCGCCCGTGATGTACCCGCTGCCCATGACCAGGGTCCCGCGGTGGGAGGAGACCGCGAGGTCGCGCAGGGGCCCCACCGTGGAGATGGTGCGATAGGCTGAGCTGGTGCTCTCCGGCATCCCGGGGTAGTAGTAGAACATCTGGGCGGTGGACACCGAGCTGATCACGAAGTAGGAGGGGTCGTAGAGCGAGAGGGTAGCGTTGTCGATCGGGGTCGCGGCCGGGAACGAGAGCGTCCATAGGGAGCTCCAGTTCGTCCCGGTCGACCAGCGGTAGTAGCTCGCCTGCGAGGGGATCTGGCTGCTGACCAGGAAGGTCGTCCCGTCGAAGGAGGGCGAGATCTGCGTCGGGGTGTTGAGCGCGCTCGTGGGGATGGTCTTGTTCGTGTTCCCCGTGTTCGCGTTGCCGATGTAGAAGTCCGCCGAGGTGGACATGTACATCATGAGCCCGTTGCCGGAGATCGCCCCGGTGTACATCTCCCCGCCCGCCGGAGCGGTCCAGATGCCGGTCTGACCGAAGGCGTCGAAGATGAGGAGCTCCGGCAGGCTGCCCTGGACGGCGGCCACGGCCCTCGTGCCGTCGACGCTCATGGAGAGCGAGACGGGCCGATCGGTGGAGAAGTTCATCCCCCAGCAGTACTGGAGCGGCGAAGAGGTCCCGCAGCTCGTCTGGCCGTGGGCGAAGTAGCTGATGTTGGTGCCGGAGCTACCGGAGAAGCTGAACCCGGTCATCACCATGACCACGCTGCCGTCGTCCGAGATCACGGCCTGACGGATCCAGGCGAGAGAGCTGTGGGGGAGCACGAAGCTCCCCGCGTTGAGGCTCCAGGCCGGGGAGCCTGTGAAGACCCCCGAGGTGGTGATGTTCCAGGCCGAGAGGCCGGTCGAGCCCGCGCCCGGGCCCGCCCAGCCCACCAGGACGAGCGGGGAGCCCGTCGCCGAGGTGTCGGAGAGGGCGAGGGTCGTCGCGCCCGCGCCGGTGGGCAGCGTGTAGGTGCCCAGGGGGGCGGGGAGCGAGGGGTTCGTCGAGAAGACGAACACCCGTCGGTCGTTCGTCGCAGCCGCGACGTAGGCGCCGTTGGGGGAGGAGGCGACCAGCACCACGTCGGCCGGGTTGGTGGTGTAGTTGGTCCACGTGCAGTTCGAGCACGCAGACCGAGGGGTGGGGGAGGTCGCCTGAGAGAGGAGGGACGCGCTGCTCGTGGGGGAGGTCAGACCCAGGACCATCGGAGCGAAGGAGGAGAGGAGCACCAAGGCTCCAAGGAGCACGAGCCCCCCCAACCCTGCGATGCCCGCCGTTCGCCGCGCGCCGACCTTCTTCACAGGACCCCACGATCTCATCGGAACCTCTGCTCCTCTCACGTCTACGGCCCCCACAACCCCAACTGGACCATGACCGGCCCCTCGCCCGGTTGATCGGGCTGGAGGACCGTGGACCAGGTGTACAGCTGCGTGCTAGGTGAGGCAGGATAAGAAGCTAGGTTCGAGTCGTAATCGCGCACCGGCGTCACCGGACCGTAGCACCCAGGTCCGGCGAACCCGTTCGCGGTGCCGTTGAACTCGAAGTAGTAGTTGGCGTAGGTCGTCGGCGGGGTCGGCGCGAGCGCACCCTGGGCGACCTCGGCCGCCGTGAGCGCGATGTAGTAGCCCATCCAGGGGCGGTTGTCGAGCTGGGCCTGGGTCGAGACCCCGCAGCTCACCAAGTAGACGTCCCAGAGGACCAGGTCGTAGACGGTCCAGTCCTCCACGTTCGCCCGGACCCAGCAGCCGAACGGGCATCCCCACCACGGGGGCTCCCACAGGTAGGTCCTCGCGTGGGGCACGGTCGCCTGGAGGGTCGTCGCCATCCCCTCCGCCGCGTACCTCGAGGAGTTGACGTTCTCCGCGACGGTCGACGTGGGGAGGGTCACGATCGAGTTGAGGAAGAGCAGTCCCACCAGCAGGAGCGGAACGAAGAGGACGATGTCGAAGACCGCGACCTCGGCGCGTTGGCCCCGGAGGCGGCGGGCCGCTCTCGGGGCGTGGAGCGCCCCCCGGGCCCCGTTCCTAGACCTCACGACCAGATCACCACCGTGAGCGTGGCCGCGTGGTACTCGGTGTCAGGGAAGTTGAAGACCCACAGGTCGACCGAGGTGGAGTCGCTGACGTAGCCGTTCTGGAGGGAGCTCGGGCCGGAGGGGAGGTTGCCGGTGGCGAGCGTCTTGTCGTAGTGGACGGGGTAGAGCGAGGTGTCGGTGATGGTGATGCTGTACTGGAAGGAGGGGTGGAAATCGTAGGTGAGGTCGTTGAGCGTGAGCGCCGTCATCGAGTAGACGTCGAACACACCGTACTGGCCCAGATAGGTCAGGTTCGCGTAGCCGAGCAGGCCTTCGAGGAAGGTCTGGGCCTCCTGGGCGAACTGGCTCGACTGCTGGCGGTCGGAGTAGTTCGTGATCGCGACCAGCATCCCACTGAAGAACAGGAGGAGCGAGATGATCGCCACGGAGGCCGCCGGGATCTCCTCAAAGAACCCCGCGACCCCCCGTCTCCCCAGGCGGTGGTTCCGCATGCCAAAGCCCCCCACGGGGGGGTCTCATATAAGTGTGGCCCCGGGGCGAATCTCGAAGGCCCGTCGGCCAGGGGCCCCCTCACGCGGGTCCGTGCAAGGTGAGCAGGGGGCCGCCCCGCGGGGACCCTCCCATGAGGGCCTGGGGGAGGGGGGGGGATGGCCGCGTCCGTCGGTCCCCCATCGCGGTGCGCCCAGGCACCCTCGCCTCTCCGCCTGCGGACCGAGGTACCTTCGGGCGGCAGGGGCCGCTCCGGTCGAGGGGAGCGCCTCCGCTCCCTCTCCCGTCCACCGTCTGTCGGGACCACCCGTGAGGAGGCGAAGAAGTGCGCCTTCGGCTGTATGTATACTCTCAGGCCTAATCTCCCAGGAGCGATATGTCTTGACCATGCGTGTTCCTGCCGGAGAGCAAGGCGAACCCCACGCCACTCGCGTCGAACCCTGGTCGGGGTCCTCCCCCTCGGCCTCCCGGCGGGACCTCGGGCGGGTCACCTCCTGGCTGGTCGCCTCGCTCGCCGTCGGGGTCGTCGCGCTCATGGTGCTCCCGGGGACCCCCATCGGACTGGGGGTCTCGGGCCTGGGGGGCGCGACGCTCCAGCCGGTGGGTCAGGTCGCCCTGCCCCGGGCGGCCCCTGCCGCGGTCGCTCCCGCCGCGACTTCCTCCGCCTCCTGTCCCAACGCGAACGAGTACGGGCATCCTATGACCCTCTCCCTCCAGGACGTCGTCGACTGCGCCCTTCACGCCGGCTTCACCGGCAGCCTCACGATCACCTTCGTCTCCATGGCCTACCAGGAGAGCAGCTTCAATCCGGCGGCCATCGAACCGGTCTACTACGCGGAGGGGATCCTCCAGGAGGGGACCGGCGGTCAATACCCGCCCCAGGGGAACCCGTTCCCCATCGGCGGGTACAACCCTTCGACCTGCAGCAGCTACGGCGGGGGCTCCAACTGGGGTCCGGTCTACTTCAACCCCACCTGCTCCTTCCAGTGGGCGATCGACTACTACCACGCGAACAGCTACAACTTCTGGGGCAGCTACCTCTCTGGCGCCTACTGCCGCTGGGCCCCGAACGGCTTCGGCGGCACCGGCTGGGTCACCTGCTCCGGCTACAACCAGAACCAGGCGAACCTCCCCTGGAGCACCGTCTGCCCGAATGACGTCTGCTCCAGCAGCGGGGGAGGCGGTGGCGGAGGAGGAGGGGGCGGCAGCGGCAACTGCAACCTCTACGGGCCGAACGTCTGCCACCCGCTCACCACGAACCCCTCCCAGGGCAACTGGTACCACATCCGGTCCGGTGACTCCCTCAGCGGGATCGCCTCCCGGGCCTACGGGAAGTCGAGCCTCTACACCCTCATCGCGAGGGTGGACCACATCTCCAACCCGAACGTGATCCAGTCCGGCTACTACCTGTGCATCCCGCACACGAACGGCAACTCCTGCTCCTCGAGCGGGAGCGGCGGGAGCGGGGGCGGCGGCGGCAGCGGCAACTGCAACCTCTACGGTCCGAAGCAGTGCACCCCGCTCTCCTCCACTCCCAAGCAGGGCGACTGGTACCAGATCCGCTCGGGCGACTCACTGAGCGCGATCGCGTCCCGCGCCTACGGGAACTCGAACCTCTACACGCTCATCGCGAGCAAGGACGGGATCTCGAACCCGAACGTGATCAGCGCGAACTGGTACCTCTGCATCCCCTACACCTCGGGGAAGGTCTGCACCGGCGGCTCCTCCGGCGGCGGTGGCGGTGGAGGAGGCGGCGGGGGCGGCGGAAGCTCCGCGAACACCTTCATGCCCTGGGTCTGCCAGTTCTGCGCCTGGTCCGGCTCCTCCAGCGCCTTCGGCAAGGAGTACTCAGGGGTCACGAAGGACATCCCCTCCATCTCGGAGGAGTCCTACTACCTCTCCAGCGGCGGTTCCTTCACCTCGCGGGGCTACGCGGGGACCTCGAACGACCTCACCTCCTGGGCGAAGCAGCATGGGAGCCACATGTATCCCATGGTGACGTCGTGCAACGTCCCCTCGCTCAACTACTTCCTCGCGACCCAGGGCCTCTGGCAACCGTTCATCGACCAGGCGGTCACCACGGCCAGGTCGGACGGCTACGCGGGCTACAACGTGGACTTCGAGCCGGACACCTCCGCCTCCTGCGGCGGCGGATCGGTGAACGGCGCGGACGGAGGGGCCTATGCCCAGTTCATGGGCCAGTTCGCTTCCGCCCTCCACTCCCACGGCATGAAGCTCCAGGGCGACTTCGCCCTCTGGAGCCCCGGCTTCTGGAACCTGGGGGACATGTCCCGCAGCTCGGTCGACGTCTGGGTGCTGATGGACTACACCTGCTCGTTGAGCCAGTTCAGCTCCGCCGCCTCCACCTCCCTCCGCTCCATCTCGGCCTCCCACCTGGGGCTCGCGCTGGACCCGGAGTACTGTGCGGGAGCCTCCGGCGAGCTCAGCGACCTCCAGTCCGAGGTCCAGAAGACCCAGAGCGACGGCGTCCACTTCCTCGCCTACTGGGCCCTGGACGACGGGCCTGCCGCGATGCCGAGCGGGCTCTGGCCCACCATCGCCTCTTTCCTCGCCGGAAGCGGCAGCGGGGGCGGGGGGGGCGGCGGCGGCGGAAGCGGCTGCACCTCCGGGAACTACTGCGCCAGCAAGGCGGTGGGCTACGCGAACCAGTACTGGGACGAAGCGGTCTCGGACGGCTACTTCTTCTGGGACAGCCTGTGCCCCGCGGGGCCAGGCTACCCCGCGCACCTGGGCTCGGGGCACTCGCTCCAGGGCACCTGTCTCATGTCCCATGGCGTGGACTGCGCGCACTTCGTCTCGAGCTCGCTCGCGGCGGGAGGGGTCTCCTTCTCTCGCGACCCCTACCGCTACGGCGGCGCGATCACGGGTGACGTGAACGCGCAGGACCTCGTGAACTACCTCCTCGGCTGGGGCTTCGCGACCAAGGTGACCGGTGCGAGCCAGCTCGCCCCGGGCGATGTCGTCGGCTACTACGAAGGGACGGGCACCGTCCAGCACGTCGCGATGGTGGTCTCCACCGGCAGCGGCGGTCCCCTCGTGGACGCCCACACCGGCTCCCAGCGCGCGGTGGGCTGGAGCATGGGGAGCGGCATGGGTCCCTGGGTCCTGGTCCACATGAAGAGCAAGCTGCCCTTCGTGGTGGTGGCCTCGACGTCCTCGGCCAACCCCTCGAGCGCCCCCTCCTCCCCCTCCGCGCCCTCCGTGGGCTCGAGCGGGGCCTTCTCGGTGGCGCCTTCCCTCGCCCCCACCCTCGGGCTGGTCGGGCCGGTCGGGCTGGGGACGATCGCGAGCGGGTTCGTCGCGACCGGAGCATCGATGCCCCTCGTCCTCACCCCCATCGCCTCCCCGATGTTCGTCATGGAGCTCCTCCTCCTGGTGCTCGGGGTGGGCCTCTTCTCCCGCCGATACGGCCTGGGGTCAGCGGAAGAGCTCCCCGAGCGCTCCTCCATGCCCCGCAGCGGGCGGGCAGCGGGGACCTCTTCGAGCTCGAGGTCGTAGGCTTCGGTCTTCCCTCGCAGCGAGGTCCTGATTCTGTCGTCGGTGGTCCGTCCGGGAGCTCGAATGGCCTTGCTCCCGGGGGACCTTCGCGCGGGAGCGTCGCGTCCCTCGGCGCCGTCGACCCCGCGCCCCCGGGGTCCGAAGGGGCTTAACCCTCCCCCAGCATGGAATCTTCTCCGGTTCGATCGGAGGAACGTAGGGGACCTGTGAAGCGCATGGGGAAGAGCAGGAGCGAGCGAGGGGATGGTGCCCGGGGTGGACCCGGGCCGATGATCGCGGTGGGACTCCTTCTCCTCATGATGCTGCTCGCCTATCCCCTCGGTGGGAGCGCAAGCCCTCTCCACGGGCGCCCCCCCGCGGGTGCGGCCCCTGGGGCCGCTCGAGCGGCGGGGACCTTGCCCGGGACGGCCCGGGGGCTCTCTACGGGCGCGAGCGTGACGCTCGCGACCAACTCCACGCCCTCCCCCCCCCACTCCTTCGCGAGCCTCCTGCCCCAGGTCCCTGGCGGTTCGTGGAGCGCGGTGGACCAGTTGCTGAACCTGCCGGGCGGATCGGTGGACGTGCTCGGCGCGGACACCTTCACCGGGCCGAAGCTGGGGACGCTCGCCCTAGGGCCCCCCGCTTCGCTCGTGGACCGCACCGGCAACTTCAGCGCGGTGGCGCCCACCGACGACATCGGCGCGCTGCAGACCGGGTCAGTCGTGCTCGGGACCTACCCCACCGTCTATCTCTGGGGACAGGGCAGCGGCGCCCCCGAGCTCATGGAGCAGAACCTCACCTCGGGCCTCTATCAGCCGGCCCTCGGGTTCACCCCGCAGACCTTGGGCGTCCTGGGCGGGGGCGGGACCCTCGGTGGTCAGGTCGCTCTCGTGGGGGGCAACTACTCCACCGGGGTAGCACTGCCCGAGGTCGCGACCTACAACGGGTCGGTCGGGTTCACGCCCTACACGGGAGTGCCGACGGGGTTCGGCGCCCTCGTCGGGGCGATCTCGGACCCGTGGGGGATCCTCGTCACCGGCAGCAGCGTCAACGGCACGGCGGGGCTGCTCAACTACTCCCTCGGGGTCTGGTCGTTCACCAACCTCACCTCGCTCGTCCCCGCGAGCTTCGGCATGCCGCTCACCCCGCTCGCCGCGGCGAGCCACTACGTCCTGGTCGAGTCCGCCCAGGGCTACACGGGCATCCTCAACCTGAGCGGAGGGCCCTTCGACAACGTGACGACCGCCCTCGCTCCGCTCCTCGGGCTCCCCACCGTCGCATGCCCCGACCCCTCCACGCTCTTCGGCTGGACCGTCGCCTCGCCCAAGGGCGCGGTCTCGCTGCTCGGGTCCACGGGGGCCGTGACCCCCTTCGCGAGCTCCCCGTGGCCCACGGGGTTCAGCCCCCTGGCCCTCACCTGGGAGCCCGGCTCGACCCTCCTCGCCGGGGGCTCGGACGCCCTGGGCATGGCCGAGCTCGGCACCTGGACCTCCGCCGGTGGGTTCGTGCGGACCTCCGCGACCTTCCCCACGGGCTTCGTCGCGGCGAGCGCGCTCGCGCTCTCGCAGGGGCACCTCTACGTCGCGGGGACGAACGGGAGCGCGGGGAGCCTCCTCGCGCTCGACCTCACCAACGGCACCGTCGCGGACCTCACGCCCTCGCTCCCTCCGGGCCTCGGCGACCTCTCCCTCGCGGCGAGCTCGGGCGGGAAGGTCTACCTCTCGGACGGTGCGAGCGTGCTCTTGCTCGATCGAGCGACCGGCGCGATCCAGAACATCACGAGCGGGCTCGCCCCCGATCTCGCCATCTCTTCCCTCGCCACCTTCTCCGGCGACCTCCTGGTCGGCGGAACGATCCAGGTGAACCAGAGCGCGAGCTACGGGGGCGGGCTCTACTCCTACGCCCCCTCCACCTCGAGCTGGACCAACCTCTCCGCGAGCCTCCTCACGGTCTCCTCCGTCACGACCATCGCGGTGGACAGCGCCGGGGCCGCGCTCCTCGGCGGGGCGCAGCAGCCCGAGTTCTCCGGGGTAGGGGACTTCTTCTCCTACGTTCCCGGCGGGACCCCCGCGCTCACCAACGTGACGCCCGACTTCGCCTCCTTCGTCGGCGTGCCTCAGTCCTCGACCTGGAACGGGACCACCTTCTGGGTGGGAGGAGGCGCGGGCCTGGTGAACTGGACGCTGGGAGGCCAGGGGGCCTTCGACCTCACCGCCTCGCTGCCCGTCCCCTACAACGTGAACGCGATCACGACCCTCTCCGCGATGGGGCCCACCTACCTCCTGGGGGGCTTGGGGTTCGAGCAGACGGTGCTCTCCACCCCGGTCGTGTTCCAGGGGGTGAACGCGGTCTCGCAGGTGGACCTCACCCTCGGGATCGGGCTCCTCTGGCAGTCCGTCCCCACGACGCTCGCCGCGAACGGCGACCTGTGGATCGGGGAGGGGGACATGAACGGCACCGCGGACCTGGTCGAGCTCCCTCCGGCGCTCTCCGGGTCGCTCATGGCCAACGCGGGCTCGTTGGACGCCCCCGCCAACTTCACCTTCTCCCTGCAGGGACTGAGCGGCGGGGTCGCCCCCTACTCCACCCCCACGTTCGTCTCGCCGGTAGGCTCCCTCTCGGGGGACCCGGTCGCCTTCACCTTCACGCGACCGGGGACCTACCCCGTCACCGTGAGCGTCCATGACGCCCTCGGGGCCGTCCTCAACATCTCCGGTTCGGTCAGCGTCGCCTCCTCCCTCTCGCTCACGAGCTCCGCTAGCCCCAGTTCGGGCACGGTCCCCTTGACCGTCGCCGTCTCCTGGAGCGTATCGGGCGGCCTCGCACCCTTCGCGGTGGTCCTCTCCTACGGTGACACCTCCACCGCCACCTCGGCGGACCCCACGGGGACCCTCACCCACACCTACAGCGCCGCCGGCACCTACGTGATCTCGGTCTCCGTCTCCGACGCGAACGGCGCCGGGGCCTCGGCGGCCGCCGTGTCGGTCACCGTCAACAAGACCAGCTCCGGCGGTGGAGGTGGGGGCGGCGGGGGTGGCGGAGGCGGCGGCGGGGGCACCGGCGGCTCTCCGAGCTCGTCGAGCCCGCTCCCCAGCTGGCTGCAAGGGAACTCGGGGGCCCTGGTCCTCGGCGTGGCCCTGCTCGTGGTCGTCGCGGTCGCGGGGAGCCTCTTCTACGTGCGCTTCCGTTCCAAGACCCGGCGACGCCACGCGGGTCGCGGTCGCTCTCGCAGCGGCGGAGAGGACAGCAAGACCTCCGGGCCCCCATCGGAGGCCGAAGGCCCCTCCTCTCCACCCGACATGTCGGGCGCGGGGGAGAGCAGCCCCGCCCCCGCGGGCCCTCCACCGGAGCTTCCCGGCACACAGACGGCTCCCCCGTACTGAAACCCGTGCATCCTCCTCGTGGAAGAGGGGCCAGGCGGCCCCGGGGGGGCGCGCGCCCACCCCCGGAGCTCCCTCGCTCTTCCGCCCTCTCTCAGTAGCTCAGCTCCGCGACGTAGGGGTCGGTCCCCGAGGTGCCGCTACCGCCGAAGAGGACCGCGGGCTGGTCGGAGGCCCCGCCACCCAGCCCGCCCAGGTCGCACTGGATCGCGGCGAAGTTCGCGGCGGTGTAGCCCCCAGGGGTGTTGAGGTAGACGTCGCCCACCCCCGGACAGGTCGCGAGGGAGCCTTGGCAGGCCCCCACGCTCTCGTTCCACCAGGTCGTGCCGAGGAGCGAGCGGGGCATCTCGGAGAGGACCGCCGCGTCCGGCGTGGGGTCCCCCAGCGCGTAGCCGAGCGGACGGCTCTCCTGGACCGCCCATCCCAGGAAGGTCTCGAGGGAGGCCGCGGTCGGGGCCCCGTTGGGCCGGTAGGAGAGGGAGGAGGAGAACCATTGGTCGCCCTCCGCCGCGCTCACCCCGAGGTCGAAGGAGGAGAAGCTCCCGGAGAGCCCGTTCGCGCGCACAGCGTCGAAGTAGTCCGCGAGCGCGTACTGCTCGGCGGAGACCAGCGTGTCGAAGGTGGGCGGATGGCCGGGGCCGACCCCGGTGAGCCAGGCGGCAGAGGAGCTCTGGTAGGCGGCAGACGCGCTCGAGGACAGCGAGGGCTGCCCCAGCTCATAGAGCTCCGCCGTGGTGAGCGTGCTGCCCATCGCCGGTACGTAGAGGGAGCCCAGGGGGGTAGCGGGGCTCGTGGGGGTGGGGAGGGGCCCCGTCCCGACAGGGGAGGACAGGGTGAGGACGCTCGGCACTCCCCATTGCGTCCAGCCCGCCGCGAGGTACTCCCCGACCCCCAGGCTCGAACCGGGGAGGGGGGAGTGGACGATCGAGAAGCTGAACGGTCCGTAGGTGTTGTCGTAGCCCACGTGGACCAGCGAGAGCGAGCTCGACGAGAAGGCGATCTGAGCGTCGAGCACGCTCGCGGTCGCCGATCCCTGCGTCCAGGTCGCGGCGTAGTTCCCCTGCAGCGTCAAGGTCACGTTGTCGCCGAGGAACGCGTAGTTGTTGAGGTAGAGCAGCCCCGTGGGGAGGCCGATCCTGGAGAGGGCGGTGGAGAGGGTGTTCATGTCCGCCCGGGCGGCGGCGGAGTTCCCTTGCTGGGCGATCCCCAGGAAGGCCTGCGCGGAGCCGTCGACGCTCTCCGCGAGGGCGCTCGAGAGTTGGGGCCCCCCCTGCGCCCCCTGCCCCGGCAGGTTCCCCAGCAGCGACGCGTCGACCGCCGTCTCCTGCATCGCCGTGTGGGAGACCGTCCCCACGCGGGAGAGCAGGTCCACGAGCGGTCCGGAGATGTAGGTGCCGGGAAGATAGTCCGGGGCGGAGGCGGTCCTCACGTCGGAGCCCTCGATGCCGGTGAGCCCTCGCGTGTAGGTGAGGACCGGGTCGGACGGCAGCCCCAGGGCGCCGGTCTCGAGCGGCCAGGGCGTGAACACGGTCACCGGGAACTCCGCGTAGAGGGGGACCGTGAAGGCGAGCCTCGTCGGTTCCGGCCCGGAGGGACCGGGAAGGATGGGCGAGGTCGGATCGGTGAGGACCACCGACACCGTCGCGGAGTACCGGACGTCCCACGTCGTCTGGAACGGGGAGGTCCCCATGTTCGAGGAGAGGTCCTGGGGGTCGACCAGTTGGACCGTCTCGGTCGCCTGGCTCCTCAGCGCCACCACCGAGGAGAGCGCGAGGGAGACCTCGGGAGGACCCGTGTCGTAGATCGAGCCGGAGGAGAGCGCTTGCGAGCGGTTGCCCTGCCAGAACTGGGAGGGCAGGCCCGCCTGCAGGTAGGGCTGGTCGACGATCGCGTGCTCGTCGACGTTGCGTGCGGTCCAGGACTCCGAGCTCTGGTAGAGGTCGGGCTCCCAGCTCTGGGCGAGGCTCAAGGTGTCCGGGAGGACCCGGGGACCCCCCAGGTTGCTCTCGACCCAGGCCTGGAACTTGGGCCCCCACATCGCGAGGCCCTTCCCGGTGTCCGTGTAGGCGGTGAGGAGCGGGAGCTGGGCGAGGGGACCCACCTGCTGGACCGACGCGGAGGTGACCTTGAGCGCGGAGGGCAATAGCGCGCTCCAGAGCCCCTGGGGGTTCGAGAAGTACGCGGCGATCGCGTTCGCGTACCCGCTGTTGGGCCCCCAGGGGCTGGGACAGGCGGTGGGCCCCAGCCCCGCGTAGTTCGTGAGGCAGGCGGAGTCCCACTGGCAGTCCTGGAGCGGGTTGCCGGTGGCCGAGTTCTGCTGGACCCACGAGTAGACGTAATCGAAGAGCGAGACCATGAGGTTCTGGGAGAAGTCGGGGAATCCGTTCGTGCTCTTCGGGGGAACGGAGATCAACTCGTTGTTGGGCGCCTGGTAGGCGACGGGGCCGAAGCTGTAGCCGCTCGAGATGCCCCGGGTCCCTCCCCAGTACAGATTGTAGTCCATCATCGCCCAGAGGCGCACCGCGAGGCGGGCGATGTCCAGGAGCGAGTTGGGCGTCCCCACGGTCGGCCCGGTCCCCACCACCCCCGAGGGGTACTCCGCCCCCGCGACGAACCAGTTCCCGCTCTGCGTCGCGGCATCGCTCTGGAAGGTCGAGAGCGAGGAGGCGAACGGGCCGGAGTACAGGGCGTCGACCCCGGCGCCGAGGTAGGTCGAGGAGGACCCGCCCGGTCCCAGCTGCTGGGCCGAGGTGGGGTCCGCGACCCCGGCCGTGGTGGTCGTGACGCTCGAAGGGAGCTGCCCATCCATCCAGGTGGCGACATAGGGCACGTAGCCCGGGGAGCTCAGGGCGGACCCGGCTGGCGTGTCCATGCTCTCGGAGACGTCGGTGAGGAGCGAGGTCATCGTGTCCATCGACGGGGTGGGGGAGCTGGAGGCGTACTCCCCGAGCAGCGAGGAGTCCGTGAGGGTGAAGTCGAGGGTGCTCACGTAGGGGGCGGAGCCCGTGACCTGCACGTCCGTGCTCACCGAGAACGGGGCCCCCGGGTACGGGGAGGCCGCGTTCGGGTCGCCCAGGACCAGGGAGAGGAGGTCCGGCACCGCGAGGGTGGTCGCGGAGTAGCTCCCGCCGGGGAAGAGCGTGTAGGTGTCCGGGACGGGGACCGGGTTCCCCAGCGCGTCGTAGCACAGGAGGTAGCCCGGCCCGAAGAGCGTCGCCGCCTGGTCCGCCTGCGCCTGAAGGACGGGCAAGCTCGACCGCCCGGTGAAGCTGGGGAGCCCCTGGAGCTGCGAGCCCATCCAGGTCCGGTAGTCGTCCATGTAGGTCTGGAGCTCGCTGAGCGCCCACTGCTGGGAGAGGGAGTGGACGAAGTTCCAGTCGGCGACGGGTTCCCGTAGGGTGGGGTCGACGGTGGTGGGGCCCCAGAAGGTGTAGAGCAGGTCGAAGGTGAACCGGTCGGAGAAGGAGGAGATGGACTGGGCGAGGCTCTCCCCGAGCGCGACGAGCTCGTTCGACCAGTCGGAGGGGGGTGCGCTCTCCAGGAAGAGGAGGAGGGCCGCGCCGTCGACGTAGCCGTCGAGGGCCTGGGTGAGCAGCGCGGAGAAGCTCGGAGGGAGGGTGTTACCGAAGAGGGAGGGCACGACGTTCGGGTCCGTCGCGTGGAATGAGTAGAGCGTCTCCAGAGCGACCGCGAGCGCGCCCGCGTCGGCCACGTCCGCGTTGGTGAGGATCTCCCGGACCCCCGTCGTCGCCCCGGAGTCCGGTCCTGGGTAGCCTCCGCTGCCGTACCCGAGGAGGGCCCGCAGCTGCGCCAGCGTCGTCAGGATGTACTGGGCGAGCCGAGCGAAGCCCCCGTTGGGCCCGGAGAGGTCCGTCGTGAAGAGGTCGGAGGCGGAGACCAGGAGCCCCAGGGGCGTCGTCTCCGTCCGCAGGAACGGGAAGGTCCCCTGCGTCGTGACCCCCGAAGGGTCGACCGCCACGAGCGTGAAGTTCCCGACGACGGCCGGGAACGGCGTCGAGTTGCCTCCTCCCGGGACGGCGAGCCGGGAGGGATCCAGCTCGTTCGGGGGCGCCGCCGGCCAGTGGCTCACCGTCGATGGGGAGACGGAAGCGACCTGCGGCAGGAGGCCGGTCGTCTGCCAGCCAGGGTAGGTCACGTCGACCGCGTAGGAGAGGACGCAGACGGTCACATCCCCGAAGGGCCTCCCGAGGGGACACCGAGGGGAAGGGGTGGGGGAGGAGCGGAAGGAGGAGGCCACGTAGCTCTGGACCCCGGAGGCCACCGACGCGTTGAGGTCACCGAGGGCGGGGTCCGTCCCGGCGAGCATGTGGGCGAGCACCCCCACGAGCGCGTTGCTCGCGTTGTCCTCGAGCATCGAGGCCGCCTGCTGCATCGCCTGGTCGACCAGCACGGGCTCCTGCCCTTGCAGTCCCCCGGTGAGGGCGACCTCCGAGGTGAGCAAGGAGGCGACCACCAGCAGCAACGCGAAGCCGACGACCAGCGCGGCGAAGGCGTAGGGCACTCGAGCCGAACGGGACCGACGGAACCGTCGGGCCCCCGAAGGTCCACCCGTGGAGCTCGCCATATCCCTCTTCCTCCTGCTCACGGGCCCGATCCGGGTCCTGCGCTCCTGGCCGTCCCCGTCGCGTCCTCGGGAGAGGTGGAGGGGGGCTTGCCCGGAGCGCCCGGGTCGCTCGCGGCGGAGGAACGGGTCTCCTCCCGGGTCTTCGTGCGGGACGACCTGGACCTCGGCGCGGCGGAGCCTCGTCGGTCCCCGCCCTCCTCCCTCCCGCCCCGGGCCTTCCATCGCTGATGGCCCACGAGGAGGAAGAGGAGCAGGAAGGCGGCGACGGCCGCGGCCCCGATCGCGCCCTCGGTCCACGCCCCTCCCAGGGGGCCGCTCGAAGAGGAGGCCGGACGGACGGTGAGGTTGAACCCTCCCGATACCGAGGCGTACCCGACCAGGCCCGCCACGAAGGTCACCCGCCAGGTCCCCGAGGTCGGGGGAGGGAACCACTCGAAGGCCCCGGTCCCGTCCATCGCCGTGCGCGCGACGCTCTGGGCGAGCGAGCCGGCCCCCGGAGGGAGCACGAGGGAGACCTCGACCCCGCCGATCGGTGTCGAGTTCGCCCCGACCGCTTGGAAGGCCACCGCCTGCGCGGGCGCCCCTGCGACGACGGGCGGAACGGGTGCGAAGGACACGTTGAGGGAGGCGACCTCGACCTGGACCGGATAGGAGCTGGAGGCCGTCGTGTGCCCGAAGGCGCTCACCGTCCAGCTGAGCATCCCAGAGGTGGTCGAGGGCTCCAGGGGAAGCGCGAAGGTCACGTTGCGCCCTCCGTCCGGCCGCACCGCTCCCACCGAGCGCACCAGATCTCCGGAGGGGCTCGCTCCCCCCCACCACGTCACCGATAGAACAGGGGAGCTCACCGGGCCCGAGGTCGCGTTGACCCATGCCACCACGGTCACGTTGGCCCCGGTCGGAAGTCGCGAGCTCTCGTTGCGGACGGAGAGGGAGAGCGGGGTGGGGACGAGCTGGAAGGGCAGCTTCACGGCGAGCGGATAGAACCCGGGGGCGGAGGCGCTCCCCACGAGGCTGTCATTGACCGGGCCCGAAACCAGGACGGGGGAGAAGGTCCCGGTGAACACCCCGGGACCGGCGGCAGCGAGGACCGACAGGTTCCCGCCGGCGGTCGCGGCGAGCGAGAGCGACGCCTGGGTCACGGGAGAGCCGAGACCCCCCGAGGGTCCCGTAGCGTTGAGGTAGATGGTGAGCCCTGAAGGGAGGTCATCGGGCAGGCGCGGTCCCGTGGGGGAAGTGGCGGAGGCGACCAGGGATCCCGGCAGCAGGGTCGCGGTCTCGTTGTCGCTGGAAGGTGCGCGCCCGGGGGCGGCCGCCGTGAGGTTGAGCGCGAGCGCGCTCACGTTGGGGCCGTAGACCGGCGCCACCAGTCGGAGCGTCCAGGCCCCCGCCCCCACGGACACCGCGGTGACGGGAGCATAGGGGAAGGACTGCCACAGGAGCTTCGAAGGGTTCGCCGCCCCGCCGCCGGAAAGGTTCGCCCACACGGAGAGCTGGACCGCCTGGGTGGAGGAGAACGAGGCGTTCCAACCGTGGACGGAGAGCACCACCCCGGGGTTCGAGGTGAGGTTCCACAGGGCGGTCCCAGAAGGCGTGGACAGGCCGGCGGTGAGGACCCGTAGCGAGCCCGGTGCGACCGACCAGTTCTGGGCGTTGCCCAAGAGGTCCGCGCTCGAGGTCCCGGGGCCGCTCGTCCCGTAGGGGACCGGGCTGGGGGGAAGGCCGGGGCCGGTCGAGACCGCGAGCGCGAGGGGGAGGTCCACCTCGGTCGCGGTCGCCCCGCCGGGTCCGCCCCCCCACACCTCTCCCAGGGGAGCGACGGTCGCGTTCGCGAGCGCGCTCCCACCGTAGAGGGTCCCGTTCGTGCCGGGGACCGTGAGGACGACCCCGTTCAGCGTCGCTTGCCAGTACCCGCCCGCGCGGCTGGACCAGGCGAGGGTGGGCGTGGTGCCGGGAGCGGGGGGTGGTCCGAGCGGGGCCACCTGGTAGCCCCCGCCGGGCCCCTGATAGGAAAGGAAGTCGGAGGCGAGGCCGCTCTCCGAGCGCCAGCAGGCCCCCACGCCGAGCACGACCGCATGGTCGAGCGGCTCGAAGAGCACCGCGCAGAAGTCCCCGTGGGAGCCCCCGCTCGTGCCCGTGGAAGCGGGGAGCGTGACGCTCATGGAGGCCCCCGAACCCGAGAGCGCGGAGGGGGAGCTCGAGGTCCAGCTCGCGAGCGAGCCGTACCCGAGCCCTCCCACCCCCCAGAGGTAGGTGTCGGTCGCCGTGGGGCTCCAACTGCCGTTCATCTCCAGGCCGTCGAGCGGGAGCGACGCGTTCTGGTCGTAGCCTTGGACACCCCACGCGCCTCCGGAGGAGGAGGCGATCCCGTCGCCCGGCTCCAGGAGGGCCCCGCCGAGCCAGCCCCCGAAGACGAGGGGCGAAGCGAGGTCAGGGAAGGTGGTGTTGCCGTCGCTCGAGGCGGAGAGCGTGGGCTCTCCCACCGGGAGCTCCCCAGGAACGATCGCGGCGGCCGTGGATGCGCCGAGGTCGACCGTCCCGTTCTGCCCTGTCGATTGGATCCGCACTCCCTGAGCGGAGAAGGTCCACCAGCTCCCCTGGGTCTCCGCGATGGCGAGCGTCACCACCGTTCCTGGAGCGAAGGACCCGGTGCGGTTCACCACGAGCGTGGTGAGCACGCCCGAGCTGTAGACCGCATAGGTCCCCCACGCGGAAGGGCCCGAGGGGCTTCCCTGGACCCGTAGTCCGACCGCCCCCACCACCGTGGGGGTGATGGGCTGCTCGAGCCAGACGGAGAGGTCGGAGCTGACCCAAGGACCGTGGGGCACCGTGAGCTGGGTCTCGACGAGCGTGTTCCCTTTGAACCGCGCATCATCGGTGGAAACGTTGACCGTGCCGGGGAGCACGCCCACGTGGTCGGTCCCCGGGAGAGGCGTCGGGGACGAGTCGACGTGGTGGTCCGGGGTAGCGAGAGCGGCCGCCGAGAAGGGGCTTCCTGCCGCATCGGACCGGGTAGGCGCCCCCAGGGCGAGGAAGGAGAGCAACAGGAGGGTCGAGAGGGCGAGGACCTGGAGCGGCTGGTGGTCCAGGGCCTGAGCCCGGGCCCGCCCGTCATGGAAGGCGCCCAGGTGCGCGGTCCCCGAGGGGAGGCGGGCGAGGTTCGACCCCAGGTCGGGCTGCGCCTCCTCCATCCCCTCCCTTCGATGGGTTCCGTCCAGAAATAGCCTCAGCCCCGCGCCCGTCGATGGGCCTATGCGAACTGCTAAGAACCGAGGGCCGCGTGTAAGGGCAGGGGGATGGACCGGACGAGGCGTTCGCGGCGTGCGATCGCGGGCTTCCTCGAGGAGATCCCTGTCCTCCTGGTCGTGGTCATCTCCTTCCTCCTCCTCTTCTCCGCGATCTCGGTCGCCCTCTCGGCGCTCTCCTCCCGAGAGAGCTCGACCACCTTCGCTACGCAGGCCTCTTCCCTGGTCGAGGGGCTGCTCGGCTACCGGAACCTGACCTACCAGGGGACCTACGGGGTCTTCGAAGCTTCCCGCGTGATGAACCTCACCGAGAGCAACATCAGTTGGGAGTTCCACCCCTCCTACGGCTTCCAGGTGAACATCACCGACGTGTCCGACTATCCGTTGCACTACGACCGGGTGGTGGGCAACGGGCCTGTGCCCACGGTCACCTCCTCCCTGCACCAGGGGATCTACGTGGCGCAGGAGCCCGTCTCGATCCGGGTCAGCGACGTGGAGGTCCACAACGCGATCGTCGAGGTGACGATATGGGAATGAGGCCGTCCCGCCGGGGAGGCGCTCCCTCCCTTCCTCCCAGGGGGATCGCCCTCCGACGGCGCGGGCAGCTGGCCCTCTTCGACGCGGTGCTCTTCCTTCCCCTCATCGCCCTCACCGTGGTCGTAGTGGACGCGATCCTGCTCTCCCCGGTGTCCGCGCCCACTCAGAACCTCGTGGGAGAGCACGACGCCCAGCAGACCCTCGCGACCCTGATGCGGACCACGCTGCGCTCGACGCAGCTTCCCGGGACCACCGCCGGGAGCGCGACGCTGCTGGAGGACCTCCCGGTCTCCGAGCTCCTCGCCGAGACCCTTCAAGGGCTCGCGTGCTCTACCGTGGGGCCCTCGAACCTTATGCAGCCGGGCTTCGTGGGAGGCGACGTGGCCGCGGCGCTCCAAGCCACGGCGCAGGGGTGGTCGTTCGCCGCCCTCACCTCGAACTCCACGGGGTGCGGGACGCCCGTCCACCTCGACCTCGGCCCGGCCCCGCCCTACACCGAGGTCCCGGTCTATACGGCCTGGACGGTCCTCCCCGCGATGGGTTCTTCCTACGCCCCGGTGACGGTAGGGGTGGAGCTCTGGGGCCCATGAACACGACGATCCCGGACCGGAGGCCCGCGGCGAGGAGGCTCGGCGGCGGAGCGCTCCTCGTCCCTGCGGTCTTGTGCCTCCTGCTCCTCCTCCCTGTCGGCTCCGCCTCCGCCGCGCTGCCAGGCCCGTCGGGGGTCCACCTGCAGCGCGGGGCGCCCCCCTCCCTCCCGCCCCTGCTCCAGGGCGGCAGTTCCCGCCCCTCGGCGACCGGGCAGGGCCTCCCACCCGGGGCCGGCTGGACCTTCACCACCCCCGATGCCTCGTCCATCTCGCTCGTCGCCGTCGCCGGCGACGCGGGGTACGTGGCCGCCGCGACGGAGAGCGGCGACGTCGACCTGTTCAACGTATCCTCCGATCAGCCGCTCGGATCGATCGCCCTCAGCGCGGCCCCGACGGTGCTCGCGATCGCCGCCCGGGGCGAGACCCCGGGCGAGGCCAGCCTCGTCTTCGCCGGGGTGGGCCCGACCCTCCACGTCCTCAACCTCACCGGCCCCGGACGCTTGACGAACCCATGGAACTTCACCTACGACCTCACTCCCTACGGCACCCAGGCCTCCGGGGCGGCCATCAGCGCGGTCGCGAGCAGCGCCGACGGGAGCACGCTCGCGGTCCTCACCTCCTTCACGCTGAGCGGTCAGGCGGCGGTCGCGCTCGCCTACCTGGTGCAGGGCTCGGAGGTCTGGCACTACGTCGCGGCGGCCGGGGCGGTGCCGACCGGGGCGGGCGTCGCGATGACGCCGGACGGGACCACGGTCGCGCTCACGCTCAACCTGAGGCAGACCACCTCCCAGGCGACGATCTTCCCCTACTTCGGCAGCCCGACCGTGAACTGCACGGGCCCGGGGACGCCCGCAGGCACCGCGCAGGCCTCCGCGCTCTCCGCCGACGGGACCCACGTCTTCCTGGGAGGACAGCGCGGGTTCGATGTGGGGAACACCGCCGATGGACAGTCCTACGGGGGGAACAGTACGCCCGCCTTCGGGGCCGTCTCCGCGGTCCTCACCGATCCCTCCGGCACCCAGTTCCTCGTGGAGGTGGGAAGCACGATCCAGGCGTTCAACGCGGCGGCGAGCGGCACCTCCGCCCAGCACGCCTACTCCACGGCGGTGTGGACCCTCTCCCTGCCGGCCGCCCCACAGCAGGTCCTGCTCTCCCAGGACGACCCGGCCTACCTTTCCCTCGTCTCCTCGTCGACGACCGGAGCGACGCTGTCGTACTACTACGCCCCGTTCGAAGCGCTCGGGCCCTCCATCACCCCCTACCGGACCGTTCCGCTCAACAGCACGGTGCTGGACACCTCAGGATCCGCCGACCTCACGGTCACGGCGGTCGGCATGCAGCACGTCTCGGGGACCTCCCTCCCGGAGCTCCAGGTGGTCTTCGACCACGGCGCTCCCGCGCCCCCCTCCTTCACGCTCCACGTCTTCGGGGTCTCCTCCGGTGGCTTCACCTTGGCCTGGGGGCTCGCCGGTCAGGACGTCCCCGGCTTCGATGGGTTCGACCTCTACGCGGTGCCGGCCCCCACCGGGGGAGGGTTGCTCACCGTCGGCTCCGCGACCACCACCTCGCAGACCTACACGGGGCTCTCCCCCAGCACCGTCTACAACCTCACGGTCGTGCTCCACACCTTCTACGGTCTCTACTCGGAGACGGAGGTGGCCTCCGCGACCACCTTCCCCTCCCCCTCGGTGAGCGACCCCTTGCTCTGGGCGAACTACGTGTTCGCGGGGCTCTTCCTCGCTGGGGTCGTCGCGTCGGTCGCGGTGCTGCTCCGCTCCTCTCCGCCGTCCCCGCCTCCCGGAGGGGAGGACGAGGAGGAGGCCCCGTCCCCCTCGCGTCGAGGGGACCGCGGGGCCCCCGCCCGTGCCTCCCGGTCCAGGACCTCCCGTGCTCGGGGCCGTCGCTCCGGGCGTAGCTCCCGGTTGCCTCCCGGGTTCGGGTGAACCACGTGCGAGCGGGAAGGCTACCGGGCGGACCGGGCCCAAGAGAGCTCCCACGGTCCTCCGCTCGAGAGGAGCGCGAGGCCGGTGCGGACGCTGAGCTCCCCGTCCAAGGAGGAGGGCCGCTCCCGTGAGCCCTCCGTCCCGACCCGCCCCGGGCCCGTCGCGTGACCAGGGCGAGCCGGAAGCGGTCGAGGTCCCGCCGTTCGAGTACGAGGTCCGCTCCTCAGGGGGCGCGACGAACCTCATCCTCCGATGCGCCGCCTGCGAAGGCCCGGACGCCATCGCGGACCCGAGGTGCCTCGCCGCCGTGCTGCAGGCGCTCGGCGAGGAATACCACGTGGACCTGCTCACCCTCGCGGGCCGGACCATGCGCCAGTACTCCGGCGAGACGGTGCTCCTGCTGCGCCGGATCCTCGAACTGCACAAGCTGCTCCAACAGCTCTCCACGCGCCCACCGCTCCCGGTCCTCGACGGCATCGTCGTGCCCGGGGCCGACCTGGAGGAGCTCCTGGACGACCTCGACCGCCAGTCGGAGATCGAGGCGGCCCGCGCCCCCGTGGACGAGGTCGACGCGGAGGAGGAGGCCGAGGAGGACCTGCGGCGGGTGCTCGGCCCGGGCCGTCGGCACTCCCCGCCCGCCCCTCCCCCCGTCCAGGTGGGCCCCTCGCCCGGGGCGACCTCGACGTCGGACCGCGCGTCGGCGGGCCTTTCAGGCCCCTCGGGAGCGGCGAGCGTCGTCGGCACGGGGTCGCTCGGCAGCGGTCAGGGGGGAGGGGGCCACCCACCCACCTTGCCCTCCCCTGGCGGGCCGCCGCTGCGGCCCACCGAAACGGCCCCGCCCAGCCCCGGAGGGAGCCCCCCCGCTCCCGCCCAGGGGCGAACGGGTCCCTCCTCCAAGGAACGGGAGCTCACCCCGGACGAGAAGATCGACTACATCGAGCAGAACAAGGGGAACCTCGCCCGTCGGTTGAAGAGGGTCGACTGCGCCACATGCGCCTTCAACCCCCGCACGTTCTTCCCCGACCTGGAGGAGAGCCTCCGGCGCGGATGGGACGACTTCCTCTCCGACCTACGGGAGAAGGTGCGGGTCCTGGGGACGGGTCGGCCGGAGCCCGAGTGCGTCCGCTGCCTGGGCGTCACTGTGAGCGATCTGGAGCTCGTGAGCCAGGAGCTGGGTGAGCTCGTCTCCCGGGTCCGTAGCGCGGGAAGCGGCCGGTCCCGAGGACGACCCGCAGCGCCGGGCGAGAGCGGCCTGCAGGCCCCCGGTCCGTCGGGCGGTTGACCGGGGCCACGGCAGAGGGTCGAGGAGGGAGGTCCATGGCTTCGTGTCCTCGTTGCGGCTCCTTCCTCCCGGAGGAGGCGTCGCGCTGCTCTCGCTGCGGGCTCGAGATCACACAGCTCCGCATGCCGCCGACCTCGGGCCAGGCCCCACCCCTCCCTTCCAGCGTGACCCCGCTCCCGCCCTCCGCCCTGCCGCCCCCGCCCTCCCGACCGGCGACGCCGCCCCCGCCTCCGCCCCCGCCGTCCAGGGCGCCAGCGATGTCGAGCGTCGCCCCTTCTCCACCCCCTCCAAGGTACGCCGGGGCGGCGCCCCCACCTCCGTCCTCCCCTCCGACACCGCCCCGTCCCGCGGCGACCCCACCCCCGTGGGCCCGCGGTGGTTCAACGTCTGCCGGGCCTGCGGGAACGGCAGCGACGGGGCCTTTGCCGTCGGGACCGGAGGCCTCGCCGGGCCCACCAGGTCCGGGCATGAGCGCTCCCATCACCGCACGGCCGCCCCCGGCCCTCGCCCCGGTGGTGGGGAGCGGCCTCGGAGGGCCTGCCGGGCTGGGGCGCGGCCCCCTCGCCCTGCTGCCGCCGGGCCGAGCGCTGCCGCTGGAGGAGCGGCCGGGGGTGCTCCGTGGGATCGAGGCGACCATCGACCGCGTGCCTCCGCGCTTCTCGCGCCTGGTCATGCGCCGCCTTCGTCGGGGTACGCTCACCCGGCCGGGCTTCTCCGGCTGCTGGGTCAACCTGGTCCCCCCGGAGGGTGCGGAGCTCTTGATGGAGTACCCGCTGGGGCGGAGCCAGGTGCGCCTCTACCGGGTCCCCGAGCAGACCGATCTGCTCTACCACCTGGACCTCGCGGACTACCGGCTCACCGACGCCGAGGTGGAGCTCCTCCACCGGACGCGGGACGAGCTCGTCGAGTACTACCCGAAGCACCTGCAGCTCCACCGCCTCTCCCAGACCCGGCACGTGGTGCAGGAGCTCTCGGTCCGGTTCCTCCAGCGGGTCGCGAGGGAGACCGGCACGCTCCTGCCGGGGAGCTCCTCCGCGCGTCTCGCGAAGCTCGAGCAGCTCGCGGAGATCCTCACCCGTCACGTGGTCGGGTTGGGCGTGCTCGAGGTGCTGCTCACCGACCCCCACATCCAGGACCTCTACGTCGACGCCCCGGCCTCGGAGAACCGGGTCCACCTGCGCGTGGGAGGCTTCGGACGCCAGGACATCGGCGACAAGTGCCTCACGAACGTCACGGTGACCGACGAGGAGGCGGAGGCCATCCTCGCGCGTCTCCTGGTGGAGAGCGGGCGGCCCTTCTCCGAGTCGATGCCCGTGCTGGAGACGGACCTGCGCGAGTACGGGGTACGCGCGACGGTGATCGGGCGCCCGCTCTCCCCGGACGGGATCGCGATGGCGATCCGCCGCCACGCGACGGACCCCTGGACCCTCCCGAAGCTGGTCCACCTGGGAGCGCTCTCCCCGATGGGCGCGGGGCTCCTCTCCTTCCTCATCGACGGCCGCTCCACCATCCTGGTCGCCGGGGCCCGAGGGGCGGGGAAGACCTCCCTCGTGGGGGCGCTCATGCTGGAGTTCCCCAAGACCCAGAGGATCCTCACCATCGAGGACACGCTGGAGCTCCCCAGCGTCGAGATGCGCCAGTACGGCTACAAGGTCCAGACCATCTTCGTGCGCTCCTCGGTGGGCGGAGAGTCGGAGATGAGCGCGGAGGACGCGCTCAAGGTCTCCCTGCGGCTGGGGGAGAGCGCGATCGTGCTGGGCGAGGTCCGGGGCCAGGAGGCCCGGACGCTCTACGAAGCGATGCGGGCGGGGACCGCCGGCAGCGCGGTCCTGGGCACGATCCACGGGAACTCCTCGCGAGCGATCTTCGAGCGCGTCGTCCACGACATCGGCATCTCCCCCACGTCGTTCAACGCGACGGACGTCGTGGTGGTGAGCGGTCTCACGAACCCCGGTGGCTCGGTGCGCACCCAGCGACGCCGGGTGCTCGAGATCAGCGAGCTCGCGAAGGAGGAGGGGACGGAGCCGGGGACCTTCCGCGAGCTCATGGTCCACGATGACGCGGAGGACCGCCTGAAGGAGACCCCCTCGCTGCTCGAGTCCTCCGACCGGATCCGGAGGATCGCGCAGGCGTGGGGGATCACCTACGCGGAGGCGCTCGCGAACATCTCGATGCGGGCCCGGATCCGGGAGAGGCTCGTCGAGGAGGCCCGACGGGGCCGCTCCGAGCTCCTCTCCGCTCCGTGGGTCGCCTCCTCCAACGCGGCCTTCTGGGAGATCCTGGAGCGGCACGCCGAGGAGATCACCCGGCACAAGGCCGACTATGACGCGATGTTCCAGGAGTGGGCCGCCTGGTTCCAGGGGGCCCTGAGCCATGGCTAGCGCGGCGGACGATCTCGCGGGGGCGACCCCGCCTCCAGGGGCCGCGACGGTGCAGGAGGAGACGGCCGGGGGGTGGTACGTCTCCTTCGTCCACCTGCTCGGACGCGCCCTGCTGGGGTACGTGGACCCCGCCGCCCGCACGGCCCGTCTCTCCGCCGCGCTCGAGCGCGCCCGCTCGGACCGGCAGAAGCAGGCGGCCTCGCTCGCCCGGGAGGAAGCGGGGGAGTCCCAGGGCGAGGCCACGCGCGAGCGGCTGGAACGCCGCCTCGCCCGGGCGGGCAGCCGGGCCGAGCGGCTGGAGGAGGCGGTCCGGCGCACGGGGTTCAAGCGGGAGATCTACTTCGCCGGGCTCGAGGTCACCCCGGACGAGGTCCACTACGCCGCCCTCGCGACCTTCCTCCTCACCTTCATCGCCCTCGTCGCGCTCCTGGTCGTCCTCGTCATCGCGAGCGCGGGCGTCATCTCGGTCTTCCTCCTGGTGATCGCGCTCCTCACCGGGGTGCTTCCGCTCTCCTTCTACGTCTTCGTGTACAACTATCCGGGGCTCCTCGCGCGCCGGCTGCGCGTGCAGACCCTGGGGCGGGCGCCCGAGGCCGTGCACTACATGGCCATGTCGCTGCGGCTCAACCGGTCGCTGCCGCTCGCGGTCCGGTTCGCCTCCGAGAACGTGGAGGGCAACCTGGGGGCGGCGCTCAAGAAGGTCCAATGGGACGTGCTCTCGCGCAAGTACGCCTCGCTCGAGGAGTCCTTCCTCCACTTCTCGGACGAGTGGGGGAACTGGAACGAGGACTTCATGCGCTCGATGTACGCCCTGAGGCTCTCGACCCACGAGAAGAGCACGGAGGGGCTCACCCGGGACCTCGAGAAGGCCCAGGACATCGTCCTCTCCGGCACGCGGCGCAAGATCGAGGAGTTCTCCTCGAGCCTCTCCGGTCCCACCACGGTCTTCTTCGCGCTGGGGGTCCTGCTCCCCCTCGTCATCGGCGCGATGCTGCCGATGGTCTTCCTCTCCAACCTCGCGAACCTGGGGAACCTGGGGGCCGGGACCGGCCCTTCCCCTGGCGCGACCCCCGGAGGAGGGGGCCTCGCGGGGACGAACACGACCGGCACGGGGCTCGTCACGATCATCGGCTTCGTCCTTGCGATGGACGTCGGCTTCCCCTTCGTCGCGCTGCTCTACTCCTTACAGATCCTCTCCAAACGTCCGGGGACCGTGACGCCTCCGCGTCCTCCCGCGGGCAGCGTGAAGCGTCCGCCGCTCTCCGAGGCGGTCCTCCTCGCCCTGGTGGCGGGCGTCGCGACGGGGGCGGTCGCGGTGCCGGCCTACCTCGGCTATCTCGGGACCGCCGGGACGCTCACCTGGACGGTCTTCGCGCTCATGGGCATCGGTGTCGGCCTCTCGGTGGGCGTCTACCTGCGCACCCGGGCCCTCGCGAAGGTCGGGAACGCTCTGCAGAAGCTCGAGAACGAGTTCCCCGACACCCTCTTCCAGCTCGCGAGCCGGATGGGCGAGGGGCTGAGGTTCGAGCGGGCCGTCGAGCGGACCACCGCCGGCATGCGCGGGACCGAGTCCGCGAAGTTCTTCGACCGTCTCCTCTACGTGCTCCGCGTGAGCGGGGGAACCCCCGAGCAGGCCCTCTTCGGCTCGGCGAGGGGGCCCGGTCTCCTCGCGCGCTACCCGTCGCGGCAGATGCGGGTGTCGCTGCGGGCGCTCCTGGAGGCGGCCTCCAAGGGACCCCAGGCCGTGACCGACACCGTGATCCCGATGGCCCAGCATCTCAAGGACCTCAGGAACACCGACGCCGCGATCCGCACCTCGCTCCGTGGCACGGTCCAGATGATGAAGGGCTCCGCGTTCTTCTTCGCCCCCGTGGTCATGGGCATGACCGGGGCGCTCTACCTGCTCCTCTCCGGGGTGCTCGCTTCCGGGGCCCTCGCGGTGCCGCCGGTGCTCTTCTTCGCGGTGATGGGGACCTACCTGCTCGAGATGGTCTTCATCATCGGACACTTCTCGATCGGGATCGAGACCGGCGGCGACCGACTCCGCTTCTGGACCCTGGTGGGACAGTTCCTCTGGATCGCGATGGCCGTCTTCGCGGTGGGCTCGATCCTCGGCGTCCTCACCCTGGGGAGCGGGGCGGGCTGAGAGGGGCGGGAGGAGGAGGGCGTTGGTCGGTCCAGGTCTCGTTACCTGCCTCGGAAGGGTAAAGGTCGCCCGACCCGCTCATAGGAGCATGGCCGCCCCTCCTCGCGGGGTCGGGGCTCCCTCTCCCCCTCCCTCCTCCGCGTCCACGTCCGCCCGGGCCCGGGGCCGGCGACGGTCGTTCGCCCGAGGCGCTCGGACCAGCCGGGGGACCCTGGAAGGGATGGGGCTCGAGCTGGTCGTCTCCTTGCTCATCGCCGCCGTGGGCGTCTCGAGCATGTTCCTCTGGCTCTCCTACACCGAGTCGCACCATCTCTCGGGCATCGCCGTGCGGAGCGTGAACGGCAAGACCACCACGCTCATCATCGCGAGCTCCGCCGAGGTCGAGGTCTGGGTATCCGCCCTCGATGAGCACGGGTCGGGGCTGCCCGGCGTCTCGGTGACCCTCACCGGCAGCGGCACCGGGGCCGTCGGGACCACGGGGACGAACGGCTCGGTCCTCCTCTCCTTCCAGCCGGTCCCCGCCTTGCACTCCCCCTACGCGTCGATGTCGGTGTCGGGGTCCTACACGCCCCCGGCGACGATCGGAGAGGCGACCCCCCAGACGAGCTCGACCTCCTTCGTGGTGTACTTCCCATGACCGGCGCGCGTTTCCCCCGACCCCGTCCCAGCCCCCGCCCCCTCCCCCGCGACCGCCTCGTCCCGGAGGGGCAGGCGGGCGCGGAGGGAGGGGCGGATCGCAGCGGCCCCCGTGTAAGGTTCCGTCTCCCGCTGCGGAGGGGGCGGCGGGGCGTCATCGAGATGCCCCTCGAGCTCACCATCATCGTCCTCGTCCTGGCGATCGTCCTCCCGATCGTCATCGGAGGCTTCCTCGCGTTCCGTTCCTTCCAGGCCCAGGACCAGATGGAAGTGGCCGTGAACGACATTGTCGGGACCGCGGTCCAGGCCTTCGAGGGCGACCTCAACACGACGCTCCTGCTCACCGTGAACCCGGGGGGAGCCCAGGTCACGATCGGCGCTGACCTCCTGGGCACGGGCGGGTACTTCGATCCCTCCGCCGCCTGGACCGTGGGGACCGCCGGGTCCGCGACCTACAGCGAGCTCGCGGACACGGGTTCGCAGAACGTCCCGCTCACGAACCTCAGCCTCGCGGGGTCCACGGGCTTCGTCCTCTCCCACTCCACGACCCTCTTCTTCGAGAAGAAGGCCTACCCCATGAGCGGGGGAGGCACCCTCGACTACGTGCTCGTGGGGGTGCCCCCGACTTGATCTTCGACTGGGTCGTCTCCCTGGTGGTGGCGAGCATGGTCGCCCTGACGCTCGCGCTGGTCGGGGCGGGCGCTGTCGCCGCGATCGACCGCTCGCAGGCGGTCACCTCCGCCCTGGACGACGTCGCGACGACCATCGCGACCCACGTGGACCGCGACGAGGGGCTCCTCGCGGCGACCCAGGAGACGTTCACCTACGGGACGGTGATCGCCCCCGGAGGTTCCGGTGACACGCTGCCGAGCGCCGCGGACGGTTACGACTATCAGCTCCTCGTGACCCCGGATTTCCTCGAGGTCTCCGCGAACGTCCCGGGAGGGACCGTCTCCCGCACCTCCTCCTTCAACAACCCCGTCCACCTCTTTGGGCCCTCGGTGCTCCAGCAGCTCTCCTCCCAGGGGATGCAGACCACAGAGGCCCAGCTTCACGGCTGGGACCAGGCGAACGCCTGCATCGAGGTCGGCGCCGGCATCCCGTTCACCGTCTCGGTGGTCGAGGTGTGGGTCGACGCGTCGCCCACCTACCTCACTCTATTCTATCCCGTCGGGTACACGCCGGCGCCGAACGCTTGCTGAGGGGAGGAGGAGCAGCACCATGGCCGCCGCGTTGCCGGTGCTCCCTTCCACCGGGCTGCCCGCCCGGGCCGGTTGGTTGGACGACGCCCCTTCCAAGGACCGCCTGGTCCGGCAGATCCAGCTGGCCCGCTGGGTGTCCCTTGTCGGGGTCGCCGCGTGGGGGGTCCTCCTTTTCCTCGTCTTTTGGAGCGGCTCCTCCGCCTTCCCGAACTGGGGGTTGCAGTACTGGGTCTTCCTCGCCGTGTGGACCATCGGGGCGATGGTGGACCTGGGCATCGCGATCCCGGTCACGGGGGGACTGCTCCTCGCGGTCGAGGAGGAGTCGGAGGCCTTCCACCTCTCCCAGCCCACCCTCCTCGCTTCGATCCTGGGGACGCTCCTCGGCGGGATCGTCCCGGGGTTGCTCCTGCTGAGGGTCCACCGCTCCTTCTACGGGATGCCTCCCCCCGAGCCCGAACCTGCCCTCCCCGCGAGCGGTGGGTCGCCGACGGAGGGACGCTCGACCCCGGGCGCTCCCGGCTCCTCTTCCCCGCCCTCCGTCCCTCCCTCCTCTCCGCCCCCGGCCGCGCCGGCGCGTCCCGTCGCGCCCTTGGCGGGGCCCCCCCCGCCCCCCCCTGCGAGCCCCGCCCCGCTCTTCGCTCCCGCCTCACCGGGCCCCGTCTACGTCGCGCCCGGCGCTCCTCCCCCCTCGCTCATGGGTGGTTACGGCGGGCCGTCCTCCGCCCCTACGGTGGTGCCACCCGCTCCCGCCCCTCCTCCGATGACCTCACAGCCCCTGGGCCCCCGCACATGCCCCCAGTGCGGGAACCTCCGTCGGTCGGGGGAGGTCTCCTGTTCGAACTGTGGCGCGTTCTTCCCCTCTTGAGGCCCGTCCGCGCGCGAGGGGCCTCGCCACCGGAGCCGGGGCGGAAGGCGCTCCCCCTTCGCCCGCTTCCACAGACGGGGAAGCAATCCTTCGACCGCAAGCCTTTATACATGCCAGAGTTTGACACGGCCAATCGCGGGGGACCAAAGATGCGAAGATTCCAGCGGATGCACGGCCAGCGCGGAGCGCTTGAGGGACTGCCACTCTACCTGATCATCCTGATTGTGGTGGCCGCTATCGTGGTGGCCATTCTGGTGGGCTGGCTTTCGACGCTGCAACACCCTGCGGTCGGGAACGTGAGCTTCGCTGTCGACACCGCGAGCGGTGGAGCGGGCTCCCCGGACGTCGCGATCTCGGACTCCGGTTACCCCTCCTGCGCGCCCTCGTCCTACACCGCATGCTTCACGCCCAACAACGACGGAAGCTGCGGGTACACCGTCAACTCCCAGTCCGGCGGCGCGGCCCTCGTGGTCACCGTCGATGACAAGTCCGGCCACGCGCTGAGCGGTGCCACGGTCACGATCGCCGGTGTGACCGTCAGTGTCTCGGCGATCCCCTCGGTCACGGGAACCACCAACGGCAACGGCCAGGTGACCTTCACCCAGTTGAGCGGCACGGTGCCCCCGAACGACCAGGGCGGCGGCCAGATCACCATCTCGGTCTCCTACTCGTCGGGGGGCGTGACCACCCAGGGCAGCCAGACCGTCAACGTGGAACCCCCGTCCCAGAACGCGAACACTGGGGCGCCGGTGTCCTGCTAGATCCGGCGGTCTCGCCGGGGTGACACGTGTCCCGCCGCGACCTGACGTCCCACCGACGCAGGTCGCGGAGCGGCCGTCTCCCCTACGCCTTCGTCGGCGTAGTGGTGCTGGCCGCCATGGTCATCCTCACCGCCTACTTCGAGGTGGCCGTCACCTGGTCCAACAACCAGGGCGCCTTCAACGTCCCGGAGCAGGTCAACAACGCCTTCGCGGACGTGACCCGCAGCGTCCAGCAGGCGGCCTACCTCGACCTGATGAGGGCCGAGTCGACCCTCCTGCTCCAGACCCCCAATCCTCCCATCGACCAGTTGAACGGGACGTTAGGGAGCTACTTCGCCACCTCTTTGCGTCTCCTCAATCTGACCACCCCGCAAGGGTACCTCGACGGGACCGTCCGCGTCTACGCGGAGAGCTGGGGGATCAATCTCACCTGGGACCAGGGCGAGGTCCGTGACCCGGTGAGCCAGGTCTCGCTCCGCTCGGGGCTCGTCGACCCCAACCTCCCCCTCGCGAGCGTCGCCGACGCGAGCCGCCCCACCGCCATGGCCCAGACCGAGGAACCGGTCTATCCCATGGCGGTGGGGGAGGTGAGCCTCTTCGCGGTCGACGCCGCGACCGGGGTGTCCGGCTGGCAGAGCGTGCCCTTCACCGAGACGGTCCAGAGCGACCTCGGGCTCCTGGAGGACAGCACCTCGCAGTTCGCGGACGCCTCCTTCGGCCAGGACGGGGGCTTCGCGCACCTCGTCGAGTACCTCACCACCACCCTCGGGGAGCTGCGGGCCCTCTCGGGCTACGGCGCCGGCGGATGGCCCGGGTTGCAGCAGACGACGCAGATCGCTTCCAACAACTGCGGCGCGAGCGCGCCCAGCATCCTCTCGTGCGAGGACATCCACGACGCGGTCGCCCTCGCGAGTCTGCTCGCGAGCCTGCAGTACTTCCGCAACTACGACCCGAACGCGACCTACGCGTTCCTGAGCTCGCTCGGCCCGGGCCCCTACCAGACGCTGCTCTCGACCTACGTCACGAACGGGGTCGTCGACGGCGCGGCGCTCCTCCTGCTCCTCCTGGGCCCCACCCCCGGCGGCTGGTCCGACGGCTGGATCGCCTCCGG
Organism: Thermoplasmata archaeon; assembly: GCA_027306505.1. Lineage (GTDB taxonomy): Archaea > Thermoplasmatota > Thermoplasmata > Lutacidiplasmatales > UBA184 > JAKAAX01. The sequence continues at coordinate 9,083 of DAHUZP010000021.1, read as the reverse complement.
CTCAGGGCTCGCGAGCGCGGCCTACTCCTTCGTCGACCGCTACAAGTTCGATCTCTTCCAGCAGTTCTGGGGCCAGCAGGCCGTGGACCCCACCCTCACCGAGCCCGTGACCTCCTGGAACCTGCTGGCTTCCCAGTCCAACCAGTACGCGGTGAACATGGTGACCCAGTGGCTCCACCAGTACCAGAACTGGCTCGGGATCACGATCACCTCCATCCCCAAGTACGACGTGACGGCCCAGATCCCGGCGGAGGTGGGCGGTGCGGGAGGTTGCAACTACGTGATCTTCCCCGGAGGGTCCATCGAGGTGTCGAACACCTACGTGCCCGACATCGCGGACCTCATCCTGGGCAGCACCAACGGCGGGACCGGGATCAACTATCCCTACGCGCCCGAGCTCTTCAACGTCTTCGAGAACGTGACGGTCACCGACCCGTACGCAGGCGCGAACTGGTTCGACCTCAACGAGCAGGCGGGCTACTACCTCGTCGACTCCTCCTTCGTCGGGCAGTACACCAACAACGGGGCGCCCACGCTGCCGGTGCCGAGCCCCGCCCCGACCGGGGGCGACCCGTTCCGGACCACGCTCTACGCGCTGCTGCAGAGCCTCAACGCGAGCATGGACCACAAGTCCCCCATTTCGACGCAGGTCGAGCTCAAGGGGCTGCTCGACTACATCGCCTACGAGGCCGACAAGGACGGGGGGAACTACACCCTCGCGGGCGCAGGGCTCCCCGACCTGACCACCGCCGCCGGGCTCGCCCAGGCGCTCTACAGCCCGACCTACAGCCTCCTCACCAACGGGACCAACACCCTCTTCTCCGGCCCTTTCGCCGCCGCGCTCGCGAAGCTCGCGACGCAGGCCTCGAACACCACCTGGCAGGACAACGCCTGGATCTACGGCGCGGACCACCCGGACCTCATGGGCCCGGACCAGCCGACCGCGGACACGACCAACTGGTGGACCATGAGCCAGATCGCGAGCCTCACGGCCCGCGAGTACTTCCAGGAGCTCTACATGCTCTGGTACGGCTCGGCGGGGGTCATCCCCACCTCGCCTGTGGGCCCCATCAGCTACAACCTGATGGACGCCCTACAGTACAACGTCGTGAGCCCGGGGGTCCAGCACTCCCCGCCCTATCCCTTCCACGAGCCGGACTTCGCGATCAACGTCCAGAACGAGACCTACATCTCCGTCATGAACTGGATGGGCTGGACCGGCGGCGGCGGGCCGTGCCCTGAGAGCGGCTTCGGTTTCGGCCAGTGCGGCTTCTCCGCGACCATCTACAACCCCGCCTACGTCACCAACGGGAACCCGGGGATCTGCGGGTACGGCGCCTTCCTCGCCGCCCGGGCCCAGTGGTACACCGAGGAGGGCACCGGCCTCCCGAGCCGGACCTGGAACAACGTCGCGGGCGCCGTCACCTGTGCGCTGCTGGGGTCCACCCACCCCGGTTGCGGGGGCGCCTCCGCCGCGCAGGGCCTGGACTCCATCCACTACGACACGGCCCCGGGCGTCGGGTTGGGGCAGTCCTGGTGGAACGTCAAGAACAACACCGGGGACGCCTACTTCGGCTGCGGGTACGTGGGCCTCTGCCCCAACTACGACGCGGGGAACTTCACCAACTGGACCCTCACCACGGTCGCTCCCCCGATCCTCTCCGACATGCGGTCCATGGGACAGACCGGCGGCTGGCTCTCCCAGCTCTACGCCTCCTCGCAGCAGGAGATCTGGCAGGGGGCGAACCAGAGCACGGTCATCGACAAGCCCTGGCTCGAGAACGGCGTGCCCTACACCTTCTGGCAGGGGAACTACTCGAACGAGGTCGCCGACCAGCAGCTTTTCAACGAATCGCTCGCGAACCGTAGCGCGGGCCTCGTCCTTCGGGGGAACGGCCTCGCCTTCACCTGGTCGCTTCCCCAGTACACGATCCACCTGGTGGACCCCCAGAACGACACCTCGAACATGGGGATCTCGGGCATGAGCTCCACCTGGACGATCGATCTCCAGGGGTCGATCTCGCTCAACCTGACCTCGACACGGATGGCCTTGGAGCAGAAGGGCTACCCCACGCCCACCCAGCTCAACGTGACCGTCCCAATCAGCATGGCCCTCCCGATCACCATCTACACCCCGTGGAACCTGGGGAGCGGATGGGACGGCCTCTCGACGCCCCTCCCGGGGGACCCCGCCTATCTGCAGACCCGCAGCCTCCTCGGCCTCACGGGGAACGACTACCACGCCTCTCCGAACTTCCTCGCCGGGACCTACGTGAGCCAGCCGCTGGACTCCCTGCTCTCGCAGGCGACCTCGGTGGGCAAGGTGCTCGCGGCGGAGGGGAGGGACCAGGCGGGGCTGCTCGCGGCGCTGCCCGACCGCGGGGTCGGCGCCTCCGCGCCGTGGGCGCAGAACCTGACGCTCCTAGAGAACACCACGAACGCGGACCTCGCCTCGACCGCAGGCGCGTACATGGGCGCGGTGCAGGCCAACCTCGCGACGCTCGACTACGAGCTCACCAAGGTGCCGCGCGGAGGGCCCTACACGAACGTCGCATGGAAGGCCCCCGCCTTCTACGGCAACCTGGGACAGCTCGACCTCACGACCCAGCAGTTCAATTACTACGGCTACCCCGGGACCGCCACCTGGGGCGACTCGCTCCAGTACAACCTCACCTTCGGCGGGAGCCGGGTGGGGGCGAGCTACTACGTCGACAACAACTTCAACGGGGCCTCTCCCACGGCGTTGCCCGCGCACGGGTTCTGCGGCAGCTGGGGGCCGACCTCCGCCGCGCAGAGCGCCTATTGCGGCTCCACGGCCGGGGCGACCGCCGGGAGCTACAGCCTGCAGGGGTATTGGGCGGAGTTCGCGACCCCCTACCACCTAGGCTTGAGCGGCAGTCCCACCAGGCTCGCTCCCACCGAGACCTCGACGAGCCTCCACTACCCCTCCCTGTCCGTCCCCTACCTCGGTCCCAACTGGGCCTACCCTGCGGACCTCTCCGTGAGCGCGGTGGGGGCGCTCCCGAGCGTCGCAAGCTCGGCGTTCCTCGCGGCCGTCCAGGGCTACCTGCCTTCCCCGGGCGTCTTCCCGAACTACGTCGCGGAGCAGCAGTGGCAGGCGGGGCTCCTCTACGACCAGATGGGGTCGTCCACGGCCCCCGGGGTGACCGGCTTCGGCTACGGGACCGCGCTGCGCTACGGGACCGCTCCCGGGGCCTCCTTCGCCGCGAACTTCTCGATCTCCCTCCAGGAGGCGGGCGGCCTCTTCGGTGACCCCGTCCAGCAGGGGAACGTCTCCTCCTTCCTGCAGTGGTACGAGGTGAACCACCTCGCCCTCTCCTACGGCTTGGGGTGCCTCTCCCAGGACCCGACGACGCTCGCCTCGGCGAGCCCGCAGCTCCTCACCTTCGTCTACCGCAACATGACCTTGGAGACCGGGGACATGACGGTCCCCTCGAGCTACGCCTACCTCTCCTCGAACCTCGCGTTCTCCGAGGGTGACCTCGGGGGGACCGGCGGCGGGCTGTCGAACTCTCCCACGATCCTGATCGGGGGCGGAGCGCCCGGCACCTGGGAGTTCGGCGGAACGCTGACCGAGCTCTGAGCTCAAGGGAGGCGCGCGCCGCCCTGGCCGCCCCAGGCAGGGTCTGCTTCCAGGGCGCGCTCGCTCCTCCCGCTCAACGGACGTGGCCGCAGGCCACGCTCGCCCCGCCCCGAAGCTCGAGAGGAGGGGAGCTTCCCGCAATCGGGGGAAGAGGCCCCCCTCGGACTAGATCCGCTGGCAGCGCTCGCAGCTCAAGATGCGGACGCCCGGTCCCACGGGGATGTGCAGCGGACCGCCGCAGCGGCGGCAGAGGCCGAGCCCCCTGGACCCGGAGCTTGGCAGCGCCGGGCGAGAGGAGGCGAGCTGGGGCTCGGACGGCTGCTCGCTCCGGGCCTTCCAGGCAGAGGCCGCCAGGACGGCGACCAGGACCGTGCCGACGATGAGCGCGAGGAGCCCGTCCGTGCTGAGGAGCCAGGCGACCGGTCCCGCCCCGGGGAAGGCGTGGGCGTTGAGCGTCACCGTGGGGTCGTAGTAGATCGAGCCGTACCCGCCCGCCACGCCGGTGAAGAGCAGTCGCGCGTCCGAGCTCTGCTGGTCCTGGGAGACCTGCACCTGCGCGGAGACGAGCGCGTTGGCGGTGGAGCCGGAAGGGTAGGTCACGGTCGCGTTGGGTCCCCAGGTCAACGAAGCGACCGGGGTGCCGTTGCCGCTCTCCCCCTCGGTGACCCCGTCGTGGCCCGGGTCCGGGGAGATCTCGGTCGAGCTCACGGCCTGTACGCGGAGCGCGAGCCCGAGCCCGTCCCCGCTCGACACCCAGGGCCATCCCTGGGCGCCGAGGTCGAACTTGACCGACCAGGCCGAGGTGCCGGTGGACGGGGAGAGGTGGAAGGTGAGCCGGACCGGGGCGTTGCCAAGGGGCGGGTCCGACGGGCTCGGCAGCGAGGTCGAGTTCCACGCTCCGTCCGCGGCGAAGACGGGAGCGGAGACGTTGAGCGTCACGACGACACCGCCACCCGAGACGTTGGACCAGCCGAGGGTCCAGGGGTGCTCCGCTTCGTTGAGCGGGGCGAGCGCCACGACCTGGGTGGAGGCATTGACCTCGGCGAGGGCCACCACCGAGACCGAGACGTTGGTCTGCCCGCTCTGCAGCGAGGAGACGTAGAAGGCGGGCTGCTCTCCGCCGAAGCGGAGGGAAATCACCCCGTTCGACCAGACGAACGGGGAAGGGTGGGAGTCGTCCGCTGGATGAACCGTTCCCCCCAAGGCCGAGGAGGAGACCGGTAGGTGGGAGGGTGAGGCGGCGGAGGCGAGGCCCACGCTCCCCCCAAAGGCCAGGACGGCCACCATCCAGGTCGCCATCCACCAAGCGCTCCGTCCCACCGATCGCTGCCCCCGACCCCCTTGGTGTGTCATGGGCGTCCCTCTCGGTTGCGGATACGGTGGCCGAGATAGCCAACCCTTTTGGTGCGTGCTCCGAACCGGCTGGCGCAAGACCCGCACGTCCTCACCCCTCTGGAGCCTCTCCCCGTCCATGTCTCACTCCCGCAGCAGCTGGCTCCAGACGCCGACGAACTGGTCCACCAGGCGGTCGTCGAAGCCTTCCCGGTAACGCCGGAGGAGCTCCGCGAGCCGCTCGCGGTCCTGCGGTCGGTAGCGGAGGACGTTGTCCTCCCGGTACCCCTCCACCACGCCGAGCTCGATCATATGGTGCATGTGGAAGGAGACCGTGGACTTGCTGAGCCCGGCGTGGGAGACCACCTGGGGGAAGGAGAGGCCCGGGCTCGAAGCCAGCCCCACCAGGATCATGCGTTCGGCGGGGCTCCGCAGCAGGAGGAGGGTCTTGCGGTCCTGCCAGGTGATCTCGGGGAGGAAGTAATAGTCCCGCCGTCCCCCGCGCTCCCGTCGGAGCAATCCCGCATCGGTGAGCTGCCGGAGGTGGTGCGCCGCCTCTCCCCAGCCGATCTCCAGCGCGCGTTGGAGTTCACGCGCGCTGATCCCCGGTCGCTTCCGCACCTCCTCGTAGAGGCGCCGGCGCGTCGGGTGCTGAAGGAGGTCCTCCATGCTTCACGAGGGGGTGGGCGAACGGGGGGTCCGTCCTCGGACCATTGATGCGTAGAGGAGCCCGGAGGCCACCACGAGCAGCAGCAGCGGGACCGGGTCCACGTCGAAGAGCGCCCCATAGAGCGGGGAGATCGCGTTGAGGAGCGCGAGCAGGCCCACCAGAGCGAGGACCAGGAACCCCCCTCCCACCATATCGATCCGGAGGTCGGCGTATCTTCGCCCGGCCCGAAGGGCGATCACCCCCAGGGTCCCCGAGAGACCGAGGAGGAGCACGGCCAGCAGGACGCTCGGCCATTCCATGGGGGTCAGGCACACCCAGAACGTATAGGGTCTTTCGGCCGAGGGTTCGGGACATGCGCCACCCGGTTCGGGGATTGCGCCAAAAGTGAGGTCATGGTCCGACGGTCCTTCCTTCACTCGCAGGAGCTCGTGGGGGATGCCGACGATAGCAAGCAAGCCGGGAACACTTTGGGCCTACAAGCAGCGCGGCACCTCGGTGGAAGATCACCCGGAGAGCGGCTTGCTCCCGAGAGGGAGTCCCGCCATCAGGGGGTGGTGGGGACCCTCCTCGATGAAGGAGGAGGCGACGGTTCCAGCGAACGGCGGCACGAGGGGGGGGCGCGCCCCCCGCCAGGGGGGCGGGAACGGGGAGTTCCGCCAGGCTGGGGAGCGCTCGCGCGGCGGTCGGAGCTCCATGCGCGCGCTCGCTCAGGCTTTGTTCCTCCTCGGTCTCCTCGGGCTCACCCTTCTCCTCGTCCTCTCGGTCACCGGCCCCGCCGCGGCTCTCGCCGCCCCCCGTGCTCCCTCGGGGAGCTGGCCGCAGTTCCGCGGCGACCCTAGCCTCTCTGGCGTCTCCTCGAGCAACCCGCCGGGGGGGACCGTGCTCTACACCGTGGACGCGACCCGCTACACGGGCCAGCCCGTCGGCTCCCCTCTCGCGAACGACTATCCCTACCAGGCCTCGCCGTCGACGGACGGCTCACGGGTCGTGGTCGTGCTCGACAACGAAGCCCTTTCCTTCCAGGCCTCCAACGGCTCCTACCAGTGGAAGAGCCTCCTAAGCGGGGGGACCGGCAGCGGGCCGGTCGTCGGCAGCCCTCTCATCGCGAACGGGCTGGTCTACCTCGCCCAGGACGGGGGCCCGAACGTCCTGGAGGCCCTCTACCTCAACAACGGTACGATGGCCTGGCAGTCCGCCTCGCCGGGCGGCGGCAACCCGGTCTCCGCCTCCGTGGTGGAGTCGGCGGGGTCGCTCGCCGTCGCGGACCTCGCCGGCGGGTTCTATTGGACCTCTCCCTCGGGACCCGGTCTCTGGAGCGCCCCGACCACTCCCGCCCGGGCCCAGTACTTCGCCACCCCCTCCTTCGGGACGGTGGCCGGGGTGGGACCGGCCTGGATCGTGCCGGACCGCGGCAACCGCTCGCTGGACGGCTGGACCCCGGCGGGCACGGTCCTGCCGGGGTTCCCGGTCTCGAGCGCGCAGCCGCTCGACCGGCTCTACTCCTCGGCGGCCTTGGTGAACCTCACCGTGAGCACGGGGACCACCTCCACCTGGGCCATCTTCGGCGGAGAGGGCGGCACCGGCAACCCGAGCCACCTCTACGCGGTGGACGTCTCCTCCCCCAGTGAGGGGATCTTCTCGCTCACCATCCCGGCGCTCGGCACGGGCGACGCGGGCGTGCGCTCCACCCCGGCGGTGGTCGTGACGGGCGGCTCCGCGTCGATCTACTTCGCCGACCGCGCGGGCACGGTCTCGCACGTCATCCTGAACCCCGCCGCTCTGCGCTCGCCGTGGAGCTGGGCGTGGAACGCGACCACCGGCGGACCCATCGACGCTTCCCCCGTCGTGGTAGGCGGAGAGGTCATCGTGGCCTCCGAGGACGGCTCCGTCTACGGGTTCGACACCGCGACCGGGGCGCAGGCCTGGAAGGTCGTGACGGGAGCCCCCATCTACGCGAGCCCGGCGGTCGCCTCGGGCATCTGCTGGGTCGTCAACTCGAACGGGATCTTGACCGCGATCGGCGGGAACGGCCCCTCGGGTTCTCCCGGCGGCGGGACGCCCGGTGGCTCCGGCGGCAACGGAGGGGGCGCGAACATCCTCTCCTCCGGAGGGCTGATGTTGATCGCTCTCGCCATCGTGGCGATCTTCGTGGTGGCGGTGGTGGCGGTCTTCCTCCTCCGCAAGCGCGGCGGCCGCTCCGGGGGCTCCCCTCGGGGCTCGTCGAGCCCACCAGGAGGCTCCGGCAGCGGAGGGGTCACCCCGTGGGCCTCCCCTCCTCCCTCCTCACCGCCTCCCGCGCAGCCCCCCGCGGCCCCGCCCGCGTCCGGAACGTCCCTCTCGGGACGGTCCCGTGGTCCCGTGGTCGGGTGAGGTCGCCGCGCAAGTATCATACGGCGATGCAGAGGTGGGGTCGACCGGAGGGATTCACTTCTTGACGGACGTCGAGCGATCGAACCTGGTCTCGTTCCTCGGCACGACCCGCACCCTCACGCTCATCTGGGTCCTGCTCGGGGCGCTCGTCGCTCTCCTGGACCTCCTCTCGATCGTCCTATCCCTCCTCGCCCTGCACTTCCCTGGCGGGGGACTTGGCGGGCTCGCCTACGCGGTCATCTGGGTCCTCATCGACCTCATGATCCTCTCCAGGATCGGCGGGTGGACCGAACAGGTCCGGACCGCTCGCTACCAGTCCCTGAAGGAACCGCTCCTGCTCTGGGGGGTCTTGGGCCTCCTCTTCGGGGTCGTCCCGGGGATCCTCCTCCTCCTCGTCTATGTCCGGGTGCTCCCATGGTCGGACGGAAGCTCCACCCCCCCTTCCGCGGACGCCTCCAGCATGGGCAGTTCCTCCACCGTCCCTCCACCGCCCCCCTATGGGGGCGCGAGCTCCTCCGCGACCGCGGGCCCGCAGAGCGGCGCAAAGTGATGCTCCTGAGGTGATGCCACATGGTGTTCGAGAAGCAAGAGGTCTGGAACTTCGACGCGCCCGCACCCGCGGAGCTCTTCGGATCGGCGTGGACCTTCTGGGGCCAGCGCGGCTACCAGCTGAGCGCGCTCGGGCCGGAGACCTTCCAGGGCCGCTCGTTCCAGTCGAAACTGGGCATCCATCGCGTGGTCACGATCACGGTCCTCCCCGCGGGGTCCGGCTGCTCGGTGCAGGTCCGCTTCCGGGCGGACGTGCGCTCGGACGTGGCGGCGGGCGGGGTCGTGGTCGCCGTCCTGCTCCTTCCGGTGGCCGTCGCCGGGGCCGCGATCAGCTGGCACGAGTACGAGCGGGACTGGTCGCAGGAACGTTGGGACTTCTGGCAACACCTCACATCCAAGCTCTCGGCCCGCCCTTCGGCCGGGACCAACACCCCCCCGCCTCCGTCGTCTCCGCTCCAATCGGCCCTCTCCCCACCCCCACCCCCGCCACCTCCTCCACCCGCGAACTCACCGCCTCCCCCCCCGGCTCCACCCCCAGCCCCGGGCGCGCCCGCGCCC
>DAHUZP010000055.1 GCA_027306505.1 Thermoplasmata archaeon | reverse complement strand
TGCGCTCCCTCCTCCACCCCTACCTACTCCAGCTCGACGGCACCACGGAGGACGGAGGACCTTGCACCCTCGTAGCCCGGGACGCGAGGACGGGGGTGGTCCTGCTCGCCCGACAATCGGTCTCGGAGAACAACGACTCCGTGCGCGAGTTCAAGGACGAACTGGACCGGCGGTACGGCGCTCCCGCCCAAATCGGCCGGGACATGGGGGAGGCGCTCAAGAACGCTTGTTCGGCCACGTGGCCGTCGGTCCGCCAGCGAGTGGACCCGTACCACTTCCTCGCGAACGCCGGGAAGATCCTGCTGAAGGAGAGCCACGAGGGGGTCAAGCACGGGCTCCTCGGGGACGAGGGGCTCGCGAAGCTCGCGGCATGGGCGCGGGGGCTCCCCGCCCGTCCCCAGAGGACGGAGGAGGTGGTGCCGGTGGTGGCGCGGCTGATGGTGGAGTGGGTCGATGAGGCCCGTCGGCATGCCGGGGGCTTCCCGTTCCATCTGGCGTACGTGGAGGTGATGGAACGGATGGAGCGAGCAATCGCGTGGCTGGAGGAGGCGCTGCACGCCCAGGCGAGGGCGCTCGGGCTGGACCTGGGGGCGCTGGGGGAGCTCCAGCGACGGCTGGAGCGGCTGCGGGATCGGGAGGCGGTGAGGAAGAACTGGGCCGAGCTGCGGGTCCTGGCGTGGGGTTGGAACGAGGTGCGGGAGGCGCTGCACGTGGCGAGGGACCGGAGGAAGCGAGGAGGCGCCCCGGTGATCCTGGAGCATGACGAGGCGGAGGCGAGGGGACGGATCGAGGAGGCTGGGATGAAGGTGAGGGCGGTCGGAGAGTTCGCGGCGGAGCGGTGGGGGAAGTTCGAGGAGAGCCTTCGGGAGCAGGGGCCGTATCTCTGGGGTCCGTCGGAGGCGTGGATGGAGGCGGAGGGGGGCGGGAGCACGGTGGAGCTGGAGCGGGTGCACCATCGGAGTCGGTCGGGGGTCCGGGCGCGCACGCACCGGAAGAGTTCGGGAGAGGAGATGGGACGGATAGGGGCGCATCTGGACCTGGTGCAGAACCTGACGAACCGGTGGTTCGTGATGCACGGGGCGATGGGGGTGAACCTGCTGGAGGAGTTCGTCGGGCAACCTTGGGCGGAGGTGAAGGCCCGGTTGGAGCGGCTGGGAGACGAAGGGGTGAGGGAGCGGGTCGCCGTCGGGCGGAAGCGAGCGTACGTGGCCCTCGAGAAGGTGATGGCGATCCTTTCGGAGCGGGACGAGGAGGTCAGGGAGATGCTGGAGGCCTGGGCCGGGGAGGAGGGGCTACTGGACGGAGCTACCGGTCCGTGAGGTGTCTATTGGAATCGAGGGCGCTCGGTCCTGAAGCGCGACGAAAGGTCGCCGTCCGGCAGTCGGTCACATCCCCTATCACCGGACGGCCGGGCGGCAAGTCCGTCGCCGACGGTAGCGGCTTCCTCCGCATGAGGGACGGGATACCTTCCGGTCGCTGCGCTCGACCCGAGCACGCGCTCAGCGGACCGCGGGGAGCGCGCGGGAACGGGAGGGTCCTTCCTCGACGGTCGCGCTCTCGAGACCCTTCCACTTGATCTGGAACCCGAGGTCCGGGAGGATGGCCGTGGACAGATCCCACTCCCGGAGAGCGCTCTCCACGCGATCCAAATCCGGAAGCGCCGACCGAACCCGCGCGCAGACCTCGGGAAGGAGCTCCCGGCGCAAGGCCAAGCCCCCCGCGCAAAGGAATCCCCGGGCCTCCAGGAGCTCCGTAGCCTGAGCTTTCGGCACGCGATTGGCCCGGGCCACGTCCCTCACGACGAGAGCGGCGCGGTCGGGCACGACCAGCATTTCGGGAGCCAGGTCGCGCCGAGGAAGCTCCTCCACAGCTCCCGCCTTTGGCAGAAACGGTCGGAGTTCTCCGAGGTTCAGTCCCTTCGACTTCACGATCCGCAACCGCGCGTGCTGGATCACCGCCGCGACCGCGAGACCCTTCGGCGCGACCACGACGTAGGGTCCCGGTGCCTTCTCCGTCCGCTCGAGCTTCCGTTCGACCCACGCGGGAGACCAGTAGCCCACGGACTCCACATACACCGTCGTTCCATCTCGCGAGAGCGCGAGGTCGGGGTATTCGAGGCCGCCGCCCATCGCGAGCGGAGGCGGGAGACGGTCCACGACGAAGCCGTCGCGTTCCGCCGCGGCGGCGAGACCCTCCAGGACCGGAGGGAAGGCGGGTTCGCCGGGGTCTTCGACCGGGAGGTCGAGATATTCTGCCATCCCCTCGTCCAGGCGGAAGTCGAGGTGCCGCTTCCGCCCCGTGGAGTCCCGGAAGAGCACCTTCGCCACGAGCTTCCAACCCGGCAACGAGAGGAGGTCGGGAAGGAGCCGGGCGAGACGCGTTCCGTACCGCTCCGTGGAGCGGAGAAAAGCGACGACACCCTCGACTCGGAGGGTCGGGCTCTCCCCGTCTTTGGGCGCCTCCGCGGTGAACATCAGACCTTGACGCTTGACGCGTCGGGCGGCGACCCGATACGCCTCGGAGGTCCCGAAGGTGAGGGAGAGCTGATCCGCCTTGAAGAGGAGCGTCTGGCACTGCCCGAGATTGAACCGTCGGAGCAGGTCGCGGGAGTCGAGCTCGGGAACGGAGCGCAGAACCTCCTCCTCCTCGAGATCGCTCCACAGATGGTCGGCGAGCCGCTCGGGCGGAAGACCGAACTCCGGAGCCAGCCGCGCCAGGACCGCGTCGCGCTCCTCGGGGGTGACGGCGGCGCCCTTCGTCTTGTCGAACAGCCGTTCCCTCAGGCCGGACGGAGGCGGCCCCTCCCGGGGCGAGAAGGCGCAACGGCGCTCGACCAGCAGCGCGAGCCCGCGGACGACCTTGTACTTGTCGACCTTCGCCTCGAGGTCGCGGACCCGGGTTACGAGTTCGCGCCTCGTACAGCCGACACCTTCGCGGTAGATCCGCAGGACCGCCTCGGCCTGCGGCTGCATCGGTTCGCCGAGGAAGACCGGGCGTACGCCGTCCTTGTACGCTCGAGCGATGAGGAGCGCGCTCGGGAACATGGCTACCCCGGAGCGGTGGTTCCACGGGGACGACCCCGCGGCGCGCGTCGCGTCCGGGTCGGCACCGGCGGAGAGTCGCCCTCGTTCTCCCGTCCGCTATTCCCCATCCCGCGCTTCCTCCGTGCCGCCGTCCCCATCTCGCTCGTGTCCCGCGATAGCACCTCGTAGAGCACCGCCTGCTTCCCCTCCCGGGGGCGGAGGATCCGCCCGAGCCGCTGGCGGAACTGCCGGGGACTCCCCGACCCCGACAGCACGATCGCCACCGACGCCTCGGGAACGTCCACTCCCTCGTCGAGCACTCGGGAGGTCGCGAGGACCGTGTTCCTCCCTTCCTTGAAGCGGGCAAGGATCCCCTTGCGCTCCTCGTCCGGGGTCTTGTACGTGAGGCAGGGAACGAGCAGCGCCCTCCCAAGGTCGTAGACCTGGTCGGTCTGTTCGGCGAAGATCAGGGTCCGCGCCCCACGGTGGCGGGAGAGCAGGGTCCGCACCGCCTCGAGCTTCGCCCGCGGGTTGAAGGCGAGCTCGCGAGAGCGCCGCCACGCCATCAGCGCTTCGCGTCCCTCCGGGTTCCAGGAACGGCGGATGAACTTCTCGAAGTCCCACGGACCCCGCAGGACCATCCGACGCGAGCGCAGGTACCGTACGAAGGTTTCGTGCGTCGTCTCGTACTCCTCCTGCTCCTCGGGCGAGAGCTCCACCTTGACCTTCACGAGCGTGAAGTCGGCGAGGTAGTCGGTGAGCTCCTCGTAGCCGCGTTCGAACAGCTTCCCTCCCATGAGCGTCTCGAGCTCGAGATGGAGGAGATCGGCCCGCTCGTACGTCGCCGTGAGACCGAGGCGGGCGGGAGCGCAGTACATCTCGGCGATGTGGCGGTACTGGGGCGAGGGGAGGTGGTGGACCTCGTCGACGACCAGGAGACGAAACCGGTTCCCCAGGCTCTCGGCCCGGATCAACGCCGAATCGTAGGTCGATACCATGATCGGCTTGACGTCCGCGACGCCTCCGCCGAGGCGCCCCACGTCCACGCCGAAGACCTCGGCGAGCTTCGCCACCCACTGGTCGATGAGGTCGATGGTCGGGACGACCACGAGGGTCGATCCTCCCACCTCGCGGATCGCCTCCAGCGCGACGTGGGTCTTCCCGGCGGCGGTGGGCAGGACGATGACCCCCCGGCGGCCTCCCTCCTTCCACGCCGCCACCGCCTCTTTCTGGTACGGACGCAGGCGCTCCGCATGCTCGAGCTGGGGCGCCGGGAGCGGGTCGAGAGCTCGATCCTCGAAACCGCCCGGGAGCGTTGCCCCCCACGCCGCGAGGTCGGCGTATGCCATCGCAAGGGCACGATACGCCCCCACGCGCTCGTCCCACAGGCCCGTGGGGGGCCGGGCGCCCTTGACCAGTAACGTCCCCTTGTCAAACGACAGCGTCGGGACGGCAGCAGGGTTCGCGCTGGGCATTGCAAGGGCGATGCCGGTCCTGCCGAAAAAGGTGAGGAGACTCTCCAGCTCGTCCTACGGCAGACACACTGGCACAGGAAGGGCAGCGGATCCTGCTCGATCCGGCGGCGCCGATCACGCTCGTCGTCGCGAGCGCAGGAACTCGTCCACCTCCCGTTCCGCATCCCATCGAATCGGACGCACGTCCTCGTCGTCCCGAGCGAAACCTCCTCGCTCGAGCGCCTTCTCATACGAGGTATAGCGATGCCGCAGATGCGCTCGGACCGCCAGTCCGGCCTTCTCCTCGAGGGAGAGACGCGAGGTCCGCCCCACCCGACCGCTTTGCTTCACCGTGGCGTGGAGCGCCGTTTCGCGAGCGATCGTCCGCGCACTCGCGAGGAACCGGGGAGCGAAGTCCAGGTATCGGAGGCAGGCGGCCTCAAACGACTGCCGGTACCGCTCCTCGACTCGGCGTCTCTGAACCTCGGCCCGCTCACGGGCCTTCGTGCGGGCCGCCCGGGTTTCTTCCTCTCTCCGCTCCCCTTCGCTCAGGGCCGTTCCAGGACAGAGAATCCCCAAGGTCTCGGTGTACTTCCGGCGCCTCTTGAGCAACACCCAGTGGGCGCCCTGCCGCTTGACCTCGCGCGTAAGAAATGCGTTGCCGGGAGGAACGAAGACCCAGCCCGACGGTAGCGGGAGGTTCCCGAGATTCGGATTCCAGTACCCTTCCCCCTCCTTGGCGTGCCAGACCTTCAGTCCCCGGGTCGCCGCGGGATCGATGGGCGCGTGTTCCGGAGTCGGCATGGCGAAGTCCAATCCCGAGTCTCGCAGAGTCCCCGTTCGATTTCCGCTTGCTGGATGACCGTCTGGGGACGGCGGTGGGTTCAGCCACCCGGGTCCCGCTCCGTGAGCGAAGTCCCACCCCCTGAACAGGGGGCAGGGTTTCGGCGGGGTCCGCTGGGGTGTGACCGATGGGCTGACATAGGACTCGCGCGTTCATCTCTTCCCCGAAAGCCCCGTGATTCAAGATCGCGATATCCCACCAAGGCGTATTTCCTCGGATTAGCCGCTCAGATAGTCCGGGGCTCGTGGAGCAACTCACCGCGAATCCATCCTCGGAGTCGCTGACGCGCGAAGGCTCCCCCTCGACACGGCGTTAATTCTGCACGAAGCACTGCCGGAGTCTCTCGTATCTCGGCCTCTATGTCCTGCAACTTCGCGACGGTCGGTGCATGACCGAAGACCCAGGCCGCGGGAGGCTCGGAAAACCGCTGCATTACGTAAAGTCCGGGAATTTGGACTGCCCCGAGGTCCTCCACACGGCCGACGACAATCTGCCCCGAGTACAGGACTAGCCCCGACTCCCGAGACGTGTTGAATCCCGGCAGGACCCGTACGAGGCCGCGACGGACCAGTGATTCCCGTCTCCTTTTGACGGTCCTCGGCGTTAGCCCGGTTCGGGCAGCGAGTTCGGTGAGTGGATCGCTCGGGCCGTCCAGCAGCCCGTCTAACACCCTCCAGTCGAGAGGCGAGACAGTCCCAATCGGGCGACTGTCCGAAAGATGCCGCTCCGGTGCGAGAACCTCGAATGGTGGTCCCCCGAGTAGCGCCGAAAGCTGAGGGGAAACCGTACCGTCCTCGTCCCTCGCATAGAGATTCACCGTGATCGTTTTCGGTCGCCCTCGCCAAATCATTACAACGTCGTCGAAATCTAGGAGTTCCGCCACCCCTGGTTCGGGCCCTTGGACGACGAAATTCGCGATTTTCCAGTGGCGGTTAAACAGGGCGGCCGAGGGCAGGACGTAGAATCCTTCGAAGACTCGTTCCCGCCGCATCCGGCCCATCCGTAGCCGCACCGTGTTTCTGCTGCAGTCAATCCTCCTGCCAATCTCCTGGTA
The DNA here is from genome assembly GCA_027306505.1 of Thermoplasmata archaeon. Classification (GTDB taxonomy): domain Archaea; phylum Thermoplasmatota; class Thermoplasmata; order Lutacidiplasmatales; family UBA184; genus JAKAAX01. Next base: position 2,903 of record DAHUZP010000055.1, on the reverse strand, counting down.
CGATGCGAAAGGATTTCGGCTTAGCTCGAGTGCGATTCGGAAGTCCCGTAGATCCATGGTACGGTTTAGCTCGGGTTGGAGCTCTTAAATCGGCCGTTTTGGCTCACCGGATGTCGCAGCCCTATAAATCTGGGACATCGCTTGACTGCCTCCCAACCAGGAGGAGTCAGACGATGGCGAAGATCGTTGTGGCCGAGTTTGTGTCGGTGGATGGGTTCATTTCGAGCCCCAACGGGAACATGGATGGGTTCTCGGCTCAGGGGGACACTTCGAGGGAGATGGCGGAACTCCAACACGGGTGGGGCACCCTTATGATGGGAAGGGTGGCCTATGAGATGATTCGTTTCTGGGCGGACGCTCCTGTAGCGGGAGACCCGATTGCGAAGTTCATGAACACCGTGCCAAAAATCGTAGTCTCCCGCTCGCTGACGGAAGCCCCTTGGGGAAAGTGGACTCCGGCTCGTGTGGTTCGAGATGCGGGGCGGGAAATCCGCGCCCAGCGAGCACACCCAGGCAAGGACCTTGCGGTTCTTGGTAGCGGACAGCTCGTTCAGTATCTTGCCCAGCGTGGGCTGGTCGACGAGTATCTGCTCTGGATCTATCCCGTCGCCTTCGGAAGCGGGAAGGCGTGGGTTCCCGCGAGAGGACTGCGTCTGAAGCTTCTGGGATCACGGACATTCAAATCGGGGATTGTCGAGGTGCGCTACCGAGCGACGACCCAATAGAAGAAACTCGGGCCCTCCAATCTGAGGCCGCCCGATAACTACGCGTCCGTACCGGTATCCCTCTGAGTTCGTCAATCGTGGAAAGGCACGGGCCCCCGCTCAAGCCTCTCCCGCAGTCTTGACGGACGGTTTGGACGCGCGACGACCTGTGACAATCCCGAGGCGACCTCCCCGAACGAATCCCCCGCGTTCCGGTCGCGGAGTGTTACGTGAGGCGTACGCAAAGCAAGGACTTTGCACCCACCCTGACGGGGGTATCCCATCCGATTTCTACGGCCTTCGAGGATTCTGGCAAAGGCATTCACGAGTCGTGCAACTTCCCGGAGAGCGTTACTCTCCTATCCCCTGGAAACGTAATCGCAGGGGCTCACGCCGCGGAGACGGCCGCCCGTCCTTCAGGGTCCCGGGCCTGAGGCCATGGGGGGTTCCCGGGGTCGGCCCCGTGCCGAAGGTCGAAGCTCCCTCGGGAGGAATGTGAAAAGACGCTCGTTGTCACGAAAGGGCCGGGGTGCGCCGAGGAGACGGTGCGCCCCCACGGAGGCCGTGGTGTTGGGAATGGGCACGAAGCTCAATTCCTCGAACCCCGCCTCGTGAAACCAGGCCCGGATCGTCGGCGTGAGGTCGGGCTCGAATCGCCCCCGCGTCCAGACCACGGTCGCGTTCCGGGCGCACAGCTCGGGGAGGAGGTCGATGGTTCCCTTGACGTCCTCGTCGCAGATGTTGCCGAAGATGCCGCAGATGAGCAAGAGGTCCGCTGGCACGGCGCCCGCACAGGCCCGGGTCGTTGACGCGTCATCCATGACGAATGCTACATCGCGCAGGCCCAAGCGCGCAACTCGCTCGCGTCCAGAGGCCACCAACTCTGGATCGAGCTCGACCAGGCGCGCCTCGACCTCTCTTGCCCGGGGGTGAAACGACAGGACGCCAAGGAGGTCCCGCCCGTCGCCCGCACACAGGCTAATCACTCGGATGGGACCGGGAGGAGCACGATCGAGAAACTCATGGATTCGCGTCTCCACCACTCTCAGGCGCTTCGCGTGTGGCTGATCCCCCTCGTACCCCTTGTGCCACGCCACCCACTCGCTCGTCATGGACCGATGCTAGGCCCTCAAGGAGGCCAACTTAATTTCCCTGTCGCTCGAAAACGAACTGCGCGCCTCGACTCCAATAAACACCTCACGCGGCGCTGGTAGGGCCATCGGATTCCCCTGACGTGGACTCCCCCTCCTTCCCTCGATCGATAGTATGATAAGTTGGCATGATGATTTATCATACATGTCAGAGCCCGAGAACCCCGTTCACGAGCGGACCCTCACCGTCAGCGGCCACGACTACCTCCAGAAGTACCGCTACGCCCGCAACCCCAGGACCGGCCGATACGACTTCCAGCTCCTGGAGAGTCGCCCCCTCCACCCCATCTACCGACGGCCGGGCCCTCCGGATGCCCCGCCCTACGAGACCTACCCTTGCGCCCTCCTCCAGTTCGGCCTCCTCGCCACCCACGTCATGAACCGCACCCTCACCGCCGAGGTCGCCCGCCATCTCATCGAGGGGATGGGCATGGAGGTCCCGCCCGGGACCCTCCACGCCCTGGGCATCCGCGTCGCCCTGGGGGAAAAAACGCCCTCCCCCGAGTTCCTCCTCTGGCGCTCGCCGCCCTCCAGTTCCCCGGTCCGTGCCCCACGTGCCACACGCCGCTCGAGATCCTCCACTGGGGCTCGCCCACGAAGGTCCTCACCCTCCAAGGGTGGCTCACCCCGACCCTCCCCATCTGGGGATGCCCTTCGAGGCATCCCCTCGCCCTCTGGGTCCCGCCGCTCAAGGCGGGCCTCACCTGCCGCTACGGGGTCATCGGCTACGACGTGGTGCTCTTCGTGGGCGTCCTACGCTACGGACTGAACTGGCAGCTGGAGGAGGTCCGAACGGTCCTCCACCGGAGCCTGGGACTCCCCCGCCTCTCCCCCTCCACCCTCTCCTACCTCGGCCTCCAGTTCCTGGTCCGCTGGCAGCTCTTCTGCGAGGAACGCCTCCTTCGCCTGCGCTCCCTCCTCCACCCCTACCTACTCCAGCTCGACGGCACCACGGAGGACGGAGGACCTTGCACCCTCGTAGCCCGGGACGCGAGGACGGGGGTGGTCCTGCTCGCCCGACAATCGGTCTCGGAGAACAACGACTCCG
>DAHUZP010000019.1 GCA_027306505.1 Thermoplasmata archaeon | reverse complement strand
AGCCCTGAACGGCTCCTCCATGGCGAAGGTCCTTGGTCTGGACTCGTTGGCGGCGGGGCACTACGAGCAGATCCGGGTCACGGTCACGAACGTGACGATCGGCCTCACCTCGGGGGTCAAGATCCAGGCCCTGGTCGAGGGTCCCTCGGCGGACTTCAACGGACAGTTCGACGTGTCCACGGGCGGAACGGTCACGCTCAACATCGACATCAACCTCGCCGCGAGCATCCACCTCACCCCGGTGCCGGTGGGCCCGCAGAGCGCGACGTTCACCCCGGACATCGGGGGCGTCGACGTGTCCAGCTCGTAGGTCGTAGGACCAGAAAGCTGGCACGGACAGGAACATCCAGAGCTCAGAGATGGAGGGATAGGCACGACGACCGCCCGAAGGAACGGTGCGACCTCAGCCTCGGCGAACACGACGGCCAAGGACGGCCACCACGCATGGTTCCGTCGTACTTCTGGCGCGGGTGGGAACCTCCGTTCATGGCTCCTGGTGTCGCTCCTCGTCCTTTCCTCGCTCGTCCTCCTCCCGGGCGCCCTGCCATCGGCTCAGGCCGCTCCGTGGGGCGGGTCGGAACCCACCCCTACCAACCTGACCGTCTTCCTTCACAACAGCTCAGCACCGCTCCCCATCACCGGGGGCATCTTCGCGAGCGAGGTCCTGACCTCCACGAACGACTCCGCCAGCCCATGGCGGGGCGGTGGCGTCCTGGACGTCGGGCTCCACTTCCTCACGGCGCCCTTCTACCTCTTCCCCCGGGTCGCGGGCCCTCTCACCCTCAACGGTACCCCGGTCGCGGACGTGTTCGTCAACCAGACCGGCAGCGTCACCTCGGGCTCGTGGACCATGACCCTCTACTCCATCGATCCCTCTGGGGTCGCGACCCAGATCGGGACCCCAGGAGTGACCACCTACGCCTCGGGCTACTCCGGCAGCATCGGCCTGCCGATCCGCATCGTGTACGGGTCCCCTCTCCTCCTCACGCTCCCCACGGGGTGGTCCCTGGAGGCGGTCTTCGCCCAGGGCACGGGGACGACATCGGACCACTACGGGTTCTGGTGGGGGGACGTGGCCAGCACGTACTACCCCGCGGACCTCAACGTCCCGGTCAGCACCTACCTCGCGATCAACCAGACGGCCGTGGTGGGCCCCAACGGGGCCATCACCGGCGCCCTCAACAACACCGTGAGGACACCGGTCGCGAGCCTGCGGGCGAACCTCTCCGACCCGCTGGGGAACTACGACTACTCGAACTGGACGGTCAACTGGACGGTCTCCAACCTCACGGGAGGGCTCTTCGGTGCCGGGACCATGTCGGCCTTCGGGCCCAATGTCCCGCCGGCCCCTTACGGCTACAACGAGACCTACATCGTCGCGTACAACTATTCGTGGCTGCCGGCCGGCGGCTACCAGTTCTGCGCCAACGGGACGGACAACACCAACCACAACGACTACCTCTTCACCGGGCACTGGTTCGGACGCGCGGCCAGGGGCTGCACAGGGTTCTTCGTCGGCTCCGCCCCCAACCTCCTCACCCTGCACGTTCTGGACAGCGCGCACAAGGTGCTGGTCGGTGCGCGCGTCGTGGTCGCGAACCTCCTCAACTTCACGAACGTCTCGGGGGTCACCCAGTTCCGTCTCGCAAACGGGACCTACACCGGGACCGTGAGGTGGGAGGGCATCGTGGTCGCGAACCCCTCGATCACGGTCGTGGGATCGACCGACCTCACCGTCCTGACGAAGGTCTACTACCCCACCTTCACCATCGAGGACCAGGCCTCGGCGCCGCTTTCGAACGCCCTGGTCTACGTGGTCCACCCGAACGGGACCCAGTATCCCCTCATGGTGACCGGCTCGACCGGTACCCTCAACTTCACTCAGGTTCCCGGGGGTGCCTACGGGATCACGGTCATCTGGCACGGGTCGGTCGTCTACTCGCAGCCGGCCCGACCGACGGTCCAGGTCTCGGGCAACCTGAGCTACCCCGTGGTGACCCAGGTCTTCTACCAGTCCTTCCAGGTGATCAACCCGACGGGCGCGCCGCTTCCCCTGGCGAGCGTCCTGGTCGAGAACATCACGACGGGACTGGTGCTCGCCTTCGGCATCACCAACTCCTCGGGCATCACCACGGCGCGCGTCCCCGTCGGCACCTTCACGGTGCGGGTCTACTGGCAGACCAGCCTGGTGGCCACGGTCGCGGGCCTGGGGCTTCCCGCGGCGACGAACCCCTACGTCATCACCGTCTCGCTCTACCAGGTCTCCCTCCTGGCCCTCGACAGCAAAGGGGTCCCGGTCGCCGACGCGGACATCGAGATCAGCTCCGGAGGCGGGCTCATCACGACCCTGGTGACGAGCTCCGCAGGGACGGCCGGGCTCGAACTGCCCGGCGGGAGCTACACCTTCACGACGCTGTGGGAAGGCATCGTGGTCGACACCCGGGTCGTGACCGTGAGCGCCCCCTCCACGCTCACGCTGAACCTTTCCGTGTACTACCTCACCTTCGAAACGCAGGACGCACAGGGCCTTCCGGTCTCGACCGCCTCGATCGGCTGGTCGACCCCGCTGGGAGAGGCGAATGGGTCGGTCACGACGGGGATCACCGGCCTCTCTACCGTGCGGCTCCCAGGGGCCGCCTACAGCGTCACCACCTCATGGGAAGGAGTGGTCGTGAACACCACCTCGATCGCCCTCAGCTCGACCGAGACGGTCGTGCTCCACCTCGCCGTCTACTACCTCACGGTGGACACCGTCGACAAGAGCGGGTCCGCGCTCGCCGGGGTCTTCCTGCAGGTCCTCTCGGCGAGCACCGGAGCCGCGGTGGCCTCCGCCATGACCACCACCCGCGCCTCGGTCTTCCGGCTGCCGGTCGGTTCGTACGCCGTGGTCGGGACCTACGCCTCGACCTATGACCTCACACCGGTCGCGCAGACGTTGAACCAGTCCGTGACCCTCTCCGCTTCAAGCACGCTCACGCTGAAGTTCACGGACGTGAGCCCCGCGTTCACCTCCACCAACGAGTTCTACGCGATCATGGGGTTCGTGGTGCTCCTCGTGATCCTCGTGGCATCGGTGATCCTCTCCACCAGGCGTCAGCGAAAGGGGCGGGGTCCGGCGGCGGCAGCAGCCCCTCCCAAGGCAGAGACCAAGGAAAGCGAGGCCTGGTCGGAGGGACCTCACAAGGAAGGCGAGGACCAGGGCCCGTCAAAGGGGGAGACGGCCGAGTCGGCCGGTGCAGAGGCACCGGCCGACTCGGGACCTGGCCAGCCCGAGTGAGGGCCGTTGCCAGACAGCTCGGGCCCCCGTTGCCCCGGGACGGCCCGGGGCCCACGCTTGCGCGCAGGGGATGCCCCCCTGAAGTGCGCCCATCCGTCGAGGGAGGGCTCCGCACCGGCTCGGTCGGGGGGGCGGGCTAGCTCCGCTCCACGGTCGGTGAGCCACGCAAGAAGGGCGGAGGAAGCGTTCCGTCCCCCCCATCGCAGCTGGGTGCGATCACGACTCGCGCAATCTTCATCAGCCGCCCCCTCGTGAAACTCCTGTGGCATCCAAGCGCGTCCGCCCGGAGGACCGAGAAGCGCTCCTTCGGCACCTCCGCCTCTGCTACTGGAGGACGCTCAACCGGCTCGACGATGCGATGGGCGCGATGGACCTCACGGCCCGGCAGTACCTGCTACTGAAGGCGCTCGATGAGCAGGGCCCCCTCGGTTCGCGGACGATCTGCGAGACGTTGCTCGTGACCCCGGCGGACGTGACCGGGCTCTCCACCCGTCTCGAGCGCAAACACTACGTCCACCGGATCCGGTCGCTGGAGGACCGGCGCCGGGTGACCCTTGAGATCACCGACAGCGGACGCAAGGCCCTCGAGAACGCGGGGAAGAAGCGGGACCGCGTGGTCGATTCCTTGATCCAGTCCATGACACCGTTGGAGTTCCGGATGACCCTCAAGGGGATGGGCCGGATGTTGTCGGTCCTGGGCCCAGGGAGCCCTTCGAAGGCCGCGGACAACCCGACGGCGCCTGCCAGCTAACCCGCTCTGCGATAGGGAGCCGCGGACAAGCGGGCGGTGGACGCTCCGTCCACGAGCCGAGAGGTGAGCGGAGGAGCCTCAGTCGCGTCCGCGCCGAACGGTGATCGGGATCACCCCAGCGTCGAACTCGCGCTCGGCGATGGCGACCGGGTCGACCTCTCCCGTGGGGATCTCCACGAGGATGGGTGCGCCCAGGGAGACCTGGAGCGCGCGGGCGCCCAGGATGCGTGCCCGCTCGAAACGCGTGTAGACCATGCTGGAGGGGGTCGTGGAGGATGCCGTCTGGGACAACAGTGTCTCCCTCAGCATCTCGGAGTCAGACAACGAGAGCAAGGGTCCGCCGACCTCGGATACATATATAGCTTTATCTGAGCGCAGACTCCCCTTCCCGCGCCGGGTGGGACCGTTGCGGAGGCCCTCGCGAGCCGCCATCGCATGAGCATCACCGACCGGACCGTCCGCAGAGGGCGTCGTCTCGAGCGCAACATTCGTATCCTGGTCGACGTGGTCCGCCGTGTCTGGAAGGTCGCCATCGTCGTCGTGCTCGTCTACTTCGGCCTCTCCACCGCCTACTATTGGGTCGAGAACAACACCCCGTGCCTCTACTCCCTCACGAACTCCCCGACCTGCCATCAGGTCCAGTTCGCGGATGCGTTGTGGTGGGGGATCGTGACCCTTTCCACGGTCGGCTATGGGGACATCGTTCCCCATACCCTCTGGGGACGGGTGATCGGGGCGGTGCTGATGACCTTCCAGATCGGCTTCCTGGGTTACCTCCTGAGCGTGATCCTCGGGGCGGTCACGGAAACTCGTTTGAAAGTGCTCTTGGGCAGCATGGGGACGGACATGAGAGGCCACGTGGTGGTTGCAGGGTATAGCGCGGTAGGAAAGGCGGCGGTGCGCGAGCTCATCGCGAGCAAGCAATCCGTGGCGGTGATCTGCGAGAACCAAGAGGAGGTCCCGCTGGTGCAGGCGCTCGGCGCGGAGGGGAAGGTGTTCGGTTGCTACGGCTCGATCAACAGCGAGGAGGCGTTCCGGCGGGCGAACGTGGGGGACTGCGAAGCGATCATCTTCACCTCCGAGGACGACACGAACAACCTCATTGGAGCGCTCAACGTGCGCGCCATCTATCCCAAGGTGCGCGTGGTCGTCAGCGTACGACGTGTGGAACTTCGCCACACGCTCAAGGCGGCTGGCGTGACGTACGTCGCGACCCCGGCCGACATGGGAGGTCGCCTGTGCGCCTCCGCCGCCTTCCGGCCGGATGTCGCGACCGCCGTGGAGGACCTCACCACGGCCACCTACGGCGCGGACATCCAGGAGTACCAGGTCGGCCCCTCCTCCCCCATCGTCGGAAAGACCTTTGCCCAGGCCGACGCGACGGTGCGAGCGGCCACCGGTTGCATCCTCATCGGGATCATCCGACCGAAGGGAGAACGGGCGAGCAGGGACGGGGAGTACGAGACCGCCATCAATCCCCCGGTCACGGTGCGGTTCGACCAGGGGACCCTGGTCCTCGTCGTCGGTTCGCTCGAGAACCTGGGCCGTTTCGAGCAGTGGTACGGGGTCCCCCAGGGTCGTTGAGGCCTGGAGACCGAGACGTGTCCGTGACCTGGGCGGGGTATGCCGCCATTGGGACCTTCATCGCCGCCTACGTGCTCTTCGCTTGGAAAGAGGAGCATCGGACCTGGATCGCGGCGGGAGCGGCGCTCCTAGGGCTCGGATTCTCCCTGGCAGCCATCGGGACCTCAGGCCTCAACGGCGGCTCCCTCGCCTTGGGGGCCTGCACGCTGTTCGGCTACGTGCCCATCGGGAGCCCCTGGCACATCTGCAACCTCGAGGGCTTCATCGAGTGGGATACGCTGGGTCTGCTGGTCGGCCTCTTCCTGCTGGCCGCCCTGCTCAACCGGCTCAAGGTCTTCCAGTACCTCGCGATACGTCTCGCGGAGCGGACCGAAGGAAGACCGCTTCGGCTCTTCCTGCTGATGAGCCTGCTATCCTTCGCCCTCTCCGCGTTCATCAACTCCATCACCGTGATGATCGTGCTCGCGACGATCACGGTGGAGGTCACCCGTGCCCTGCGGGTCTCCCCGGTGAACCTCCTCCTGGCGGAGATCTCCTGCGCGAACGCGGGAGGTGCGTCGACCTTCGTGGGGGACCCGCCGAACGTCATCCTCGGCACCTACTTTGGGCTCGGGTTCAACCAGTTCCTCGAGTATGCGGCCCCCCTCGCCCTGAGCGGCCTCGCGGTCACCCTCCTGGGCTTCTGGGCCCTCTCTCGACGCGACACGAGGAAGACCGGGCCGACGCGAGGAAGTGAGGCGCCGGCGGTCGACCATGGCGAGGAGGCGACGGACTCGAAGCCCCTGGAGCTTCCCCCCCTCCCGCACCTGGACAGGAGGCGCGTGGGACTCGCCCTCGCCGCGTTCGTAGTGACCATCTGCCTTCTCGTGGTGAATCTGTACATTCCCGCGAGCGTCGGGGAGATCGGGCTCATCGGGGCCCTCCTCGCCCTCCTGGTCGCGGGGCGCGATGGCTGGAAGGACCTGTTGAAGGGGGTGGACTGGGCGACGCTGGCGTTCTTCTTCTTCCTCTTCCTCTTGGTGGGGTCGCTTCAGCTCACCGGGGTGGTCGACGCGATCGCTTCGGCCCTCGGGAACGCAGGGGCGGGATCCTATCTCCTCCTGGCGAGCGTCATGCTCTGGAGCTTGGGACTGCTCTCTTCCGTCGTGGACAACGTCCCGCTCGCGGCAGCCGCGGCCCCGATCATCCAATCGCTCCACGTCCACCG
>DAHUZP010000007.1 GCA_027306505.1 Thermoplasmata archaeon | reverse complement strand
ACCAGACCTCGTGGACATTCAGGATGTGCACGAGGGTGTTGAACAGCGTCTCGTGGCCGATTCCTTCGCGCCGTCGGGCCGCTTGCTCAGGAAGCCGTCGGATCTTTGTGACATACCGTTCGAAGAGTCTCTCGTTATAGGTGTAGATCTCCCGGGCCTGCGCTGGGGTTAGGACGCCGGACCGGATCTTGCCTTGAGATGCCATGCAACCTTGAGGTCAAAACGCCGAACATATAGGCGCTCCACTCGTAGTCGGTGGCAGATCTCGTCCCGTGGCGCGTTCCGACCTCGGAAACGTTCGCGTGAGGTTCGATCCCTCCGAGCCCGATCTGCACTTATTTCTCGGCGCCCCAGGTCTTCCCGGGAGTCGCGGCTTCTCCCGCCAGACCCCGCTGCGCTGAGGGCAGGTGCGGCAGGTCTACGGACCAAGGGCGTCCAAATCTAAAGGGGTGCGTCACACGGTATGCGGTAAGTGCAACCCCTGGCTATCCTCGTCGGTGTGCCGATGCGTTCACCAACTGCGACCGCGACGAGTTCCAACGCTATCGCCTCTATCTCCGCTGAGTTGTAACAATCGTTCAGCCGTCGCTAGTTCTATTTTGACAGTCTCGCAGGGTGCCCGATAGCGCTCGGTCTCGAAGGCCCCACTCCGAGGGTCAGGGGAAACGGGGATCTCCCTCGCGCCCCGCGTCAGGGGAATGGAACGCTCTCTCCGTCTGCGTCCATTCCAGCCTCACGGCCCGGTAGCGGGGCCCTCGCCCACCCACCTCTCCCGCCGGGAGCGTCCCTCACCAGCGCGGAGCGTCCAGGTAGTCCCTCCAGTCCTTCGAGGCGAACAGGTGTCCATCCTTCGTCAGCTTCAGCGGCCTCCCCATCGCATACGAATACGTGATCAGCAGCCGCTCGCGCCGGTCCCGGTCCTCCTCTTCGATCAGGCGCATCCCCAACTCGTACGTCACACGGTGCTGCACCCCGCGCTTCACCGCGGACAAGGTCGGGAGGGGCGGCCCGCGCTCCCCCTTCCCTTCCGACCTCTGCACCTTCAGGAACCCGTGGGCCAGCATCACCATCGTCACGTTGTGGTGCCACCCCGGCCATGTCCGTCCCTCGAACTGATCCAGCCCCAGTTCGCTCTTCGCGTGCTCGAACCAGAGCTCGATGCCCCAACGCGCCCGGATCAGCTGGAGCTGGGTCCGCAGCCCCAGCTCGTCCAGCCCCCAGAGGAGGTAGGCCTTCGTCTCGTTCGTCCGTCGCTCGAAGACCACCCCCACCTGCTCGTCCTCGATGGGCTTCCCCCCCACGCAGACCTTCGCCCGGACCAGGGCCGCCTCCATCGTGAGCTTCCCCTTCGTCCCCTTCGACCACACCACCTTCTTCCACGCCTTCTCAGGAAGCCCCTTCGCCACGTCCGATAGCTTCCGCGGCTCTCCTCCCTTCCCCCCGGGGAGGAGCACCTCCGTCTGGGTGGGGTGGACCCCCAGCACGTAGGGCTCCTTCCGGTCCCGGAGGGCCTTGCGGAAGTCCCCCGCCCGACCGTAGTCCGCGTCGGCCGCCACCGCCCGGTGCGGGAGCTTGAGCGAACGGACCCGGTCGATCAGGTCGAGCCCGATCTTCCACTTCGGTTGGTACTCGATCTCCTCGGGGATGTGGGTCTTCTCTCGATGGACGGGGTCCTCCGCCCTCTCCTTCGGGAGGTAGAGCTGCATCCCCATCCCGAAGCTCTTCATGTTGGCATAGCGCTCGGGGTCGGGGCGGACGTAGGAGAGGCAGACCCCCACCTGGCAGTTCTCCTCCTTCCCTCGGTTCCCGCAGTACTGACGGTACACCCCCGCGGAGTCGTCCCCCTTCTTCGGGTCCCCCTCGTCATCCAAGGCCAGGACCCCGTTGGGGGAGGCGAAACGCCTCCCCATGTCCTTCGCGTGGGCGAGCTGGACGAGCTCGGGGGGCCAGGGGGAGTCGGTGATGAAGTGCTGAGTCCGGTGGCAGGGGGTCCCGGTGCGCTCGGCGATGGGTTCCATCGACTTGACTTCCTCGTTACCGAGGAGGCCTCGGCAGTAGCGGCGAGCCTGCTCCGCCGTACGGCCCGTCCCGTCGAGGTCAAAGAGGGGGAGGTAAGGCCGGAAGAAGCGGTCGAAGTCCGGGTACCAGGGCTCCCGGGACTCGGGGTTGAGGTCGGCGAGGGTCCGGGGTGGCTCGTCAGCGGGCAGGGGGGCGGCTCCCATGCGGGGAAGCCTTCGGAGGGTATCTTGAAACCGGGAGTTCCACCCGAAGGGCTCCCCTACCCCCTACGGGGCTCCCGCGGTAAGGCCGGGGTGACTGTCAAAGTAGAACTAGGTCTCACCGGGATCAAGCATCACACGCGGGACCGGGTGGAGTCGCATCTGCTGGTCTGCCACGTGGCGTATCTCTTGTGGGTGGCGGTTCTACGGTGGTTACGGGAGGCGAAGATTCGACTGAGTCCGGAGAAGGCGATGCTCAAGCTACGGCGCGTGGAGATGGTGAAGTTCCGGGTCGGAGAGAAGGAGAAGTGGGATTGCCCGAAGGCGGTCGGAGAATGAGCTCGGCTCGAGAGGGTGTTCGCACTATCGCGATGGAGGGCTGTTGTGGCTAATTGAGGCGGGATTCAGGTGACTCATAGGCTCCATTGGGGCCCCCCGCACCGGTAAGGCAAAAGCGCCATTCGTAGACAACCTACAAGCCAAATCATGTCCGAATGGCGTCAGAAGGTGGCACCCCGAGAGGGCGAGAAGACCTTGAAGGCGGTCAAGGACGCGGCTCGCCTCGTCAACGAAAAGGACTCCGTTCCAGAGCGATCGCTCTGCAACGCCAAGGACTGCAAGTGTAACAACTAGAGGAAACCTTGGAACCTTCCTTGCAGATGCGAGAGGTGGTTGTGAGTGTTGCCCCCTCCCCCGTAGTGTCGAGCTTGAACTTCCCAGGCCGGACTTCCCTCTTCTACTACCCCGCGTGCAACGTCTTGGCCAGAGACGGTGCGGACCCGGATCTGCTTAAGGCTGGGGCTGAGTTCGGTGAAACACTCTTCCTCTTTTTCAAAGGTGTCCGACGGCTACGAGCTGTTCGGGAAAGTTTGCAACACCCAACTTTCTTGTACGTCGAGCCCTGGAGGACTTGCAATCTAAGTTGCACATACTGTTACGCCGGAGCAGGCCCTACGTTTCACAAGAGGCTCCCGCTCGACAAGGTGAAATCGTTGGTGCGTAGAAACAGGTTCAAGGATGTCATGGTCTACGGCGGCGACCCGCTCGTGGACAAGAGTTACCTCGCTTCTCTGCTGAACCTCACTCAGTGGGATTCGTTCTTCTTCTCCACGAACGGCGCCCTGATGAACGAATCCTTCCAGAGAGAGCTTCAACGGACGCCCAACGCCTCGTTGCAAGTCAGCGTCGAGCCTCAGGAGTGGGCGAATCGGGTCAATTCTGCTGGACGGAAGGGCATCGACTTGGCCCTGCCCAAGCTGAAGCTTTTCGCTGGAACCGACTTTGGATTCCGTCTTGTCATACCGAGCGGCTCACCGTACGTACCGATAGAGGGCTTCATACGAACTCTCGAGGAATCCGTTGGGAACTCCAACTTCAGCGTCTGCTACTGGCCGGCGTATGAGAAGCATTTGCCACCGTGGATCGGACGTTGGATCGATGAGTCGCTGAGTTTGATGCGTTCGGACCCAAAACGATTCGAAGGGAAGCTGCCCGGCGAGAGCGTAGCGACCCAGGTCATGCGAGGGGGCCGGTTCTTCCGCTACTACTATTGCAACGCCGCGTACGGGAGTGTCGCGATTGGTCCGGATGGCCTGCTTCACGCGTGCCATCACAACGCGATTCTCGAAAACGACCGCGACGTGGTGTCCCGAGACGACGACCCGG
>DAHUZP010000084.1 GCA_027306505.1 Thermoplasmata archaeon | reverse complement strand
TCGGTGGTGAAGATCGGGTCCGGGAAAACGGTCCGGGAGTTCGCCACCAAGCTCAACGGGGAGCAGGAGGAACTTCTCGCCCTCCTCGGAGGCGATACCTACCTACCTGCCACTTAAACCGCAATAAGGCCAGGACATGTCTCGTCCACCGTCAGCCCGGGGACCTCCCCACGGGTTCCAGAGGAGCAAGCCTCGTAACGATGAGTTCGCCGGGCGCTGGAGAATCCGTGGCGATGTACGTCCCCTCGAGAAACTCCGCCGGAACGCATGTGTTACACACTTTCACCTCAGCCGTCGAGGCATTCTGTCCAGGTTGAGCTGAGCGGGACCGGCGAGACCCCCGCCTGATCCTCCGTACAGAACTACAGCACGGTCGGCGTGAAATTGACCTCACGCGGCGAAGTCAGGCAACTTTGGGGTCGGACGCTTCCGCCCACTTCACATCTACCGGAACGCCGTGACGGATGGCCTCGGTCACGACGCAATAATCCTCGAAGAGGCCCTTGCATCGCTCGAAGGCGTCCTTGTGGGCGGCGGGGATCCGTGGATCCAGGGTCACGCTCACGCGGGAGAGCCGCCAACGTCCGCGCTCGTTGCGCGAGATCTCGGCGAGGGCGGTCACCTCGATGCCCACGGACGGGGCATGCGCCCGTTCGAGACAGAACAACAGGCTGGAAGAAAGGCAGTGGGCGACCGCCGCGGCGACCAGCCGGGAGGCGTTCGGCCCCTCCCCCTTTCCCAGGGGTGGGGGTTCATCGATGGTCCCGTGCTCGGACGATGGAAGGCTCCAGTCCACCTCGAACCGGTACTTCTCCTTCTGGGTCATTCGCAGGGTGACCTGTTGCGTGACGGGCATGGTCCCTTCGAGAGGGGCTCGCTATCTAAGATTGCCCCGGTGACGCCGGGAAAGGGTGGGATCGGCTCAGGCCTGGCGAGCCGTCGTGGGCGGGTTCCGTGAGAGGCGAAGGACCTGGGGTCCACGGTGTAGGAACTCGTGGTGACTCTGGAACGGATCCGCATCGGAGCAGTCAGCCGGGGCGGAAAGGCCGACACGAAGGAGTCCCCTGAGACCATCTTGGGATCCATGACCCAGGGCCAGGCGGAGATCGCAACAAAGTTCCGGTGGGCGGAGATGCTCCCCACGTAGAAAGGACCTGCGGCGTAGGTGCCCTCAACGGACGTACCTAGCTACGGCACTCCCATCGGAGGATCGACGTCCTCGGGGAAGCCAGGCGCTCCACGGTGTCGACACCCCCTACCGTTGGCCCCCCCCACCACGTGAGGAGCGGGCCATCTTTCTGGGTGACCAGGGTTGTGCGTCCAAGAACCCGGAGAGCCCCAGCTTTCTCCACACGGTTGGGGCCGCCCGAGAGGAGGTCTCAAGGGATCAGGGCCGTACGCTACCCTGCAGGAGGGACGTGCCGTCAGAAGCGGCTCATCCCGGTGTTGAGCCAGGATATTATTTCCCCTAGGGTGGGGGGTGCGGGGGGAGGCTCTCTTCCTCATGCTTGAGCCTCGATCAGCCTCTCGTGTAGTCCGAGTAGAATCTCCGGGGGCATCTTCCGTTGGAAGGCCTCTCGGGGGGTCTCGAACACCTCGACCCACAGCGAGTCGTGGATCTGGTCGTTGTTCCAGTCGATGAACGCCTGGAGGGTGGCGAACCGTCACCGATGCTTGTCGTACTCGTACCAGATCCGTTCCAGCTTGCCGTTCGTCTGAGGGTGGTTCACCCCACTCACGACGTGACGGATCACCTGCTCCTCGAGGAAGAGTTGGAACTGGCTCTTCCCGGAGCGGTGGAGGTCCTTCTCCGTGCAGTAGAACTCGCTCCCCCGGTCGGTGTTGGCCTCGCGGATCTCCAGGCCCCAGCTGCGGGCTTCCCCCTGGGCCGCCCTCAGGGTCTCGATCGACTGCTCGGCGCTGATCGCGTCGAACTCCCCCCCCGCTCAGGACCTTCCGGCTCGCGTCGTCCTCCCAGAGGATGACGTAAGGGTGGGCGGGGGAGGTGCGGTGCCAGTCCCCGTGAAGCAGGGAACCGGAGTGCTTCCTCTCGTAGCGAACGTAGCTGCGGCGCTTGCGCTTCCGGGGGTTGGGGCGGGTCCAGCGCTGGGCGAGGGCGTACCGGTAGATCTTCATCTTGGGGATGTGGATCCCTCGGCGGGCGAGGCCCTTCCAGAGCTTGGTGGCCCCGCGGCGGGTGCGTTGCCACTCCGCGGTGATGATCCGCTTCTCCTCTTCGGTCAGAGGTGGGGAGGGGGGTCGCCGATGGGGGTTGAGGGTGGGCACGACCCCCGTTTGTCGCCACCGTTGAAGGACTTGTCGGAGGCGGCGCTTGGTCAGGCCCCAGCGAGCCGCCATCCAGCCCAGGGAGTCCACCGGGAATCCCTTCTCGGCCTGATTGACCAGGTAGGCTATCCGCAGGTCGGTGAGCTTGGTCACGGGGCCGGTAGGCCGCGCGAGATAGCCCCGGTTGGTGCTGGAGGGGCTCAGGTAGGAGGGGGGGACGGTCCGGCGGAGCTCGGCGGGCTTGGCGAGCCCTTCCTGGACGAAGCGCGAGATGCCCTCTCCCCGGGCCCCCCTTGGGCTCGCTCGCTTCGCTCGCCCTTCCCCCCGCGTCTTCCTCGCCTCCTTCCCTGAGTGGGAAGTAATTGTTGGACTCCACAGCCCACCCCGGTCGGCCGAAACTGTTTTTGCTCCCCCGAAAGATGGACCAACATGGTTCCGCACCCATCAGCGCGCCCGACCTCCCCTCTCCCCGCGCTCTCGTTGGCGAGGGGGATCCCCTCCGCGATAGGCGTCCTCGCGGTCGTCGTGTTGCTCTGCTCCTCTCCGTGGGGGTCCTTCGCCTCTCCGAGCCAGCGCTCGGCGCTGGCCTCGACGCCCGCCCCGGTCACGCTCCTTTCCTCAGGGGCCCATGGTCCCTTGGGCTCCGATCGCGTGGCGATCGCAGGGCTCGCCTCGGGTGCCGTGGGTCCCACGGTGTCCGCGCGTCAGCTCCTCCCCGCCTGGAGCTACACCAACATCTCGGTGGGGACTTTCGCCTCCGGGGCCGCCTTCGACGACGCGGCGGGGACCATGCTCGTGGGGAACGTCAACACCGGCGCCTCCACCGTGGTCCTGGTGAACCTCGCCTCCGACACCGTGGTCGCGACCACCGCGGTCGGGAACGGTCCGCAGGCGGTCGCCTTCGACCCCAGCAACGGGAACTTCTACGTGGCCGACTGGGGGCTCGCGGGCCTTGAGGTCATCAGCGGGACGACGGGGGCGCTCCTCTCCACCATCCCGGTCGCCTGCGACCCGAACGGGGTCGTCTACGATCCCGCCAACGGTGACCTCTACGTCTCGGACATGGGCTCGTGCGCTCCGGCGACCGCCGAGATCGACGTGGTGGACCCCGCCACCGCCGCGGTCACCGCGACGGTCCCGATCGGTCCGTACACCGCGGCGCCCGGCGGGGAGATCTACGCCGCGAACCTCAAGGAGGTCGTCGCGGTGGACGCGGACGGGAACCTCAGCCTCATCGACCCGTCCACCCAAACGCTCACCCAGAACGTCCGGGCCTTCACGCCTCCCGTCGGCTCCTCCTCCGTCGTCGAGCAGATCGCCTACGACCCCTCGAACGACAACGTCTACACCCCGAACGGGGCCGCGGACCAGGTGGCGGTCGTGAACCTGTCCACGGTGCTGCTCACCGGAGTCGTGGGGGTCGGCTCCACTCCCTGGGGAGCACAGTACGACCCGGGGTCCCAGCAGCTCCTCATCGCGAACGAGTTCAGCGGAAACGCGACCGAGATCTACGGGCCGAGCGGGCTCACCGTCGGGAGCATCCCCCTGGGTGGCTATCCCACCCTCATGGCCTTCGACGCGACACGCAACCTCCTCGAGGTCTCGAACGGCGCCGACGCGGAGCTCTTGACCCCGTCCAACGCGCCGACCTTGAACGGCGTCGTGATCACCCCGGGCAGCCAGACCCTGCCCATCGGGAGCTCCTTCTCCTTCAACGCGCAACCCTCCTGCACGGGAGGCTCGTGCCCCTCCTCCGTGAACTTCACCTGGTCGCTGAGCAGCGCGATGGGCCAGCTCTCGAGCCCGTGGGGCAGCCCGGTCACCTTCACGGCGGGTACCACCGCCGGTAGTGCGACCCTCACCGTGGTGGCCTCCTTGCAGGGCCACAGCTCCACCGCGCAAGCGGCCATCACCATCTCCGCGACGGTCCCCACCCTGACCGCGGTCCAGGTCACCTTCCAGGGCTCCGGGTCGTGGCTCGGCCTCGGAGGGAGCGAGGGGGTGACCGCGAAGCCCGTCTGCGGCACCGGCACCTGCCCCTACGGGTCCCAGTACGTCTGGGCCCTCACCAACGGCCTAGGGGCGCTCAACCAGACCGTAGGGGGCCCCCTCGTGGGAGGGCCGAGCATCCAGCTCACCTCGGGGTACGTTCCCGGGGTCGCTACGCTCTTCCTCAACGTGACCCTCAACGGGGTGAAGGTGGCGGCGCCGCCCTCTCCTCTGGTCTACACCGTCGACCGGAGCTACATGGCGCCCGACCCGCTTCCGGACACCAGCATCAACGGGTACGGCACGTCGACCCAGTTCTCTTCCAAACCGAGCTGCGCCCCGAACGTCTGTCCGGGGGCCTTGACCTACGGCTGGTCGCTCCACCCGTCGACCCTGGGGACGTTGAGCACGGCCACCGGGAACACGACGGTCTTCACCGCGGCCTCGACGAGGGGCACGGGCAACATGAGCCTCGTGGTCACCTTCCAGCAGCCGTACTGGGGCCCGGGGGGGAGCGTCCCGACCTTCGGGTTCTCCTGGTTCGCGAACTCCTCCATCTCGGTGGGGCCGAGCGTCGGCAACTCCTCGACCACCCACGTCCAGGGCGGACTGGCCTTCGACCTCTACCTGCTCATCCTCGCGGGGGTCGTCGGAGTGGCCGCGGTCGTCGCGGCGCTGCTCCTGGTACGCAGGAAGCGCTCGGGCAAGGGGGCGACGCCTAGCTCACCGACGCCTCCGAGCGGTGGGTCGTGGGCCCCCTCCTCGGGAGGCACGGGGCCTGCGCCGCAGCCGCCGGCCCAGGAGCCGTTCACGCCTCCTCCGCCCCCCCCACCCCTCCCACCCCCGACGGGGTAGAGCGCCGTCGATCGCCGGTCCGTGGCCCGGTCCCGACCCCCCGAGCGGTCCCGCTACCGCTCCCTGGCGAGTCGCTCCTGAAGGGGGGACGGTCCCAGCTGCGGAGAGACCCCAAACGATATACCGGGTGAGGGGGGGGCCCCCGTTCCATGGAGACCAACCGAAGGGCCCTCCTTGCGGTGACGAGCCTCGGTCACTTCGTCAACGACGGCACCGGCTTCTTCGTCCCGGTCATCGCGGCGATCCTGGCGAGCGGGCACGGCATCTCCCCGCTCGAGATCACCGTCATGCTGGTGGTCTACTACGCCTCCTCCTCGCTGCTCAGCCTCTACGTCGGGAGGTGGTCCGACCGCTCGGGCCGTCCGCTCGCCCTGATGGCCCTGGGGCTGGTGCTGCTGGGATCGGGGATGGGCGGGTTCTACGTCTCGCTCGCCTTCCTCTCCGGGACGACCGGGTTCGCCGGGGCGGCCCTCGCCTCCTTCATTGTCGGCTTCGGCACCTCGTTCTACCATCCGCTCGGCGCGAGCCTGCTGCAGGGCAGCTTCGAGAAGAAGGACCTCGGGACCGCCCTGGGGATCAACGGCGCGATGGGGAGCGTCGGCCGCGCCATCTACCCCGCGCTCTTCTTCGCGGTCGGGCTCGCGCTGACGCAGGACTCCTCCCTCCTGGTCTTCGCCGTGGTCGGGCTCTTCGCCTCCCTGATCGTCGCCCAGCACGGCCGTCATGGCTCCGAGGGCCCTGCGCTCCAATCCAAGGACCCCGGCGCCGCGCCGAGCGCCCGGACCGCTCTCACGCTGGGGATCGTGGTGCTCACCGTGGTCGCCTTCGTCCGCTCGGCGGCGAACCTCGGCATCGTCGCCTTCCTCCCCACCTACATGCAGTACGTGCGGCCGCTCTGGCCCGGGGCCCCCCTCGGCGTGGAGGTGACGATCATGTACGTCGGAGGCATCGTGGGGCAGCCGGTCTTCGGTCTCCTCGCCGGGCGTTTCGACATCCGGGCCCTGCTCGCCCTCACCTCGGTGGGGTCCGCGCTCTCGACCCTGGGCTTCCTCGCGATCTCCGGGGTCAGCGCTATCGTGCTCCTCCTCCTCATCGGATTCTTCACGTTCAGCGCATTCCCGCTCCTCATGTCCCTCTCGGCGGAGCACGTGGACCGTCACTCCACGTCCCTCGCGAACTCTCTGGTCTTCGGACTAGGCACCGGGGTGGGGGGCGTCATCGGCCCGCTGGTCGTGGGGGCCCTGTCGGCGAACCGCTTCACCGACCTCACGACGGGGTTCTACGCCATGGTCGCCCTCGGCCTCGTCGCGGCGGTGGCCGTCGCCGCGATCCCCCGTGCCGGTGGGAAGGCGGCCAAGGTGCCGCTCTTCGGTTGAGCTCGGCCTGCCCTCCCTCCCGCCCGTCGGCCGACCGCCCGACCGCCAGGGCAGTTGCGCGCAGGGCGCTCCCCGAGGGCCGGAGGGCCCGGGGGACCGGGGGCCCTCCCCCCCTTCTCATCCGTGGGGACGAGGGCCGCCCGAAGGGCGTGAGGCGCCAGCGCCACAGGCCTCGTGGACCTTCTTGGGGGGAGGGCGGAAGTGGAGTGCGTGACCGAACTTCGCCTCGCGCTTCTTCCTCTCCTCCTCGGGCGGCTTCTCGACGTTCTCCTTGACCCACGACGGAGGAGGAGGAGATGACGCGCCTTCGGAGGGGGACGAGGAAGCGCCCATGGGTCACCCTGGAGGCTGGTCTCTGATAAGTCTCCGCCCCGTGATCTCCAGACCCGGGCTTGGACCTCGTCTGCTTCGTGACGGGACCCTAGGCCCGGGGAGCCGCGAGGGCGGTCGCAGGAGGTTCGGTTCCAGGGGCTTCCCTCTGGCCCCCCCCGCAAGCCCCCCCTCGCCGTGGAGCAGAGGTCCAGGGTCCCGACCCCACTGTTCTCTCGGTTGGGGCTGGGCGATCTCGTCCCGAAGTGGGCGGTCCCGGGAGGCCCGGAGCTACACGCGCACCCTCAGAGATCCGACGTTCCTGTCCAACTCGAGCCGGACGGGTCCTCTCCTTCGTGCGGGTTGGCTCGAGCACGGGCCTCGTGGAGGGCCGCTTCTCTACGTATTCGGGGGGGTGGAAGGTCCACCGATCTGTGCATGGCGGAACATGGACTTGGCGTTCGCGTGGCATATCGCGAAGATCACCAGGCCGGCGAGGGACCCCACCGTGATCCACCCGTAGCCCAACACTCCGATCTCGGTCAGCGCGGCGATCACTGCCAGGATGGCGAGCGCTGCCCCGGTCGCGATCCCAAAGAGCAGCTCCCCGACCGTCTCCATGAACGGCTGGAGTCTCTCTCCATGTCTGGTCACCACCTCGGTCACCGCGGCTCCTAGTGTGGCGCTCGCACCTAGGAAGACCAGAGGGGCAAAGATCTGGATCGTTGACCCGTTGAACCACTCCCACGGGAAGGTCGTCAGGTAGGAGATCACGAGGACGCTCCCGATGAGGAAGCTCAGGATCCCTCCGCCCAACCCCCGGGACAGGGCCGAGTTCGACAGGGAAGGGAGCGCCATCCAATCTCCCGGGAACTTCGGGAGGGTATGGTCCTTGGAACCGCGGCGCGGCTCGGCCGCCTCGGCCCTCGCCATCTTGGCCAGGGTCCGGGTGGTGATCTGCGCGGAGAGGAAGATCGAGACCGCGACACCGGACAGGAACATGGACACGTTCCCAAGGTTGTGGCATGGGCAGCTCGGGCGCAGTCCGATGAAGATCTCCCAGTACCCTCCGCCGAGCTGGTACGTGGCTACGTCGATCGCGAGCACGAGGAAGAGGAGCGAGATCCCCCATACCATGAACGCATCGAACAGCGCGTAGGTGCTCCGTTCGCTCGTGGCCTCGATGACCACCATGCCCCCGCGTCGCGCGAGCGACGCGGTCAGGACCCCGACGACGCCCCCGAGGACGACGGAGATCGCGATCGTCACGGGGTGCCCCATGAGGCTCACGGACCACGTGGACCCCGAGGGGAGCGCGCGGTCTCCGTAGGCGATCGCGCTGCTGGAGACCCACGACCCTATCCACCCTGCGATGAAGGTCGCCCGCCACGCGGTCCAGCTCTCGTTGGACCGGTGCCGCTCCCCCAGCGCAAAACCTAGGGGGGCGATGGGGTTTCCCACAAACCCCCCGAGCGGCCCGGCGAGGACCGTGCCCAGGACCGATCCCAGCGTGACCACGGAGGGTCCAGAGAGCACTCTCAGGACCCGGACCGTGAGCGAGAGGCCTGCCGCTTCCTTCCCCGCGACGTGGGTCAGCGCTCGCGCCCCTTCGACGACCTGGGCCGCTTCCTGCAGTGGTTTCCGGTCCAGGTAGGCGAGGATGTAGCCCATGACGAGCAGGACGACCAGGGCGACCAGCGCCGCGACCCACGGGGAGAGCGTGGGGAACATCTTCCCCAGGATGTCGGAGGGCAGGTCGGGGAAGAGCACCATCGGTCCGTCCTCGGGGTGCCTGGTCCCGAGAACGGGATTCGCTGGCCCTGCTGATAGTTCTATCTCGGAACGGCGGGCGAGCCAGGCGCGCGGCGGCCGGGGTGATGCACGTCACCGGCTTGGCATCCCCGCGGGCAGCAGCCCGCGACCCACGAATCCGTGCAACGCTCGGTGGCGGGGGGCTCGTCCGTCGGTCGGTCGAGCGTCCAAATAGCGCTCGGGGGCTTCTAGGGTCGGCCATGTTCCGGCGCGTTTCGCTCGGGCCCGCGGGAGCGTTCGCTATGGTGGCGATCGCGCTCATGGTCTTCGCACCGCCGTGGCCGAACTCCCAACGCTCGGACCCACCCCCCCTGCCCTCCTCTCTCGCCTCAGCGCGGACCGCCCCCCTCTCCCAGGGCCCGGCCCCTCGCACGACGGTCTCCTCGATCCCCGTGGGCGACAGCCCCACCCTGGCGGCCTACGACCCCTTCAACGGTTACGTCTACGTGGTGAACTCCGCGGACCGGTGTGGAGCTCGATGCGGAGGGAGCGTGTCGGTCCTATGGGGGGGAACGGAGATCGCCAGGCTCGCCATCGGCGGTTACGCGATGGGCCTTCTGGTGGACCCCCAGGACGGGTGGGTGTACGTGAGCAGCGGGGACGCGTCCCTGACCGTGCTCTCGCAGACGCGTTATGTCGGGAACTTCTCGGTCTGTGGAGGGGTCACCCCCGAGGCGGATGCGCTCGCGTTCGACCGCTCCTCAGGGAACATCTATCTCTCCTGCGCCGCTCCCTCGAGCCAAGTGGTGGAGATCTCGGGAACCACGGTCATCGGTCGAACCACGACCGGGGCCTTCACCTACGCGCTCGCTTACGACGATGCCGACGGGGATGTCTACGCGCTCAACACGGGCTCCTCCAATGTGAGCGTCATCTCCGGTTCCTCGCTCCTGGCCACCCTCCCACTTCCCAGCGTAAGCTACCCCGAGAACCTGCTCTACGATCCGGTCGATCTCTACGTCTACTCCTTGAACACCTACGCGGACTCTCTCACTGCCATCTCAGGCACGAGCGTCGTGGGGAGTGTCACGGTGGGCCAGAAACCGTGGCAGGCCGCGGTCGATGCCTCCAACGGCGACCTCTACGTCGTCAACAATCAAACGGCGAACGTGAGCGTGGTCTCAGGGGTCGGGCTCGTGGGTACGGTGCCCGTGGGGCAGGGGCCCGACTCGGCATCCTTCGACCCGGACCTCGGGAGCGTGTTCGTAGCGAACTTCGGGTCGGCGAACCTGAGCAACGTCTCAGGGTCCCGCTCGACGGGCTCGTTCCGAGTGGGTATCGATCCGACCGCCATCGCGTTCGACGTCGCGGACGGGGACCTCTACGTGGCCAACTACGGGTCCAACAATGTCACGCTCATCTCCTTCTCTTCCCAGCGACTGATCGGCGCCTACGTGACCCCTCCCAGCGCCAACGTGTCGGTCGGGGCGTCCACGGACCTTGCCGCCCACCCCGCCTGCTCGGGCGGTTCGTGCCTTACCGGGACGACTTACGCGTGGTCCATGGACCGTGCCCTCGGGACGCTCAACTCGACGACCGGCCCGGTCGTCCAGTTCACCGCCGGGTCTTCCGCCGGGACCTCCTATCTATTCGTCAACGCAACGTTGAACGGGGTGACCGTCCAAAGCGCGTCCGTGCCCGTCACGATCGCTTCCAACCTGACCATCTCCTCCTTCCTCGCCAACCCCTCCTCCCTGAACCTCGGGTACGGGGTCCAGCTCGTTGTCTACGCCTCCGGAGGGAAGGGCGCGCTGACCTACACCTACACCGGGCTTCCCCCGGGGTGCGCGACGCTGAACGTCTCCTCGTGGATCTGCACGCCCACGGCGACCGGGTCCTTCGCTCCCCGGGTCTACGTGAACGATACCGCCGGCAGCAGCGCGAACGCGACGACCTCCTTCACGGTGTCCAATGGGGGAGGCGGGCCGCCGCCCCAGTACACCCTCTCGTTCGCCGTATTTCCTACCTCCTGCGGCCCGGTCCTCTTCAACGGCTCCACCTACGCTAACGGCGCCTCCGCGTCCTTTCGGGCCGGGACCTACCCCGCCCGTGCTTTCCCGTGCGGGGGAGGATGGACCTTCCAGGAATGGGTGCTCGCCCCGGTCACCCTGGGGACGGTCCAGTACTACTACACCCCATGGGCGAACATCTCGGTGTCCGCGCAGGGATACCTCTCCGCGGACTATCTCCCGCCGCCTCTCCAGGTCGTCCTCTCCTCCGGCGCGAACACAACGGTCTCGGGGGCCCCGCTCACCCTCACCCCCTTCGTTTCTGGGGGGGTTCCGCCCTACACCTGCGTCTGGGCCCTGAACGGGACCAACACGACCCGGACGGGGTGCAGTGCGACCTCCCTCACGTGGGGGCACCCTGGGAACTACACCTATCGTGTCTGGGTGACCGACGCGTCCTACCAGGTCGGCGAGAGCAACCCGCTCACGGTCCAAGCCATCCCCCCTCCACCCCTGACCATCGGCGCGGTTGCGAGCTCCCCTATATTCTCGGGCTTCTGCGGGAACGACACGCTGACGTGGGTGGTCCAGCTCTCCGGGTGGGCATCCGGGGCACACGCTCCCTACCGGTACGCGTGGAACTTCGGCGACGCGTCGCCGGACTCCTCCGCCCGGATCGTGAACCACACCTACGCCCCTCCGCCCTACATCACCGGGTTTCCCGGCCCGTACAAGGTGTTTGGGTACACGGCCTGGTTCAACGTCACCGACTCGTGGGGAGCCAGCCGCCAGTCGAACCTTTCCATCGATCTGGTCGTACCAAACTGCCCGACAAGCTCTCCTCCTCCGTCCAAGGGCTTCTCCCTCCTGGGGTTGGGAGAGATCGCGAGCCTTGCCCTGCTGGCCGGTCTCGCGGCCGTGGTCATGCTCGCCCTCGCCGTGGTGGTGGTGATGACGAGGAGGAGGAGGAAGAAGAGGCTCACTTCCTCTCCCCGGGAGGCCACGTCCTCTCCTACCGGCCCGGGCGCCGGTGCGGAGCCTGCTCCTGAGATCGATGACTCCGGCAGCTAGGGGCTCATGGGGGATCGCCTCGACCGACAACAGGCCCCTCCTCCCCGCGGGGGAATCGTTGACCGGTACGTGAGCGGCTACCTCGACCACCTTCCCTTTCCTGAGGTGAACTTCACCCCCGAGCCGTGCGGTGATGCGAAGCGGTGTAGCACGCCATCCATCCGGTCCGGCTTACAACGTGGCATGTGTCCTCGAGGGCGCGGACCGCGAACCTCCATCTCATTCCCGAAGACCACAGCGACGAGATCCTCGTCTCGAAGAGGAAGTTCGGGGAGCTTCAGAAGGGGGTCGAGCCGCTCCGCGAGCAGCTCCCGAGGAAGGAGGATGAGGAGCTCCGACGCCAGCTCGCACTTCACGTCAACCCCAACGTTCCCCCATCCGCCAGGAACCACGCTCCGGGGCTCAAGCCGGTTCGACCGAGGGTCCCTTCAGGAGAGCGCAAGAGGCCGGGAGCCAAGTTCGGCCACGAGGGGGCCACTCGTGAACCCCTGGTCCCTGACGAGAAGGTCGCGCCCACCGCGCACCTCTGCGGAACGTGCCAGGGCTCACGCCTGAAGCTCAAGGGGACCGAGACCCAGCAGGAGGTGGAGGTGATCCGCGAGGGGAAGGTCACCGACTACACCCAGGCCGTCCACGACTGCATTGACTGTGGCGCCGAGGTGCGCGCCACGCTCCCGGACGGACGAGGACCCTCTGGGCATGGCCCTCAGCTCCAGGCGGAGGTCGTGCTTGGGAAGATCGATGAGCGGCCCCCGTATCGCAAGATCGAGGGGCGGCTGGAGCGGGAGGGGACCCTTTCGTGCCCGGTGACGGTAGAAGCTGTGGTCCGGGGTGCGAGCGAGAGGTTGCAGGGGACCGCCGACGGGATCCTCCGCCGGATGCGCGGGGCGGTGGTCATGAGGAAGATCATAGGCACGCTGAGGAACGAGAAAGGAGCGAACGCTCTCGCCCGATCGCTGAGCGCGTTCGGGACCTGGAGGTAAAGGCGTGGGTAACGGGGTGAGGGCTCCGCGAAGCACCTCTACGCCGCCCCCAGTTGAGACGGGCCCCTATCGGGGCTCAACACGTACCACACGTTTACGAGTGATTGAGAACCACCTGTGCGGGCTGGCCCCCAAGCCGAGCCATGAGCGCTGAGGACCCTTGGTCGAAGGGAGGCATGGGGGCTGGGAAACCCCCCCGTCTGGTGGCCAGCCCGGGCATTCGCAAGACGTTGTGGTGGTGGAACTCCGTAACGAACAGCTGACGAACGAGGCCATCGGGAGGTTCGAGGCGGAAGGGGCTGCGAACTAGAACAACCAGAGGAAGCCACTGGAGGGACTTGAACCCCCGACCTGCTGATTACGAATCAGCCGCTCTGCCGGACTGAGCTACAGTGGCGCAGGCCGGCCCACGTACCCTCGGTATATATCGCGCATACGGTCGAAGCCCTTCCCGATGCCCGTCCCCGAGCGTTCCTGGTTCACGGTCCGTGAGGCCCCCGAGGAGGCGCTCCGCCTGCTGCAGGACTACCGGGACGCGGCGAGCCCGGAGCTCCTCAGCACCTTCCGTCTCGCCTACCCCCGGGTCCAGCGACGGATCCGGGAAGGCCGGGCCCACGGGCTCCTCTGGGTGGGCCCCAAGGACGACGGCATCGCTCTCGCGATATGGAGCGCGGTCCCCCGT
Organism: Thermoplasmata archaeon; assembly: GCA_027306505.1. Lineage (GTDB taxonomy): Archaea > Thermoplasmatota > Thermoplasmata > Lutacidiplasmatales > UBA184 > JAKAAX01. The sequence goes on along the minus strand of DAHUZP010000084.1, from coordinate 31,324 downwards.
CTGGGGCGCCAGTGCTTCATCCTGTTCCTCTCCGAGGGGTATCGCAACGCGGCCACCTTCTCCCAGCTCCTCCGCCAGGTCGAGTCGGACCCCGTGGGGCAGGCGAAGGGCCCGCTCGTGCTCGTCTCTGAGGAGGTCCCCGGTCTCCCCACGGAGATCGCGGGCCGCGTCTTCGCCGGGCGGGGGTTCCAGCGCTGCTCGAGACCGGCCATGGTGCGCGGGACGGGCCACCCGTGGCCCTCGGCCCCGCCCCTTCCCTCCAACGCCCGTCTCCGCACCGTGACCCCGGAGGACCGGCCCGTCGTTCAGCGGGTCAACGCGCTCGCCTTCCGCGCAGGGTTGAGCCGGCTCTGGTTCGACGACGGTGACCCCTTCCGCTCCAGCGCGGCCACCCTTCGCTTGCTCGAGAAAGGGGAGTGGGGGAGATGGATCCGCGAGTCCTCCTGGGTCTACGAGCGGTCGGGGCAGGTCCTCGGCGTGGGGCTCGTGACCCACGCCTCCGGTCGGTGCCCCCTGCTGCTCTCCCTCGCCGTCCTGCCCGAGGAGCAGGGCCACGGCATCGGTCGAACGCTCCTCGTCGAGACCCTGCGGTCCCTCCACGCCCAGGGCGAGAAGGAGCTCGAGCTCAACGTCGTGCGCGAGAACGCCTCCGCCTTCGCCCTCTACACGGCGACCGGCTTCGAGGTCGTGAAGGGGACGGAGCGGGCCTTCTGGCTCCGGGACCCGGGCCCGTGGACCGAGGGCGCGTCCCCTGGGACAGTCGAGGCCGAAGGGACCGACGAGACCGACGAGAGTTCCTGAGCCCCTCACACCCCGCGCAGCGCCTGCGTGAGGTCGGCGACGAGGTCCGAGGGGTCCTCGATCCCCAGGGAGAGGCGGACCATGCCCTCGGAGATACCCCGGCGGGCGAGCTCCTCGGGGGAGAGGCTCCGGTGCGAGGTCTCCACGGGCATGCTGGCGAGGCTCTCCACCCCTCCCAGGCTGCTCGCGGGGTGGACGAGACGGAGCCCTCCCATGAACCGGTGGGCCCCCTCACGGCCCCCGTGCACGACGAGGGAGACCATCCCCGTCCTTCCGCGCATCTGGCGAGCGCAGATCGCCTCCTCCTCGGAGGAGATGCTCCCTGGGACGAGCACGCGCTCGACCTTGGGGCTCCTTCGGAGCTCTTCCGCGACCGCCCGTCCGTTCTCGTTCTGGCGGCGCACGCGCAAGGGCAGCGTCTTGATCCCCCGGATGAGCAGGAAGGCCGCGAGCGGGTCGAGCGCCGCGCCCAGGGTGTGGGCGAAGGGGTCGAGCTTCTCGAGCAGGGAGGTCGGGCCCACCAGGGCCCCCGCGATGAGGTCGGAGTGGCCCCCCAGAGACTTGGTCGCGGAGTGCATGACCAGGTCCGCCCCCAGGGCGATGGGGTTCTGGTTCACGGGGCTCGCGAAGGTGTTGTCGACCAGCAGGTGCGCCCCCGCCCCGTGGGCCACCTTCGCCCACCGGGCGATGTCGTGCACCCGAAGGGTCGGGTTGGTGGGGGTCTCCAGCACCAGGAGCCTGGTGCGAGGGGAGAGGTACTCCTCCACGTGGGCGGAGCGCTCCGACGGCACCCAGCGGACCCCCAGGCCGAAGCGCGGGAACTCGTCCCGCAGGAGCGTCACGGTGTTCCCGTAGAGCTCCTCGGAGGCGACCACCTCCTCCCCTTGCTTGAGGGTCCCCAGGAGGGCCGCCGAGAGGGCGGCCATGCCGGAGGAGAAGACGCGCCCCGCCGCCCCTCCCTCGAGCCGTCGGATGACCTCGGAGGCCTGGGTCTGGTTCGGGTTGTCGACCCGGGAGTAGAGGTGGACCTTCCCTCCGTGCCGGGCCTCCGAGTAGGCCTCCGGGTAGTGGTAGGTCGAGGTCTGGTAGATGGGCGGGATCACCGCGCCCGCGTTCCGGTCCTCCTCGAAGGCGCCGTGGACCGCGATGGTGTCGAAGGCCCACTGGGAGCTCCTCTCCCCCTTCGCTCCCTCCGGCGCCGGGGAGGGGGTGGAGGCGCTAGCCTTCGTCGGAGGGGTCGATGGACGGCGCCGGTCGGAGCGTTCGCTGGTGGTGCTTGCCTGCATGGTCCTCGTCCTCGACCCGGGACGCCTCATGCGACCCGGAGAGGAGTCGCACCCGCTCGGCCCCCTTAATCTCTTGCAGGAAGACCCTCACCGCAGAGGGGACCAGATGCTCCCACGGCTCCTCCTCGACCATCCTCCGGCGGATCTCGGTCCCCTCGTACTCTCCCCGGTTGAAGAACGGGAGCCTCGGGACCTCGAAGCCCGCCTTCTGGAACAGGTGGACCGTGAGAGGGTCGTTCGAGTACACCTGCTCGAACGCCGGGAGCAGCGAGACCACGTGCGAGACCCAGATGCTGTGCCGGTCCACGTCGGGCACCGGGATGGGCCAGAAGTCCTCGAACCTCTCCGCCTGCAAGGTCCTCTTCACCATCTCGAAGCGCTCCCCCGCGGTGAACGGGTTCCTCGGCGTGTGCGAGACCTGGGCGCTCCCGATCCCGATCAGGAGTTCGTGCGGGCGGAAGGTCTGCTGGACGTGCACCAGGAGCTCCAGGTGCCCGTTGTGGAAGGGCTGGAACCTCCCGATGTACAGCCCCCGCACGGCTCCCCCTCCTTCTCCGATGCCTGGGGAACGAGGAGCACCCCTCCCACCTATGAAATCTCGGATGGGGGCGGACCCAGGTCCTCCGCCTGACCGCGCGAGCGGGACCCCGGGAGCCGGGCGAGCGGCGGGAGCGTATCGAAGCGCCGGTGCGGCCGGGGTCTCTCACCTGGGACCATCGCTCAGATGGGGGAGGGCGATCGCCGGGCCTTCGGGTGGCTAGGAGCGTGCGCCGGGAACACCCAGTCGGAAGGGAGGTGAAGCCCGATCGGTCTGCGATGCCGCGGAGGGGAGCCGGGCGCACCGGCCTCGGTCGCCGGTCCCCGGTCGACGCGCGGAGGGGCTGGGCGAGGTCGCCGTTCGCGACCATGAGCCAGCGCTATAGCGACCGGGGGGAGGGCCGCTCACTCACCATAGATCACCTCGCCCTCCTCGAGCACGGGCCTATGGGTCATCCCAGGATCGCGCGGTACGCTCGCATGTCCCTGGTGGTGGCGACCACGACGTCCACCGGGAACCCGAGACCGAACAGGCCACGCTAGATCCGCTGCGCCACATGCGACCGGTTCACCCTCTTCTCGACCTCTTCCGGAAGGCCGAGGTCGCTCTCGGGTCCCATCTCCCCACGAGCTGCCGACGAACAGGATGATCCGACGGGGATGGGAGACCTCCACCACACGCTGGGTGACCTCGGCCAGCACTTCGGGATCCCTCGTGGACCTGGTTCCTGGAGACAACGTGGGACCGTACCAGGAATGCACCACGGGGCTCCAAAGGCCCGTTGGCCCTCCCGCGGGACACACGTTCCGCACGCAAGATCCTCCCGCCGCGGAAGGCAGGTGAGCCGACCGACCTCGAGACCCGGAACGAGCGAAGCGGCCTGTCGGTCCCCGGAGCTAGCCCTCGGGGCTCATCTCGTCGAGGTCTTCCATGAACTCGTCCAGGTGCGGGCAGCGTGAGGTGAGGTAGAACCGGCAGTGCTCGCAGGCGGAGTCGTCCATGTTCTTGCGCAGGATCGGGTTGAAGATGTAGCAGGGGCGCCCCTGGCGGGGCATCTCCTCCTCCTCGCCGGACCCTTCCGCACCGAACTCCGGGGTGGTGAAGTGCTTCGGCAGGGTGCCGCGCCGACCCTCCGCAGGGGGCATGAGCAGTGGGGCCCCTCCGTTCCCCCGGTCCGCTCAGTTCGGCTTGGGGGTGACGAGCGGCGCGCTGCTCCCGCTCGTCGGTCCTGGCGACACGTCCCCGCGCACCCGGACCATCCGGTCCGCGAGGCGCTCCAGGAGGGACGCCTTCTTCTCCTCCATGCCGACCAGGGCGTACTTGAGCACGTCCCGCAGGGTCCGGACCGGGATCACCTCGACCTTGTCCTTGAAGCGGGTCTCGAGCATCAGGTCGGCCATGTTGTCCTCGGGGATGAGGACCTTCTGGAGCCCGGCCTCGCTCGCCGCCTCCACCTTCGCGGTGACGCCTCCCACGGGGAGGACCGTGCCGCGGATGGAGAGGGAGCCGGTCATGGCGACCCGCTGGTCGACCGGGACGCCCTCCAGCGCGCTGATGACCGCGGTCGCGATGGAGACCGAGGCACTGTCCCCCTCGACCCCCTCGTGGGTGCCGACGAACTGGATGTGGATGTCGTAGCGGGAGATGTCCTCCCCCGTGTACTTCTTGATGAGCGCGCTCACGTTCTGGACCGCCTCCTTCGCGATCTCCCCGAGCTTGCCCGTCGCGACCACCGCCCCGCCGCCCGTGGCGTGGGCCGGGGTGACCTCGGCGACGATGGGCAGGACGATGCCGGAGAACTCGGTCATCCCCTCCTGTCCCACCAGGGCCGCGAGGCCGTTCACGACGCCCACCGCCGAGCCCTCGGTGGTGAACATCCGGTAGTCCTGGCGGCGCTGGATGACCCGCTCCGCGATCTGCTGCTCCAACGAGCGGCTCGCCCGCTTCGCCCGGAGCACGTGCTCGGGCTCGACCATCTTCGCGCCCTCCGAGTTCGCGATGTCACCCGCGACGCGGATGAGGCCGCCCAGTTCCCGCAGTCGCAGGGTGAGCTGCCCCGCGCGGCCGGCCCGGCGCTGGGCCTCCCGGAGGATCTCCGCGACGGCGGTCTTGGAGAAGTGGGGGATCTTGCGGTCCTTGAGGACCTCTTGGGCGACGAAGCGGACCAGCTTCTGCCGGTTCGGGACGGTGTCGGGCATGGTGGACTTCACGTACACCTCGTACCCGTAGCCGCGGATGCGGCTCCTCAGCGCGGGGTGCATCTCCTGGACCGAGTCCAGGTTCCCCGCCGCGACCAGGATGAAGTCGCAGGGCACCGGTTCCGTCTTCACCATCGCGCCCGCGGAGCGCTCCGACTGCCCGACGATGGGGAACTTGCGCTCCTGGAGGGCCGTGAGCAGCGCGTGCTGGCTCTCCGGCTTCAGCAGGTGGATCTCGTCGACGAAGAGGACGCCCCCGTGGGCCTTGTGGATCGCGCCCACCTCGACCCGTTCATGGGGCGGGGTCTCGAGCCCGCCCGACTGGTAGGGGTCGTGCTTCACGTCCCCCAGGAGGGCGCCCGCGTGGGCCCCCGTCGCGTCCACAAACGGGGGCTTCTCGTCGGTGACGTGACCGATGAGGAGCTTCGCGACGATGTCCGTGCCGTCCGGCTTCGCGGAGGCGACGCGGACGAAGAGCAGCAGCATCATGAAGATGAAGAGGGAGAAGAGCCCGATCAGGATCAGGTCCGTGATCGACCGGTCGATGAGGAAGACGTAGACGTCGAGCGCGATGAGCAGGATCCCCAGCGCGAGGAAGCCCAGAGCGCGGTTCTCCTTCTTCTGGGCGGCCGCGAGCTTCTGCGCGGCGACGATCTCCTTGCCCTTCCCCGCCGGGACCACCCGCACCTTGGGCTCGTTGGGGTCGTCAGGGTTGGGGTAGGCCAGGATGTCCTGGAGCGGCTCCTTGGGCATGAAGTCGATCATGGACCGGGCGAGCATGCTCTTGCCGGTGCCGGGCTCGCCGATCAGGATCATGTGGCGCTTCTGGGTCGCGGCCTTCTTCGCGACCTCCACCGCCTCGTCCTGGCCGATCACCTGGTCGAGCAGCCGCGCCGGGACCTCCACGTCCTGGGTGGAGGTGAAAGGCTGGGTGCGGATCCAACCCTCCACGTCACCGGGGGGGGTGGCGGAGTCTGGACCATGACCATTGGACGTGGGCATCTATTCCCCCGGAACTTCGACCACGAGACGCAAGACCCTCAAGCCGACGTTCCCAACCAAAATAAGCAGCGCCGCCCCCGATAAACCCTTTCCGTTCGGCTTCCACCACGGCAGGACCGAGTCATCTTAAGGGGCCCCGGCCGTCGCGGGGTGCCGGCGGAGCCCCGACCCTCTCCGAGGCCCTGCCGGAGGAGACCGAGCGTGTCGCACTCCCCATCCTCTTCGAACCCCACCGCACGGTGGGAAGGGAAGACCTTCTCCGAGGAGATCTACGCACGGACCCGGAAGAGGATCGAAGAGGCGGGGCGGGGGGGAAGGCCCGCCCCCCGGCTCGCGAGCGTCGCGGTGGGCGAGGGCGGTCCCTTCAACGTCTACCAGCGACAGCAGGGGAAGATGGCCGCCAAGGCGGGCATCGACTTCCAGCCCCTCCTCCTCCCGACCTCGGTCCCCCAGCAGGAGCTCGACGAACGGCTCCGGGCGCTGGACCGGGACCCGTCGGTCTCGGGGGTCATCCTTCAGCATCCGCTCCCCCAGGGGCTGGACTTCCTCCGGGCGGTCTCCATGCTCCGTCCGGCGAAGGACGTGGACGGGGTGGGGACGGAGAACCTGGGGCGCCTCGCCGCCCACCGGCCCGTGCAGGTGCCGGCGGTGGCCTCCGCCGCCCGGGACCTCCTGGTCCACTACGGTGGGTCCCCTGCGGGCCGTCGCATCCTCGTCCTCGGGCGCTCGGAGACCGTCGGGGTCCCCACCGCCCTGCTCCTCCTGCTCCGCGGGGAGATGGGGGACGCGACGGTGACCGTCGCCCACTCCCGCTCCCGTGACCTGGGGTCCGTGATCCGGGGCGCCGAGGTGGTCATCTCCTGTGTCGGGCACGCGGGGCTCCTCACCCGGGAGAACGTCGCCCGGGGGGCCCTCGTGGTGGACGTGGGGGTCTCCACGGTGCCCGACGCTTCGAAGCCCGGAGGCGTGCGGACCGTGGGCGACGCGGACGCTTCTAGCCTCGAGGGCTGGGCGGGCGCCCTCACCCCGGTCCCGGGCGGCGTGGGGCCGGTCACCGTGGCGAACCTCATGTCCAACTGCGCCCGGGCCTACGAGCTCCTCTCCCCCGGAGGGTCGGGCCCTTGACCGCGAGACCTCCCCCGCCTCCCGCCTCCAGACCGGAGGGCCCGAACGGAGAGGGAGAGGACCTCTTCCCCCTGGAGGACCCGCCCCCCGTGGCGGTCCCCCTGGAGAGCTCGAACGGGACCGGGACCACCGCGGACTCGACCGCGGGTCACCACGGGCAGCGAGAGGGCGCGCCCGCGGTGGTCGGGTCGCTTCCCGCCTCTCCCACCGCCCCGATGCCGCCGCTCGTGTGCCGCGACTGCCCACTGTGGTACGGGGAGGAGGACCGGGGCTGGGGGCCCTGCTCGATCAAGCACCAGCGCGGTGACGTGCGGTTCATCACCTTCGGCGGCCACTCGTGCGACGAGGGCTATCAGCCGCCGGTAGCGGTCCGGGAGGGGAAGGCGGCCCGGTTGAGAGGGGTCCGCTCCACCTCGAGCGCGTCCGCCGTGGGGTACTCCTCCACCTCGAAGCAGGGGAAGGGGAGGGTCCGGGCGACCCGCCGGAGCAAGGTCGGGTCCACTTCGACCCGGCGCCGGGCCTCGTCCAGGAAGTAGCGGTCCGAGGGGACCCGACGGGTCCGCAGCAGCCGCGCGCGCACCTCCTCCAGGGTCTGGCCCGGGCGGCGGAGCTCGATGACCCCCTTCACCACAGTGCCGTCCGAGGTGAGGCGGTGGAAGGGGAGGGCCGTGCGCTCCGCCCTCCGCTGCAGGCGGCGTCGCAGCTGCACCCCGTCCTTGAACCCGGAGGAGCAGAAGTGGACCGGAAGGGTCCCCTGGAAGTCGCGCACGACCTCCCTCGCCTGCTCCCGGCTCCCGACGACGCCCCAGCCGCCCTTCGAGCTCTGCCGGTAGCCCCGCTCGCGCATCTTCTGCTCGTTGGTCGCGCTGACCTCGAGCTCGTTCAGGTTCACGAAGTCGACCCCCAGACGGGCGAGCGCGTGGAGGAGCGTGCGGAGCTCCCGGCCCTTGTCGGGGATGACCGGGACCTCCACCCCTCGGCGGAGCCCCCAGGCGGGGGCCTCCTCCAGCACGCGCCGGTAGGCCGAGCCCGCTCCCGTGAGCTCCCCCCAGAGATAGGGGGGGATGTGCAGCCGGAACTCGTCGAGCCCCGCCTTCGCGAGCCGTTGGAGCTTCTGCGGGTTCGGCTCGTGGGTGTAGAGGTGGATGTGGTGGGAGGGCCCGAAGTGCTCCTTGAGCAGTCGGACGTAGTGCTCGGTCCGGTCTACGACCCCCAGTGGGTCCCCGCCGGTGATGCCGGTGCCTGCGGCGCCGATCGCCCGCGCCTCGGCGAGCACGTCTTGGTCGGTCTCGACGAGGCGCTCGTTCGCGTAGGTGACGTCGATCTGGTTGCGCCGCTCGGAGACCGGGCAGTAGAAGCAGCGGAACCGGCAGCGACCGGTGACGAAGAGGACCATCTTCTTGCCCTCGACGCACTGCTCGCACCCCGTCGCGAGCGGCCCCCGGAACGTGGAGGCCATCGGCAGGGTCTGGAGCGCGGAGAAGTCCACGCCCTTCCCGCCCACCAGGGAGGGCGAGGGCCTCGGGGGAGGGTCGCGGGCGCCTCTGGACACCACGGACCTTCTCCTGCAGGGGACCTCATGAGCCTTCCTATGTCGGCAGCTCCGCGGGGGGATAGGCGGGAGGAGCCCCCCCGGGGCCAGGGGGGGAGTGCGCATGCCCCCGGGGGGACGGCTCCCTCACAGAGCAACGAGCGCAAAGGGTATCTTCCGAGGGCCCTCGGCCCGCCGATGGCGAAGGGGATCGATCAGACCGCGCTCGACTCGATGGCCGCCGGGAAGGCTCGTCAGCAGCTCGCTGACGCCGTCGCCCGTATCGTCCGGGTGTACGAGGGACAGCCGGGCATCCCCGTCGCGAAGCTCATCCAGCTGAAGGCGGTCCTCATGGGGATCGTCTCGAGCGGCGGGCAGCTCGCCCCCTTCGAGCAGGGCGTGAGCCAGTCCCATTGGACCATCGACCAGCTCATGGCCTCCGCGGACCAGTACCGCAAGACCCTGCGGCCCGCGATCCCGAGGGAGGCTCCTAGGGCGGCGCCCCAGGTCCGCGCGCCCGAGGTCGTGCCGTGCTACCGGTGCAAGAAGCTGCTCCAGGTGGGCGACACGCAGTGCCAGTTCTGTCGGACCCCCCTCGTCTGGAGGGGCAACGTGAACGGGCCTTACAGCTAGCCGGGAAGGCCGCGCGGCGGGGGCCTCGCCCCCGCTCTGGCCCCCTGGAGGGCCTCAGGGGGGTCGCCATGCTCTTTAATTGGCCGAACGGGTCTCTCTCGCCTACATGGCCGCCCAAGCCCGCTTCGTTCGCTGCCCGAGCTGTCAATGGGGAACCCTCGCTGATGGATACTTCTGCGCCTACTGCGGTCGCCCCCTTCGGCCCGGGGGCCCCGGTGGCCAACAGCAGGCCGCTCCTCAGCAACAGCAACAGCAGCAGCAGCAGCAGCAGCCGCTGCAGCAGATGGGCGGCTCGCCCGGCGCCAGCGCGGCCTATCAGAACCCCGGGCAGAGCGCCCAGTACTACAACCCTCAGGAACGCGGCGGCAGCATGCAGTACTACCAGGGTGGGAGCGGCGGCGGGTCCCACGGACCGGTCCGCTGTCCCAGCTGCGGGGCGACCAACGACCCGTGGCTCACGCACTGCAAGCAGTGCACCCGTCCGCTCATGACGAGCGGGTAGGGTCCGGACCCCGCCGCTTCTCCCAGCGTGCGTGCCCCCTAGTGCGGTAGCGCTCCCCCTGCCACGGGCCATGCTCTGCCGAAAGGGAAGGGGGAGCGAGCGGATGTCGGGGACGGGCCTCCAGGTCCTCGCGCGGAGGATCGAGCGATGCCGCAAGTGCGCTCGCCTCGTCGCCTGGAGAGAGCGCTCCGCCGCCGAAGGGAAGGAGCGGCGCGGGGAGAGGTACTGGGGACGGCCCATCGCGGGGTTCGGTGACCCCCAGGCGCGTCTCGTGCTGGTGGGCCTCGCCCCGGCGGCCCAAGGGGCGAACCGGACGGGCCGGGTCTTCACCGGGGACAGGTCCGCCGCCTTCCTCATGGCGGCGCTGCACCGGCACGGGTTCGCGAACCAGCCCACCTCGACGGGACGGGACGATGGCCTGGAGCTCCCGGACGCCTTCATGACCGCAGCCGTGCGGTGCGTGCCGCCCGACAACAAGCCCCTCCCCACGGAGTTCGCGCGCTGTCGCCCCTACCTCGAGGAGGAGCTCCGTCTCCTCCCCCGGGCGAGGGTCCTCCTCGCGCTGGGAGCCGGAGCGTGGACCCAGGTGCTGAGGGCCTGTCCCGGAGCCTTCTCCACGCCCCGACCTCGGGCGGCCTTCCACCACGGCGCACGCCTCGCGCTTCCCGAGGACGGGCAGGTCCTCATGGCGAGCTATCACCCGAGCCCGCGCAACGTCCAGACCGGTCTCCTCTCCGCCGCGATGATGGACCGGGTGCTGGAGGAGGTTCGCCGGGAGCTCGACGGGAACGGGACGCCTACTCTCGGAGCGCAGGAGCGCTCGCGTGGGTGAGGGCCGGGGCGACCAGGGGATGTCCGCCGGGGGAGAGCTCGACCCAGAGGGCAGGTGGGGTGGGGCGCAGAGCGCAGGACGTCCGTGAGGGCAAGGAGCCCCCGTCCGAGGCTCGGGACTCCTCCCCCGCCCCGACGGTACGCTCCCACTCGGTCGCCTTCCAGAACGTGAGCAACCCGTAGAGGGTCGTCGCGAGCAGGACCCCCGTCGCGAGCGCGCCGAAGAGCATGGTGCGGCCGCGGTGGTCCCGGATGCCGCGCTGGACCGCGAAGAGGAAGGCTCCCACGCCCATCATCTCGGCGACCCAGAGCAGGGTGCCCAGGAGCAGCGAGCCCCAGTGGGGGGTGTGGAACCAAGGGCTCCTCCCGTAGATCACCGCGTCGAGGAGGGGAGGGAGGACCCCGGCGAGGCCGCGGCGGGCGAGGACCGGGAGACGGGTGAGGAACGTGAAGCAGGTGAGCAAGGGAAGGAGGTAGGCTCCCAGCATCTCGTAGCGGAAGAACCGTCCTCCTCTCCACAGCGCGCCGTGGCGCAGGTCACGCCCGAGCCGGATCCACCCCGAGCGGGCCCAGCGCACGTTGCGGGAGAGGAAGCCTCCGAGCGTGGTGGGCGCGGGCGTCTCGACGTACACGTCGTAGGCCTTCACCGCCCGCTGTCCCTGGGCGATCACGTGCCCGGTGAGGAGCCAATCGTCACCTAGGGGGACCCGGCGTCCCAGCACGCGGACGTTGAGGAACTCCTGGGAGCGCAGGAAGGGGGCGACGAGCGCGGTGGGGTACATCGCACAGGCCCCGTCGAGGAGCATCACGTTGCCGTGGAGCGACATGGCCCGCAGGACCACCTCCCGGCTCCGCTCGACGAACTCCGAGCAGTACGCGATCCATCCCCGCCGGTGCGGGACGGTGAGGTTCGCGCCGACGCCGCCCACCCCCGGGCGGAAGTGGGCGAGCATCCTTCGGACCCCTCCCTCCGGCATCACCGTGTCGCTGTCGACGAAGAGCACGTAGGGGGTCGACACGCTCGAGATCCCCGAGGCGAGCGCGGCCTTCTTGCCCTGACGGGGGGAGAGCGCGACGAACGTTCCACCGTGGCCCTCCGCGATGTCGCGGTAGGGTGCGAGGACCCCGTCCCCCACCACCACGATCCGGCACCCCTGGAGGGCGAGGGAGCTCAGGGAGCGGCGGAAGAGCTCCAGGTCTTGGGCGTGCACCGGGACCAGGGCCGTGACCGACCTCGGGTCGACCTCCGAGGGTACCTTCGAGGTCGCAGGGGCGCCCTCTCGTTGCCGGCGGGCATGCCGCGCGTTGATCCAGAAGTAGAGGGAGGTCGCGAGACCGGTGGCGACGGAGAGGAAGAAGACGGTCAGGAACCAGGTCGGCGCGGGCATGTTCCCCCGCTCCTCCGGGTCGGACGCTCTTAATCTTGGGTGCAACCGGATGCACCCCGGATTGGACGAACGGGCCCCTGCGGGGGGGGTGGGTCGGGGCTCGGTCGGGGCTCGGCCGCCCCCTCGTGGCCCTCGCAAAGGGGAAGTGGGGGAAGCCGTGTGGCCGGGCGATGTTCGAGCTCATCGACCGCGACGGCCTCGGGCGCCGCGGCCGCCTGGAGACCCCCCACGGGATGGTGGAGACCCCGGCGCTCTTGCCGGTGGTCCATCCCGACCCTGCCCGTCAGGCCGTCCCTCCGAAGGAGCTCCGGGAGGAGTGGGGCTTCGGGGCCGTGATCACCTCGAGCTACATCCTGCGACGGCAGCCCGCGCTCGCGGAGCGCGCGAAGGCGGAGGGGCTCCACCGGCTCCTGGGCTTCCCCGGGGCCATCATGACCGACTCGGGGGCCTTCCAGCAGCACGCCTACGGAGAGGTGGAGGTGGGGCCGGAGGAGATCCTCCGCTTCCAGGGGGAGATCGGGAGCGACATCGCGACGGTCCTCGACGAGTTCGTCGAGCCCGAGGCCACGTACGAGGAGGCCCGGCAAGGGGTCGAGACGACGCTCGAGCGCGCCCGGGCGGCGCGGAGCGCGCGCGGGGAGAGGCTCCTCGCGGTGCCGGTCCAGGGCGGGCTCTTCTCGGACCTCCGGCAGCGCTCGGCCGAGGGGGCTTCCCCCATCGGGGACGTGCTGGCGGTCGGCGGGATCGTCCCGCTCATGGAGTCCTACCGCTTCGCGGACCTCGCGCGCGTGCTCTCCTTCGCCCGGCCGCACCTCGCTCCCGAGCGCCCCGTCCACCTCTTCGGCCTCGGCCATCCGATGCTCTTCGCCTTCGGGGCCCTCTTCGGGGGCGACCTCTTCGACTCCTCCTCCTACCACAAGTTCGCGAAGCGGGGCACGCTGCTCTTCCCCTACGGCTCGCTCCCGCTGGTCGACCTCCAGGAGGAGGTCTGCGGCTGCTTCCTCTGCGCGAAGACGCCCCTGACCCAGCTCAAGGACCTCCCCCCCGAGGAGCAGTCCCCGCTCGTCGCGCGGCACAACCTCCTGCAGTGCAAGCTCGAGATCGCCCGCGTCCGCCAGGCGATCCGGGACGGGGAGCTCTGGGAGCTCGCCGAGGAGCGGAGCACCGGGCACCCCGCGCTCGCCCGGGCGATGGACGAGGCCCGGTCCCATCCGGAGGTCTTCCTTCCCACCGAGCCTCTGAGCCGCCGCAGCTTCCGGGTCATCGTCCCGGGGAGCTTGCAGCGCCCCGCCGCAGTGCGCTTCAGGGAGCACCTCGCCCGCTGGAGCTCAGGGGTGGCGGTCATCGGGGAAACGGAGCGTCGCCCGCTCTCTCCCTCCTCCCTTCGGCGAGCTCCCCCGCTCGCTCTCGCCTCCAAGGGAGGGGAGGGGGGCATCTGGTCCACCTCCTGCGCCCTAGGGCCGGTCCCTCTCGAGCTCACCGAGATCTATCCCGCGGGCCCCCTCGTCGCCCCAGAGGACTATGCCCCCCACGAGGCGCGCCCCGCCCCGACCCCGAGGAGCGAGGAGGTCGAGGCGGAGGACCGCGAGCGCAACTCGGAGGCTTGGGTCCACCGGCACGTCGGGTCGATCCTCTCCTGGACCTGGGGCCGGGAGGCGGCGGCGAAGCTCCTCGCGACCCCGCTGCGGGCCCGGCACTCCCGGTCCACCGGCCGCCTTCGGGAGGTCCTTCGGGAGAAGCGGATCCTCTTCGTGGTGGCCAACGACGGCCTTCCTCACCCCACCTTCGCCGGGGGCGAGGAGCTGCGGGCCGTGCTGCCCGCCCCGAGGGCCCGTGTCGTCGCCCATGCCGACGCGGTCCCGTTCGTGTCGGAGGGTCGTAGCCTCTTCTCCCGGCACGTGGTCCGAGCGGACCCCGAGCTCTCTCCCGGGGACGCGGTCCTGGTGGTCGATGCGGAGGACCATCTCCTCTCGGTCGGCCGCGCCTTGCTCTCGGGGGCGGAGATGGGACGCTTCCGACGGGGCGTCGCGGTCCGCGTCGTCTCGCACGCGGGCTCGCGGGTCGAGAAGGAAGGCTCGAGCGAGGGAGCCTAGCGCTCCAGGCCGCTCGGGCCGCCCTGAGCCCCCTGCCCCCCCCTTCTCCCCCCCTCGTCCCCCGGGTGACCCCCGGGGGAGCATCATATACCCGATTTCCTCTCGAAGAACCGCCCGATGAAGACCTACGTCCTGCTCCAGATGAACTCGGAGGGGGCCAACTTCTCCAAGGTCGCCGAGACGCTCGAGGACCTGGGGTTCAAGCCCATCACCGGGGAGTACGACTTCGTCTACGAGTGGGACCGCAACGCGACGGTGAAGGACTCGCTCTGGTTCGCGGACCGGATCCAGGCCGCGCTCAAGGGCGCGAACGTCTTCTTCCGGATCGAGACGAACGAGGAATAGGCGGGAGCGCTTTTCCCCTGCCCCCGACCCCCCACCACGAGGGGCCGCCTTGAACATCACTATATGGGAGGGCCCTCCCCAGGGGTCGGGCGGAAGGGATCGGGGTTGAGCGAAGGGTCGGCGACCCGGTCCAAGCCTAGGCCCGCGGCAGCCGCCGCTCCTGCTGCTCCTGCGGCCCCCAAGCCGGGCCCGGACGCTCCCGCGCCGGTCACCTCCAAGTTCGCCTTCAGCACGCTCATCGTGTTCCTCAACGCGGTCCTGGGCCAGCTCATGGGCTGGGTCGCGACCCACGAGATCTTCATCCTGGACATCCCGCGGTCGGGGACGCCCCCCGGCCTCGCCTACATGGGCATCGCGACGTTCTATCTCCTGATCAGCTCGATGATTTACACGCTGGGCGACCTTCGGCTCGGCACGGCGTACGGGTTCTTCGTCGCCCGCGGGGGCAACACCAAGAACCTCACCGGCGCCTACCTCGCCTTCCGGGTCCTCTCCCTGGGGGCGGTCGCCCTCGTCTTCGGGGTGCTCACGCCCATCCTGGCCCCCCTCTTCGGGATCCGCCCCGCTCCCGGGGTCGGCTGGTGGCCGCTCGACCTCTTCCTGTTCCTCCCCCTCCTCGAGACCCCGTCGGTCATCTACAGCTCCCTGCGAGCCTCCCGAGGGAACGCGGCTGCCGGGGTCTGGCCCTTCGTCGTGGAGAACACGCTCCGGGCGGCGGGGCTCGTCGTGGTCGCCTTCCTCTGGACCTTCGACCCCGCGAAGGCGGGGACCCAGCTGAACCTCCTGTTCATCCACCCGACGGTCCAGCTCGTGACGAGCTCCAACGCCGGGATGATCCTGGACATCTCCATCGCCTACGTCGTCGCGGCGTCGGTCCCCTTCGTCGCGATCCTCGCCCACTCGAGGTACGCGAAGAACGGGGGCCTCTACACGGGCATCCGGTTCAGGGGCGCGTGGAACGAGATCCGTTCGATGCTGATCTTCGCGGCCCCGCTCATGGGGGCGATGTTCCTCACCTACGCGGTCTCGAGCCTGCCGCCCTTCTTCGTCGCGGCGTTCCTTCCCGCCCAGGCGATCCAGACCTTCGCCGTCGCGAACGCGTTCCTGCTCCTCCTCATGTTCCTGCCCAACGCGATCACCGTCCCGCTCTTCCCGGACATGGCCTCGCTCTTCGTCCGGGGGGAGCACCGGGAGCTGCGCCGGCGCACCCGCAAGTCGATGCGCTGGACCGTGCTCATCCTGGCCCCGGCGATCCTGGCCGCGATCGTCTTCCGTAAGATCCTGCTGAACGACATGTACAGCTCGATCGTGAGCACCGGGGCGAACGATGCGTCGATCGCGCTCGCGATCCTCGCCGCGTCCGCGCTCCCCCAGGCCCTCTTCCGGATCACCGGCTCCGTCCTGGACGCGGTGGGGCAGCAGAAGCGCGAGCTCTACCTCTCCACGGTCCAGCTGATCGTCCTCTCCGGCTCGCTCATCGCCTTCCTCTGGCAGACGAGCCCGCTCCACGGCCTCGGGGTGACCGGCGCCGCGTTCGCGGTGCTCCTCTCCACGAGCGCGGGGTTCCTCTCGAACGCCTGGTTCCTCCACCGGTACGTGCAGGTCCATCCCTCGCCCCGGCCCTACATCACGATCTTTGTCGCGGCGGCCGCGACCTTCCTCATCTTCTCACGGACCGCGGTGGGCGACTTCGGGGCGCTCTTCCACGACCCCTCCCTCGCGATCCCGGTGAGCAACACCCCGGTCTTCATCGCGACGGTGCTCGCGGGGACCGTCCTCTACGCCTTCCTCCTGGCCGCGGTGGGGGAGCTCACCAAGGAGGACGTGCTGGAGCTCGGGGGCAGCCTGGGGCTCCCCAAGTCGGTCCCGCGCTTCTTCGCGAAGTTCTGCTGGCGGGACTCCTGGCCGGACCCTCCGGGGGACGACCTGCCCCTCCCCAACGTCCCTGGCGCCTCGCCTCCGCCCAAGGTCGCCTGAAGGCCCCAGGGCAGCGGCTCCTCGCTCTTCCTCGCTCTTCCTCGCTGCATCCCTATGTCCAGATAGTTCCTCGAGCGTGTAGGGGGAGCCGTGTATCGTACGTCCCTTCCCGAGGGGCTCACCCCCGAGGACATGCTCCCCCGGGAGGTCGTGCTCCACCACTGGAAGACGTACTACCAGCACGACCACGGCGTGCTCACCGACCGGCGGCTCCTGCTGCTCTCTCCCCTCCACCCCGTCTCCCTCCGACGGACGGCCTCCTGGCAGATGGCGCTCGAGCAGGTCCACGAGGTGGACGTGACCCAGATGGGCTCGGTCGAGGCGCCCTGCGGCACGGTCACGGCGATGGGCGGGGCCGCCCCCGTAGGGGCCGTGGTGGCCTCCGGCTCCGCCGCCTTCGAGGGGCAGGTCACCGAGACGCTCATCGGGGACTTCCTGGTCCGGGTCGACGGGACCATCGTCTTCCGCGGGAGACCCATGGTCGCCCAGGAGATAGGCGACCGGATCGACCAGGCGGTGGTGGACCGCAAGGTCGCCCTGGGACTGCGGATCTAGGGCCGGTGGGAGCGGCGCGCGACCGCGCGCCGCGCCGAGGGAAGCGCGGCCCCCTTAGGAGGGGAGGTGCTTCAGGAGCGTCGTCAGCCCGGCGAGGTCACGGTCGTCCAGGGCCTCCGAGGGGCGGCCATCGAACCGCCCGACCTCGGCGCCGTCCTTGAAGACGATCATCGTGGGGGTGATGTCGATGTGGAAGGTGTCCCAGAGCGGGTCCTCCATGTCGGTGATGTCGGCCAACGCGACCTGGGCGGGGATCTTGCCGTTGAGCGCGATGAAGGTCGGCACGAACCGGTTCGTGGGGGGGCACCAGGTCGCCGCGAAGCAGACCGCGTAGGTCCCCCGGCGCTTGAGCTTCCCGCCATCGAAGTCCTTCGTGAGCAATACCTCCAGGCCGCGACCTTCCCAACCGCTCTTCGCCATGTGCACCTGCCTTGCCTCTAGGCGGCGGGACCGGAGAGGTACCGCTCGCGCGTGCGCGTGAGATGAGGGTTCGGCAGCAGGGAGACCACCACGTCCTGGACCACGCCCTGCTCGTCGAGGAAGAAGGTGACGCGCTTCGATAGCCCCACGAGGGAGAGCACGCCGAACTTCCGGGAGATCTCCTTGGTCGGGTCGCCGACGATGGGGAAGCTCGCTCCGCAGTGGGTCGCGAACTTCGCCTGGGTCTCCGCGTCGTCGACGCTCACGCCCACGACCTGGACCCCCTGCTCGCCGAGCTTCGGGGAGAGGGTCGCGAGCTGCTTCGTCTCGATGGTGCAGCCACCGGTGAACGCCTTGGGGAAGAAGTAGAGGACCACCTTCCTCCCACGGAGCGAGGAGAGGCGGAACTTCCCTCCGGTCGAGTCCTTGGCCTCGAAGTCCGGGGCGCTGCTTCCGATCGCGATCATGGGCGAGGTGGTCGGGAGACGCGAAGGGGCCAAGAGGCTTGCTGGCGCGCTCCGCGGGAGGGCGACCGCCTCCCACCTGGCCTCTCCCGGCACGGTCGACCGAGGGCTCATTAGTCCCGGTGGGCAAGCTCCCCTCGTGCGCGTGCTGGGGATCGAGTCGACGGCCCACACGGCCTCCGTCGGCGTCATCGACGAGACGGCCCGCGTGGTCGCTTCCGCGACGGACATGTACCGTCCGGAGCAGGGCGGCATCCACCCCCGGGAAGCGGCGAACCACCACGCGGACCTCTTCCCCGACCTCCTGGAGACGGCCCTCTCCCAGTCGGGCACGGACGTGAGCGACATCGAGGCCATCGCCTTCTCCCAGGGCCCGGGCCTCGGGCCGTGCCTGCGGGCGGGGGCGACGGTCGCCCGCATGCTCTCGCTCACCTGGGGGCGTCCGCTCATCCCGGTGAACCACTGCGTCGCGCACCTCGAGATCGCCCGGGTCCTGAGCGGGTTCGACGACCCGGTCCTGCTCTACGCCTCCGGAGGCAACACGCAGGTCGTCGCCTACGCTCACGGGCGCTACCGGGTCCTCGGGGAGACGCTCGACATCGGGGTCGGGAACTTCCTCGACAAGCTCGCGCTGGGGATGGGGGCGAGCTTCCCCGGGGGGCCCGCGATCGAGCGCTGGGCGCGCGAGGGTCGGCACGTCCACGACCTCCCTTACTCCGTCCACGGGATGGACGTGAGCTTCTCCGGACTGCTCACCGCGGCGAAGACGCTCCAGGCGCGTGGGGTCTCCAAGGAGGACCTCTCGCTCAGCGTCGAGTCCCACGCCTACGCGATGCTCTGCGAGGTCGCGGAGAGGGCGATCGCCCACCTGGGCGCGCGCGAGCTCGTCCTCGGAGGAGGAGTCGCCTGCAACCAGCGCCTGCGGCGCATGGTGGAAGAGATGGCCCGGGCGAGGGGCGTCCGGACCTTCGCTCCCCCGCCCTCCCTCTGCGTCGACAACGGGGCCATGATCGCCTGGACGGGGATCCTCGCGAAGGGCGCGGGGCAGGAGATCGACGTCTCGCGCTCCGGGGTCCTCCCTCGTCAGCGCACGGACCAGGTCGAGGCGACCTGGCGCGTACGGACCCGCTCTGCCGTGAGTCCCGAGTGAACGGTCCACCGGGGGTCGCGGGGCGGCCCTTGGGCCGTTAGCTCCACCGACGGTGGCCGCTACCGCCACCGGCACGGCCCGGTCCCAGGCCCCGCCGATCGAGGAACGCACCTAGGAGGACCAGCGTCCCCGCGCCCGCGACCAGGCTAGCCGCGAGGGCTCCCTGGGCACCGCTCCACGGGCTGGAGGTCCCCGGGGGGGACGGGCCGGTCGCGGGTCCCGCGCCTGGGGAGTAGGCGGTGTTGTCCCCCGCCTGGAAGAGCGTCGGGCCCGACTGGACCATGCCCGCCCCGGTCCATCCCCAGGTGAGGACGATGGAGTGGTCGCTCCCGTACTTCTGGGGGATGCACTGGGGAAGGTCGTTCGCGACGTTGTAGTTCGAGACCAGGTAGTTGAGGACGAGGCCGGTGCCGGCGGAGCTCACCTGTCCGTCGACCCAGAGTCGGACGATCTGGTTGCCGCTCGAGGAGTAGTTGAAGAGCTGCGTGCCCGTGTAGGAGACCGGCTGGCTCGCCCCGTTCACCGTGGCCGTGCTGTCCGACTCCTTCCAGAGGTTGAAGAAATCTCCGATGGTGTAGGTGAACGCCCACGGCGAGGCGATCTGGATGTACCCTCCGGAGTCGCCGCCCCCCGGGCCGGTCCCGTTATCGGTGAAGACCGGGAAGGTGCAGCCCGCGGAGTACTGCCATTGGGCGGCCGCCTTGGTCGCGCTGATCTCTCCTATCCCCCCTGGTATGGTGACGGGCTTCCCCGCGACGGTGATGGTCAGGTGGACCACCATGCGCTCGACGAGGGAGACGGTGCTATTGACGCACCAGGAGGGGGCGCTCTCGTCCGGCACCCCGGAGGAGGCGGGGGGCGGGGCCAGGGAGAGGCAAGGGGTCGGGAAGTAGATCACGACGATGGCGACAGCGGCGACGATCGCGACGACCACGCCCAGGATGGCGCCGAGGGTCTTCCATCGGGGCCAACGGGCGAGGAGGCCCGACGACTTCGATCCCCGCTTCTCGCGGGCCCTCCGCTCCCGCTCGCGCCGCTCGCGGCGCTCCTTGGGGGACTCCTGCTCCCCCTCGGGCTCCTCTTCCTCTTCCGCCGACGGTCGAGCGAGCCGACGCTTGGCCACGAGGGGCGCAACAACCCCCTCGCATTAAGTCTTCACCTTTCCCGAGGGGACAGGAACGGTCCCGAGGCAGGGCGGACCCGCGGACACCCTCTCTAAAAGGACCTCCGACCTCGGAGCGTCCGTGGTCACCTCCGAGGTCGATGTCCTCGTCGTGGGCGCGGGCCCGGCGGGGAGCACCGCCGCCTACCATCTCGCCCGCCGGGGCCACTCGGTCCTCCTGGTGGAGGAGCACCGGGCGGTGGGGCACCCGGTCCAGTGCGCGGGGCTCGTCTCCCAGAGGGTGCTGGACTTGGCCGGCACCCGGAAGATGGTGCTCCATGAGGTGCGGGGGGCGACGGTCTGGAGCCCTTCCTTGCGTCCCCTTGCGTTCAAGGCGCCGGAGACCCGGGCCTTCGTCCTCTCCCGTTCGGAGCTCGACTTCCTTCTGGCCGAGCGGGCGGCACGGGCGGGGGCGGAGCTCGAGAC
Source organism: Thermoplasmata archaeon (assembly GCA_027306505.1). Classification (GTDB taxonomy): domain Archaea; phylum Thermoplasmatota; class Thermoplasmata; order Lutacidiplasmatales; family UBA184; genus JAKAAX01. Next base: position 10,897 of record DAHUZP010000084.1, on the reverse strand, counting down.
CGGGACCAAGTTCGTGGGGGCGGAGCGCCCCCCCGCCGGCAGCCGGGAGCCCGTCACGGCGGGCCTAGAGCGGGTCGACGGGACCTCCCGGAAGGTCCGGGCGAAGCTCGTCATCGGGGCGGACGGCGTCGCGAGCCACGTCGCTCGCACGTTCCGTCTGCGCCGTCCCATCGAGATCCTCCCCGCCTTCGAGGCGGAGATGCCCTTTCCTGGCGGCGACCCCGAGCAGGTCGAGATCTACCTGGGGAACGCCCTCTCCCCCGGCCTCTTCGGCTGGTGGGTCCCGGACGGGTCGGGAAGGGCCCGGGTGGGCGTGGGGGTTCGCGCTGGGACCGGCCACACCGCGAAGGAGTACTACGAGGCCCTGGTCCGGCAGATCGAGAAGCGCTACGGGCACCCGGTGCCGCCGCCCTTCGAGATGGTCGTCGCCGGGATCCCGATCGGGTCGGTCCCGAGGACGCACACCGACCGGGCGCTGCTCGTCGGGGACGCGGCCTCCCAGGTGAAGCCGCTCTCCGGCGGCGGGATCTACACCGGGATGCGGTGCGCAGAGATCGCGGCCGGGGTGGCCGACGAAGCGCTCCGGGCGGGGGACCTCTCCGAAGCCCGCCTCGCGAGCTACGACCGCCTTTGGCGGGAGGCGATCGGGGAGGAGCTCGAGCGCGCGCTCTACCTGCGCCGCATCTTCCTGCGTCTCACCGACAAGGAGATGGACCGGCTCCTGGAGGTCCTCGCGGAGCAGGAGCTCCTGGGGAGCCTGGTCGCCTTCGGGGACATCGACTTCCCGACGATCGCCGCAGGGAAGCTGCTCGCTCAGTCCCCGTCGCTCTTGCGGCTCTTCCCCAAGGCGCTCGCCGCCCTCCTGCGTCGGGGAGAGCGGGTGGCCCCCGCGCTGGACGCCCCGGAGGGCCTCCTTCGGCCCGGCCGGAACACGAGATAGGCCGCGATGGTGGCGAGCCCGATGGAGGCTCCCAGGACCGAGTAGAGGACCCAGGGGACCCAGGTGTTCGTGACGGAGATCGAGGTCTCGGGGCTCACCCCAGAGACCCCCAGCATCGTGAGGTTGAGCGTGGGGGTGCACCCCGCCCCCGTGGTGCAGTTGGTGAGCGTCGCCGCGTTCCAGAGGGCGTCCGGGAAGGTCCCCCGCGAGCCTAGGACGTACTGGGTCCCCCCGGCCACGAGGTCGACCCGGTCCCGGACGAAGTAGGCCCCCGTCGAGGCGGTGCTGGGCACCTGCACCTGGAGCTGGAACACGGTCGAGTCGCCCACGGCGAGCGCAGGGAGGGACTCGTTCACGAAGCGCCCCCCTTGGGACCAAAGGGGGGCCCAGCTGTCCCCCGAGGAGAGGTTCTGCTCGCTCCCATCGTTGGAGAATCGGTAGATCTCGAGCTCCAGCGAGCCGGAGCTGATCGCCCTCCCCCACCCGGAGACCGTCGCGTTGGTGGGGTCGGTCACGGTGACGGTGAGGGTCCCGGAGCTCCCCGGCCCCACTCCCAGGGCGCTGAAGGAGAGCAGTTGGCCCCCGAAGTTCGTCGCCAGCGGGGGAGGGGGAGGAGCTCCCGAGGCCCCGGGAGCACGGGCCGCCATCGCCGAGCCCGCGGTGGGGCCGAGGGGGAGGGCAAGGGCGAGGACCAGAACGAGGGCTACCCCCCCGAGGCTCCAGAGCCTGGCCCGAGAGGACCTTCCTCCCCGGGACCCCTCCTCGAGCATGGCCGATCCTCTCGTCCAAGGCTTCCGGGGGATAATCCTGCCCCGGAAACGTTCAAGGGGGGCTCCCGCTGGGGGGCCCACCCATGGGGGAAGGACGCCCTGCCATCGCACCTAACGTGCTCTCACTGATCGGGCACACGCCGCTCGTCATGCTCCAGAAGGTGGGCAAGGGCCTGCCCTTCAACCTCTACGCGAAGCTGGAGTTCGTGAACCCGGGGGGCTCGGTGAAGGACCGGATCGGCCCGTCCATGATCGAGCAGGCGGAGGCGAAGGGCCTCATCAAGCCCGGGGCGACGATCATCGAGGCCACCAGCGGGAACACCGGGGTGGGGCTCGCGATCTACGCCGCGGTCAAGGGGTACAAGTCGGTCTTCGTCATCCCCGACAAGATGAGCACCGAGCGGACGAGGCTCCTGCGGGCCTTCGGGGCCCGCGTCGTCATCACCCCGAGCCAGGTCCCCGCGGACCACCCGATGAGCCACTACTCCGTCGCGAAGCGGCTCTCCCAGGAGATCCCCAACTCCTACTACCCCAACCAGTACGACAACCGGTTCAACCCCGAGGCCCACTACCGGACCACTGGCCCCGAGATCCTGGAAGCCCTCGACGGGAACGTCGACGCGGTGGTCGCCACGGTGGGGACGGGAGGGACCATCAGCGGCATCGGGCGTTTCTTCAAGGAGAAGCACCCCTCCACGCGGATCGTCGCGGTGGACCCCCAGGGCTCGATCCTCGCCCACTACTCGAGGACCAAGGAGATCGTCCCGGCGGTGCCGTACAAGGTGGAGGGGATCGGCGAGGACATGATCCCGCACACCGTCGACTTCCCCGTCATCGACGAGTTCGTGACGGTGGGCGACAAGGAGTCCTTCCTCATGGCGCGTCGTCTCGCCCGGGAGGAGGGGCTCTTCGTGGGAGGCTCGAGCGGCACCGCGGTGGTGGGGGCGATCCAGTGGGCGAACTCGCTCCCAGCGAGGTCGGGGGCGAACATCGTCGTCATCCTCCCGGACTCCGGCGACCGCTACCTATCGAAGTTCTACTCGGACGAGTGGATGCGGGAGAACCGCTTCCTCGACGAGGCCGCGACGGCGGGGGCGCTCCTGGACACCAAGGACTACCAGCCGCTCCTGGTGGCGGTGGACCCCACCACCACCGTCCGGGCGGCGTTGGAGACCCTGCACAACCAGGACGTCTCCCAGATCCCCGTGATCGCCGGACGCGAGAACGTGGGGAGCCTCGTGGAGGAGGAGGTGCTGCGAGCGGTCCTCGCGGACCAGAGCATGCTCGACCGGACCGTGACCTCGGTCATGGGCCTTCCCTGGCCCGAGGTCGGCCGAGAGGAACCTCTAGGTGATCTCGTGAAGCGTCTCAAGGAAGTGCGGGCCGTCCTCGTGCGTGCGGAAGGCGGCGCGACCTTCCAGGGCCTGCTCACGCGCCACGACCTCCTGAGCTTCCTGTCGGAGCGGGGGGACCGCCATGCGCTTTGACACGCTCGCCATCCACGGCGGCCAGGAGCCGGACCCGCAGACCGGGGCGGTGAACGTCCCGGTCTACCTCACCAGCACCTACGCCCAGAAGGCCCCCGGGGAGACGAAGGACGGCTACGACTACGCCCGGACCAAGCACCCGACGCGCGAGGTCCTGGAGCGTTCGCTCTCCGCGCTCGAGGGAGGGGCGGGCGCGCTCGCCTTCTCGAGCGGGCTGGGCGCCCTCACCACGCTGCTCTGGTCGCTCTCGAAGGGCTCGAGGGTCCTCGCCTGCGACGACCTCTACGGCGGGACGTACCGGCTCTTCGAGCACGCACGGAGGACCTGGGGGCTCGAGACCGAGTACCTCGACATGAGCGACCCCGAGCGCGTCGTGAAGTGGCTGCGCAAGGGCGGGGTCCAGATGGTCTACATGGAGACCCCCACCAACCCTCTCCTCCGCCTCTCTGACATCGACGCCATCTCGGAGGCCTCACGCGAGGCCGGGGCGACAGCCGTGGTCGACAACACCTTCGCGACCCCTTACTTCCAGCGCCCGCTCGATCTCGGGGCGGACATCGTCCTGCACTCCACGACGAAGTACCTGGGCGGTCACTCGGACGTGGTAGGGGGGGCCCTCGTCTTCCGGGAGAAGGCGACCTACGAGCGTCTGAAGTGGCTGCAGAACGCGGCGGGCGCCATCCCGGGCCCCCTCGATTGCTATCTGGTCCTTCGGGGGATCCGCACCCTCGGGCTCCGGATGAGGGCCCACGCGAAGAACGCGGAGGCGGTCGCCCGCGCGCTGGAAGCGCACCCGAAGGTCGAGAGGGTCCTCTACCCCGGCCTTCCCTCCCATCCCCAGCACGAGCTCGCGAAGGAGCAGATGAGCGGCTTCGGCGGGATGGTCTCGGCGGAGCTCAAGGGCGGCCTCGAAGCGTCGAAGCTCTTCCTCTCGAAGCTCCACTACTTCTTCCTCGCCGAGAGCCTGGGCGGGGTCGAGTCCCTGGTCGAGGCTCCGGCCCTCATGACCCACATGTCCATCCCCAAGGCCGAGCGGGAGAAGCGGGGCTTGACCGACGGCCTCATCCGCTTCTCGGTCGGCGTGGAGGACCCCGACGACCTCGTGGAGGACGTGACCCGGGCCCTCGGGTAGGGCCCAGGGGAGCCATCTCGACCGCCCTCGATCGAACGGGAAGCTTCGGGCACATATCCTAGTGCAGGGGTCCTTGCGGAACGGTAGGAAGGCACCAAGGATGGCGGAGGGGCTTCCCACGAACGACGCGGCAGCGGGCTCGGGCCCCGCGGGCGCCGCCCAGGCCGGCCGCAAGCTCCGGGAGGTCCGGATCTACGACACGCTCCGCGAGCAGGTCGTTCCTCTGCGACCGCTCGTCCCTCCCCGGGTGGGGATGTTCGTCTGCGGACTCACGCCCTACAAGCCCTCGCACATCGGGCACGCCCGCTCCTTCGTCTTCTTCGACGTGGTCGCGAGGTTCCTCAGGTACCTCGGCTACCGGGTCTTCTACCTCCAGAACTCCACGGACATCGACGACAAGATCATCCGTCAGGCGAACGAGGAGGGCACGGACACCTTCCACGTCTCCGAGAGGAACTTCCAGCTCTACCTCCGCAACATGGAGGCGCTCGGGGTCCGCTCCGTCAACCTCTACGCGCGCTGCACGGACTACGTCCCCGAGATCATCTCCCAGGTCCGTGGGCTCGTCGACCGGGGCTTCGGCTATGCGGTGGAAGGCGGGGACGTCTACTTCGAGGTCGCTCGCTTCCCCAAGTTCGGAGCGCTCTCCAAGCAGAGGTTGGAGGCGGTGCAGGCGGGCAGCCGCATCGAGGTGGACCCGCGCAAGCGCTCCCCCGAGGACTTCGCCCTCTGGAAGGGCGCGAAGCCGGGAGAGCCCTGGTGGGAGAGCCCTTGGGGGCAGGGTCGACCGGGCTGGCACATCGAGGACACGGCGATCACCGTGAACGTGCTGGGGCCCCGCTACGACCTCCACGGCGGGGGGGCCGAGCTCAAGTTCCCTCACCACGAGGCCGAGATCGCGCAGGCGGAGTCGGCGACGGGGCTCTCCCCCCTCGCGAGTATCTGGATGCACGCGGGTCTCCTCAATATGCGGGGAGAGAAGATGTCGAAGTCCCTGGGGAACGTGATCCCCCTGGACGAGACGCTAAGGCAGCACAATCCTGCCGTGCTGCGCTACTTCCTCCTGAGCGGACTCTACCGCAGCCCCCTGGACTACGTGGGTGCGCCCTCCCTGGAGGAGGCCGGGCGTTCCTTCGAGACCCTGGCCTCCCCGTACCGTCGCCTGAGGCAGCTCTGGCAGGACCTCTCCCACGCGAACGACCTCGCCCGGAAGGGGCCAGGGCTGGACGGCGCCGTCGCAGAGCGGGCGCGGGCGACGGAGGAACGCATGGTGGCCGCGCTCGCGGAGGACTTCCAGCTCCGGGAGGCGACGCGGGAGCTGTTCAACTGGGGGAAAGAGGTGAACACCCTCCTGGGCAGGACCGAGCACTACTCGGGCGACGCGCTCTCCGTGCTCCTCGCCCCTTACCAGTTCGCGGACGAGGTGCTGGGGTTCTTCCCCCTGGACCGGACCAGCGCGGGACCTCCCGCCTCCTCAGGCGCAGAGCTGGGGCCGATGGTGGAGATCGTGCTCGCCGCTCGGCAGAGGGCCCGTTCCCGGGGCGACTTCGCGGAGGCCGACCGCCTCCGGGACGAGCTCACGGCGGCCGGGGTCGTCATCGAGGACACGCCGAAGGGTCCCAAGTGGAGACCGAAGGGGAGCTGAGGGACGATGCGCGCGTTGGGCTTCAAGGAGCATGGAGGACTGGACCGGATCGAGGTCCTGGACCTTCCGGAGCTGAAGGCCGGGGAGGGACAGGTCAAGGTGCGCATGCGCACGGCCGGGCTCAACCGGCTGGACCTCTTCACCTTGGAAGGGCTGCCGGGCGTGACCGTCCCCCGACCCCACATCCTCGCCGGTGACGGAGCGGGGGTGATCGAAAGCGTCGGACCCGGGGTGACCGGGTTCTCTCCGGGCCAGAAGGTCCTGATCGACCCGTCGCTCTCGGACGGGACGTGCGAAGCCTGCCTCGCGGGGATGGAGCCCTATTGCAGGAACTACCAGATCCTCGGGGAACACGTCAACGGCACGGCCGCCGAGTTCGCCTTGGTCCCTGCGGCGAACGTCCAGCCCCTCCCCCCGAACCTGGACTTCGTGCAAGGAGGCTGCGTCGCGCTGGTCTTCATGACCGCCTATCGGGCGCTCATGGTCGTGGGCGAGCTCCGCCCCGGGGAGCAGGCCGCCATCGTGGGGGGAGGCGGGGGACTCAACACCGCCGCGATCCAGCTCGCGAAGTGGAGGGGGGCCCGCGTCGTCGTCGCAACACGCTCCCCCGCCCACGCGGAGAAGGTACGGGCGCTCGGCGCGGATGAGGTCCTGGTGTACGGACCGCAGATGCCTCTCGACAAGGGTCTGTGGGGCCTCTCGGGCAAGAAGGGCCTGGACGTGGTCTTCGACTGCAACGGTACCGCCACCGTCCCGTCCTCCTCGAAGTCCCTAGCCAGGGGAGGCAGGCTGGTCTTCTGTGGGGGGACCTCCGGGCCGATGGTCTCGATCGACCTGCGGCCCTTGTTCTGGCGGCAGGCCTCCCTGCGTGGGAGCACCATGGCCACCCGGAAGGAGTTCCTGGAGGCCCTGAGGCTCCTGGCCGAGGGGAAGGTGCATCCCGTGGTCGACTCGACGTTCCCCCTGGAACGCGGACGACAGGCGCTGGAGCACCTCGACCAGGGGTCGCCGTTCGGCAAGGTGGTCCTCACCATCTCCTAGGGCCGCATCCCACGGAGGGGTGCCTCCCCCATGCTCCGGGTCTCTTCAGGAGCCGGCACGCGGGGCGGCGAAACGGTCTTGGAGGTGGTCAGAGATGTTACCCTCATGCTCTTTCGCCGCCTCCGTCCGGCCTCCTCCGGGCCCTCATCTTCCCCCTCCTCCCTCCTAACCGGACCGCCGGCGGCGGGGCCCGCGGTGGGGCCCCACCACCTGCGGGAGAGCGTTCGAGGGCTCTTGGAGCAGGTCCGCCGGGACCCGTCGAACCCGAAGGCGTGGATCGCCCTGTGCCGAGAACTGAAGCTTCGGGAGGTCGTTGCGATCGACGGACGCCTCGTGGACCGGAGGGCGTGCGCTCTGGAGGCGGTCTCGCTCGAGGGGAGCAGCTCAGAGGCCTGGGACCTCCTCGGGCTCAGCCTGAGGGGCAACGAGCAAACCGAGGTCGCAGGGCGGGTCGTGGACCAGCGCATCTGTACGCTCGAAGCGCTTCGTCTCGACCCCGACAATGCCCTGGCCTGGTCCCACCTCGGTTGTCCGCTCAAGCACGGCGAGACCATCGAGATCGATGGGCGGCGGCTGGACCATCGGGCCTGCGAGCTCGAGGCGCTCCAACGGGACCCCCACCTTGCCCGCGCCTGGGCCTGTCTGGGGGCCGCGATCCTAAGCGGCGAGGAGGTCCAGATCGGACCTCGGCGCTTCGACCGCAAGGCTTGCGCCCTGGAGTCGCTTCGGTTGGACCCCGAGCTCGCGACACCGTGGTCGAACCTCGCGGCCCTTCTCCGACCCGACGAGAAGGTCACGATCGCGGGTAGACCCATGGACAAGCGCTCATGCTATCTCGAAGCGCTCCGCCTCGAGCCTTCGTGGGGGAGCCCCTGGGCGAATCTGGGGGCCAGCCTTGGCCCTGGTGAGCAGGTCCGGGTCGCGGGGCGATCCATGGACAACCGCGCCTGTGAGCTCATGGCGCTCCGAGTGGACCCCACGTTCGCCGGGGCCTGGCGGAACCTCGGGGCCATGCTCCGGCCCGGGGAGAGGATCGAGGTCGAGGGGCGGACGATGGACAAGCGCGCCTGCACCCTCGAAGCGATCCGGCTCGACCCCACCGACGCCGGGACGTGGACGAACCTGGGGCACGTGATCTCTCCCGAGGAGCGCGTCCAGATCTCGGGAAGGTGGTTCGACCGCCGAGCTTGCGAGCTCGAGGCGCTTCGGCTGGATCCCCGATTCTCCACGGCATGGGCCAACCTCAGCGGGTTCATCGAGGTCGGCGAGACGATCCAGGTCGCGGGGAGGACCATGGACCGGAGGACCTGCGCCCTGGAAGCGCTCCGGCTGGACCCCAGGATGGTCCCTGCCTGGAACAACCTGGCGACGACCCTGGGGCCAATGGAGACCATCGAGGTAGGTGGTCGCTGGTATGGTCGGGGGACCTGCTTCGAGGAAGCGCTGCGTCTGAACCCCAGCAACGCGTTCGCGCGGCGGAACCTGCGGAGCGTTCACTCTTGAGCGGTGCGCCCCCGGAAGAGTACCGCGGCGCTGGCCGCGGGGCCGGAGGATCCCGAGGCGGATCGGGAGTTCTGGAAGGTGATGTGGAGCGGGCCCGTGGCCGACATGGACACCCTCCTGCTGGGCAGGAGGACCTACGAGGCCTGGGCCAGCTTCAGGTCGGGCCTCGTCGACTCCGACAGCGAGCACTGGCGGGATTCCGCCCGGTTCTCGACGAAGGTGGAGAAGGTGGTGTTCTCCAAGACGCTCGAGAAGACCTCGTGGTCCAACTCCCGTGTCGTCCGCGACCCCGTCACGAAGGAGACCTCCCGACTGAGGGCTCTGCCCGGGAAGAGCATGATCGTGGCGGGCGGCGTCCAGCTGGTCCGGTCGGTGCTCGCCGAGGACCTCGCGGACGAGCTCTGCCTCACGGTGTCTCAGAGCCTCATCGGGCGGGGACTCCCCCTCTTTGAGATGGAGCCCACTCCGGACCACCACGACGACGTCGTTCTCCCGAAGGCGCCTGGTCGGCCCGACCTCCGCCTGTTGGAGTCTCGAGCGCTCCGCTCCAGAGCGTTCCACTTGCGCTACGCCACGTCGGCCAAAGGCCCCCCCAAATGCGCTACGGCCTAGGTCGGCCCGCGGACATCGGGCGCCAGAGACGCGCCCTCTTGGAGGGGGAACTTCTCGGAAGGAGGTCGGCGGCCCGCCCTGCAGGAGTCGCCCTCCGAGCCCGCTCCCGCCGGCGAGAGCGGTCCAGACCTGAGGGCTGTCACAAAAGAGGAATTGTTGTTCACTTAAGTCCTTATAGTTACGTGGTATACACTTGTCGTGAAGGTGGAGGTCTGCTTCACGCACGACCCACGGAACCGACACGTCCCACGGGACCTGCTCCTGGAGCCCCCCGTGGCCGCCCACCGTCCTTCGAAGCGTTTCCGCCTGCGGGTCCGGAACTCTGACGAAGTGGATCGGGCCCGGGCCCTGCGACTTCCCCTCCACCGGGTCGGTCCCGAGGACCTCGCGTGTTTCGGCTTCCCCATGACGTTCCCTCCCGTGCTGGTCGTCGCCTCCTCGATCTCCAAGGCGGTGGACACCCCCCTGGGTGTGGTCGTCTTCCATGCCGAGGAGGCCGCGAGCCGACCTCGGCTCGAGGACCTGGTGGTGGTCATGCTCCGGATCGACCCGCTCATCGCCCGGGGCCTGGTGCTTCGACACGCCGCCTTTCTCTCCCCCGCCCAGTTGCTGAAGCGGATCCTCCAAGAGGACGTCGAGGAGGAAGCGACCTTGGTCCGGCTCCAGGAGTTCTGTCCCGGGCTCCCCCCGAAGGGGGAGCCGCTGCCCCGGGAGGAGCTTCACCGGCAGGATGGGAACGCCTGGACGGAGGGGCGACTATGAACCCCGTGCAGATCGAGCGCTTCGCGGAGGTCTTGCGCCGTCACCGTGCCCACTTCGTCGTCGTCGGGGGGGCGGCGGTCTTCCAGGAGTACCCCTCCGAGTCCCGGGACGTGGATGCCCTGCTGATGACGAAGGAGTACGCCCGCGTCGTGGAGGAGGTGGACCATGATCCCGCGGTCGTCTCGATGACGCGGGAAGCCGGCCAGATGGCCGGCGGGCACTTCGTCGTCGACCAGAGCTTGGTCCGATTCGATCTCTTGGACCCCCAGCCGTTCGCTGGCCGGCGACCGGCGGACGATTTCTTCGACTACGTCGCGCGGTTCGGCTCCAGGGAGCGGAACGGCCTACGGTTCGCCCGGACCGCCACGGTCTGGTACATGCGACTCGTCCTTCCCGGGGAGGCGTGGAGGGTCCAGGTGCCGAAGGTCCTGCGCGACGTTCGGGCGGGTGCGCCCTGGTCCCTCTTGACCACGGTGGGTCGGATCGGCCGTCGGTTCGGCGTCCATGACCGGCTCCTCCCTCGCCTCCGAGTGCTCCGGGAGCAGGCCCAGCGGGTCGGGCTTCGGCACTACGGGTGATCCTCCGCATCGGAAGATCCCTCGTCTCCTCACGTCGGTTCATTGGGATGCCACCTACGGGAGTGCTCTCGAAGCCCCACGCAGGGGCTTGGGCCCAGGACCTCGAACTCGGCCCAAGTTTGACCGATAAGGTCCGGGCGAGCGGATTCCTCGAGAGGGACCGGGGCTCGCGACGTTCCCCCTAGATCAGCCCTGTAGTTCAACGTCGCACCATCAAATTGATGTCGGTTCCTGATATTCCGCGGACACTTTTCCTGAAACTATCGGTACACCCTTGCCCTACAGGTGACGGGTTCGGTACGAGGGCCCGTAACCTTTCACGAATCGGCCAGACGTGACCCCGGGTACGAATTCCGACGGTCACCCATGGGTTTATCCCGGAGGACGATTCACCTCGTGGCGTGAGCCACCGGAAGACCCCGGGCCG
>DAHUZP010000050.1 GCA_027306505.1 Thermoplasmata archaeon | reverse complement strand
GATCCAGGTGTCGCCGAAGCGGGAGGAGCCGGTGGCGGTCCCACCGAACATGAGGGTGTATCCGTCCTTCGCGTCATAGACCTGGGCCTGGCCCTGGCGGGCAGGGGGAGCGCAGGTCGCGCAGACCTGGGTCCAGTTGTCAAAGGCCTCGTTGGAGTTGGTGGAGCTCGACTCCCTGGGCATCATTCCCAGGGCCGACAAGGGCGCGGGGTGCAGGACGCGCTCGGGGAGGCCAAGCCCCAGTACGGGCACCGCCATGATGGCAACCACGCACATGGTCAGGAGAGTCCCCATCAAAGCCCGGGTGGCAAGGTGTCGGAAGTTCGGCCTTGAGAGGGGCTCCTGAGAGGGCCGGGCGCAAGTCATGGCAATCCAGTTTCCACCCGTCAGCTACAAGAAGGGGGTGGCATCGGTCTCTTGCCCAGTTTGCCACGCGTGCGAGTGCCTCGCAGGGGGTCAGGGTAATGGTACGGAACGTCTCGTCGGCCGAGGCCTTGGTCGTCCGGTCCTTGCTCTCGGCGCAGCAGGCGTCCGTGCGTGAAAGGGCGCGACGCTCGGGGGTCCCTCCGCGTACCTACACAGACGTCCAGGGCCGGGTTTACAGCGAGGGATGGCTGGAGGATCGCTACCTGCCGGACCTGGAACTGGTCCAACGTCCGTTCGTGACGTTCATCCTCGCCGAGCCCTACATCGAGCGGGGAGCTTCGGTCGCTGAATCCTGGGCCTCGGATCCATCGGTCGTTCTCCTCCTCCGCTCCCCCGAGTCGATCTTCGCCGTGGTATGCGGCTCGCACCCGAAGGGCCGCTTTCCCGGTATCCAGGACGTCACGGATGTCGGTGCGATGCGCCGCTCCGTCTCGGTGACGGTGGACACCAGGGGTCCCGGCGTCCCGGTCTACTTCGATTTCGAGGCGGCTTGGGTCCGGCTGGCCGGACTTCGCGGGACGTATGGATACCCTCACGGTTTGCGCTGCCGGTCTGCATCCACTAAGCAGGGGGACCAGCCGGCGGACGCGCGCCTCCTCTCCGCATCGCAACGAAGCGTGCTGGCGGGTCTTCTCCGTCGCCCGCTCGAACCCGCCGTGGTCGACAGGGCCGCAGGGAGGTCCTCTCCTTTCTTCCTCCCTCGATCTCAGCTCCGATTGCTGGGGAAGGGAAACGCCTCCTACCGGGTCTTCCTCAATCCTCAGCGGATCCCTCCGTTCGAGGGCCATCAGGTCGAGCGCTTGGTCTACGTGGCGGGAAGTCTCCGTCAGGGTGAAGACGCCAGCTCCCTTCTACGGGCCCTGGTCCAGGGCAGCCGGGTCACCCCCTTCCTCTACGCCTTCAGCTCTTCCAGGGTGGTGTTCGGGGCGCTCTCTCCGGTCCCTTCCTCCCACGTCGGAGCACGAGACTCGGTCTCTGCGACACTGGAGGTTTATCTCAATGACATCGAGTTGCTGCGACAGCCCCTGAACGCGCTCACGACCGTGGTGGGCCATCGGTACGATCGTCTCCTCGCCTAGGATCCATCGCGCAGACGCCCTGGCTCCCGTGCCCCATCGGTCGATCGGGGGTGAGGCTCGTGGATTGCACAAGGACGAGCTCGCTCCGAAACGCATAAGCGACCAAGACCCTAGGTCCTCCGAATGCGCTACCACCCCGGCACGGCCATCGAGAAGGCCCGGTTCCTCCTCGAGCTCGACCCGCTTCGTTCGTGGTTCTTCTACTCGCTCTGGTACAAGGACGACCGGGCCCCCAAAGGGGGGGTCGCGGGGACCTACTACGAGTTCGGCGTGGGGTGGGGGAACTCCATGCGCCGATACTTCCAGGCGCTCCAGGACTTCTGCCGGTACAAGGGCCGCGACCTCTCCCAGTTCCACGCCTTTGGCTTTGACAGCTTCCAGGGCCTCCCGCCCAAGGCCGCTCCCCAGGACGACCACTGGTCCTGGACCGAGGGCGGCATGTCCACCGACCAAGCTACTGTCCTTCGCAAGGTGTTCCGGGGCACCGGGCTACAGACCCGGGTCCACCTGGAGCTGGTCCCCGGCTACTTCGAGAAGAGCCTGACCCCGGCCCTGAGGGACCGGCTCGCGAAGACCCCCCCATCGATCGTCACGATCGACGTCGACTACTACAGTTCGACCAAGACCGTGCTCGAGTGGCTCCGCCCGATCCTTCCCAGCGGGACCCTGTTCTACTTCGACGACATCTGGTCGTTCCACGGCCATCCGAAGAAGGGGGAGATAGCGGCCATCCGCGAGTTCAACGCCCAAGAGAAGGGGTGGCTCGTCCCCTTCCCCAAGCTCTCCACGACGAGCATGCTCGATCGGACCTTCATCTACGCTCGCGAGGAGTTCGAGTTCGGCTCCGACCGCGGCACGAGCGCTCCCCGACCACCGGCTTCCCTGCCGTGAGGCTCGACCGGGTCGTTCCGCAGCATCTGGGGGTCGCCCCCCTCGAGACAGAAGGATAAGAAGGGGGGCCGGTCGTCCGGGGCTCCGTGCGGGTCCTCATCGTGAACCACCGCTTCTATCCGGTGGAGGGCGGGACGGAGCGATGGGCCCTCGGGCTCGCCCGTGGGCTCCGCCGGAAGGGCGAGGAGGTCACCGTCCTGACCCAGAGCGAGCCCGGAGTGCCGGACGAGGAGACCGTGGACGGGATCGCGGTCCGCCGGATCCCCATGGCCCATTGGGGCGGCGTACGGTTCCCGCGGGGCTATTGGCGGACCTTGCGTGCCCTGGACTACGACCTGCTCAACATGAGCGGGAACCGAATCTGGTGCGCCGACTTCTACTTCCCCGTCGCGGAGGTCTTCGATGGACCCCAGGTCATCACGCCTCACGACTTCTACCAGTGGGTGATGCATCCCACGACCCTGGACCGCTGGTACTTCACGCGCTACCTGCCAGGCCGGCTCAAGGCCTACGACGCCTACCTCGCGCACACCCCTCGCGAGAGGGACCGGGTGGTGGGCTGGGGCTATCCTCTCGAACGGACCCACGTCGTGGGTACGGCGGTGGAACTCTCCGAGTTCGCCCGCCCCCGGCGCTCCCGAGAAGAGGTGAGGGCCCGTTGGGGAATCGGCAAGGGGCTGCTGGCCTATTACGTGGGAGGTCTCTGGGAGAACAAACGCGTGGACCGATTGGTTCGGGCGCTCGCTCCGGTCCAGGGGCTCTGTGCCCTCGCGGTCGCGGGACGGGACGTCCCAGGCTCCCCGTACGGCGCGGAGAACGTCCGCCGGCTCGCGAAGGAACTCGGAGTCGAGGTGCATGTGCTGGGGGAGGTCCCGAGGGACGAGCTCATCTCAGGCTACCACGCCGCCGATGTCTTCCTGCTGGGCTCCGCCTACGAGGGGTTCGGTCTCGGACCCTTGGAGGCGATGGCCTGCGGCCTCCCGTTCGTCTCCTATGATGTGGGGGGGGCATCCCTGCTCGCGCAGGGCGGTGGTGGAAAGGTCGCCACGACCGACCACGAGTTCGCGTCGGCGGTCGCTGAGGTGTTGAAGGACGACGGGCTGCGGCACCGGATGGCCCAGGCCGCCCGCACCTCGGCGCAGAACTGGGACTGGAGCGTGGTCGCCGAACGCTACCGCTCGGTCTATCGGCTGGCCCTGGACCGCCATGCGAGCAGCTGAGCCCGAGGACCTGAGGACCGGAACGTGAGGATCCTTCGGATCAACGACTACATGGGGACCCCCGGGGGGACCGAGTCCTACATCGAGGCCGTTTCCGCCCGGCTCAGCGCGCTCGGTCACCCCCAGAGGCTCCTCACCATCTCGGACGTGGAGGAGCACCTCGCCTACCGGCCGATACCCGGGGAGGAGGTCTTCCCGCTCCGGACGCTCGGGGTCCGTCGGGTCCTCGAGGACCTGGTGGACCTCCCTCCCCTGCGGGAGAGGCTGGCCCAGATAGTCTCGGAGTTCCGACCCGACCTCATCCATCTGCATCACTTCGACAGCCTCTTCACCCCGCTCGCGCGGTTCCTCCGGGACGTCGCGGTCCCGATAGTGATCACGGCGCACGACGCGAAGCTGGTCTGCCCCATCGCGACGCTCGTCCTCCCCGACGGACGCCTCTGCGAGGGCGGCATTCTCCCCCGCTGCCAGTTCACGGGGTGCGCGGTGGGCTTCGGGCTTCCCTACAAGCTCGAGCAGGCCCGGATCTTCCGCGACATGGTCGCCCCTCGGATCGCCCTCTACTTCGCCCCCAGCCACGCCGCACAGGCCTTCCTCGAGCGGCACAGGATGCGACCCACCCGGGTCCTGGCCCCCATCGTGGAGATCCCCTCCGCGGTCTTGGAGCGACCTCCCCGCCCGATGCCACCCGACCCTGTCGTCGGGTTCCTCGGCCGGCTCGAGACCTACAAGGGGGTGATGACGCTCGTGGAGGCCTGGCCGAAGGTACGGGCGGCCCTGCCGGGGGCGCGCCTCGTGATCGCAGGACGTGGACCGCTCGAGGCCGCGCTCCGGCAGAGGGCAGCGGAGTTGCACGTGGAGGGGGCGGTCCAGTTCCGCGGCTGGGTCGACGGACCGGCCAAGGAGACCTTCTTCGAGGAGGTCCAGCTCCTCGCCGTTCCCTCGGAGGGCTACGAGAACTTCGGCCTCATCGGGCTCGAAGCCATGGCGCGCGGACGCGGGGTCCTGGGCAGCCGCCTGGGCGGCATTCCGGACTGGCTGGTCGACGGCGAGGTGGGCCGTCTGTTAGCTCCCGGGGACCGGGAGGTCTGGGCACAGGCGCTGGTGGAGGCCCTGCGCTCGCGGGAGCAGGTCGCGCGATGGGGCGCCCAGGCTCGACGGAGGTACCTCGAGCAATATCCACCTCAGGTGCACGTCGAAGGTCTCCTGGAAGCCTACCGGGGCGTCCTCGCCGCCCCTGCTCCCGCTCGCTGAAGGGACTGGGGCGGGCTCCTGCTTCCCTTGGGCACGGGCCCCGTTCAAAGGTTAGATGAAGGGTCGAGGCTCGTGGGAACACTGGGATGAAGTGGTTCGACCCGTACATGGGCATCTTCTACCTGCTCCTCCCGGTCCTCGTCGCCGTAACGGTCCTGGCCGTGCCTGACCCGCTCATCCCGGCCGCGGGCATGCCCCTGTCCATCGCCCCCTTCGTGGCGTGGAGCTGGTACCGGGACAACCACTCGATCGAGTAACCACGCGGCGGGCGAGAGAGGCAAGCCCCCCTCGGAGGCGTGCGGCCCACTGGGGATGAGGAGGTCGGAGGGCCGGCCTTCAGGCGAACATGCCGACGGTTTCCCTGCCGGTGTCTTCCTCGCCGATGACCTTCTCGACGGCCCGCTCGAAGTCGGCCATGTTGACCGCGTCCCGCTCCTCGCGGATGGCCCACATCCCGGCCTCGGTGCAGATCGACTTGATGTCGGCTCCCGTGCACCCGTCGCACCGGGCAGCGAGCGCCTCCCAGTCGATCGAGTCCTTGAGGCTCATCGCCTTCGAGTGGATCTTGAAGATCTCGACCCTCCCCTGGAAGGTCGGGACGGGGATCTCGACGATGCGGTCGAAACGCCCCGGTCGCAGCAGCGCCTCGTCCAGGATGTCGGGACGGTTCGTCGCTGCGGTGATCTTCACGTTGGAGAGCGGCTCGAAGCCGTCCATCTCGGCGAGCAGCTGCATCAAGGTCCGCTGCACCTCGCGGTCCCCGGAAGTGGCGACCTCCAGGCGCTTCGCGCCGATGGAGTCGATCTCGTCGATGAAGATGATGGTCGGGGCCTTCTCGCGGGCGAGCTGGAAGAGCTCCCGGACGAGCCGAGCGCCCTCTCCGATGTACTTCTGGACGAGCTCGCTCCCCACGAGCCGGATGAAGGTGGCGTGGGTGTGGTGAGCGACAGCCTTGGCGATCATGGTCTTACCGGTCCCGGGCGGCCCGATCAGCAGAACGCCCTTCGGGGGCTCCACGCCCACCTTGCGGTAGAGCTCGCCACGCAGCAGCGGGTACTCGACGGCCTCGCGGATCTCCCGGATCTGGTCGCCGAGCCCTCCGATGTCCTCGTAGGTGATGCTCGGCCGCGAGACGATCTCGCTCGCGGTGACCAGGGGATCGAGGGAGGCGGGAAGGACGCCCATCACGGCGAGCGTCTGCTTGTTGAGCGCGACCCGGCTCCCCACGCTGATCTTCTCGTGTTCGACGGTCTCCGCCGCGTTCACGACGAAGTCGGGGCCGGTCGAGCTCTTCACGACGAGGCGTCCATCGGTCAGG
Organism: Thermoplasmata archaeon; assembly: GCA_027306505.1. Lineage (GTDB taxonomy): Archaea > Thermoplasmatota > Thermoplasmata > Lutacidiplasmatales > UBA184 > JAKAAX01. The sequence goes on along the minus strand of DAHUZP010000050.1, from coordinate 80,768 downwards.
ACGTCACGGACGGTCCCGACGATGAGCGGGGGATAGCGCAGGCGGTCGAGCTCCGTCTTGAGCCTCTTGACCTCGCGCTGGAGCCGAAGGATCTCGGCCTCCATGTAGTGCCGCTCGCTCTCGACACGCTTGATCGCCTCGGCGAGCTGGTTGTTCCGCAGCTCGAGGAAGTTCAACCGGTCGTAGGCCTCTTCGCGGCCCGAGGGCGCCGCATCGTTGTCCGCCATGGAAAGCTATCGGGTCCCCAACGGTCGTCGCCGACGACCGTCTCGCCTCGACAGAACCCCCCTGGCGTATAAAGCGGTGCGGAGTTATTTGAGCCTCCCCTCAAGTCCCCGCGCGCCTGTCCGCCCGCTCGAGCTCAGGACCGCCCCGCTCCTGGGCCGGGAGCTTCTTCTTTAGCCCTCCGGCCTCTGCTTTGCGCGATGGGCTTCGCGGTCCCCGGGACCGGTTCCTGGGCCGCCGCCTTTGCGCCGGGCCACGTGACCGGTGTCTTCCGACCCGTCCTCGCCCCTGCGGACCCCCTCGCCCGAGGATCGATCGGAGCAGGCGTCGTGCTCGACCTGGGCGCCCGGGCCCGAGCCTTCGCCCGGCCCGCGCCTCCGGGCCAGGGGCGCATCGAGCTCCTGGAGGCCGGCCGACCGGCCCATCTCCCGATCACTGAACGGGCGCTCTCGCTGCTCCCGAAGGTGCGGGACCACTATCTGCACGTGGAGCTCACGCACGAGCTTCCCGTCGCTCAAGGTCTCAGCATGAGCGCTGCCGGGGCGCTCTCCTCGAGCCTCGCCGCCGCTAGCGCGCTCGGCGTGCCGCTCACCGAGGCCCACGCGGCGGCCCACCTGGCCGACCTCGGGCTCCATGGCGGGCTCGGCGGCGTCTCGGCGATCCTGGACGGCGGAGGGATCGAGGTACGCAGGGTCGCAGGCCTGCCCCCCGTGGGCCGGATCGAACGGACCCACCTCCAACAGGGGTTCTTCCTCGGGACCACCGGCGCGCCCCTGCCCTCCCCTCCCTTGCTCTCCGATCCCGCGTTCCTCCAGCGGGTGCGTGAGGCGGCGGACACGTGCGTGGGGGCGCTAGGTCCCCCCCCGCTCACCTGGGAGGCGACGCTCGACGTCTTCGAGAGGTTCACGGACGCCCTCGCTCTCGCCCCGCCGGCCCTACGGCGCGTGCTGGACGACCTTCGGGCGCAGGGTTGCCGAGTGGCCCAGGCCATGCTGGGCCACACGCTCGTGGTCTCTGCCGGGGACGAGGAAGCGGAGGCCCGCTGCCTCTCCACGTTGCGGAAGGCCCATCTCACCCCCTGGCGGGTCCACGTGGGGGCTCGCGGGGCGGGGTTGGTACACCTCCATCCCCCCTAGAATGGGCCGAGGGCGGCTGAACGCGTTCAGGCAGGGAGCGCAGGAAACGTTCAAGAACCCCTCCCCCTCACGGGGGGTCCCATGACCCGCAAGCCGAACCGAATGTACCGGGAGATCGAGGGCCAGATCTACACCCGGACCGAGTACATGGGCGGCATCCCCCACTGCCGTATCACCCAGTTCGACACGGGGAACGTCCACCAGCGTTACAAGTTCCAGTTCACGATCCGCACCGAGGAGGCGGGGAACGTCCAGGACCGCGCCCTCGAGGCGGCGCGCGTCTCCATCGTCCGGGTCATGGACAAGGCCGCTTCGAACAACTTCCACATCAAGGTGCGACGCTATCCTCACTCGATCCTCCGGGAGCACAAGATGGCGACCGGGGCCGGGGCCGACCGTATCTCGGACGGGATGCGCGGGGCCTTCGGGAAGCCCGTAGGCCACGCGGTGCGTGCCCAGATCAACGAACCTCTCATCACCCTCTCCTGCCGGTCCGAGAACATCCCGGAGGCCAAGGAGGCGCTCCGAAAGGCCTCCTGCAAGCTCCCCATGCCCGTGCGCATCGAGGTCGTCGAGCACCGGGACATGGTCGAGGAGATCCGGGCCGCCGCGGTCGCTCCTCTCGTGGAGGAGACGCCCAAGCCTGGCGCGGCCGAGGCCGCAGCCGCCACCCCCGAGGGTGCGGAAGCCGCGCCGGCCGCCGACGCCAAGAAGGACGGCAAGAAGGACCTCAAGGCGGGCGGAAAGAAGGAAGAGGCCCCCGCCGGCAAGAAGGCGGAGCCGGCCAAGGCCGAGGCCGCCGGGGCCAAGGGCGCCGCTCCCGCCGCGAAGAAGGGGAAGTAGGCTCCCCACCAGACGGCGGGCGCCCTTCCTCTCCGAGGCGATTGGGGGTCTGTGGTGGCCCCGGAGGTCCACCCCCCTGCCCGCACCTCAACCTCTTCTGGGACGTGAGTGTCGAAGGACCCGATGGAAGAGGAGCCCCCGGCCGATGACTCGGCCACGTTCTGTGTTCGGTGCGGAGCGACGGACCCCCCGTTCATCGGGGCGCTCTGCGTCCGCTGCTACAGCGAACGGACCCCGCTCGTGCGGCTCCCGCCCTATCTCGACCTGGTCCTTTGCCCGACCTGCGGCTCCCGGCAGGTGGGGAGCCACTGGGAGAAGGTGCGCGGAGACGACCGGGAGACGCTTCGGCAGTCGGACCTGGAGCGGCACATCGAGCTCGCCAAGCCCGCGAAGCTGCTGAAGGCGGTCTGGGAGGTCTCGGGGCTGAACCCCCGTCTTCGGCGGGTCGACGCGCGCCTCACGGTGGACGTGGGAGGCACCCCCGTGGAGGTGCCCACCCAGAGCGAGGTCCACATGATCCTGCACAGCTGCCCGGAATGCAGTCGCCGAGGGGGGCACTACTTCACCGCCCGCATCCAGCTCCGCCCGGCGGAGGAGGGCTCCGTGCGTGACCTCAGGGCCTTCAAGCCGTGGTCCATGCGCATCTGGCTCTCCCACCTCAAGGCCTGCTCGGAGAAGCAGCGCGATGCCGTGACGCGCGAGGAGGAGCTCAAGGAGGGCTGGGACGTCTTCTTCGCCGACACCCTCGCGGCCCGGGCGGTCGCCCGCTCCTTCAAGGAACGGACCTCCTCCTCGATCCGGGAGACGGCGTCGCTCTGGGGGATGAAGAACGGCCGGGAGATGCACCGGCTCACCTTCCTGGTGCGCCTGCCCCCGGTGGGCCGTGGGGACCTGCTGGAGTCCGAAGGGCGGCTCTGGGAGGTCCGAACGCTCGGGGGCCGCGGGCGCATCGAAGTGGTGGACGCGCAGGAGGGTTCGCTCCGAAACCTCTCCTCGGAGGAGGTGGGACGCATGCGGCTGGTCTCGGGCCCCGAGGGACGTCAGTCGCTCCCCGTGCTCTTCCCCTCCCAGGGAGAGCCCTTCGTCCGCGATCCGGACACGGGCGACCCTTTGCCGCTAAGGGGACGTTGGCCCGAACGCCCCGCTCCAGCCGAGGAAGCGCTGCAGGAGGGGCGGGACCCGTCCCGTTTCCCTGTGGTGGTCGGCGCGGGGGAGGCCTGGTGGGCCCCCGAAGGCGGAAGGCCCCCCCGGGGGGGGGACGCCCGCCAGTCGAAGCGTTACCATTAAAACGGCATGGCCAATCGCTTTTCCTAGGGTACCCCCGATGGCGAAGATCAGCCTGCTCAGGAAGCACGACGACGAGACGCTCGAAGAGACCCAGGTCATGGACCTGGGTTCCATGCACTGGGAGGACGAGCAGGCCGCCCTTGCGAACGCTCGCTCCACCATCCGCTGCGCCGAGATCTTCCGCTTCGAGGACCTCCAGACCATCACCAAGTACTGCTACGGCGGCGACGTGGTGCTCCTCGACTACACCTCCATCGCCAACGACCAGGTGACGATGAACCGGATGAACTCCGAGCTCAAGAACGTCGTCCGGGACACCGGCGGTGACGTGGCGGGGATCGGCAAGAACCTGCTCGCGATCACCCCGTCGGGGATCAAGATCGACCGCCACAAGGTCCGCGCGGGCTACTAGGCCCGCACCGACCATCGGGGGGGATTCTCCCCCCCACGGACCCGCCCGTCCTCCGCTCCGCCGGGCGGTCTCGTGGGCGGAAGGCCTCTTCGGGCCATCCCTGGGCCGAGCCAAAGGCAGGGGGTCCACCGGGGCCCGCCCTTCATCTGCCGCCTCCCCACCGTGTGGGCCCGGCCCCGAACGCCGCCCTCCCGAGGGGCCGTTTGTCGACTGGGCAGCTTAAAGCTCGATGGGATTCCCCATCCGGGGACCGGAGCCTATAGCGATGCAGTGGAACGTGGAGCGCAAGGATGCATGGGAGACGCAGGCGGACCTCATCGTGGTCGGTGTCTTCGAGGCGGAAAAGGACGCGCCCTTCCCGAAGTCCCTAGCCGCGGATGACCGGGGGGCGGGCGGGCTTCTCTCGGCGGCCTGGGGTCGCGCGGAGATCCGCGGAAAGCGGGCGGAGTCCACGATCATCGCCCTTCCCGGGGGCGTCCGACGGCTCCTCGTGGTGGGGCTGGGCCCCGCCGACCGGTATTCCTCCGAGGCCTGCCGCGTCGCCGGCGGCCTGGTCTCGAAGACGCTCCGCGGCAAGACCGCCCACGTCGGGGCGGTCCGGGTCTCCACGATCTCCTCCCGTCGTGTCCCGGCCCCGGAGGCCGCGAGCGCCTTCGTGGACGGGCTCGAGCTCGGGGACTACGAGTTCAAGCGCTACAAGACCCAACCCCGCCCTCCGGTCCTCGAGAGCCTTCTCCTCGCTCTCGGGAAGGAGCTGGGGGCGACGGCGGCGACCGTCCGCAAGGCCCTCGACCGCCAGCGTGTCCTGACGACCTCCGTGACCTGGTCCCGCGACATCGGCAACCTCGCAGCGAACGTGGCCACCCCCGAGTACCTCGCCGAGCAGGCGCAGAGCCTCCAGAAGGAGTTCGGTCTCAAGGTGACCGTCTTCGATGAGAAGCAGCTCGAAGAGATGGGATGCGGGGGGATCCTCGCCGTCGGCGGAGGGTCCGCCCTCCACCCGCCCCGGATGATCGCGATCGAGTACCCTGGCAAGGGCTCGAAGCCCTCGAAGACCGTCGCGCTCGTGGGGAAGGGGATCTGCTTCGACTCCGGGGGGATCTCGATCAAGCCCGCGCTCCACATGGCGGAGATGCGCTTCGACAAGAGCGGGGCCGTCGCCGTCCTCGCGACGATGCGGGCCATTGCCCAGCTCAAGGTGGCCCCCCGGGTCATCGGGGTGATGTGCTGCGCGGAGAACGTCCCGAGCGGCTCCGCTTACCGACCGGGCGACGTGGTCAAGACCTTCGGTGGCAAGACGATCGAGGTGCTCAACACCGACGCCGAGGGGCGGGTCGTCCTATCGGACGGGCTCTCGTGGGTCAACGCGATCCACCACCCGGACGAGATCATCGACCTCGCGACGCTCACAGGGGCCTGCGTGGTCGCCCTGGGCTTCGACCACGCGGGGCTCCTCTCGACCAGCGACCGCCTGGCGGGCGACCTCCTCCGCTCCTCCCAGGCGACCGGAGAGCCGCTCTGGAGGCTCCCCTTGACCCCGGTCCACCACGAGATGGTGAAGAGCGAGGTGGCCGACGTGAAGAACTCGACCGAGATCCCCGCCGCGGGGACCCTCACGGCCGCCGCGTTCCTCCACGCCTTCGTGGGGGAGACCCCGTGGGCCCACCTGGACATCGCAGGGACGGCCTACGTCTCGGCGATCTCCGCCCGCCACACGCCTCCCTACAACCCCACCGGGTTCAACGGGTTCGGCATCCGGCTCCTCTGCCACTACCTCTCGGGCGGCGCCTGAGCCACCAGGGGGGCGGCGCTCCCGCGCACCGACCCCTCCGAGCCCGCAGTGGGGGCTCCCCGGGCCGCTCGCGGTCCATGGGGCCATGCCAGGGCTCCCTCGGGAGCCCCTCGCCCCCTCAAGAGGCCGGGACGACCTTGATCGACTCCCCGCCGTGACGGCTGGCCCTGGGACGTACCTCGCAGAAGAGGGGCGTCTGGAAGCCCCCTCCCGTGACGAGGCAGGTCCCCACGGGGAGACCCTGGATGATCTCGGTCATCCCGTCGGTCAGCCCTTCGATGCTCTGGGCGATGGCCCGGACGTCGAGGGGGTTCGTGACCTGGAGGATGAGCTGCGTCGCGCACTGGGAGAGGACGCTCTTGTCCACGCGGGCCGGCCGCTGGCTCACAACGCACATGCCGAGCCCGAACTTGCGCCCCTCGCTGGCGATGGTCTTCAGGATCCGGGAGCAGAGCGCCTGGCCCTGCTGCGGGCAGAAGTTGTGCGCCTCCTCGAGGACGAGGAAGAGCGGCGGGACCTTCCCTCGCTTCCTCTGCTCGAAGAAGGAGGTGGCGATCCGGGTGACGATGAGCTCCTGGACGTCCGGGGCGACCCCGCGCAGGTTGATGATCGTCATCTTCCCTGGGGAGACGAGCTCGCTGAGGCTCGTGCCCTTCGGGGCGAGCAGGTGGGTCTCGTCGACGTACTCCAGCCGTTCGGCGATCGCCTCGAGGAGCGGGGAGCGCTCCTCCCCGTTTCGGGCGACCCGGATGAGGTCCCGGACGGTGTACTCGGGGTTCTCCACCGCGACACGGTCGATGAGGGCCTTCATCGGTGCGACGAAGCTCCGGACGTTGGTGACGCCCATGAAGAGCAGGAGCTCCCGGGCGTCGAGGTGCCCCAGGGAGAAGGTCAAGGGGTGCGCGTCCGGATTGAGGTTGGTGTCGGGGGAGAACTCCTGGACCTGGTCGCGGAACCCCTGCGCCTCCACCCCGAAGCGCCCTCGGTCCCGGGGCACGTGCTCCGACTTGAAGCGGATCGAGCCGTACTCCCCGTGGGGGTCGATGATGACGCAGGTGACCTTATGCTTGAGGAATTCCTCGAGGAGCACGCCCACCAGGTAGCTCTTCCCGCCGCCGGTCTTCGACAGCACGCTCACGTGCCTCTGGCAGAGGGCGTTGATGTCAAGCTCCACCTTCACGTTGTGATTTCGCAGGAGGCCGACGTAGGCGGAGGACCCGCCGTTGCTGCGCAGCCCCAGGACCTGGGCGATGAGCGGCTCATCGGCCCGGTAGACGGGCGAGCCCGGCCGGAAGGGGATCTGCGGGACCTTGACGATGGGGCCCTCTCGGTAGCCCAGGATGACCGCCTTGCCGAAGAGCGTCTCGCCGACCTCCACCGCTTCGCCGTGGGCGAGGCGGTTCGCCCTCTCGAGGTTGAGGTCGCTCCTCCGCTCGACGTCATCGAGCTGGCAGAGCACCGCGCGCCGACCCTCGTCCAGGACGGAGAGGTACTCCCCTCGCTCGAGGGGCCGGGAGAGGGTGAGGCGGAAGGCCCCGAGCCCTACGTCGCCGAAGATGCGACCGACTTCCTCGGCGGGCGTCGCCACGTCCTATCCACCCATCCACCGCGAAAAGGGTTCCCCGTCGTGTCGAGGAAGGCGAGGGGTTCGGCCCTCCTAAGGAAGCAGGGGTCTCCCGGGGATCGTGTAAGGAACGCCTTTATACTTCAGCGGTCAGAGACGTCCGCGCTGTTTTCGTCTCGGCGCGAGCCGTGCCGGGCGCGGTGGGAATGGCCGACGCTATCGAGGAACTGGAACGGAAGAGGGCGGAATGCAATGCCCGTGCCGACGAGCACCGGGCGAAGCGTGACCGGCTGAACGCCGAGGCCCACCGATGGGCCGACCGCCGGGCCGCCGTGGTGGACGAGCTTCGGGGCAAGAGCGCCGAAGCGCAGGACCACCGGCGCACGAGGGACCAGCTCAACGAGGAGGTCCGAGAGGCGAAGAGGGCCCGTGAGGAGGCGAACCGCAACGCGGACCTCATGGCCGAGAAGGTCGCGGAGCTCAAGCGCAACCACGTCGCCCGGACGGACGGGCCGCCGGTCTGGCGGTTGCGCAAGGAGCTCAAGGAGCTCGAGTTCCGCCACATGACGAGCACCCACACCAAGGAGGGGGAGCAGCGGCTCATCGCCGACATGCAGCGCCTCCAGCGGGAGATCAAGGCCCAGGACGACCTCCTGCGCAAGGACCCCGCGGTGGAGTCCGCGATCCAGGCGGCCGAGAAGGCGCGGGCCGAGGCCGAGGCCTGCCACAAGGGCGTGGAGGTGCTCGCCGAGAAGGCCCAGCGGGAGCACGAGTCGATGGTCGGTCTCTTCGAGGAAGTGGACAAGCTCAGGCGGGAGGCCGACGAGGTCCACCAGAAGCTGGTCGAGGTCAAGACCGCGAGCGACGACGAGCACAAGGCCGCGATGGCCGCCATCGAGGAGGTTCGCGACCTCGAGAAGATGCTCTACGCGGCGAAGACGAAGAGCGGGCTCGTGGTGCCACCCATGGAGGCGCCGAAGGAGGAGGACCTCTTCGCTCGGTTCAAGAAGGGCGGGAAGATCTCCACCGAGGACCTCCTGGCCCTGCAGAAGGGCACCCGTTAGGGCCCTCGCCGTCCGATCCGAGCCCGAGAGTGGAGTTTATATCGCCACGGTTGGTGGCGCCGCCGTCTCATGCGATGGGTCAGGATCAGCCAGGGCGAACTGGCCAAGATCAAGGACCTCTACGAAGGGGTGATGTCACACGCGTGCCACGGTCTCTTCTTCCGAGAGGGGTCGGTATTGGGGTCCGATCTCGCGGAGCAAGGTCTCAAGAACCGGGACAGGTACTTCCCCACCGTCGCCGATATCCTTAAGGAGAGGGGATGGGTCGAGGATATCCAGTTCTCGGAGAAAGGGGTCACCGCTCGAGGCAGTGTGGAGGTCGTGCAAAGTGACATACCAACTTGCCACCGCCTGCGCGGCATCATCCGCGAGGTCTATGAGCGGCAGAAGGGGACCCGGGTGAACTGCACCGAGGAACAGTGCGCAAGTCTGGGAAAGGACGTCTGTCTATTCCGTATCGAGGAAATGTAAGGGAGGAGAAAGAGGAGCGATGATGGCAGCGGCAGGAAATGTGGGCGCGGTCATCAAGGACCTGAAGGCCCGGATCGGAGCGGTAGCTAGCGCGCTCGTTTCCCGGGACGGCCTTGTACTTTACGCGGATGTACCGGCAGGGGTCTACACCGAGACCTTTGCGATCATGTGTGCGACAATCCTAGGGGCGGCAGCAACGGCTAACACCGAGCTCAACCGGTCCCCTCCGGAGAAGATCATCATCGAAGGGGCGGACTCCAAGACCATCGTCGTCGGGAGCGGCAAGAAGGCGCTCCTCGTGGCCGTGGTCGACCAGACCCAGGACACCCAGAAGGTCCTGGACGAGGTCTCCAAGGTCGCCGAGATGGTCAAGACGAGCTGAAGGCTCCCCACGACCCCCCCGGACCCCCCCAGGGGGCCCGACCACCCCCGATCGGTCCGCCGCGTTGCTGCGGCGGCACGCCTATCGCGCGTGCAGGTCCCCGTGGGCCCGACACGGAGGTAGGGCACTCACGGGCGACCTGAGTGTCCCGCACACGGGGCGCTCAGGCCCGGGGCGCCTCCTTCGGACGAGAGGCGGAGACCGCCTCGGGCCGTTCCGGAGGGATCCTCTGGGGCGTCCCGCTCACGGTCACGAGCCGGGTGAAGTACCCGACCAGGGCGGCGGCCAGACGGGCGTAGGCGAGCGGGCTCGACTGGGTCGAGAGCATTCGGGAGTACCGGTACCTCGCCCAGAGCTGACCGTGCTTCTCGGTGAGCTGCTTGCGTCCGTAGCCGTTCCAGAAGGCCTGTAGCAGGAACCGCATCACGGTCTCCCGCACGTGGTGGTGGATGAGGGCTTCAGGGACGTAGAGGAGGGCCGCGCCCGCCCGCACCGCCCTGAGATTGAGGTCGATGTCCTCCGCGGTGATGAAACGCCCATCGAAGCCTCCCAGGCGCTGGAAGAGCTCCCGGCGATAGCCGAGGTTGCAGGAGGGATAGGTCACGTCCGTCCCTCCCTGGAGGAGCTCCACGCGCTCGAGCTGGGCGAAGGCCCGCGGGCCCTCCACCACGCTCTTGCCGGCGATGGCCGGAGCTCTCTCGAAGCCTCGGCGGAGCCAGTGCAGCCAGAGGGGGTCCGCGACGCAGTCACCATCGGTGAAGGCAACGAACTCCCCTCGGGCCTCCTCCACGCCGATGTTCCGGCCGGCGCCGCGGTGACCCTTGCGCTGGAAGATCCTCAGGACGGCGGGATGTCGCTCATGATAGTCGCTGGCGATCTCCCAGGTGCGGTCGTCCGAGCAGGCGTCGACCAGGACGATCTCGAACGGGGGTTCCTGGACCAGCAGGCTGTCCAGGAGGGCGGCGAGATGTCGCTCCTCGTTGCGGACCGTGATGACGATGGAAACGAAGGAAGGCTCGAGCTTCTCAGCGGCCGGCAAGCTCCATGACCACCACGTCACGGACCGCCCGCATGCTCTTGAAGGGGAGGATGAGGCGTCCGTCGCCGTCCGTCTGGAAGAGACGGGCGTCGACCTCGTTGTGAGGCATCACGAGGACGTGGTGGATGTTGCCGGTGGAGGTCTCCATCACGAAGTTGTCGATGTACCCGAGGATGTCTCCCTCGTTGGTCATGACCGTCTTTCCTCGAAGCTCGGTGAAGAACTTTCGCATGTGCGGGCCTCTCTCGAGGAGCGGAGCCGTCGGAGGCTAATTAAACATTGTCCTCGACTGGCCCCTCTTCGAAGAGCCGGGGTAGGTTGAAGCGCTCTCGAACGAGTCCCCTGGCATGTCGCCCGACTATCGTATCCGAGAGGTGCGCACCACCGACCGTGAGTCCATCGTGCAAGGCTATCTCGCTCTCTACCAGGAACGGGAGAACCACCCGACGCTCGGGATCGTCCTCGCGAAGACCCCTCCTACGGTGGAGGCGGAGAACGCCTGGTTCGACGCGCTCTTGGAGGCGGTCCGCGTCGGCAAGAAGGTCGTGAGGGTGGCCGAGGTTGGTGGCCGTGCGGTGGGATTGTGCGAGGTCACGCAGAAGGGATCGGACACGAACGCGGACGAGGCCCACGTTGGGGAGCTCGGCTTGCTCGTCCACGAACGCCACCGTGGCCAGGGCATAGGCGAGGCCCTCATCCGGGAGGTCCTGGCGCGATGCGCGGGGCGTCTAGAGATCGTCGTGCTCTCGGTCTTCGGGAACAACACGAGGGCGAAGCGCCTCTACGCGAAGGTCGGCTTCCGCTCATGCGGGTCTCTCCCCCGAGGGATCAAGCGACAGGGGTTCTACACCGATTCCGATCGGATGTACCTCGAATTGGTCCCACCGGGGGCCCACAGTCGAGCCGCGGCATCGTAAGCTTAATAGGGGGGGCCCAGGTGCCTCGGCCCCCTCGCCTACCCATGGTGGCCGATAACAAGAACAATCCGGAGCTGCGCAAGCTCATCCGGGAACTGCACCGTCACGGTCGCCAGAAGGACGTTCCGCTCTGGGTCGCCGCCGCTGAGCACCTCTCGCGCTCCCGTCACTCCCGCCGACCCGTCAACGTGGGTCACCTCGACCGGATCGCGAAGCCTCAGGAAGTGCTCGTCGTGCCCACGAAGCTCCTCGCCGCTGGGAAGCTCCAGAAGCCGCTCACCGTCGCCGCCCTGGCCTACTCCCCGGGCGCCCGGAAGAAGGTCATCGCCGCGGGCGGCACCGCGCTCTCGCTCGAGGAGCTGCTCAGCAAGCACGCCGATGCCAAGGGGGTGCGTCTCATTGCCTGAAGAGTCCACGAGCAAGCCCACCCCAAGTGCGGCCCCCGCGAAGCCGGCCACCGCAAAGCCCGCCCCGACTTCCTCTACCTCCGCGCCTCCCGCCCCCAGCGCTCCGAAGGCGAAGCCCACGGGCAGCGCTACGCCTGCTCCGAAGCCCGCCGTGAAGCCTGCGGAAGCGAAGCCCGCCCCCAAGCCCACTGCGAAGCCCGCCACGAGCAAAGTGGAGAAGAAGGAGGGGGCCTCCCATAAGTGGGCGGAGCTCCGTCAGCGACGCGCCGCGCGCGCCGCTGGACCTCTTCCCAAGGTCGTGGACGCCTCCGGGGTCGTCCTGGGACGCGCCGCGAGCCTCCTCGCCAAGCGACTGCTCCAGGGTGAGCGGATTGCCGTGGTCAACACCGAGAAGGCCGTCGTGCTCGGGGGGTACGCTTCCCTGCTGGAGGAGTACCGCCTCGCCGTGGCCCGAGGTTCGGTGCGCAAGGGCCCTGACTTCCCCCGCCGACCGGACCGGATCTTCCGCCGCACCGTCCGCGGGATGCTACCTTTCCGCCACACCAAGGGCCGGGAGGCCTGGGCGCGGTTGGTGACCTACGTGGGCGTGCCCCAGGAGCTCGCTTCGCTCCCCCGGGAGACCCTCGAAGGAGCTAAACCCCGTCCCTCCCTGCGCCCGCCGATGACGCTGGGGGAGATCTCGCGTCACGTGGGAGGCGTTGGACCATGGTAAAGAAGGCCCCGAACCCGATGGTGCAGACCAGCGGGAAGCGCAAGAGCGCCATCGCACGTGCAATCTTCAACCCCGGACAGGGTCGGGTATGGATCAACGACCGCCCGCTCGAGCTCTGGGAACCCGAGTTCGCCCGTTGGAAGATCCAGGAGCCCCTCGTGCTGGCGGGAGACCGCGCGCACGGGCTCGACGTCCAGGTCCTGGTTGAGGGTGGAGGCATCATGGGGCAGGCGTCCGCCGCACGGACCGCGATCGCCCGTGGGCTGGTCCAGTTCCTCAAGGACCCCGGCCTCGCCGACATGTACAAGCACCACGACCGTTCCCTCATCGTTAACGATCCACGCCGCAAGCTGCCCAAGCGTCCCCAGGGTCGCGGAGCCCGCAAGCGGCGCCAGAAGTCCTACCGTTAGGCAGGGCGTCGGTCGGAAGTTCCAGGCAAGCAGGAGGAGAGAAGCCCATGATGATGCCCGTCCGATGCTTCACGTGCGGAACCCTCGTCGGCCAGCACTGGGACACCTACCGGGAGCGGACGGCCCGTGGAGAGAAGCCACGGATCATCCTCGACGAGCTCGGCGTCAAGCGCTACTGCTGCCGCCGCATGCTCCTCTCCCACGTCGACCTTCTGGACGACGTCGGACCCTACGGTTAGTCCGACCTTGGCTCCTGCGAGGGGGCCAGCCTCGGTTCAGCCTAGCCCTCTCAGGAAGGCCGCTCTCGTGCCTGGGTGCCGCCCGGGGCTCGAAAAGGGCTGGGCCCCATCTTGGAGGCCCTTGGCGGGGTGCCTGTGCACCACCTGGAGTTGTCCTGTCCCTCCAACCCTAGGCCCGCGCCTAGGGTCGGCCTCAGGGCTCCCCCCGATCGGCGCGTCCCGCAGGCTGTCCGGGGCGTTCCGGAGCCCCCCTGGACGCTGCCCGTGAACGACCCGGGCGGAGAGCGCCGAGACTACCGCGTCACGGTGTCGTGGACGGGCCGGTCCTATGGGCCTGGAGCGCTGCTGGCGCCCCACTGAGAGCGTTCCAGGGGCGGGAAGAGGGGTTGCTCCCCTACCCTCTGCCCTTGGACGCTGGAGCCCCGTTCGATCGCTCCGGGTCCAGCGCCTCGAGCGAGGAGGGCGTCCGGGCACCGCCACGCGTACCCCAGACCTGCTGGGCGCGGGCTGGGGAGGGTTCCCGGGCCCGGTCGGGTGGGTCGCTCGCCCACCCGATGCCGGGGAGGGGTCGGAGGAGGGGGATCGCCCCTAGTCGTCGTCCTCGTCCTTGGAGGAGGACTTGCCCTTCGGGCGGGGCTCCTCGTCCTCCTCCTCTTCCTCGTCTTCGTCCTCTTCGTCGGCCGCGGGCTTCTTCGAACCCTTGCTGCCGCTCGAGGCCTTCTTCACGCTGCCGCCCTTCGATCGGCGGTTGTAGAGGAAGAAGACCAGCACGAGCACCACGATGACGACCACCGCGATCACGATCCCCACGAAGTACTGCTGCAGGGTCGACTGGTTGACCGTGATGGTCGTGCACGCGACGTTGGCCTGGGTCGAGTAGCTCCCCGAGGCTTCCGAGTAGCTGGTCGCGTTCGCGCAGATACGGTACTGCCCGGGAGCGAGCCCGCCGGTGACCCCACCGCCCGAGACCGCCCAGGTGACCTGCGCCTGGTAGGTCACGTTGTAGTGGAGGTTCGCCTGGGTGACGCCCGGCTCAGCGGAGCTGTTGACCTGGCCGCCGGTGTAGCCGTAGAGCGTTCCCCAGCTGATGTTCGTGGGCGAGCCGCCGGAGCTGGTCTCGAAGTAGAACCGGACATGGGTCGCGTTCGCGACCGAGAGCGATCCGCCGACGTTGGTCACGTTCACCGAGAAGGAGTACTTCTGGCCCTCCGTGACGCTGCTGGGGCCCTTGAGGGTGAGCGACTGCAGGATCGGCGCGGTCGTGCTGTTCAGCTGGCAGGTGAAGAGCACGCTCGTGTTCGCGAGGTTGCCGGCCCGGTCCTTCACCGTGAGGTTGACGAAGTAGGCCGAGCTGGTCGCGGCGCTCGAGGTCTGCGGCACCTTCAGCTGCAGGTTGGTCGAGTTGTCGTTCGTGGCGTTCTTCCAGATCTTGGAGAAGCCGGACCAGCCGGGGTTCGAAATCTCCCAGTTCCAGGCCACGACGGACCCGTTGTGCGGGTCGTTCGACCACTTGTCGACCAGGGTGATGGGGCAGTAGCCGCTCGGCAGAGCGGTCCCGCTCGTGGTGTTCTTGCCCTCCAGGTTCGCCGGAGAGAAGTAGCCGCCGCCCTGGACGTCCGCGACGGGGTTGGGCTTCTCGGTGTCGTTGACGAGCACCCAGAGGGTGGAGGAGGCGTTGTTCCCGCCCGCATCGAACTCGCGCAGGACCACCTTGTACACCCAGCCGTTCACGGTGTAGGAAGCCCCGTCGATCGACTGGCTCGAGATCCAGGGTCCCGCGCCCGTGAACTGGTAGGTCACGTTCGCGAAGACGCTCGCCGCCTGGCCCGCGACGGAGTAGTTGGTCGAGGTGTAGGTCGTGCCCGCAGAGATGTTCCAGATGGCGTCCCCGATGTTCCCGGAGGGGAGGTAGGGGGGCTGGGGGTTGTGGATCGCGTCCTTGCTGCCCGTGGCGTTGAGCCGGAGGGACTGGCTCCAGTTGATCCGGAGCAGGCTCTCGTTCCCCGCCGCGCCGAGCCCGGTGAGGAGCCCGCGGGTGTCGTTCACGGTGATCTTCGGGGTGGGCTTCGCGTCGTCCACGTAGACCGTCACGTTCTGGCGGCTGGTCTGCCCGCCGTTCGCGGTCAGGATCACGTAGGCGTCGAAGCGGCCGCCGCTGGTGTAGGTGTGGTAGACGCTGGTGTTGTGGCGGTAGGTATACTGCGAGTTCCCGTCACCGAACGACCAGTAGTACGAGGTCGCGTTGAACCCGGCCGGGAAGACCGAGGTCGCGGCGGAGAAGCTCGCGTTCTGGTTGACGCCGACCAGCACCGTGTAGTTGCTGTGCGTGTCGTTCAGGATGTTCGTCTTGTTCGCGAAGACGAAGTTGGGGGAGACGACGTTCACCGCGACCGTGACCTTCTGGACCTTGGTCAGCTGGAAGGAGACCGTCCCGTTCTGCGCCCCATAGGGGGAGCGGCTCACGTTGAGGAAGAACGAGGACCAGGTCCCGCCCGGACCGGCCGCCGCGAGGGAGGTCCCCGCCGGGACGGGCGAGTCCGCCGACAGGACCCAGCCCGAGGGCAGGTTCACCCGGTAGGAGAGCTGCTCGGTGGAGGTCGGGTAGCGGAACCCGAAGGTCAGGTTGTGGCTCGAGGTGCGGTCGTTCAGGTTGTTCGCGATCGCGTAGGACTCGGTCGTGTTGTAGGAGAAGGCCTGCGCGCTCGAGAACTCGAGGTCGGTCGGGGTCGCCCCGGGGTAGAACCCGTAGTTCGCGGTCTCGGTGTAGCTGGTCTTGTTGACCTGCAGGTTCGCCTGGTCCGCAGGGTAGACGGGCCCGGAGAGCTGGAGCCAGTTCTCGAAGGCGGTCCACGCGGCGGAGGAGGCGTTGAGCGCCCCGCTGTTGAAGTCCATCCCGACCTGGGCGTAGAGGTCACCGACGCCCGCGTTCGCGAGCGCCCGGACCACGCTGCCGTTCCCCAGCTGGGTGGAGCTGTAGACGTTGACCCCGTCGAAGGTGGAGTTGAACGTGAGCGTGGTGTTCTGCACCGTCGAGCGGAGCGAAGAGGTCGAGAGATCGAAGTTCTGCGTGGGGTTGCTCGGGGAAGCGTAGAAGTACCGCCAGACCGGGCTCTCTCCCTGGGGCGCGAAGAGCGCGAGGAAGGTGGAGGACGCGGTCGAGCTGCCGGCGAGGCTGTTGTAGCTCCCGAACTGGTAGTAGTTGCTCGTCTGCGGGTAGGCGCTCGGGGGGTTGACGAAGTGGTAGGTGGCCCCGCTCGAGAGGTCGTAGAGGGTGATGTTGGTCTGGTTGGTGAACCGCAGGTTCTCCGTCGGGAAGATGAGCCCCGAGACCAGGTAGGAGGAGAGGTTCACGTCCCAGCGGTTGTTCACCGTGGGCACCGTCACCTGGGTGTAGTTGGTGAGGGTGTTCTGCCCCAGGTTCATCGTGGAGTAGACCGTCCAGGTCCCCGCGGGGAGGTCCGAGGCGAACGTGTACTTCCCGGTGAAGGCTCCCGACGCCAAGACAAGGCCCGGGTAGGCCGGGTCGAGCACCTGGACCACGGCCGAGGCGTTGTACTCCTGCGCCCCGTTGAGGTCGATCATGCCCGTGAGGCTCTTCGACATGAGGCTCGTCGTGACCCCGCCGATGCGGACCAGGTAGCCCGCGCTCAGCTGCGACTGGGTCGCGCTGAAGGTGGAGCTGCTCCCGCTGGGGAAGATCCCGATGTGCGAGGGAGCTCCTGAGGAGACGTCGACCTGGGGGGGCACCGAGACGGTGTACCAGCCCGGAGCGATCGTACAGATCCGGTTGAACATGTCCGGAGCTCCGTTGAGGAAGCTCACGGTGCCTCCGCCTCCGGAGGTCTGCAACTGGCAGGATTGGCCCGTGGCACCTACCATCAGGGTCACGTTCACGCCGTTCGGAGCAGGGGCTCCGCTGGAGGTCGTAACGACGACGTAGATGCTGTACTGACTCGCTGGCGCAGCCGAGCCCAGGGAGGGCAGGGCGCTCAGGAGCAGCAGCACCATGATGGCGGCCATGGCCCAGCGCTGCGGCGCGATTGGCATTCTCGGTACACTCCTTCTCATTCGATGTTCCTCTCTCGAAGAACGCGCGGCCCAATTTGGCTCCGTTTATATAGTTTGACGAGGCGCATCGCGTCGAGCGGTCCCGGGGCGCCCTCTCGGGGCCCCGAGGGAGGGCTGCTCAGCGGTAGATGACCTCTTCCGCGCTCTCCCGGCGGGGAGCGACGCGTACCGAGGAGACCGAGCGCGCGAACTGCTCGTAGAACTTGAGCGTCTCCTTGTCGACGCTCGCGTGGGCGTTCTGGAGCGCGAGGTCGAAGTGCCGGGCGGTGACCTTCTTCGCGGAGGCGTTCTCCCGCAGCGCCTGGAGTCCCGCCTCCCGGCAGATCGAGGCGAGGTCGCTCCCGACGAACCCGTCGGTCCGTGCCGCGAGCTCCTGGACGTCGACGCCCTCGAGGGGCATCTTCTTGGTGTGCACCTTGAGGACCGAGATCCGCGAGGCGAGGTCGGGGGGCGCTACGTAGATGAGCCGGTCGAAACGGCCCGTCCTCAAGAGGGCCTCGTCGATGATGTCGGGTCGGTTCGTCGCCGCCAGCACCACGACACGCTCCAGCGTCTCCAGGCCATCGATGGACGTGAGCAGCTGGTTCACGATGCGCTCGGTGACCCCGCTCGAGTTCTGGAGCCCGCGCTTCGGCGCGATCGCATCGATCTCATCGATGAAGACGACCGCCGGGGAGGCCTGACGGGCCTTCTTGAAGATCATCCGGATCGCCTTCTCGCTCTCACCGACCCACTTGCTCATCACCTCGGGGCCCTTGACCGAGACGAAGTTCGCCTGGCTCTCGGTCGCGACCGCCTTCGCGAGCAGCGTCTTCCCGACCCCAGGAGGGCCGAAGAGGAGGATCCCCCGGGGAGGGTCGATCCCGAGGTTCTTGAACGCGTTCGGGTTCTTGAACGGCAGTTCGACCGACTCGCGCAGGTCTTGCTTGACGCGGTCGAGCCCGCCGACCTCGTCCCATCGGACCGAAGGGACCTCGATCGCCACGTCGCGGAGCGAGGAGGGCTCGATCTGCTTGAGCGCCTCGCGGAAGTCCTGCGGGGTGACCTTCATCCGCTCGAGGAGAGAGACGCTGATCGGGCGATCGAAATCGATATCGGGGAGGTAGCGGCGCAGGGCCCGCATCGCGGCCTCCCGCGCGAGCGCGGCGAGGTCGGCCCCTACGAAACCGTGGGTGAGGCCGGCGAGCTCCTCCTGCAGCTTCTCCCGCTCCTTGTCGCTGCCCTCGATGGGCATGCCGCGGATGTGGATCTGCAGGATCTCCCGCCGTCCCTCGACGGTGGGGACGCCGATCTCGATCTCGCGGTCGAACCTGCCCGGTCGGCGCAGGGCGGGATCGATCGCCTCCTCCCGGTTCGTCGCCGCGATGACGATGACGTTCCCACGTCCCGATAGGCCGTCCATGAGGGTGAGCAGCTGCGCCACGACCCGGCGTTCCACCTCGCCCACGACCTCGTCCCGCCGGGGCGCGATCGAGTCCAGCTCGTCGATGAAAATGACCGACGGAGCATGCTTCTCCGCCTCCTCGAACTTCTCCCGGAGCTCCTTCTCGCTCTCTCCGTAGTACTTCGAGATGATCTCGGGCCCGGCGATGGAGATGAAGTGCGCCCCGGCCTCGCTCGCGACGGCCTTCGCGATCAAGGTCTTCCCCGTGCCGGGCGGTCCGTAGAGCAGCACCCCCTTCGGAGGGGAGATCGCGAGACGGTCGAAGAGCTCCGGGTGCTTGAGCGGGAGCTCGATCATCTCCCGCACGCGGGAGAGCTTCTCGCGCAGGCCCCCGATGTCCTCGTAGGAGACCCGGGGGGCCGTGATCTCGGCCTCGTTGACCGTCTCCTCCCGGATGGTGACGAGCGTGTTGGGGCCCACGACGACGATCCCCTTGGGGGTCGTGGAGATGACGAGGAAGAGGAGCGAGCCTCCCATCAGGAAGACCCCGGGCACGACGAAAGCGTCGCCCCGGACGAACGGTCGGCGCGAGAGGGCCTTCGCGACGAAGGTCTCAAGACCCGGTCCCAGGTCCATCTTCGGAGCACCGGAGTAGATCGGCGCGATGGTGATCGCCTCGGCGGCGGGCGACTCGACCCGGGCCACCTCGACCCGGTCACCGATCGAGACCCGAGCGTTGCGGCGGATGACCGCCTCGAGACGGATGACGCTCTTCCCCTCGTCCTCCGTGCTGGCCTTCTGGACCACGGCAGCCGTGGTCTTGCGGCCACGGACCTCCACGACATCGCCGACGGCGACCTTGAGCTTCTGGCGGGTCACCGAGTCGATGCGGGCGACGCCAAAGCCGACATCGTTCTGCGTGGCCTCCATGACCTTGAGGTTCACGGTGTCGGCCATGACGCTCCCGCCCAGCCCCGAGGATGGGATAAGACTGTCGTGGAACTGGAGCCATCCCCTCTCCCACCCTCCTGCCAGGACACCTTTCTCCTGCAGGTCCATCTTTCATTACTTGGGAAACGTCCCTTCCTTCCATGGTGAGCAGCGCCGGCAGCTCGACGATGCTCTACCAGCTCTTCGTCTCGGCCGGCTGGCGGCTGGACGACGTTCCCGGTGGATGGAGGGCACGTGATCCAGAGAGCGGGACGACGGTCCTCGCCTTCCTCGAGGGAGGGCTCCCTGCGGGCTTCCAGCGGTTCGCCGCCCCGACGGGGGCCAGGACGTGGGTCCTCTTCGGCAAGGCTCCTCCCGCTCACGACCGTGACCGCGTCGAGCTCACAGGAGCGAGGGTCGTGCTACCGGAGGGGGTCGCCACGACCGTGCTCTCCCTCCTGCGAGGGGGACCGGCTCCCGGGGAGGGCCCACGAGAGCCCCAGGCTCCCCAGGCTCCCCAGGACTCGAAGGGACCCGAGTGGGACGAAGGGGGCGCCGCGACGACCCCGGAGCTCGACCAGGGGGGTTCGTCCGGGGATGGTGCAGAACCCCCAGCCCTGGCGCCAGATCCTTCAGCGGAGACCGCAAGCCCCTCTCTCGGTCCCGGCCCTCGTACTGTACCCATGGAGGACCCGAGCGCGACCCGCTCGGCGGAGGCCGAACGGCCCTCGGGGGCCGAGGCTTCTCATGAGATCCCAGGGCATGGCGGTCGTGAGGTGGAGGCAGGGGCGGAGGGACGCTCCCTCGACCCCCCCCCGACGGCTCGGGGCCCTCATCGAAGGGCGGAGGAGTCCTCGGAGTGGCTTCCCCCGCTCCCGGAGGAGCCCTCGCCCTTCCCTCCGGAGGTCTTCGAGACGGACCGGATCGTGCGGGCGCGCCTGCACGAGGAGGACATCCATCAGATGGCGAGCCGTCGCTGGAGGGGAGGAAACCCGAGGCTGGTGCTCATCCCCTTCTTCCTCTTCGCCTACGCCCTGGCCGAAGACGCGCGAGCGCTCTCGGTCCCTCCCCGGCTCGTCGCGGTCCCGGCCGTCGGGGGCCTCCCTCAGTTCTGGCCCAGCGGGGAGCGTGAGATCGTCTCTGCCCTCCCGCAGCCTCACTTCCGGCTGCGGAAGCGGATCGGCCGCGAACAGGCCCGGCATGTGGCCCTGGAGGCCGTCCGGGAACAGCACGCTCGGGACGAGGAGAAGGTGGAGCACCGCCGGGGTATGCTCATCATCGAGCACCACCGCCGGCCCCGCGACGAGAACGAGGTCCGGGTCGGCCCCCCTGCCCTGGTCTGGGTACCTCACTGGCTGGTCGAGGCCTGGAACGGGCGCGAGGTCATCGACGCCGTGACAGGTCTAGCCGTGCAGATCTCGATCGATCCAGGAGAGTACGAGCCCTGAACGTGCCCTGGAGGGGCCCATGTTTTCCGCTTTCGCGGTTGGATGAGGACATGTTGATGAAGTCGTTCCTCATCGGACCGTACCAGAACTTCACCTACATCGTCGCCGAGCGAGAGGGAGGCGAGGCCGTCGTCATCGACCCTTCCTTCGGCATCTCCCCGGTTCTGGAGTCCATCGACGCCCTGGGGGTCAAGGTCCGTTACATCCTGAACACCCACTCCCACCCGGACCACATCGCCGGCAACGATGACGTTCGGGCGCGAACCGGGGCGAAGGTCGGGGCGCATCGGGCGGCCGACCTGGGCCAGGACCTCGCCTTCTCGGACGGGGACGAGCTCAAGGTGGGGAGCCTGTCCTTCCGGGTGGTCCACACCCCTGGCCACACCCCCTGCAGCGTCCTCTACCTGTTCGACGGGAACGTCGCGACGGGGGACACGCTCTTCGTGGGGGAGTGCGGCCGCACGGACCTTCCCGGTGGAAGCAACGAGCAGCTCTACGACAGCCTTTTCGGGAAGGTCCTCAAGCTCGACGATGCGACGGTGGTCCTGCCCGGCCACGACTACGGCAGGACGCAGAGCTCCACGATAGGCTTCGAGCGCCTCAACAACTACGTCCTGAAGCCACGCACCAAGGCCGAGTTCGTCCGCTTCATGCTCTCGTGAGCGGGAAAAAGGGCGTAGCGGACCGGGTCCGTCGGGAGGGGGGGAAGCAGATGCCGGACGTCGGACGACCGAGCGGCCCGCCGAGGTTGGGCGGAGCCCACGAGACGCGATCGTCGGGGGCTCCCCTCTCGCTCGAGGGGGAGGGGCCGAGCGAACGGACGCCCACGCCGCTCCTCCCTCCGCCGTTCCTGGCGGTGGGGGCCCGTCGCGGAGCGAGGGACCGTCGAAGTGGAGAGGAGGTCCGGGCCGCCCTGGCCGCGGCGGCCGCGATCTTCCGCACCGACCCGAAGGCGCTCACCCAGCTCGTGGACGCTCACGCCGTCGCGGGGGAGCGACACCTCGCCTCCGCGCTCGCTCGGGCCGCTCGCGCCCGGGCCGAGGGTCGAAGCCATCTCGCCGACCCCGGAGCGGAGTTCCTGCTCTATCTCTCCGGGACCGACCAGTTCCCGGGAGCGGTGGCGCGCGCGGGGATCCGCGACGACAGCCGCGAGATGGTCCTCGTGCTCTCGCCTCCCGGGGACGTCCACGGTCTCCTGGTGAGGACCGAGCTGGAGGAGGACCCCTCGGTGTACCCCCGGACGCCCGACGAGGCGGTCCTAGAGCGTGTGGGCGTGGAGCGCGCGTCGCTCC
Organism: Thermoplasmata archaeon; assembly: GCA_027306505.1. GTDB lineage: Archaea > Thermoplasmatota > Thermoplasmata > Lutacidiplasmatales > UBA184 > JAKAAX01. The sequence continues at coordinate 58,746 of DAHUZP010000050.1, read as the reverse complement.
AGCGCGTGTCCAGGGACCGCTGGGAGCTGCTGGCGATCGAGGTCGGAGCCCTGGTCGATCTCCCCCGCGCTGGGGGCCAGGGACGGGGCAAGGGTTAATCCATGAGCCTCTGTCGCCGCTAGGGCCGGGGCGGCGAGCAGGCGTAATCTAGCGGTAGGATGTCAGCCCTCCAAGCTGACCACCCGGGTTCGAACCGTCCGCGCGAACTCCGCGCGGGCGCGAGACTCCCGGCGCCTGCATGGCCGCTCCGGTTCCTTGGATCGATAGCGACCTTCACTCTACGGTCTTGGTCGCCCGCGACCGGGCGATGCCCGAAGTCGACCCGGCCGCTCCCACCCCAAGCCGCTCCATGCGGACCGTGAGAGGGGGGACGGTGGGCCTCGTCGCTCGCCCGTCGCTCCCCCTGCCGGTTCGCCCCAGCGACCTCCGTCCCACACGCCGCGGCCCTCCGTCGGCTATTTGCGCTGGACGCGTTGGGCCTCCCCGCGCTGAGGTAGCCTAGCCCGGTAAGGCGCCGGCCTTGAAAGCCGGTGGGGCAACCCCTCGGGAGTTCAAATCTCCCCCTCAGCGTCCCCCATTACCCACTCCGTTCCTCTGGGGGGTCGCATTAATCCGAGGGAGCCTATCGGCCCTCCCGTGCCGACCTGTCTGTTCTTCTGTCGGGACCACGCTCTGGCCTCCCGTCTGGCCGAGGCGATGTTCAACGCCCAGGCTCCCCGGGGCTGGAGGTCCACCTCGGCGGGGCTTCAACCGGCGGCGGCGCCGGATCCCCGCGTAGCTCCTACGCTCACGGCGCTGGGCTTCCGCCCCCCTGAGGAGACCACCCGCGGGGTGGAGAAGGACCTGGTGAGCTTCATGCGGGTCGTGATCGCGGTGTCGGTCCCCGCGGACGCGGTCTTGCCCGACTGGCTCGCCCCGAAGGTCGACCTCAAGATCGACCTGGAGGACCCCGCTCCCCTTTCCGAAGGGGACCTTTCCGGGTGGGTCGAACGGTTGAACCTGAAGCTCGAGCCGGTGGCCGCCCTCTGTAGGGACCGGACCCCCCGCCCCTTCGGTTGAACCTGCGCGCCCCCCTCCGCTCTCGGACCTGGGGCGGCCGGAGCCAGTCCTCCCGGAAGGCCATCGCCTGGGGCAGCCGATGGAACCAACGGACCTCCGCGATCTCCTCGGGCACGAGCGTACGCACCGGCCCCGCCCGATAGCGTGCCGTGAACTGATAGAAGTTGAAGCGGGCCTCTCGCCCTTGACGGTCGAAGTAGGTGTTGCGCAACACTTTCCACAGTCGTAGACCCCGGACCCGGACCGCGGTCTCTTCCCGGACCTCTCGCCGGGCGGTGTCATAGGGGGTCTCCCCGGGCTCGCTCCCGCCCCCGGGCGTCATCCACTCGTCGGTCCACCCGGTCTCTCGGTGCAGCCGGACGAGGAGGACCCGCCGGCGGTCGTCCTCGACTCGGACCGCCGCACCGAAAGCGGCTCCCGAGCGCTTGCGGCGCCTCAGGTTGTCCAGGGCCTTCGCCGAGAGCGCCACCCGCCGATGCACGGTGAGGGCATCCACGTCCCCGTCGAACTCGCCGGGGACCCGTTCGGGCGCCCCCTGGGCGGACGCCTGAGCGTCCTGGCGGTCTCGGGTCCTGGGCATGGGTCGGGGCTGCGCTCGCACGTTCATAACCCGCTCGTGCCTCACCTCGCCCTGTGTCGGAACCCTCTCCGATGATGGCCCAGTACCAGGGCGTAAAGGACCGCTACCCGGGCCACCTGGTGCTCTTCCGGGTCGGGGACTTCTACGAGACCTTCGGGGAGGATGCTCGGACCCTCTCGAGGGAGGCCGAGGTGACCCTCACCAGTCGGCAACTGGACCCCCAGGGGCAGCGCATCCCGCTCGCGGGAGTTCCCTACCACGCCGTCGAGGGCTACCTCGCGAGGCTGGTCCGCCGGGGGCACCGGGTCGTCGTGGTCGACCAGGTGGAGGACGCGAAGGCCGCGAAGGGCCTGGTCCGCCGGGAGGTGACCCGGGTCGTGACCCCTGGGACCGTCCTGGAGGAGGAATTGCTCCCTCGGGGCGGGAACAACTTCCTGTGCGCCTGGAGCTGCTCCCCCGTCCCAGCGTCCGATCCGTCGCCGATGTGGTGCTGTGCCCTCGTCGACATCTCGACGGGCGAGACCGTGCTGCGCTCCCGCCCTGCGGGGGAGGCGGGGGAGCTCTTCGAAGACATCGCTCCGTTCCTCCCGGCAGAGGTGCTGTTGCCGAAGGACGCGAAGGAGGGTTCCGTTTCCCTGGAGGAGCTCTGCGCCGGGGCGTGCCCAGGGGCGCATCGGGCCGAGGCCCCCATCGCTACCCCCCTCGCGGACCTTCCCCCTCCATGGCGGGAGGAGGCCCAGGCCCATCCTCGCGTCGCGGAGGCGCTCGGTCATGCGGCCGCGTATGCGAAGGCGACGGAGCCCCGCATCCTCCCTTTCCTGGGACGTCCCCGATGGCGGCGACCGGAGGACCGCCTCGGCCTCGACCTCAAGACGCTGCGTCACCTCGAGATCACGGAACCGATGAACCCGGGGCCGGACCGCCCCCCTACCCTGCTCGATGTGGTCAACGATGCCCAGACCGCTCCGGGCCGTCGGACCGTAGAGGGCTGGCTCCGCTCGCCCCTTGCGGACGTGCGGGCGATCGACGACCGCCTGGATGCCGTGGAGTCGCTCGTCGAGCAGCCGACCATCCTTCTCACGCTCCGGGCCCGGCTCAAGGGGGTCGGCGACATCTCGCGGCTCACCGCCCGGATCGTGGCCCGACGAGGGGGACCCCGTGAGCTGCTCGGGCTCGCCCGGTCCCTGTCCGTCCTTCCGGAGCTCCGCGCGCTGCTCCTCTCCGCGAAAGAGGCCGGACGTCTACCTCCTCAACTCTCAGGGGTCCTCCAGGACCTCGATCCGCGGGAAGCGCTCGCTCGTCGGCTCTCCACGGCCGTTCGACCGGACGCCCCCGCGCACGCCAGGGACGGGGGCGTCCTCTCCTCGGAGGCTTTCCCCGAGCTCCAGGCCCTGAGGGAGGTCGAGCGGCGCGCGAGGAGCTCGCTCACGGACCTCGAGCAGCGAGAGGCCGAGAGCACCGGCATCCGTAGCCTCAAGATCGGCTACACCCAGGTCTTCGGCTACTACTTCGAAGTGACCCGGCCTCACCTCGCGAAGGTCCCCGAGGGGCGCTGGCGACGCAAGCAGACCCTCTCGGGGTCGGAGCGCTTCACCAGCGACGAGCTCGCCCATTGGGAGGCCGAGGTGCTCCAGGCGGAGGACCGCGCCCGCGCCGTCGAGGCCCGTCTTTACGAGGAGCTCCTCGCCGAGGTGGACCGGGAGGCCCCCTTCCTGCAGGCGACGAGCGACGCCCTGGGTCAGTTGGACGCCATCGCGAACTTCGCCTCCATCGCTGGCGAGCGCCGATGGGTCAGGCCCCGGGTCCACGAGGGGACGCGGCTCAGGGTACGGGAGGGACGCCACCCGATCCTGGAGCGGACGTTGGGACCCGCCTTCGTCCCGAACGACGTGGAGCTCGACTCCGGGGAGGAGGGCCCCCGGTTGTTGCTCCTCACCGGGCCCAACATGGCGGGCAAGTCCACCTACATGCGTCAGGTGGGCCTGCTGGTGGTGCTCGCCCAGAGCGGCTCCTTCGTCCCGGCGAAGTTCGCCGAGATCGGCCGGGTGAGGTCCCTCCACACGCGGATGGGGTTCACCGACGACATCGGTCGTGGCAAGTCGAGCTTCATGGTCGAGATGAGCGAGGTGGCGGAGATCCTGAACCGCTGCGACTCGCGGAGCCTGGTGCTCCTGGACGAGGTGGGCCGGGGCACGAGCACGTCGGACGGCCTCGCCATCGCTTGGGGGGTCGTCCGCTACCTCCACGACGTCCGCCGCTCTCGCTCGCTGGTCGCGACCCACTACCACACGCTGACGGAGCTGGTCCATGGTCTGCCCGCAGCGCGCAACGCCCACCTCGCGGTTAAGGAGGAGAAGGGGAGGATCACGTTCCTTCGGACGCTCCTGCCCGGGGGGACGGAGAAGAGCTACGGCGTCCACGTGGCGGAGCTCGCCGGGGTCCCGCCGGAGGTCCTCGAGGAGGCCCGGCGTCTGTTGCGAGCTACCGCCCCCGCGGAGCTCCCCTCCGGGGCTTCGGCATACGCGGGCAAGCCCCGGCATGCGGCCCGGGCCCCCTCGGGGCCCCGCTACACGCAAGCGCTCTTCCTCGAGGACCCTCAGGCCGACCGAGCTCGGGCGCTGCTCGAGGAGCTGAAGGGGGTCGAGGTCGATCGGATGACCCCGGTCGAGGCGCTCACCCGACTGCACGCGCTCGTCCAGAGGGTCCGGGGGGAGGGGTCGGCGCCCTCGGCGCCTGAGGCGGGGGCCCCCCCTCCTCAGGGGTCCCCATGACCCTGGAGCGCCCGTGGGGGCGACCGGCGGCCCCCGGGTCCGGCACGGACGCTCCGGCGGGCCCCGCTCGCCGCAGGATCGTCGCGCTGGACGAGAGGACCGTGCGCGAGATCGCGGCGGGGGAGGTGATCGAGCGGCCGGCCTCGGTGGTGAAGGAGCTCGTCGAGAACTCGCTCGACGCTGGTGCGGGCGAGGTCCGCGTCCGGGTGGAGGGTGGCGGGCTCGAGCGTCTCGAGGTCACCGACGATGGTGGGGGCATCTCACCGGAGGACCTGCCGCTCGCCTTTGAGCGCCATGCCACGAGCAAGCTCTCCAGCGCCAGCGACCTTCCCTCGGTGAGGACCCTCGGGTTCCGGGGGGAGGCCCTTGCCTCCATCGCCGCGGTGAGCGAGGTGGAGATCACGAGCCGGGTCCCCGGCGCCCCCGAGGCCCGCTCCCTGAGTTCGAAAGGGGGCCGATTGGGGGAGGTGCGACCGGCGGCCCGTGCTCCGGGGACGACCGTGGAGGTCCGCGGGCTCTTCTTCAACACCCCGGCACGACGCAAGTTCCTCAAGTCGGAGACGACGGAGTCCCTTCGCATCATCGAGCTCATCGAGGGGCTCTATCTCGCGCACCCGGGGACCACCTTCTCCCTGCGCGTGGGCGAGAGGGCCGAGACCCGTTACGCCCTGGCCCGCTCGCTTCGGGAAGCGGCGGCCCGGGTCTTTGGAGCGCCCTTCCTGACCGGGGCCTTCGACTTCCAGGGCGCGGCCGGGCCCGGCCTCTGGGTGGAAGGGGTCGCCTCCCATCCCTCGTTCTCTCGCGGCACCGCCCGAGGGATCGTGCTGTGCGTCGACGGCCGGGTCATCTCCTCGAAGCCGCTGCAGGATGGGGTCCGCTTCGCCTACCACGAGGTGCTCCCCCAGGGGAGGTTCCCGGTGGTGGTGCTCCATCTCACGACGGAGCCCGGCCGCGTCGATGTCAACGTGCATCCCACGAAGCGGGAGGTGCGGTTCGAGCGGGAGTCGGAGGTCCGTGAGGCGCTGCAGAACCTCATCCGCGCGAAGCTCAGGGACCAACCCCGCGGCCTGGCTCCCCCGGTGAGGGGGGCGTTCTCTCCTCCGCGCACTCTCGGCACGCTCACGGAGGGGTCCGGGTCGCTCGGCGCCGTCCCTTGGCGGCCCGCCTCGGGGGCCTCCTCGCCTCTCGCCTCTCCCACCTCCGCTCCCCTTTCACCTCCCTCTCCTCCCACCCTCGCCCTCTCGTCCACATCTCCGCCGGGTGTGGGCCCGTCAGGTCCCCGCCCACCGCGCCCGCTCGACGACGGGTCCGTCGCGGGAGCCGTCGTGGTCGCGGGCACCTCGGTGCACCCTCCCCTTCGGCTCCTCGGGCAGGTGGGCGACCTCTACCTCGTGGGAGAGACGCTGGGGGAGGACCTGCGGCCGCTACCGGGGCCTTCCCGTTCGATCGTCCTGATCGACGCCCACGCCGCGAGCGAGCGCATCCTCTACGAGCGCCTGCGGTCCTCGGAGACCCCCGCGCGGCAGGAGCTCCTGAGCCCCTTCGAGGTCGATCCCACTCCCCGCCAACGGGCGGCCCTCGAGTCGTACGGGGGAGAGCTGGCCAAGGTCGGGTTCTCGCTCGAGCCCTTCGGGCCCAGGGTCCTCCGTGTGCACGCCGTCCCGTACTTCCGCGGACACAGGGCGCGGCCGGACGCCCTGGTCCGCCTGCTCGACGAGCTCGCGGACGGTGGACGCACGTCCCCGGGGGACCCGCTCTGGGAGAAGGTCGCGAAGACCACCGCCTGCCACCTCGCGATCCGCGGGGGTGACGTCCTCACCCTTCCGGAGATGCAGAAGCTCCTCGAGGAGCTCTACAGCTGTCCGGAGAGCTTCACCTGCCCGCACGGCCGCCCCATCCTCCTCACCCTTCCCCGGGACCGGCTGGACCGGTGGTTCCTTCGACCATGAGCGCGCCCCGGCCGGAGAAGGGGTTGCGAGCGCGCAAGGGACCGGGGCCCCTGCTCGAGGGCAGGGACACCTTCCGGGAGCTGGAGGCGTCCCGCGACCGCCCGGTGATCGAGGGCCTCCTTCAACGGGCCGTGCCGCACGACTACCTGCTCCCGATCCTGGACCGGTGGCTCCGGGCGAGGGGGGTCCTCGGGGCCTTCGACGGGAAGGAGCTCGTCGCTCTTCTGCGGCTCGACGACCTGGAGGAGGGGGAAGGGTGGATCGGGGCGATCCGGGTCGCCCCCGAACGGAGGAGGGAAGGGTGGGGTCGCAGGTTGACCCACTGGGGGCTCGAGGTCGCCCGCGAGCTCGGGATGAGCAGCGTGCGCCTCATCATCGAGGACGAGAACACCGCCTCCAGGGCCCTCGCCCGCCGGCTCGGCTTCCGGTCCGTCGCGGCGATGAGCCACGTGGTGGGACGAACGACAGGAGGTCAGATCGGCGCACCGCGAGCGATGCGTCCTCCGACGGAACCGGAGGTCCCCGAGCCGGGATCCCTCGAGGGGGTCCGAGCTCTCGGAGGCTACCTCCTCACGACCGTACCGCGCCCCATGCGGTTCGTCCGCGCGACCAGGGAACGGCTGCTTCGGGAGGCCAAGGAGGGGACCCTCGGCGTCGTCGGGAAGGACCCTCGAGAGGGGCTCTGCCTCCTGGGGCCCCCCGCCACCTCGGGGCGGACCTCGGAGTCCCAGCTTCGCCTCCTCGCCCCGCTGGGCACGGCCGCCGTGGAGATCTTCGAGACCGCGTGCGAGAAGACCGCGCAGGACGGCTCCCTGCTCGAAGGCTTCCTGCCCGTTGCGGGTCCATGGCTGGGGGCGCTCCAGGAACGGGGCTGGGTGAGCGGCGAGCAGGCGTTCTGGGGCGAGCGCATCCAGCTCTACGAGGTCGAGCTCTGAGCGCTCCATGAAGGAGGTGGAGCTGCGGGGCCCTCTGGCCGCTCACCTGGAGCCGAGGGGCTACCGGCTCTTCTTCGACCCGGACGGAACCGACTACTTCGATGCCATCGCTCTCAAGGGGGAGGAGGTCGGTCTGGTCGAGCTCAAGGTCGCCGACTGGAAGAGGGTCTTCCACCAGGCCCTCATCCGCCGGGGTTGGGGCGACTGGGTCGCCCTGCTGCTCCCACGACGCAGCCTCGCGGAGAAGGTCCTCGCCCGTGCGGCCCCTGCGGCGGCCCAGGTGGTCGGCGTCTGGTGCATGGAAGAGGGCAAGGTCCGCGAGCTCCGTCCCGCGGTCCCCTCGAGCGGTGCCCCGGGGAGGGAGGCCTTCGAGCCGTTGCGCCGGCACCTGCGCGAGTCGCTCGCGATGCTCGAGAGCGGTCTCCTGCCGGAGGGCGTGGAGTGGAGGATCGTCCATCCGGTCCGGCGAGGGGGACCCCGCGGGAGGGCGCTCGACCCGAAGCTCTGGCGGTTGGAGGAGCTCGGGGACCCCTCCAGCGAGCGCCCGCCCAGCTAGTCGGAGGTCTCCAGCCCCTGGTGGAACAGCTCGAGGTACTCCCTGGCCTGGGTCTCGTACGCCCGGGTCCCGAAGGTCGAGCGACCGCGGGCCCCCATCTCCCAGAGCTGGGGGTCTTCGAGCGCTTGACGGACGGCGAGGATGTTCGCGCTGAGCGAGTTCGGGCGGACCTCGACGAAGTCCACCCCTGGCCGCCCCAGCTCCACGTTCGCCTCCCGGCTGGTGATCACGGGGATGCCGCGCGCGGCGGCCTCCTGGACGACCGCTGGGAAGCCCTCGTACCGCGTGGGCAGGAAGAACGCGTCGCAGGCATCCATCAGGGCCGACCGCAGGACCTCCGGCACGGACCCGAAGGCGCGGACCCCATCGGTGGAGGGCACGTCGTTGCCCGCGTTCAGGAGGACGACATCGACCCCGTCCTTCCGCAGCCGCGCCACGGCCCCCTGGGCGATGTCGAGACCCTTGCGGTAGGGATCACGACCCAGGAAGGTCAGGACCTTGGTCGACCCCGAGATCCCGAGCTCTGCCCGGGCCTTCGCCTGGTCCTCCCGGGTCCGATGAGGTTGGGGCTCGACCCCGTTGTAGATGACGTGGGTCCTCTCGGGATCGACGCCATAGACCCTGACCAGGTCCTCTTGGACCGCCTTCGAGCAGGCGACGCAGACCTCGCAGGCCCGGGCGCCTCTTCCCTCGAGCCGCATCAGGAAGAGCCGGTCCGCTAGGTATCCCACGTGGTAGGTCCGCAGCGTGTGCGGTCGCACCGCCCGCCCGACCTCGAGGAACCGTACCCCGAGCCCGTGGAGCACGTCGACGGCGAGCGGCGCCCCTCGGCCCCCGCCCCGATCCAGTTTGAGGGCCTTTCGGACGACGTTCGCCCCTCCCTGTTCGTTGTTCACGACGACCACGTCTAGGTCATCGCGCAGGAGCTTCGCGACCCGGGAGGAGAAGGCTCGCTCCGGTCCGAAGGGCACGTGGGAGGTCCGTGGCGCGGGGACCCCCACCGTCTCGACCTTGCCGAAGGTCCCCTTCTCGGCCTCCCTCTTCGTGCCGCCCAGGTCGTCGATCGGGTAGTACACGCGGGTCGCGTGTCCCCAGTCCGCCATGCAGCGGGACAGCCAGGAGACGATGTGGGCGAGGCCCATCCCCCGTTCCTCTGGATGGTGGGAGGACACGAAGGCGATGCGTAGGGTCTCCATGCGTTCCTCCACCACCCCTGTTCCGGCACAGAAAACCCTTGACCGAGCGTCTCCCACCTCTCGTGGGACGTGGCCAGTCGCTCACGCAGAGGTCTTCGGCTCGGGTCCTACCCGATCTTGTAGTGCACCTTCTCGGTGTCGATGTACTCGAGGACCTTGGGCTGACCGAGCTCCCGCCCGACCCGCTGGAGCGTGACCAGGAGCTCCTGCCGCACTTCCGGGGCGGGCTGGGCGACCTCCACGATGGTGGTCTCCACGGGGTTCCGATGGCGGTCGAAGCAGGCGAGGAATGAGGCGAAGCCGGGGAAGGCCAGCTGGAAGACGGAGACCTGGAGCCCCACGTCGGGGGGCGTCGGGACCGCCCGGAAGCTCTTCATCTCGTAGAATCGTCGGGCCCCGTCCCAGTAGTCCGGCTGCGCGTAGACCCCCACCTCCCCGTCGAGGAGGACGAGCCGGGTGCGTGGGCGCGAGAGGCCGAACACCTCGCTCTTTCGGAAGGCCTGGAGCACCCCGACGATCTGCCGTTCCGCTTCGGTGAGTTGTTCCGGGGTGAGCACCACGTCCGCATCCTTCAGGTCCTCGTCGAGGGTCTCCCTGGCGAGGCGCTGGACCGCGGTGCTGGTGAGCCGCAGGCCCTGCCGATGGGCGTGGCTCCACTGGGAGAGCGCGTGATCGATCGCCTTGCCCGTCGCGCGCCGGAGCTCGTCGAGCTCGGTCGCCGGGGGACGGGGGAAGAGGTGTTGGACCACTTCGTGGGTCGCGAGGACCTTCACCGTCGTCATGCCCAGGGAGCTTGCACGGAGCGGAGGGCGATTATACCACGTTCGCGTAGGTCCACGGGGGCTGGTCCTCCTTGCCGCGCGACCCGACCGAAGCCGAACCTGGCGAGAGTGGGGACCGCCCGGAGCGAGGGGAGGACCCCAAGGTCTCGGGCTCAGGAGAGGAGTTTGTCAGCGACCGCTTCGTCTCGAGCCTGCCCTTCCTCTTCGGTGGAGGGCTCTCCTTGTTCCTGGCCTACTCGCTCCGAGAGGCCCCTTCACGGGCAGGCGTCCCCCCGTTCTGGGTCCTCTTCCTCGCGATCGGGGTCATCGCTCTGGTAGCGGGAGCAGCCCTCGTGCTCTCGCGGGAACCGGAGGGCGACCAGGACGAGGATGGGGCGGAGGACGGCGTGCCCGTCGAGGGAGGCAGGGGCGACACCGTCGCCGTGCCGAAGGCCGAGTGGGCGCGCGTCCAGCGGGAGCTCGAGCGGCTCCGGGGTTCCTCTTCCACGGACACGGTGACCAAGGGTACCCGTGCCCCCGCCGGAGCTCGCCACGCCCACGAGCGCCCGCCCAAGGAGCGCACGAGCGGGAACCTGGCCCCAAGGGCGTCCACCGATGCCGCGGTGAGGGAGGGGGGCTAGTGCTGAGCGCATACCTGGGACCGGAACGGCGTCCAGGGGACCTTGGCGAGAGGGGTGGGGCTTGAGCGGGATCGACCCGGTGACCCTCGCCCTGCTGGGCCTCATCGGCACGTGGGCGCTCGTGGTCGGAACGTTGGGGCTCATGTACTGGCAGACCCGGCAGAACCAGGTGTTGAACTCCGCGAACGCCGTGATGACCCTCAGGGAGCGCTTCGACTCGGACCGGATGCGGGCCGCTCGCCGTCACCTCTCCCAGAAGCTGCTCGCCTCGGCGCACGAGGACATCACCAGCATGGAGGTCCTCACCTTCTTCGAGCTCATCGGGGCGCTCACGCACAGGAAGGTCCTGGACGAGGGGCTGGTCTGGGAGGCCTTTGGCACGTGGATCACGGTCTACTACCTCGCGATCCGCAGCCCGGTCGATCTGGTCGAGCAGCTGAGGACCTCGCTCAAGGACCCCTTGGTCTTCCATGAGCTCGAGTGGCTCTTCCGCCGCATCGAGGTCCTCGACGTACGGAAGATGGGGCAGGAGCACGCTAGGGACGTGGAACAGCAGAAGGAGACCGAGGGGATGCTGCGGCGGGAAGCCGTCCTGCTGGAGTCCTAGCGCGTCGCGTTCCCCTCCCTGGCCGAGCGCGCTCCGCAAGGGAACGGACCAGGAGCCCACCCCAAGCCCTTGGGAACGAACCCGGTCTCAGTCGACCCGGACGCGCCGTCCGGTCCGGATCGGTATCCACATCATCTGGGGGGGGACCTCGTCCGCCTGCCAGAGGAGCGCGATCATCTCTCCGATGTGATGGGCCTGCTCGAAGGTGCACTGGATCAGGGCGTCCTCGACGGTGTACCTCCCTCACATCCATGGCGCCTTCACCGGAGCTCTGAGCTTCGCGGGGGTCAGCCCCCGAAGGGCACGGTCGATGCCCTTCCAGGACTCTCGGAGGTACGGCCGGGCCTCTCGCGCCGTGCGCATCCGGGCGAACCTCTCGTGGCTCGATCGGAGCCCTTCGAGGTCTTCCTTCAGAAGGTAGTTGATCCAGGCGTCGTGGACCCGAACGACATGCAGGAACGTCCGGGCGAGCGACCCGTGCCCGGAGCCAAGGTCCCGTTCGGCCCGGTGAGCGGGGAGCTTCTCCAGGCGGCGCAGGAAGTTCTCGAGGACCTTGCGGTTGTAGGCGTAGAGGTCACGGTAGAACGCCACATCGGGCACGGTGCAGCCTATCGGTCCGAGGGTCGGTCGGATAAGAGGGCCCTCACGGGGCGCTCGCGTGGCCCGGCCCCCGTTGCGGAACGAGCCCGCTCGCCCGTCCCCGCATGACCACCTCGCCCGTGGAGGTGCGGACGCACTCCCAGGCCGATTCGAGCCGGATCCCTCGGGGCACCGGTTCCGCCGACGTCACGACCACCTCGCACCGCACGATCTCTCCGGTGTAGACCGGCCGAAGGAACTCGAAGGTGAAGTCGCGGGCGAGGAAGTTCATGGTCCCGCCGAGCTTGGTGGGCATGGAGGCGAGCAGCAGCCCGTGCACCATGCGGCGCCCCTCTGCGTCCGCGCGGGTGTGCTGCTCTCCCGTGTCGCCGGAGAGACGGGCGAAGGTCTCCACCTCCTCCACGGTGAAGGTGCGCTCGATCGTCCGCCGGTCCCCGGCTTGGAGGGGGGTGGACGGGCTCATGCTCCCTCCTTCCAGTCACGGTCAGAGGGGAGAAGACGCAGTCGGGCGCCGACCTTGAGGTCGAGGATGCCCTGGGCGCTCGCTCCTCTCAGGCAAAGCTCGGTCAGCCCGAAGCTCGAGCCGAGCGCCCCCAGGCATCCCTCCTCCAGGTCGGAGTAGGTCCGGACGACCTTTGCCCGGAGGCGTCGTGCCCCCGCCTCGACGGACACGTGGGACCCGACCGGGCCGATGCGGTCCAGAAGCTCCTGGTGGGGGAGGTTGGTGACCAGGTTCCCGAAGGGGTCGACATGGAGGAGAGCGACCTCCGAGCTCCCCCGCCCCCATCGCGGCGCCGGGAGGTCGAAGTGGACCGCCTGCGAGGGGGACCCAAGGTCCTCGGGCGCTTTGCCCAGGGCGAGTTCCGCCGCCGTGGGGGCGAAGAGGTCGCGGCCCTCGAAGGTCGGACTGACCGGCCGTCGAGTAGGTAACCCCTCCGGCTCGATACGGAACACCCCGGCTGTGCCAAGCGCGCGGGCGAGGGGCATGAGCACGCCGTTGTCCGGCCCCACCAAGAGGCTTCCGTCCTGGCAGCGGACCATGATCGGCTGCCGCTCGCTCCCAACCCCAGGGTCGACGATGCAAAGGTGGACCGACCCCGAAGGGAAGGGGAGGGCGCAGGCTCGGAGGAGGAAGGCTCCCTCGAGGATGCTGTGGCTCACCACGGTGTGGGTGAGGTCCACAATGCGGAATCTGGGGTCGCGGGAGAGCAGGACCCCCTTCACCTGGGCGGCATAGGCCCAGCCGATATCGGTGGTGAGGGTGACCAGCCGCGGCCTCTCCCGCGCGGAGGGCTTGGGGTCGGCGAGGGGCACCGTCCGAACCTCCGTTCTCAGCGGGCCCGAGCGCCTGGACGCCGCGGCTCGAGGGACGACCCCCGTAGGAACGGGTGGAGGAGGCACCGAGGCCCTGGCCGGCACGGAGAGCACTTCCCGACCTTGGAGGGTCGAGGGCGTCCCGTCTACGACTTCATGATCGCGACCAGGAAGAGCCCGATCGCGGCCAGCGCTCCCAGGATGCTTGCGAGGAGCACGATGAAAGTGTTCCAAACGAGCGTCAGGAGCTGCCCGGAGCGGACCTCGTGGTAGAACAGCACCATGAGGACACCGATGACGATCCCACCGACGACGAGTCCGATGCCGATCTTCCGGCTCTTCCCGCTACCGAAGTAGGCGGTGAAGATCCCGGAGAGGAGCAGGAAGAGCCCGAAGAGCAGGCCAAAGATCTCGACGAAGCTTTGCCAATCGAACGTGAGCGACATTCAGAACCTCCTTCAGAACTTGATGCCGGTCAAGGTCTTCGTGTCGATGACCCCGGGGACGGACCGGATCTTGTCGACTACGACCTGACCGAGTGCGTTGAAATCCTCGGCCTCGACCTTGGCGATCAGGTCGTACTCACCGAAGAGGGGGTGCAACTCCACGATCTCCTTCACCCGGAGGAGCTCAGAATAGACCTCGTGTTCCTTCGCCGGGGCCGTGCTGATCAGGACGAACCCGATAGCCAAAGTGCGCACCTGTTCGCGGCCAAAGGGCTCCTACTTATAAAGCAACCGATGAAATCGACGGTTCCCCGATGGCCAGTTCGATCGTGGGGCGGACAAAGTCGTGGCTCGGACCGCCACACCGGTCTTCGCCGGCGCTCGCTCGCGGCGAGCTCGAGTCCACACTTCCGCCTTATCTTGATGGCCAGGGTCGACCCCGACAGTGCCCCAGGCTCCCATCCGCCCGCGTCCCCTTCTGGCCAGTATCGTGGCCCGTCCTTGGCTCTTGGTCTTCCTGCCGGCGAACGCGGCCGCCGCGGGCTTCTCGGTCGCCCTGCCGCTCCTCATCCTCTTCACCCTGCACGGGGGGATCCTGGAGGTCGCCCTCGCGAGCGCCCTCTACAACGCGGCCATCGTCCCCGCCTCGCTGTTCTGGGGGGTCCTGTGCGACCGGCTGGGGGTCCGTGCCCCCCTGCTCCTTCTCAACTACGCCGCCTTCATCGTCGTCTTCCTCGTCCTGGCGGCCGCCCCCACGCTGGTGACCCTGCTCGTCTGCTACACGGTCTACGGGCTGGTCGCACCCTCGAGCGCCGCCGCCTCGAACCTCCTCGTGTTGGAGCGCTTCCCCGCCCACGAGCGCGCCACGGCCTACGCCTCCTTCAGCGAGCTCTCGGTGCTCGGGAGCGTCATCGGGACGTTCATCGGATTCCTCTGGGTGCTGAGGTTCCCCGGGAGCCTCGGCCTGCTGGGGATCCTCTACATCAGCGCGGCCAGCGCCGCGGCGAGCGCCATCGGCGTGGTGCTGTTCATACGAGACCCGGAGACCCGGCGGCAGCGTTGGCACCTCTCGCTCCACCCGGAGAGCTTGGTCGCCCGCCTGCACCTTCGCTTCCCGTACTTCCCCCACATGCCCCAACGGGGGTCGCTGCGTCGCGCCCGCAGCTGGCTCCGACAGGAGGCGACCCACGAGGTCCCGTTGATGCTCACGGCGGGCCTCCTCTACAGCTTCGGGTCGGCCATGTTCAACACCTCCTACACCCCGTACATGGCCTCGGTGTTCCTGCCCGCCTCGGCGATCTTCTTGGTGGGTCTCTCGAACAACGCGGGGCAGGCGATGGTGTTGCCGTTCACCGGTCGGATCTGCGAGGGGGGCCGCTCCGAGACAGTCGTGCAAACGGCGTCCTGGGCCCGGGCCGGGTCGTACGGCACGGTCTTCGGTCTCGCTCTGCTCCCGCTCGCCCTCTTCTCCACGGGCGGAGAGCTGGGGATCAACGCCCTGGCCTACGGGATCATCGGGGTCACCTACGCCTTCTACAGCACCTCCTCCTCGCTGCTGCTCTTCCGTTCCCTGGAAGGTCGGAACGCCGGTAGTCTGCTCGGTACGAGCAGCGCCTTCGGGGGCGTGGCCGCGGTCCTGGGGGCCGCGACCTCGGGGGCGGTCAGTGGGTCGCTGGGGTTCGCCGCGACCTTCCTTGTGTCGGCGATGCTGATCGCGGTCGCGGTCCCAGCCTGGAGGTACGCGCTGAGGGCCTACGCTCGCCGCGTGCCTTCCTCCCCTCCTGGAAGCTCCGGGGCCGCGCTCACACCTGCCCCAGCTCCAGCCCCAGTTCCAGCTCCAGCCCCAGCCCCTCGCGACCGGCCGCCTTCTCCCTTGGCTGGCCCGAATCGGTACGGTCTCGCGGGCCCACCCGACGGGACGATCGCATCGTCCAGCCGGACCCCCGCCGCAACGGAGCCGTCGGAGGGCCGACCCCAAAGGGGATAATCTCCCGAGAGTACGCACCGCCATGGAGAACGCTACGGTGGCCCGGGGGTTGGCCGATGTGGTCGTCGGGACCTCGAACATCACGTTCATCGATGGCAAGGGAGGACGCCTGATCTACCGGGGCTTCGACATACGGGACCTCGCGAAGTTCTCCACCTTCGAGGAGACCTGCTACCTCCTGTGGTACGGGCGTCTCCCCAAGGCCTCCGAGCTCGAGCAGTTGCAGGCAAAGCTCGTGAGCCGTCGGGAACTCCCCTCAGGACTGGAGACGCTCCTCGAGGCGATCCCCCCCAAGACCCCCCCGATGGAGGTGCTCCGCACCGGCGTTAGCGCCCTCTCCTCCTTCGATCCGGAGGACCTCAAGCGACCGGAGAGCTCGATCGGCGGTGCCCTGCGGCTCACCGCGATCCTCCCCACGGTCATCGCGGCCTACCATCGTCTGCGTCAGGGGGGGCGCCCGCTCGCCCCGCGGGCGGACCTCGGGCACGCAGCGAACCTCCTCTACATGCTCCTAGGCAAGGAGCCGAGCGCCGAGGACGCGAAGGCCCTGGACGTCGCGCTCATCCTCCACGCAGACCACGAGTTCAACGCATCCACCTTCTCCGCCCGGGTGACCGCGAGCACGCTCTCCGACCTCTACTCCGCCGTCACCAGCGCGATTGGAACGCTCAAGGGCCCCCTGCACGGCGGGGCCAATGAGGAGGTCATGCGGATGGTCCACGAGATCGGGTCGGTGGAAGACGCGGAGGCCTACGTGACCCAGAAGATCGCCCGGCACGAGAAGATCATGGGCTTCGGCCACCGCGTCTACAAGGTGGACGACCCCAGGGCGACGATCCTGCGGGAGTACGCCCGACGGCTGGCGCAGGAGAAGGGGGACCCCAAGACCTACGTGGTGCTTCGGGAGATCGAGGAGGTGGTCCATCACGAGAAGGGGCTCTACCCCAACGTCGACCTCTACTCCGGGGCCTGCTACGAGTCCCTAGGCATTCCCTCGGACCTCTTCACCCCGGTCTTCGCCGTGAGCCGGGTCTCCGGGTGGACGGCCCACGTGCTCGAACAGTACGCCGACAACCGGATCATCCGGCCCGCGTCGGAGTACACCGGGCCGGTGGATTGCAGGTACGTACCCATCGACCAGCGCTGAGACGCGGGGCGGACGCCCCCCCCTTGGGCTCGCTCGCTTCGCTCGCTCGCCCTTCCCCCCCGTGCTCCTCCTCCCCTCCCATGTGTGGGAAGTAATTGTTGGACTCGACAAACGGAACCAACCCATAGCAAGGACTATTACCCCCCAGTGGGAATCTGAATCTCCGTGTCCGCGCCTCGGAACCTTAGCCTACGGCCCGAGGTGCTCTCCCCCCTTGCGACCGCAGGCGTCCTCATCCTCCTGCTGGGCTCCTTGGGCGCCATCGCCGCTTCGAACGCCTCGGCGACCTCCCTCGGTCCCTTGCGGCCGGTCGCCGCTCCGTCGATCTCCCCCAGCGCGTCGATCTGCGCAGGGTCCCCCGGGAGCTCCAGCTTCTCGACGACCGCGGTCTCGGTCCCGACGGGTGGGGCGGTCTTCGCGTCGGTCTGGCTGGGCTCGGGAACCTCGACCCTGATCTACACGGCAGGGACGTACCACGGGAGCATGACGCTCATCACCTCCGCGACGGGGGCCTCCTGGCAAGGGTGGTTCTACGCGCAGGCCCTGCCAGCGTCCTCCTCCTTCGTCCTCACCGCGAACTCCACGTCCGCTGCCCCCATCGGCGTCGGGGCCGAGGTCCTCTCGCCGACCTCCACCGGGGGCATGGTCGTCTTCGATACCAGCGGCCCGGCCGGGACCACGACGAGGACCCAGGTGACCGCGACCGTGACCACCACCCAGCTTCCCGATTGGGTGGGGATAGGGTACGCGGACAACGATGGCACTCAGGACGTCAGCGTAGGTACGGGGGAGGCGGTCCTGAGCGACTGCAACGTGCCCACTCAGGGCATCTACATGGGGGTCATCGACCGGACTAGCATGGTCGGCTTCCTGGGGTCGGTCACGCTCACCGCCAACGTGTCGAACTACGGAAGCGGAGTCGCGGCGGGCTTCTACACCACCGGGGGGGCTCTCACGCTCAGTTCCTTCACCGCCTCGCCCCCCGGCACCGTTCTCGGGGGGACGAGCGTGCTCACCGTGACCGCCTACGGTGGAACGACCCCCTACACCTACGCGTACTCGGGCCTGCCTCCGGGCTGCTTTTCGTCCAACTCGCCGAGCTTGAGCTGCACTCCCAGCGCCACCGGGTCCTACGAGATGCGGGTCTACGTCAACGACTCCGCTTCCGCGACCGTGACGGGCACCGCCAACCTCTCCGTGACCCCCATGACGCAGTACTGCGGCGGGAGCGCGCTCGCGAGCTCCCTCACCATTGGACCGATGAGCATCCCCGCCGGCTCCGCGCTCTACGGGGAGGTGTTCCTGGGGAGCGGCACCGCGACCGTCACCTACACGGCAGGCACCTACCACGGTGCGATGACCATGCTCCTCACCTCGGTGGGGGGCAACTGGGGCGGATGGTTCTACGCGGAGGCGCTCCCGGCTGCCTCCGGGCTTTCCGTGACGATCAACGCGACGGGGAACGTCCCCATCGGAGTGGCCCTGGACCTGCTCTCTCCCACGGTCGGAGGGGACCAGGTCGTCCTGGACAGCAGCGGTCCGATGAGCACCGGTACCTTCTCGCAGTTCAGCGCCTACACTACGACCTCCCACACCCCCGATTGGGTCGAGATGGGCTACAGCGACATCGACGGTTCCCCCAACGTCGGGGTCGGCGCGGGAGAGACGGTCCAGAGCGACTGCAACGTCCCAACCCAGGCCACCTACATAGGCACGATCAACCGCAGCGCCTCCGTGGGGTTCGCAGGCACGGTCACCCTCTGGGCGAACACGTCCAACTATGGGGGGGGGCAGGTCGCCGCCTTCTATCAGATGGCCCCCGGCGCCCCCTTGACGGTGAGCTCCTTCGGGGTCAGCCCGACGGCCGTATACGTGGGAGCGACGGCCACCTTCTCGCTGTCGCTTTCCGGAGGGCTCCCTCCCTACTTGTACACCTACACTAACCTGCCCCCAGGGTGTATCAGCGCGAACTCCCCGACGCTCGCCTGCACCCCAACCGCGGCCGGGAGCTACCTCGTCAGGGGCTTCGGGAACGACTCCTCCGCCCACTCGGCCAACGCGTGGACGATCCTCCAGGTCGTCTCCCCGCTCCTCTCGGTCGCCATCTCCCCCACCTCCGGCGCGGTCCTGGTGGGAGGTTCGCAGACCTTCACCGCCATCCCCACGTGCTCAGGAGGCGTCTGTCCCGCCGGGACGACGTACTCGTGGACCCTCACGAACTCCTTGGGGACCGTGAGCTCTCCCACCGCTTCCTCAGCCACGTTCACCGCCGGGGCTCTGACCGGCACGGACACGCTGTTCGTGAACGCGACGCTCGATCTCGCCACCGTCCAGAGCGGGGGAGCCTCCATCACCATTTCCTCCGGGTCCCTTCCGACGCTCTCTACCGTGGTCGTCACCCCCGGGAGCAGCACGCTCGCCTTCGGAGCGAGCGCCGCCTTCTCCGCCACGCCGAGCTGCACGGGCGGCTCCTGCCCCTCGGGCATCTCCTATCGGTGGTCCCTGACCAATGGGCTGGGGTCGCTCGGCGTGAACACAGGCGACCCCGTCACGTTCACGGCGGGGGGCATCGCCGGGCAGGACACGCTCTTCGTGAACGGGTCCTTGAACGGGGTCACCGTCCAAGGGAACCCGGTCACGATCACGTTGCAGTCCACCGTCACCTCGCCGCTCGTGGGGGTGAGCGTGGCTCCGGCCTCCGCGACGCTCGCTACCGGTGGGACCAAGGTCTTCACGGCGACCCCGACCTGCTCGGGCGGAGCCTGCCCGAACGGGATCGCCTATGTCTGGAGCCTCAGCAACACCATCGGAGGCATCAGCCCGACCACGGGCACGCTGACGCAGTTCACCGCAGGGTCCCAGGCCGGCACGGTGGTGCTCACGGTCATCGCCTCGTTGAGCGGGAGCTCACGGGTGGCCAACGCGACCATCACGATCCAGGCCTCGTCCCCCCCGCCGCCGTCGCCCTCCCCCGCACCGACGAACGGCCTCCTGGGTCTCCCGGGGGACCAGGGCCTCTACCTTCTGCTGGGGCTGGTGGCCTTGATCGCGATCATCGTCGCCGTGGCGCTGCTCTTCGGTCGGAGGAGGACCCCCCAAGCACAGCCGCCGGTCTCTTGGAACGTCCCTCCACCCTCGCCACCCGCCGCGCCCCCACCCGCGTCAGCGGTCCTGCCACCTGCGGCCCCCCCTATGGGGGGAGCGCCCCCGCCCATGGGCGGCGGCGTCCCTCCTCCTCGTTGAGCCAGGGTCGGTTCCCCTCTCCCCCCTCCTCTCACCTCCGCTGAACGCAGGAGGGAGGAGGCCCCAGGCGTGCGGCCGACCGGCCCTCGGGACGTTCGCGCCTCCGAGGAGAGGTCCTACAGGTTCCAGGTGGGGCCGCCGTAGCCCGCGGGGAGCTCCGCCGGGGCCGCGCCACCGAAGGGATCCGGCCGAGGAGTGGTGGGTCGCCCCTTCTTCTGGCTGAGGTAGGCGTCGATGGCCTGCGCGGCCTGGGCGCCGGCCTCCATCGCGTAGACGACCGACTGACCCCCGGAGGCGAAGATCCCCTCCACCGCGGTCATATGCTTCGGTCGGACCCCTTCGGGCCAACCGTGGCGCGAGGGCTTGAGCTCGAGCTCGGGGGGGAGCCCGTGGGTGTCCATGACCTCGCCAGCGGCGACGATGATGGTGTCGCAGTCCAGGGTCTCATCGGAGCCGGGGACCTCGACGAGGACGCGCTTCCCCTGGGGGTCCGGCGGGGCGAGCTCGGTGCGACGCAGCACCATGGACCCGACGTGGCCGTCGCCGCGGATCTCGACCGGGGCGCGTTCGAAGAGGAAGCGGACCCCCTCGATCTCGCCGCCCAGGTGCTCCTCGTCGGAGGCCCGCATGTCCTCCTCGGACCTGCGGTACACCAGCGTGACCTGCCCGTCCGCCGCAAGACGCCGGGCGCTTCGGGCGGCATCGAGCGCGACGTCCCCGCCGCCGATCACGAGGACCCTTCGGTCCTTCCTCCCAAAGAGGCCCTCGGTCCCGGCGTTGATCGCGAGCAGGAAGGGCAGGGCATAGAAGACCCCCGGAAGGTCCTCCCCCGGGATCCCAAGACGTCGAGGGTTCGAGGCCCCCATCGCGAGATAGACCGCGAGGAAGCCCTGCTCCAAGAGCCCTTCGGGAGTGAAATCGACCCCGGCCTTCTTCCCCATCTCCCAGCGGATGCCGAGCTTCTGGAAGCGGGCGAGGTCCTTGGGGAGCTCATCGCCCGCGAGGTGGTACTTGGGGATCGTGGTGGTCTGGCCCCCTGCGAACGCCTGCGCCTCGAAGACCGTGACCGAGTAGCCCCGGAGCGCGAGGTCCCACGAGGCCATGACCCCCGCCGGACCCGCCCCGACGACCGCGACCCGCTCCCCTTTGAGGTCCTTCGGTGGCTCGTAGAGGGGCGGGGTGTTCCCGAGCTCGAGCGAGGCCCGCTTGAGGTGTCGGATCGCGATGGGGTCCCCCCGGCCTCCCTTGACGCAGTCCTCCTCGCAGTAGTGGTAACAGGTCTTGCAGAGGACGGTGCCCAGCGGGTTGTCCCGAAGGACGAGACGCGCCGCCTCGTCGAACCTCCGCTTCGCGACGAGGTCGATGTAGCCCCGGCAGTCCTGCGTGATCGGGCAGGCCTGGACGCAGAAGGGCATCGCGCACTGCAGGCAACGAGCGGCCTCCAGGACGGCCTCCCCCTCCGTGTAGGGTTGGAGCACCTGGCCGAACGTGGCCTTCCGCTCGTCGGTCGTCTCCTCAGGGATCGGGGTCCGGTCTTGACGGAAGGCGCACATGCTCTGGCTCCGAAGGGGGGCTCCTTCAGCGTGGGGGAGTGGGAGCGGTCCTGAAGAACCTGCGCTCCGGGCGCGGTGTCGGGGAAGCGCGCGGGCCGCTCAAGGCTTTCCTCGGCCCTTCTCCGCGCTCTTCGAGCGGAGCCGGTCCGTCTGCCACATGCGGAACCCTCCGAGGAAGGCGTTGCGG
Organism: Thermoplasmata archaeon; assembly: GCA_027306505.1. Taxonomy (GTDB): domain Archaea; phylum Thermoplasmatota; class Thermoplasmata; order Lutacidiplasmatales; family UBA184; genus JAKAAX01. The sequence goes on along the minus strand of DAHUZP010000050.1, from coordinate 37,214 downwards.
TTGTCGCCCCGCCGGACCCCGTCCGGAAGCTCCTTCACGCGCTTCTCGTTGCCACCACCGAGCACGACCTCGTCCGGCTCGAGGGCCGCTCGCAGCCGCTCGATCACGTCCGCGACCTCCTTGCGCCACTTCTTGTTGCCCAGGCGCTCGCGCCCTCGCTCCCCGACGAAGTCCTCGTAGGTGCGGCCCTTCTTGTAGGGCAGATGGGCGAGCTCCATCGGCTCGATGAGACCATCGACGATCATCGCGGTGCCGAGGCCGGTCCCGAGCCCCAGGAAGAGCATTCGCCCGCCTTGGTAGCTCCCCAGGGCCTGCATCGCAGCGTCGTTCACCAGCCGCACCGGCTTGCCGAAGGCCTTTGCGAAATCGAGGCCGACCCAGCCCGGACCGAGGTTGACAGGGTCACGGACCGGCCGACCGTGGAGCACCGGTCCAGGGTACCCGATCGAGACCACGTCGAAGGACCACGATCTCGTCGTTTTCCTCACCGCTCGGACCATGTCGGGGCCGCTCATCGACTTCCCGGAGGCGATCTTGACCTCCTTTGGGCGGCCCGTCGCGAGGACCTTCACATGCGTTCCACCCACGTCGATCACCAGGACCTTTCGGGCCTTCTCGTCCTTCATCGTGTTCTCCCTGCCTCGAGCGCGCGAGAGGGAAGCCGGGCGGCCGCCCCGCGGTCCAGGTAGACCCGGGTGCGGGCTGGTGCCCTCGCCAGGACGAGGCTGGAAGGGTAGCGGGGAGAGCCCCCGGGGAGGCTGCGAAAGGTCTGCACGAGCGCTTGGGCCTTGTCGTCGCCTGCGACCAGGAAGCAGATCGAGCGGGAGGAGGTGAGGGCGGGAAGCGTGAGCGTGAGCCGGGGGACCTGGGGAGGGTCCGGGGAACGGGGGACGAGCGCCACCCCGCGGTTGCGGATGGCAAGCTCCGGGGCGTTCGGGAAGAGCGAAGCGGTGTGGGCGTCCGGGCCCATGCCGAGCAGGACGAGGTCGAAGGCCGGTCCTGGGCCCGCCAGCGCGGAGGCGAGCGAACGTTCGTAGTCACGGGTAGCGGCAGCGGGAGGCTCGAGCTCCCCGCGCATCCGACGAACGTGACCGGGAGGGACCCCAACGTGGTCGAGGAGAGACTCCCGGGTCATCCGGAAGTTGCTCTCGGGCCGGTCCGGAGGGACCAGCCGCTCATCGCCCCAGTACACCCAGGTCCGCGACCAGGGCAGGGGGCCCACGGTCCCGTCGCCCAGCATCTGGTAGAGCTCGCGCGGGGTGTTCCCCCCGGCGACGACGAGACGGAAGCGTCCCCGCGCCCGAACGGCCCTCCGGGCGACCTCGGCGACGTGCGAGGCGAGGAGCGAGGAGGCCTCCGAGAGGTCCTCGCCTACGATCCAGCGGGGGGCTCGTCGTCGTGCCATCGGTGTCCGATCTCCTCCACGATCCGTTGCGCTTCGGGGGGCCCCAGGGTCCCCGCGGCGTAGGGGCGCACCGGGGGTGGGTTGGAAAGGATCGGGTCGAAGAGCTTCCAGGCCTCCTCCACCTCGTCCGCGCGGACGAAGTGGGTGGGGTCACCCCTCAGGACGTCCAGGAGAAGGGCCTCATACCCGTCCGAGAGCGTGCCGAAGGCGTCCGCGTAATGGAAGCGCATCCGGTGGGTCTGCGTACGGATGGCCCGGCCGGGGACCTTGATCTCGAAGGAGAGCTCGAACCCCTCGTCCGGCTGGAGCATGATCGTGAGGCGGTCCGGGCTCATCTGGTAGTCCGTCGATCGGGGGAAGAACGAGACCGGGGGGGCGCGGAAGGTCACGACGACCCGCGTCGACTTGGCCGGCATCCGCTTGCCGGTGCGCAGGAAGAACGGCACGCCGTGCCAGCGCCAGTTCGAGATCTCCATGCGCAGCGCGACGAACGTCTCGGTCCTCGATCCCGGCTTCACCCCGGGTTCCGACTGATAGCCGCTGACGGTCTGCCCCCTCACCGAGCCCTCCTGGTACTGCCCGAAGACCACGTCCTCGCTCCGAAGGGGATGGGCGGAGCGAAGCACCTTCACCTTCTCGTTGCGCACCGCGTCGGCGGTCCACGTCGCGGGAGGCTCCATCGCGACGAGCGTGAGCACCTGCGTGAGATGGTTTTGCACCATGTCCCGCATCGCCCCCTCGGTCTCGTAGTAGCCGGCCCGGTCCTCGACCCCGAGGGACTCCGCGACGGTGATCTGGACGTCCTCCACCTCTTCCCGGTTCCAGTCGGATTCGATGAAGGCGTTCGCGAAGCGCAGGACCAGCAGGTTCTGCACGGTCTCTTTGCCGAGGTAGTGGTCGATCCGGAAGATCTGCGACTCGTCGAAGGCCCCGTGCAGGACCTGGTTCAGCCGCTGTGCGCTCGCGAGGTCCCGCCCGAACGGCTTCTCCACGACGACGCGGCACCAGCCCGGGCTCTTCGATAGCCCCGCCTGCCCCAGCCCTTGGACGACCTTGGGCACGGCTTCCGCGGGGAGCGCGAGATAGAAGACCCGGTTACCGGTAAGCCTCCGTTCCTGCTCCAGGGAAGCGATTCGGGAGGCCAGCGAGACGTAAGGTCCTCCCGGTCCGTCGTCGCCGAGGGTCTGATACCGCAGGCTGCTGGAGACCCAGTTCTGCACAGCGGCGGCGTCGCTCTCGCCCGCGGCCGCGAGGGCCCCCGTGCACAGCGCCTGGAATCCCGCGTCGTCCATCGGCTTGCGGGCGGCGCCCAGGACGACGCTCTGCGGAGGGACCTCTCCCCGGGCGTGCAGGTGGTAGATCGAGGGGAGGAGCTTCCGTTGCATGAGGTCCCCGGTCGCCCCGAGCACCACGAAGAGGTGCGGGTCCGGCATGGCCCCCCCCGAGGGGGTGGCGGGGGTCGGAGGAGGGGACGAGAGGCGCACGGGCGAGGGCGGAGCCGGGGGGGTGGGGGCAGGCATCGCTCGCGTCCTACTTCCTGGGGGCTGCGGCGCCTTCCGTCTGGACGGCGTGGCCGCCGAACTTGTTGCGCATGAGCGCGAGGAGCTTCTCCGCGAACGGGTCGTCCTCCCGGGACCGGATGCGGTTCTCGAGCGCGAGCGCGATCACGGGCGTCGGCACATTGAGGTCGAGCCCCTCCTGGACCGTCCAGCGGCCCTCGCCGGAGTCGGCGACCCAGGCCTTCACGCCGACCAGCGTCGGGTTCTCCTCCAGCGCGGACTCGGTCAGCTCGAGCAGCCAGGAGCGTACCACGCTGCCGTAGCGCCAGATGCTCGCGACCTGGTGGAGGTCGATCGGGAACTCCGGCTTCGCCTCCATCACGGCGAAGCCCTCGGCGTAGGCCTGCATCATCCCGTACTCGATCCCGTTGTGGACCATCTTCACGAAGTGGCCCGCACCCACCGGACCCACGTGGCCCCAGCCCTTCGCGGGGCCGGGAGCGAGCGTCTCCAGGGCGGGACGCACCTGCGCGACGTCCTCTGGGGCTCCTCCCACCATCATGCTGTAGCCCTCCTCGAGCCCCCAGATCCCTCCGCTGGTGCCCACGTCCATGAAGCGCAGACCCCAGCCCTTCACCTGGGAGGCACGCCGGACGCTGTCCTTGTAGTAGGAGTTCCCGCCGTCGACGATGAGGTCGCCGGGGGCGAGCAGCGGGCGGAGCGACTCGAGCGTCTGGTCCACGGTCGCGCCGGAGGGGACCATCAGCCAGACGGTCCGAGGGGGGGTGAGCTGCCGGATGAGGTCCTCGAGCGAGCTCGCACCCTTGGCTCCCTGGGAGACGAGGCCCTGCACCGTCGCGGGGGTACGGGCGTACCCGACCACGGTGTGCCCGCCCTTGACGAGCCGAACGGTCATGTTGGCGCCCATCTTCCCGAGGCCGATCATTCCTAGTTGCATGCGCTCTCCTTCTCCTGTCTCTGTGGAACGTGTAACGGGCGGGCCCCTTACCAGGGCAGGGCCCCCTTGAGCTGGGCGACGCCCTGGAGCGGGTCGCCTCCGAGGTGGACCCGCAGGACGCGTCGCTGTCGCTGGACCAGGGCCTGGGCGTCGCCCTGGGCCTGGGCCCGGATGATCTGGCCGAAGGTGTAGTCCTCCTCGGGGACGGGGAGGTCCGCTTGGGGCTCGTCGGTGAGCTGCAAGAAGAGCCCTCCGGCGGGTCCGCCTTTGTGGAGCTGGCCCGTGGAGTGGAGGAAGCGTGGTCCGTAGCCCATCGTGAGCGGAAGGTGGAGCGCCTGGAGCAGTACGGCTCTCAGGTCATCGAGCGCGCGGGCCATCTCGGGCGTGGGTGCGACGAACGCCTGGATCGCGACGTAGCCTCCGCTCTCGCGTCCCTCGGCCCAGGCGACGAGCGCCCGCCGAAGGGCCGCCGTATCCGCGACAGGCAGAGGCTGAGGGGCCGGAGCGGACACCTTCCCACCCGAGGACGCCCCCTGCATCGCCTCGCGTGCGAGTTCCTTCGCGATCTCCACATCTGGCTGGTCGAACGGGTCGATCCCGATGACGCTCCCGGCGAGAGCGATCGCGAGCTCCCAGCGGAGGAACTCACCGCCGAGCGAGACCGGCGACGGCACCCGGATCCGCACCACGGGTTGTCCCGATGCGATCAGGCGGTCCGTCTGCTGGGCGAGCCCCGTGTCCTGTGCGGTCGCGTCCTGGATCTCGACGAAGAGACGGTCCGCTCCATATCGGCTCGGAGGGATGGCGGGCTCCGCCGCCACCGGGACGATCCCGCGACCGTGCTTCCCCGTGCTCTCCGCGACGAGCTGCTCGAGCCAGATGGGGAACAGGGCGAGGTGGCCCCCCGCGTGGACGGTGAGCTTGTTGCGGCCACGGGAGGCGAGCTCCCCGACGATGGCTCCCAGGTGCACGCCCGGGTTCTCCGGGGGGGCCTTGGAGGGTCCGCAGGCAGCGGCCATCCGGGCCGCGCCCTCCTGGAGGGCCTTGAGGTCGATGCCGAGGAGCGCCGCCGGGACCAGCCCGAAGAACGTCAGCGCGCTGTAGCGACCTCCGACCGTCGGCAGGGCATCGAACACGCGACGGAAGCCTCGATCACGGGCGAGGGAGGCGAGGGGGGTGCCAGGGTCGGTGATCGCGATGAACTGGCGCCCGGGGGGCCTCCCCAGCGCCTTCACCCGCTGCCAGAAGAACCGCATGAACGAGAGCGGCTCGAGGGTGGTGCCCGACTTGCTCGAGACCACGAAGAGGGTCCGGTCGAGCGGCACGGAAGAGGCGACCCGGGCGACCGCGTCCGGGTGGGTGCTGTCGAGGACCGTAAGGTCGAGGTGGCCCACCCGATGTCCGAAGACGCCGCGGAAGACGTGCGGCGCGAGGCTCGAACCCCCCATCCCCAGGAGCACCGCGTGGTCGAACCCCTCTCCTCGTACCTCCTCGGTGAAGGCGGTGAGCCCGGCGATCTCTCCCCCCATGCGCGCGGGCAGGTCGAGCCAGCCGGTGCGATCCGGGACCTCGGCGGCGGGGGCTTCGGGCCAGAGCGACGGGTCCTTCTTCCACACCCGCTCAGGCAGACGGTCGCGCCCCCAGGCGCTCTCGCGCGCGCGGATGGCGTCGGCTTCGGTTCCCGGAGGGAGGAGGAGCTCCACGGCAGGGACTTCCGCGTTCATGCGGCGGGGGCCCCCTTCCGTGAGCCCTGGACGGAGCGGACCAGGGAGAGCACCCGGTCCACGGTAAGACCGAGCCGTTCCTGGACCACGGGGCCCGGGGCCGAGGCACCGAAGCGGTCGATCCCGAGCGAGGCCCCTGAGGCGCCGACGTACCGGGCCCACCCGATGGTGACCCCGGCCTCGATCGAGATCTTCGGGGTGTCGGGGGGCAGCACGGAGTTCCGGTACTCCACGGGCTGGGCGTCGAAGAGCTCCCAAGAGGGCATGGACACCACCGAGACCCGCGTGCCCTCCGCGTCGAGCTTGAGCTGTGCCGCGAGCGCGAGGTGCACTTCGGACCCGGTCGATACGAGCACGACCTCGGGAGGGCCGCCCCGAGCCGGGGAGATCAGGTAGGCTCCGCGTGCGACCCCTTCCTCCGGCGACCGGAGCGTCGAGGCCAGGACAGGGAGCTTCTGTCGGGTGAGGATGAGGGCGGTGGGACCGGGATGGGCGACCGCGAGCCTCCAGGCGATCTGGGTCTCGTTCGCGTCCGCGGGGCGGAACACTCGCAGGCCCGGGATCGCACGAAGGCTCAGGACCTGCTCGATGGGCTCGTGCGTCGGACCGTCCTCCCCGACCGCGACCGAGTCATGCGTGAAGACCATCACGATGTGGGTCTGCATCAAGGCCGATAGCCGAATCGCTCCTCGAGCGTAGTCCGAGAAGACCAGGAACGTGGCGCCGTAGGGAAGGGTCCCTCCATGCAGGGCCATACCGTTGAGGATGGCGACCATTGCGTGCTCCCGGACGCCGAAGTGCACGTTGCGCCCCGCATCCGTGCCGCGCTCGAAGTCTCCCGTCCCATCCAGCAGGGTCTTGGTGGATGGGGAGAGGTCCCCCGAGCCACCCAGAAGCTCAGGGAGACGAGGCGCCAAGGCGTTCAGGACCTGGTTCGAAGCGTCGCGGGTGGCGATGGCACCGCCCTCCGGTCGGAAGACCGGAAGGTCTGCTTCCCACCCGACGGGCCTCTGGGACTGGAAGAGGCGCTCCAGTTCCTTCGCCAGCGCGGGCTCCGCGGCCCGGTACCGTTGGAAGAGCCCGTTCCACTCCTGCACCCACTTCTCCCCGCGCTCCTTCGCGCGCAGGAAGTGGGCCTTCGCCTCCTCCGGCTCGAAGAAGGCCGGCTCGAGGGGCCAGCCCAGCTTCTGCTTGGTGGCCCGGGTCCCTTCCGGACCCAAGGGCTCGCCGTGGGCGAGATGGGTGTCCTGCCGCGGACTGCCGTAGCCGATGTGGGTCCGAAGCGAGATCAGGGACGGGCGGTCCGTGACGGCCTCTCCCGCCCGGATCGCCCGATCGATGGCGGCGAGGTCGTTGCCATCGTCCACGACCTCCACGTGCCAGCCGTAGGCCCGGAAGCGATCGGGCACCGACTCGGAGAAGGCGAGGGTGGTGGGGCCCTCGAGCGAGATGTGGTTGTTGTCGTAGAGGCAGAGGAGCTTCCCCAGCCCGAGGTGGCCCGCGAGGGAGCCCGCCTCGGAGGCGATCCCCTCCATCAGGTCCCCGTCCGAGACGATCGCGTAGGTACGGTGATCGATCACCGGGAAACCGGGTCGGTTGAAGCGCGAGGCGAGGTGGCGCTCCGCGATGGCCATTCCCACCCCCATCGCGAACCCCTGCCCGAGCGGGCCGGTGGTCGCTTCGACCCCGGCGGTGAGCCCATGCTCCGGGTGCCCGGGGGTGAGGCTCCCCCACTGGCGGAACTGCTGCAGGTCCGAGATGGAGAGTCGGTAGCCGGTGGAGTGCAGGAGCGCGTAGAGGAGGGCGGAACCGTGTCCGGCCGAGAGGACGAACCGATCGCGGTTCCACCAGGAGGGGTTCGTGGGGTGATGCCGCAGGAACCGGTCCCACAGCACGTAGGCCATGGGGGCCGCGCCGAGAGGAAGACCGGGGTGACCGGACTTCGCCTTCTCGACGGCATCTACCGCGAGGAAACGAAGGGTGTTGACGCAGAGCTCGTCCGTGTCGACCATCCTCTGGGCTCCGTTCCTGCCTTATGCGGGCCGTGGACCGGTGCTGGCCGGCCCCGTGCCCGTTCCGGAGGAGGGGGTTCGGAACGGGCGATCGGCCAGCGAGCGCCGGAGGTCGTCCCTGGTGGGCCACCCCAACAGTTCCTGCCATTAAAGGGCCCGGGTGAACCATCTGCGCGCGGAGATCGCTGCTCTCCCCTCTCTCCGACCGCGGCACAGCGCTCCCCTGGCTCCCGCTCCTCTCGGCACGGCGCGGCCCCGTACTTCCCGGACGCGCTCCCGAACGCCGGGGAGAGACGGCGTGGGGCACTGGACGCGCTCTTGGGGCTCCTCTCGAGCCGGGCCGGGCTCAAAGCAGCGCTCGCCTAACGCGGCTTCACGGCGAGCCCGAACCTCGAGCCTTGGTAGCCCTCGACCTTCACCGAGCGAAGGAACTCGGGGAACGCCTCGTTCCAACCGATGTCGTCCGAGGCGAGGGCCCCTCCCGGCGAAAGGTGGGGCCAGGCCTCGCGGTACTCGAACCCCATGACCTCGCTCGTATGGGCGGAGTCGTGGATGAACAGGTCGATCCGCCCGAGCTGGTCGAGCAAGGCCGGAAGGGTCTTCCGCGTGTCGCCGAGGACCAGGGTCCACGGTCCCTTCGCATCTCCATCCGGTGCAGGTCGCCATCGCTTGGGGACAAAGGCCGCGAACTCTCCGAGCACGGCTTCGTTCTGCGTGCGTCGGCCCTGGTCGGTCCGGTACCCTTGGAACGGGAGGTCCGCGGAGTAGAGGTGCGCAGGAACCCCGTTCCGCTCGAACGCGCTGAGGATGAGGGCAGTCGAGAGCCCGCTCGCGACGCCCGTCTCGACCACGATGCGGGGCCGTAGGCGCCGTACCGTCCGGTAGAGCAGCAGGTAGTAGGGACCTCCATAGGTCCCTGCGCGGGTACGGCGTACTCGACGGTCCGCCTCCCATCGGGCGAGCTCCTGGGGTGAGGGGGCGGGCTCGGCCGAGGCCCGGTCCGACCCCAGCTCCTCCTCGCCCACGCGGATCAAGTGGTCCAGGAAGGCCTCAGGGAACGATCTGCGAAGGACCCGGGGAACGGTCGAGGGATTCCGCAAGAGGAAGGGCAAGGCCTTCAGCGCCGATCGGAAAGGCACACCTCGGCGGGTGGGCGTCCGAAGGTCCGTCGGGCCTTCCGCGCGGGAAGGGGAGACCCGAGGGGCCGCGCTCATCCTCATCGGGCACGCGGGGGGGAGGAAAAGACTGCCCGGACCCACGTCGGAAAGCTCACGTCGAAGGAGGAGGTCGTCCTTCCGTCCCGAGGACGAACCTTCCGTCCGTGGCGAGGGCGTAGACCTCCATGAGCCGGCGGGCGACAGCTCTCCAGTCGAGCTTGCGAACGGCCGTGTCACGGGCCTTCCGTCCCAAGCGGGTCCGCAGCGTAGGGTCGTGGGCCAGGTCGATGACCGCCTCGGCCGCCTCCTCCTCCGTCCCGGCGAGGCGCCCGCCGTTCTCCCCGCGGGGCCCCAGGTATCCCTCGGAGACCGGCCCCGCCATCGCTACGGTGGGGAGGCCCGCGGCCATGTAGAGCGGGACCTTGCCGTTGCCTTCGGTCGGCAGGAGCTTCCAGGTGACCCCGATGTCGCAGGAGGAGAGGAAGCCGGGGACCTCAGGGAAGGGCAAGGGACCGGGGATCGAGACACGGCCCTTCATCTCCGGTCGAGTCGACCTCCTCCGATAGTCCTCGATGGAGCTCCCACCGGTCCCGGTCCCGAACAAGAAGAACCGCAAACGTGGAGCTCGCTCCAACATCCGAGGGGCCTGACGGAGCAGACCGTCGATGCCCTGGCTCGGGGCGAAGACCCCAACGTAGCCCACCACCACCTCCTCCTCCGATACGCCCTGCGCCCTACGCCACGCTGTGCGCACGGCCGTCCGTGCAACATCGGTGCCCGGGAAGAGCGCCGGGTTCACTCCGTCCTCTAGCAGGTGCACCCGCGCAGGGTCCACCGTCCGATCCTGCCGAAGGTAGGTGAGGAGGCCCGGTGAGCTCACGACGATCTGGGCCGCATGTCGTTCGACGAGCCTCTCGACGCGGGAGAGCGTTCGGTGGGTCCACCCCGTGCGTGCGGCGGGGAGAGCGCGGGCCACCTCCTCGCTCATCGACCCCTGAAGGTCCAGGACGAACGGGACCCCTCGCAACTTGAGCAGGGATGCTCCGATGGCGCCCCCCTCGTGCAAGTGGGCATGCACCACGGCGGGGTCGGGTCGATCGAGGAGCACGCTCCTCAACAGCTCGAGGTCCCTCCTGGGGCGGTCCGACTGGAAGCCTACCCCCATGTCCCTCACGGCGCCATGGGGTCTCTCCACGCTCCAACCCGGAGGGTCCCTCCCGCTGCGATAAGCGAAGATACGCGGCTCGACCCCCAACCCCCGCAGGCCTTCGAGCTCACCCAGGATCCTGGCGCTGCAGCCGCCCTCGGTGTAGAACGGGGTCGGAGCGACCATCAAGACCTCGCCTGCGCTCGAGGGTCGCTTGGTGCCGCTCATGGACCGCCGTCAGGGGGACCCGGAGCGACCCAGGCCCGCGCTCTCCCTTTCGGAGCAGGTCTTCGCGGTCGTAGGGGTGGCGACGGTGGCTGGTCGGTGGGAAGCAGAAGGGCAAGGGCTCCTACGCCTGCGACGAGGGACGCGATCACGACCATGCCTTGGAATCGCTGCTCCACGTTCGCGAGGGAAGAGATGGAGGGTCCCAGTGGAACGAAGAGGTGGACCGAACCACCAGGGACCGAGGGGGTCGTCCATTCCAGCGCTCCAGGTGCGAAGCCAGGGGCGGTCGCGCTCAGCGAGAGCACCTGGGGCCAGAGGGGGACCGACCGGTCCTGAGGCACCACCTGCTGGCCGATGGTAAGGTTCGCTCCTTCTGACGACGTGAACGTGACCCACGTCGGTGGAGGGAGCGCGAAGCGGAGAGCGACGTTGGAGCAGAAGTTCGCGGTGACCACCCAGGTCAAAGGGTCGGAGAGGGTGAAGGCGTTCGAGCACCCTCCCAGGGTGACCGTGCCGAGCGGGAGGAGCGAAGAGGCGTCGAACAGGCTCAGGCGGCCCGCTTGCGCCGAAAGGGCGGCCAGCACGCTGCCGTTGTCCACGAGCGAGATCTCGTAGTCCTCGGCACCCACCTTCAGCGTCGAGACCAGGGACCCGGTCCGACCGTCGAGCACCTGGACGCTCCCCGCCCACCAGTCCACGTAGACGAGCCCGGAGCTGGCGAGGACGCCGGAGGGAGGGAATGGGAGAGGGACCCTCGACAGGAGCGCTCCCGTGGGCTCGCTGAGGACCTCGAGCTCCCTTGGTGAGGAGACCGCCACGAACACCCTCGCGAGGGAGGGATCGACGGCTATCCCGGAGGGAGCGCCATCGATCCCCGTGCCCCATGCCACGACCCACGAGCCGTTCGTCGGGTCCTGATCATAGGTGGTGACCCATGCAGGGGCCCCGGAACCGACCCATACCAGGCCAGAGGACGGGTCCGAGGCGACCGAGGTGGCCACTCCGGGGAGCCAAAGGGTCTGGAGCGGGCTGAGGCCCGGGAGGCCGTAGAGCCGAGCGAAGGGCGTGACGCTGCTCGTGACCCAGAGCTCCCCCTCAACGATGCTCAGGGCCCCGGCGCCGGTGAACGGCGCGATGGAGACGGCGCTGGTGGTGCCGTCGGGATGGATGATCTGCACGGTGGAGGAACTCCAGCTCGAGACGAAGACGTCGCCCGAGCCCGGGTCCTGGACGGCGTCGGAGGGAGTCCCGGGGGCAGAGACGTTCTGGACCAACGTTGCGTTCTCCGCAGGCGGCCCACCTCGTTCGAGGACGTTGACCAGGTCGAGCGAGTCGGGGTCACCGAAGGTGCCGATGGGGTGGAAGAACTGATGGAAGTACCAACCGAAGATCGGGTAGGAGTTCTCGACCCCCTGGGTCCGGTCCCCTTCCACCACGAACGATAGCGATGTGTCGTTCCATATGGATAGCAGCTGGTCGGGCGAGGGAACGAGCCCCTTCGGGTCGTACGGGTACGGGCTCTCGTTCGCAGCGTACCCATGCTGACCGTAGGCGTCCAGAACCACGGAGAGGTCCGGGGTGTTCCGGAGGCCCGCCTGGGCCTGGAAGACCGGATCGAAGCTGAAGCTCGCCGCGTGGGCCGCCCCCGACCTCAGGAGGAGGTTCGCGACCTTCTGCACCTCCGGGAGGGGGTAGCCTTGGGCGGACGCGGTGGGGCTCATCGGAGCGAGGGTGGCGACCCGACCGGTGGGTCCGTAGACCTGGGTCGCCGAGATCGCGCTGAGGAGAAGGAGCGAGACCAGCACGAGCGCTGGGACTCCGCGACGAAGTCCCGTCGAAAGCCACCGTTCGAAACGGCGGACGCCCATGGGGCGGGACGCCCCCGAAGGCGAAGCGCGGGACCAATCTTCCTCCGACCCTCGATGGAGCCCTGGCGGCGGCTGAAGGCTCGCGAGCCAGCAGCCGCTAAGGACTGCGAGCGGGGCGGTCGCATCGCCGAAGTAGATCGTGTCAAAGACCGGGCGCGCGACGAAATCGGCGAACAGGAAGAGGGCCCCCCAGAGGGCCATGACCGCCGCGGGCGCGACAGGTAGGGGGTACGGGCGGTGGCCCTCGAGCAAGCCCCACCCCAACGCGAGGAGGAGAACGACAAAGGCGAGGGTCACGGCCCCAACCACGCTGGGAAAGGGGAGCTTGCTCAGTGCGCTCGTGACGGCGAGGAAGGTGACCAACAGGCCCTCGACGACCGCAAGAGCCCCCGTGGCCAACAGGAGGGTGGCCTTGGACGGCTGCGGCGAGCGCCAGAGACGTGAGGGCACGAGCCATGCCGTCAACGCCACTGGCGCCGCCACGACGATGAGGAAGCCGAGGGACGCGGCCTTCTCCCACCAGGGGAAGACCTGCTGGCCGTAGGCGAGGTCCCCGGTCCCGAACTCGACCAGGACCCACTGCGGAGTTGTCAGAGCGGCCAGGACCACTAGATAGGAACCGACGAGGAGGACCGGTGGCAGGAGCAATCGGAACGTACCGCGCCACCGCTGGTTCCACGTAGTCTCGGTCCACAGGACGTACAGGAGGAAGGCCAACCCCACGATCGCCGCGTCGCGCCGCGCGAGGAAGGCGAGCGCGACCGAGAGGCCCGCGACCGGCAGGTTCCCGACCCAGAGCCTCCACCGGTCCCGGAACAGGAAGAAGGTACCCACGGAGAGGAAGAAGGCGGAGACCGGTTCCAAGGTGACCAGGGTCTCGTTCCGCACCGCGAACGGGAGCAGGAGATAGAGCGCCGCGACCACGAGCCCGGCTCGCTCACCCTCGCTCGGGGCCAACCTCCGGACCAAGAGGGCAAGGACGGTCGCGGTGAGAAGATTGAAGGCGACGATCTCGAGCCTCGCCGCGAGGACGCTGCCGCCAACGACGGCGACCACCGGGGCCAGCAGGTAGAACGTGCCGGGTTCCCGGGCGGCGTAGGTGACCATCGGCACCCCGCCCGAGACGATGCTGAGGGCGGCCTCGATGCTGTTCCCTTCATCGAGCTGGACCCACTGTCCCACGCTGACGAGGACCTGGACACAAGCTCCAGCGCCGAGGACCAAGAGCAACGAGACGACATAGGGCACCCTCTGAAGGGTCAGGACGACCTTGGTCGACAGTCCTCCGAGCCTACGGCCGACCCCGTGCCCCTCGGGGTTCGCTCTCCCTCCGGTGAGGGGGGAGCCATGGCTCGACGGGTCTTCGACCAAGAACGCGCTCGCCTCTTGGATCGGTCCTGAACCCTCAAGAGGGGATATACCTCAACCCACATCCCCAGAGCCGGACGTCAGAGCCACATGGAAAGGGCTGGGGGTTTCGACGCGGACAACCGCCCTTCCGACCCCTCCGCTTCGGGAGAAGCTCCCTCCGCGAAAGCGCCGCTCGTTTCGTCCTCAGCTGAGGGGACCCAGCGGGCTCGCCGCAGGTCCGACCCTGAGGGCTGCGGGCGCTCCTCGCGGCTTCGGTCATGGCTCCTGGAGCTCTGGCCGCTCGGGGCGATGCTCACCTCGGCGGCGGCCGTCTACACCTGGGTCGCGTCGGTCCAGTGGGTCGACATGGACGAGGGGGTCGCCCTGGAGGCGGCCCGGATCATCGCGCATGGAGGCGTGCCGTTCGTCACGTTCGCGGGAAGAGAGCCCGGCCTCTTCTACTATCTCGCGATCGGCGTCTCCCTCTTCGGTCCGAGCCTCCTCGTCGCTCGGCTCCAGGTCGTGCTGCTGGTCCTTCTCGCCGCCATCCCGATCTACCTCATCGGACGGAACGTCCACTCGAAGGGCGCGGGGCTCGCCGCGTGCGCGATCTTCCTCTTCAACCCGTTCGACGTCTACTCGTTCACCGTCGTCACCCCCGAGCCCGCCCTCTTGCTACCCCTCGCTTGGGCCGCCTACCTCACGCTCCGTCCCGGCCCCTTGACACGGGCAAGCCATGTCCCCATCGCCATCGGGTTCCTGCTCGGGGTCGCGGAGCTCTTCCGCCGTGACGCGATCCTGCTCCTCCCGATCTTCCTCGCGGTCTGGGTGCTGCGACTTCCCTACGGACGTCCGTTCCAGGGTCGGTCGGGCCTCCTCGTCGTCCTAGGCTTTCTCCTCACCTTCGGGACCGTGCTCGCCGCGTTCGCCTCGGCCACCTCCCTCGCATGGATGTGGGACGAGTACGGACTGGGCGCCGCTTACACGGCGAGCACCGTCCCCTTGCCCTACCACGTGGGGGTCCTCTGGTACCTCCTCGTCTACCAGCCCATCGTGGTGGTCCCTGTACTCTTTGCGTGGGCGGGGAGCCTGCGCGCGAAGGGCGGGACCTACGTGCCCCTCCTGGTGCTGGGGTTGGGATCGATAGGTCTGGCCTATCTCGCCGACGTAGGCCCGGCTTGGACCTCCTTCGGGCAGGGCGAGTACCTCTTCCCGGCGCTCCTCGCGGTCCCTGTCCTAGCGGCCTTGTTCTGGCTCGTGGGCACGGGGGACCTCCTCGGAACTGCCCTTCCGGGGCCTTCGATACCGAGGAGCTTCCTCGCGTTGATGCTGCTGTGGGGCCTCGCCCTCCTGGGGTTCTACACCTTCGTCTACCCGGAGTTCTTCACGAGCTACTTCGTGACGGTCGCCCTGCCGCTCAGCCTCCTCACCGGAGTGTGGTGGGCGGACCGGGTCTCGGCCTACCACGAAGCGAGGGCGGGTCGGCAACCCCTCAGCAAGGGCCGACCCTCGCCCTCCCGGTCCCCGTGGAGCTGGCTGCACGGGGCCTGGCTGGAGTGGTTCCCGATCCTCCTCAGCGTGGTGTTGGTCGCCTCATCACTCTTCAGCGCGGTCGCAGTGCTCGGCCCGTCCAACCCTTACAACCGGCCGGTCTCCGAAGGGCTCTCCCAGGTGAACTCGTTCCAGCGTACCTACGCTCCAGCGTTGGTCTCCCAGGTGAGCTCCTATCTCGACGCCCACACGGCCCCGGGCAGCACGCTCTTCTCCGCTGACGACACGTTCGTCGCGGCGGCCGACCGGATCGACCTGCTCAACCTCTCCTTCCTCTGGGACGACTACGTCTACGGGAGCGCGCCCAACAACGCGACCATCTATCCGAGCGACCCGTTCCACCTCGCACCCAGCCTCTCACAGGTCCTCGACCGCTGGAACCGGACCGCCGTTCCCTACGTGGTCGAGGGTCCCAGGACCCGTGCCCTCGAATCCATGCACCCCCTCGTGGCTTGGTACGTCATGAACCACTACCATCCCGTCCTCGCGTTCGGGAACGGACTGGAGGTGGGTTCCGTCACCCTGCTCGCTCTGGGTCCCGCCAACGTTTCCGGCGGCAGCGAGGTGGGGACGCTCCCGTCCGGTGGGAGGACCTCCGCCGTCGTGGTCGGGCCCTCGAACGGCAGCGTCATCACGGGAGACCTGCAGGAAGGGTTCCTCCGGGTGGGGGAGACGGGAGGGCCCACCTGGGAGGTCCCTCTGCCCAACGGCTGTCCAGGCACCTCAGGGCTTGCCTTCGACAACGCCTCCAGCGTCCTTTGGGTGGGGTGCACCACCGACTTCCTCGATAGCTATCACTTCCCGAGCACGGGGAGCCCTGCCCTGGGCTCCGTGCTCTCCTTGCCCGCCCCTCCCGGGTCCTTGAGCCTGGACCTCTCCCACGATCGCCTCTTCGTCGCGCTCCCTCGTGCGAACGAGGTCGTCGCTCTAAACTCGACCACGGGTGCCTTCTCCGGAAACCTCACCGACATCACGGACCCGACGGCCCTCGCGGTCGATCCCACCCACGGGGAGCTCTTCGTGGGATCCTCCACGGCGATGGACTACACGGTCTATGGCGAGCTGAACGGGTCGCTGCTGGGAGGGGCCGCGCTGGGGATCGAGCCGAACGGTCTCCTCGTCGGCCCCCACGAGGTCGTGGCCAGCTCCTGGGACCCCAGCCTTCTCGTCTGGGTCAACCGTAGCGTGGGGAACATCACCCGAGAGGTGTACACTCCCTCCGAGCTCAACACCATCCTTCCGATCGGACCCTACGTGGCGGCGGTCTCGCTCGGCGGGGAGGGGCTCTACCTCTACGGCATAGAGAGCGGTAACACGGTGGGCGTGGTCTTCACGGGAGGCTGTCCGGGCGAGGCGAGCCTCGACCCCGCCATAGGGGAGGTGTGGGTCGCGAGCCCGTGTGGAGCGGCCACCAGCGGCTGGTCGCTCGCCCCTCCCCTCGAGCTGTCTCTTGCGGTCCCCTCCGGGAGCGAGGTCTTCCTGGATGGGAACCTCGTGGTGGGGCCCTACGCCTTCCCGGTGCTTCCCGGCTGGCACTCCTTCACCGTGGTATGGACAGGACGGGTCCCCTTCGAAAGCTCCTCCCTGGTCACGACCGGAGGGACCTACCAGCCGGTCCTTGGAGCGCCGCTCGCCCAAGCCCGTGCGGTGGGCGACAACTTCACCTGGGAGGTCGCCGGCGCGGCGGCGCTCCTGCTCGTCCTCGCGATCGTCGCGCCCGAGCTCTACCCCGCCTGCTTCCGGCCGAGGTCGCGTTCGGGGCGCCTCCCGTTCTGGAAGGAGTTCGTCCCCGGCCCGGGAACGGAGGGCGGTGCTCATGCCTCGAGGCACGAGTTGGAGCGATTGAGAACGCTCGTCCACGCGCTCGAGCGCCGCATCGAGGAGCTCGAAGAGGGCCATCGACCGAGGTCCCCCGAGGGCGGGGACCACACAGCCCCCGACAGGAGCTAGCGAGCGAGGCTTGCCCGAGATCGCTCCATCGCCGCAGCGCGCTCCCCCCTCTCATTCGAGCGCTCTGCGTCCCAACATCCTCGTCATTGTGATGGACTGCGTCCGAGCCTCCGACTTCCCCTCGGGTCTCACCACGGGCCCGCCCCTGAGGGCGTTCGAACGCCTGCGCCATGAGGCCGTCGAGTTCCCCCTGGCGGTGAGCCCCTGCACATGGACCCTCCCCTCCCACGCGAGCCTGTTCACGGGCCTCTATCCATGGGAGCACGGGACCCACGGGAAGGCCTCGCTCGTGCTTCCTCCCGAGCTCCCGACCCTGGCCTCGATGCTCGGTGAGGCGGGGTATGCGACGGCCTCCTTCTCCGCGAACGCCCTCATCGGGCCCGCTTCCGGCCTCTCCCGCGCCTTCCAATCTGCGGCGTGGGGCGGTTGGTGGGAGGGCTACCTCCGGGGCCTCCCTTCCGGTCATCCTCCGGGCTGGCGGGTCCAAGGCGTGGAGAGGCCGGAGCTCCGAGGTCGCCCGCCCGCAGGGGTCTGGAAGGGCCTCGCTAGGAACTCCTCGCAGTTCCTGCTTCAGCGACCCTGGCTCTTGGAGAAGGCGGGAAGGCTCGTGAACGCGGTCGTCGCGCCCGGACGAGCATGGGAGCCGGTCATCTCCTCCTGGATCGAGGAGAGCTTCGAGCGGTGGATGAGAGAGGTGGATGGCGATCGCCCGTTCTTTGGGTTCGTCAATCTCCTGGAGGCCCACGAGCCCTACTTGCGCGGGCCCGAGCCGTCGAGCGAAGGGGCTGCCGACGATGGGCGGATCTACCGACATACCCGTCAGGACCGGCTGGGTTGGGTATCCGGCCGATGGACCCCGGATGCCCTTCAATGTCAGGTCCTGCACTCGCTCTACCGATCCTCGATCCGGCGGGTGGAGCGGCGCGTGGACCACATCCTCGAGGTCCTCGAGCGCCTCGGTCGCTGGGAGAACACCCTCGTCGTCCTGACCAGCGACCACGGCCAGGCCTTTGGAGAGCACGCCGCGCTCTTCCACATGCTCCGTCTGGACGAACCGATCACCCGGATCCCGCTCTGGGTCCGCTGGCCGCGGGCGGAGCGTGCCGGGAGCAAGCCCAAGGGATGGGCGAGCCTCATCGATGTCGTCCCCACGGCCCTGCGGGTGGCCAAGGTCCCACTCCCCACCCTCCCATCGGCGTGCGCGCTCGATGAGCTCGTCGAGCAGGAGCGTCCCTCGGCCGTCCTGTCGATGTCGGACGGGTTCGTCGTCTCCGAGCTTCACACCCATGTCGACCCGGAGCGGCTGAGGGAGCAGGACCGGGTGCTGGTCTCAGGGTGGACCGGGGATTGGAAGGTCGTGCACGATGCGAGCCGGGGCGGGTTCCGATGCTTCGACCTCTCCAAGGACCTAGAAGAGCGGGAGGACCGATGGTCCGTCCGACCACCGGCGGTGGTGGCCCTGGCCCCTACCCTGGAAGCGGTAGGGCGCAAGCTCCTGGCGAGCGCTCGGACAAAGGTCTCTCCGGGGGTGGAGGAGCGCCTCCGGGCCTGGGGGTACGCCTGAGGCCCCTGACCCGTAGGGAGCGAAGGTCCCGCCTGCGGCGGTTAAGAATATATACGCACGCAGGGATAGAAAGCCGACCAATGTCGGCACGGGACCTCGGGCGGTTGCGCTTCAGGTTCCTCGCTCTAGGATTGCTGGGGATCGTGGCCCTCGCCACGTTCGTGCTCGGAGCCGCGACCGCGGCCCCGGGTCCGTTGCAGTACTCGAACCAGGGCGCGACGACGACGGACTACACCCCGCTCTACATCGGGCTGGCGGTGGTCGCCGTTGTGGCCGTGATCGTGGGCCTAATGGTGATGATGCGCGGTCGCCGCTCCCGGAGCCCTCCCCCCGAGGATAACATGGCCCCTCCGATGGCCGGGGCCGCCATGCCGCCCACCTATCAGGCGCCGCCGGGGGACGACGGGTCCACGGGGCTGTCCAGCGACTCTCCGCCTCCGAGTTGAGCACCGACCGAACTACGGGGCCAGCGAGGGAACTGAGCCTCGGGTGGGCCGGTTGCAAGGCGTGGACCCGTGACGCTCGGTCTCGGGGACCTGATCGCGCGGCTGCTCCTGCTGGGCGGGCTCTTCGGGCTGCTGGGGGAGGCCGCGCGCCGGCTCCTCGCCCGCCTCCTCCCCGTCTTCGGAGATCTTCCGCTGCTGGAGCGGGTGACCGCGGACCTGGGACTGGGGTCTCTGTTGCTCTTCCTTGTAGCGTGGGTGCCCCTTCCCTGGTTCGGTGCCCCTCTCCTCGCGACCGGGGCGGCCTTGGCCGCGTTCCTGGTGCTGTTCGAGGAGGTGCGCCGTTCCCGGACGACGCACGGGTGGGGGGGGCTCGCCCTGGAGGACGTGCGGGCGGGCCTACGCCGCGACGCCCCGGTGCTCTCGGTGGTCGTGGTCTGCTCGCTGTTCCTGCTCTTCCTGGGGGGCTCGGTCGCGCTCGCGAGCCCCACCGGGAACTCCCTGGACGAGGCGAACTACGTCCTCTACGCTTCCCAACTGCTCTACCAAGGTCACCTGACGACGACCCTCCTTCCGATCGTGGGCTATCCCGTCCTGCCTCCGCAGGGGTACACCACGTGGACCGCTTCGGCCGTGCTCGCTGCGGGCCTCCCACCCTGGGGGGCACCCTTCGAGCTCCTGCCCATCTTCACAGCCCTGGTCCCGTTCGCGGCGGCCGGGCTTGAGCGCAGGATGTGGAACGGGAGGTCCGCCGGGATGGCGAGCGCTCTCATGTTCACGCTCCTCGCCTCCTGGCCCCGCTTCCTGGTGAACGGGGCGAACGACTTCGTCGCTTCCCTGCCGGTTGCGCTCCTCCTCGTGGGCATGCTGGGGCAACAGGCCTCCTCGAAGGCGGAGTTCCCGCTCCGCTCCTGGCTCGCCTTGGGCGTGCTCGGCGCGACCGTGTCGATCTTCTCCCCCGTGGTGGGGGAGGTGCTCCTGCCCGAGCTCTTCGTGGTGGCCTGGCTGGGCCGGCCACGTTCCTGGTCGGTGAGGAGCGCCTGGTCCTGGTCGGGCCTGCTGCTCGGTCCCGTGTCGGCGACCTTGCTCGTCCTGCTACCTTTGGTGCCCTCCTTCGTCGCCCTGAGGAGCTTGCCGCCGCTGGGTGGAGCCGCGGCCGCAGGAGGGCCCCCTCTCTCCTTCCTTCAGATGGTCGGGCTGATCGATCCCTTCCTTCTGGGCGTGAACGACGTGGGGGTCTCGCCCTTTCCGCTCCTGCGAGGGGAGCTCCTGCTTCTTCTCCTGGCGGGCGCAGCCCTCCTCCTGTTGGTGCCCCGTGGTGCCTCCCCGCTCGCCTCGAAGGCGCGGAGCTGGACCTTGGTCCTAGCGGTCCCGGGGGCTCTGTGCGTGTTGGAGCTTCTGGACATGTGGGTCCAGGGACGGTCGACCCCTCTCTACCTGTTCTCGAACGCCTCGGAGCTCGCGATCTTCCTGGTCGTGCTCGAGTCCTTCGTGTGCGCGTTCCCTCTCGCCCTCCTGCTGGAACGAGGGCTCACCCTGCTGACCCCCTCCCCTCCGCGAGCTCGAACCCGGGCTCCCGAGCATGGCGGCCCCCCTCCCATCCCCATGGCGCGCGTCCTCCTCCACCCTTCGCTGGTGGTCGTGCTTACGGGGCTCCTTCTGGTGCCCGGCATCGCCGTGAGCGTCGCGGACGCCCCTCAGAGCCTCTCGTCCTCCGTGCACGCCCTGGGCAACGTGACCGAGGACGACCTCCAGGCCCTGGACGCGCTCCGAGCGCTGCCGGCCGGAGCAATCCTGGTGGCCCCAGGAGGGGCAGGGGAGTTCGCTCCGGCCTTCGTTCGGGACCCGCTCATCTTCCCCATGGTCGGCATCGGTGGGGAGGTGGGCTTCGAGATCCGGGGGGGGGGCTCGAACAACCTCAGCCTGCCCTTCGAAGGACCAGCATCGAACCGGACCTACGTCGCGCTCGTCCAGGACCTGACCGACGGCTCGGTCTCGGGGCTCTCGAGCGATCTTTCGGTCCTAGGCATCCGCTACCTCTTCATCTCGGGCAACACGACCGCCCTCTTCCCCGCATTCCGGCCCGGACCGCTCCTGTCCGACCCTGCCCAGTTCCACGAGGTCTATCCGGGCCCCTCCCCTCATGCGGCGGGGGATGACGCCTTCATCTTCGAGACGTGAGGAGGCTCGCCCCTCCTCGCATGTCCCTTGCGCGTGCGCCCGAGCGGTTATGTACGTGCCCGGGGAATAACGGGGCGGTGCTGACCAAGGGAGTCGCCCCTTCCCCTCCTGATGCCATCGGTTGCTTCGCCCTTGAGGGGACGAGCGTTCCCGCCTCCGTCCGCGGTGGTGGGATCTCGCTGGTGATCCCTGCCTACAACGAGGCGGACCGGCTCGGCCCGACGCTCGACGCCTACCTGCCCGCGCTCGAGGCGCTCCACGAGGAGTTCGAGGTCATTGTCATCATGGACGGGACCGACGCGACCCCCGCGGTCGTCGAGCGTTACCGGGAACGCCACGTGGTGGGCTATCGCTACGACCACAAGCTGGGACGCGGCGGCGCCATCTTCGAGGGCTTCCGCAAGGCGCGGAACCACGTGGTGGGGTATGCGGACGCCGATGGGAGCGTGGGCGCGAAGGACCTGGTCCGCCTGCTCCAGTGGACCCTGGACGGCGAGAAGGTCGTGATCGCCTCGCGCAGGCTGCACCCGAGAGTGGTGCTGGTCCCGGAGCCCTCGCTCAAGCGGATGGCGAGCTTCCTCTGGCACGTGCTGGTCCGCGCGCTCATGCACCTGCAGGTCCGCGACGCCCAGTGCGGTCTCAAGCTCTTCTCCAAGGAGATGGTCCAGGACGTGCTGCGAGAGGTCGTGGTCACGAACCGGACCTTCGAGGTTGCGATGCTCTACCACTTGCGCAGGAAGGGGGTCTCGATCCGCGAGGTCCCGGTGGCGTACGTCCACGACTTCCGGACGCGCATGCCGATCGGGAAGGCCATCCCTGTCATGTTCCTCACCCTCCTCGGGGTGGTCGCCGTGAACGGCCCGCTGCGCTCGGTGCTCCCCGTGCGCTTCATGGAAGCGCTCAACCGACGGTTCGGGAACCAATAGGGGACCTCGAAAGGGCCCCCCCATCCCCCCGCTCAGCTTTCCTTGTGAAGCGGGGCCGGGTCGTCGTGGGGGACGCCCATCTCTGCGAGGGCCCTGGAGGCACGAAGCACCTCGATGTGGGTGAATGCTTGAGGGTAGTTGCCAAGGGCCCGTCCCCCCTGAGGGTGGTACTCCTCGGAGAAGAGCATCAAGGGGCCCGACGTCCGTAAGAGCTGCTCCCAGAAGGCCAACGCCTGCTCGGACCGTCCGCCTCGGGCCAGGCACTCGAGGAGCCAGAACGAGCAAGGCAGGAAGCTGCCTTCTGGCCCTGCGAGCCCATCGTCCGCCTTGTACCTATAGACGAACGGCCCCTCGGAAAGCTCTCGCATCACCTGTTCCACCGTGGCCTGGACGCGTGGGTCCGAGTAGGGGAGGAGCCCTGCGATCGGGATCCGAAGGTTGGCCGCGTCCGGGACGTGACGGCCGTAGGCCTGCACGAAGGCTCCGGTCCTGGGGTCGACGCCACGACGAATGATCTCCTCACGGATCCGCTCCGCTTCGCTCGACCAGCGGTCCCCGGTCTTCTCCCCGGAGAACCGCCAGGCGAGCTTCGCCGAACGATCGAGGGCGACCCACGCCATGAGCTTCGAGTGGACGTAGTGGGCCGGGGGGCCCCGCACCTCCCAGATCCCGCTGTCGGGCTCCTTCCATAGCCGCATGACCTCATCGGCGAGGGCGCTGAGGTCCGGCCAGAGCGGCGCGACGGCCTGCGGGTCCATCTCGGCGAGCAGGGCGGCCGCGTCCAGCAGCTCCCCGTAGATGTCGAGCTGGAACTGCCCGGCCGCGCCGTTCCCGATCCGGACCGGACGGGACCCCAGGAACCCGGAGAGGTGCGGGAGCTCCCTCTCCGTGAGATCGGTCTCCCCGTGGACCCCGTAGACGACGCGGAGCACGCCGCTGCGGGCCTGGCGCACCCTCGCGACGACCCAGTTGAGGAACGCGATGGCCTCCTCCGGGTGGCCGTGACTGAGGAAGGCCTCTGCCGCGAAGGCCGCGTCGCGGATCCAGGCGTACCGGTAGTCCCAGTTGCGACCCTCCCCCGGCCACTCCGGCAAGGAGGTCGTGGGGGCCGCGATGAAGGCGCCCGTGTCGCAGTGGCTGAGGAGCTTCAGGGCGAGGAGGGACCGTTCGATCCAGGCGTGCCATCGCCGGTGATGGGGGTCGAGCGGCAAGGGGATGCGTCCGACCCAGTCCCGCCAGAAGGCGATCGTCTCTTGGTAGACCGCGCCCGGGGGCCCCCCGAGCTCCTTTGCTCCCCCCGTGAGGATCTCGAGGTAGATCGGAGTGCCCGGCTTGGCCGTGAACGTTCCCGTGACCGTGCCCTCCTCGCCGATCTCGAGCGGGAAGGGCTGGTTGGCAGGGTTGACCCGGTAGCAGATCTCCTGATCGCCCCCCCTCAGATGGATGGCCCGACCCACCCGTTCGACATGAGCCGAGGCGCGGGCGTAATCGAAGGCGGCCCGAAGGACGCTCACGCACTCGACAGGGCCCCCATGGGCCTCCACGCGGCGAAGGATGGCCGGGAGCCCTTCCCCCCTTGCTCCAAGGCGGACCGGCATCAGGTCGGAGACCTCGAGGCGGCGGGCGGTGGGTGACCCCTCGAGCTCGAAGACCGTTCGAAGCACGTTTGTTCCCGGAACGTACTCCTGGTGGGGGTTCGCCCGGCCCAGGGGGCGAACCAGATGGAATCCTCCCTTCTCGCTATCGAGGATCCTCGCGAAGACGCTTGGGGAGGCGAAGCGGGGTAGGCAGGCCCAGTCGATGGACCCCCATCGGGAGACCAGTGCCGCCGTGTGGAGGTTCCCGATCGCCCCGTAGTCATGGAGGTCCGAAGGGGTGGGCAAGAACCACGGGTCCGAAGAGGTCGCGGAGGTCGAGGGGAGCGGGGACCGGTCGGGCACGCCGGCGCAGGCCGTGGGGCATCAAAGCCCTGACGCCCCGCTCCCGGCCGAAGGAGGATCGGACCGCGGGGTGGGCTAAGGGGAGGAAGCGCCTCCCCGGGTTCGGCCGGAAGGCTTAGCTCCTTGGCCCGTGTATGGCCTCCCATGCATCTTACGCGGACCTTCGCCCGTGACCTCTCGCTCTTCCGCCAGGGCCTCTCGCTCCTGCGGGAGGTCGGACCGCATGGCCTGGGGGAGATGGTGCGCGTCGCGGAGTTCCTGGAGCGGGCGATCTACGAGGAGGGGAGCTTCCGGACGACCTCGGACGGCTTCCAGTTCCGTCTGTTGAACCCACCGATGAGGATGGGCGCGTTCTCCTCCGCACAGCTGAGCCTGGATGGCCGACCCCTTCCCGTGGAGACGAGCTACGTGCAGGAGGAAGGAGCCCCGGCTCGCCGTGCGCTATCGGAGCTGAGCCGCACTTCGCCCCTCCACTTCCGCCCGGGACGCCCGACGCTCTTCCAATCCCGATGCCCCGACCTGGCCCCTGGGAGCCGACACACCCTTCAGCTCTCGTTGCAGAGCGTCGCCATCCCCCCCAGGGTCTGGATGCGCATCACGGACGAGCTCCGGAGGGGGCTGTGAGCGGTCCCTCGAGCGACGCGGACCCTGACTGGGACCTCCCGCTCTTGGAGGAGGACCGAGCGGGTCCCACCACGCCCGTCCTGCTGACGGGCCACCGTGCGGCCGCCATCCTCTCCGGAGGCTCCGACCTCGCTCTGGAGTGGGAGGCCCGAGGCGCCCGGATGGAATGGGGAGGGGTCTACGCCCAGGGGATCCGCCTGACCGGCCCGTGGACGCTCCAGCTCGGGGAGCGCGGCAAGACCCTTCTCTCCCTGGAGCAGAGCCTTCGCAAGCTCACGGTCCGACGCACCGGTCTCGTATCGCTTCACACGGGTCCGGGTTGGTCGGCCCGCCACGAAGTCGTCGTCCCGCACGATGACCCCGCGGTCACCCGCAGGCTCAGCATCACCGCTCTCGCGGAGCGGGGGCTCAAGGTTCGGGTCGGCATGTCGGTGGAGCCGTTCCTCCTTCCCGTCCTGATGGAGGGGCTCAAGCCCCACTCCTACTCGCTGCGGTCGACCCCGACGGGCTTCGCGGTCTCGGCGGAGGGCTCAGCGTTCGAGCTGGTCTCCTCCGAAAGCCCGACCTCCGCCCAGTTCGGCGGGTCATCGCTGCCCGCGGAACCGAAGGCGGTCCCCCCCGGCCACGTCGAGCTCGCCTGGGACCTCACGCTGGACCCTGCGGAACGCCTCGACCTCTCCTGGGTCCTCTGGGGAGGAGCCGAACGTCTGGTGCGCCGGGAGCCGGACCACGGCCAGAGGATCATGGGAGGTCGCGAAAGCTGGGCGATGGACCGGCGCCAGAGCCAGGCCGATTGGTGGGCGGAGAGGCCGAGGCTGAGCTTCCCCCAGGCGCCCGAGCTCGAGCGTGCCGCCGTTCTAGCGACGGGGGCCCTGGAAGGGCTCATGCAGGCCCCCGAGCCCGGGATGGTGGGACTCGTCGCAGGATACCCTTGGTACTGCGCGCTGTGGTTCCGCGATATCGCGTGGATGCTTCCGGCCGCCCTTTGGCTAGGGGACTTCGATTGGGCCCGCGCGACGCTGGGGACCGCCTTCCGATTCCAGAGCCGGGCCCACCTTCCCGTCATCGCCGCCGAGATCGGCGAGATCCCCATGCAGGTGAGCCCCGGTCCCATCTTCCTCTACGGGACCTCCGACACGACGTTGCACTTCCCTGCGCTCGCCCACCGCTTCGTTCGGCACGCCGGAGCGGAGCGCGGCTCCTTCCTCCGCCCTCTCCTCCCGCAGGTGGGTGCCTGCGTGGAGTGGGCCGACCGCAAACTGAGCCCCCGCACCGGTCTCTTCACGAACGGAGGGGAGATCGCCGAGATGGCCCAGGCCACCCAGGGTGGCAAGGTCCAGTACGGTTTCGACGCGAAGGACACGACGATATGGGACTCGACGGACCGTCGCTCCCACGCAATCGACCTTCAGGTGCTCCACGCGCGGGCACTAGAGGGCTCCGCCGCGCTGGCCGCGGTGTTCGGTCAGTCGGGCTCCAACGACGGAGCGCGACGGGCGCTCGAGGTCCAGCAGAAGGTCGTCGAGCGCTACGATTGGCCCCAACAGTCCTACCTCGTCGACACGTTGGACGAGGAGGGCCGCCCGGTCCCTCGTCTGAGGCCGAACGCCCTGATCTCGGTGAGCGACGGCTGGTTCCCGAGGGCGAAGGCGCGAGCGATCGTCCAGCGCGCGGCCCGTCCCGACCTCACGACCCCCTGGGGGGTCCGGACCCTCTCCGAGACGGACCCCGGTTTCGATCCCGAGGCCTACCACGACGGGCAGGTCTGGACCATCGCCACCGACTGGGCGGCCCAGGCGGCGTTCCGGGCCGGTCTTCCCGAGGTCGGTCTCTCCTACCTAAGGACCGTCTCCAGGCTCCTCGAGTCCGAGCGCGGTCTCGCGAACGAGTGCTACCACGGCTCGCGCCCCGAGCCGTTCGACAGTTGCTTCCTGCTCGGCCTCAGCGTCGGTCCTTTCCTGACCGCGCTCTTCGAAGGCCTCTGGGGGCTCTCGGTCCCCGTCCCGGGCACGCTGGTCCTCGACCCTCAGATGCCCCAGGGCTGGAAGCAGGCGGGAATGGACCAGCTTCGTCTGGGGGCGAGCCGCCTGGACCTTCAGTGGACCCCTGGGAAGGTCGAAGTTCAGGTCCGCGAAGGGCCCGAGGTCCGGGTCGGCGCTCGCTCCGCGGACGAGACGGTCGTCGTGCCCGCCGGCTCGACGCGCTCGATCGCGCTACCTGAGGCTCCTTCCTCGTAGGGTCCTGAGGGGGCTCCCCCCCCCATCCGCGTTCCTAGGTCCTAGCCCATCGGGGGGCTGGGTGGGGGTGGCGGAGGGAGCGAGGGGGACGCGGGCGGCGGGGCCTCCCAGGAGCTCGGAGGCGGCGGGGAGGGGGCCTCCGGCGCCGCAGGGGGGGGTGCCGCCGGGGCGGGTGCCGCGGCCGATGACGGTGCGGAGGTCGAGCCCTTGGGGATCCTTCCCCGGAACTTCAGGAAGAGGACCACGCCTACGACGGCGGCCGCCGCTACCAGGGCGAGGACCAGGTAGAGGAGCGGGAAGCCGCCGTTGCCGTTTCCCGAACCGCTCCCCCCTGGGCCCCCGCCGTTGGTGGAGACCGTCACGGTCGTGGAGCCGCTCACCGTCTTGCCGTTGAGCGAGGCGCTCACGGTCACGAGGTCGGAGCCCGTCGAGGTGCCCGCGGTGAAGGTGACCGTGGCTCCCGTCGACGGAGAGAGGGATCCCACGGTGTTGCTCACCGTCCAGCTGTACGTGGTCCCGGCCGGGCACGCCCCGCCGGTGCAGCTTGCCGTAGCGGTCAAGGAGACGGTCCCTCCCGTGGCCACGTTGGGCCCCGAGGGGCTGATCGAGACCGAGGCGAGCGGGGGTACGGTGCTCGCGCTGATCGTGATGCTCGCGCTACCGGTCGCGCTCCCGCCGGGCAGCGAGGCGCTCACCGTGAGGGTGTCGCTCCCCGCGGCGTTGCCTGCGGTGTAGGTCACGGGGTTGCCCGTGGAGGAGCTCAGGGTGCCGAGCCCATTGACGGTGCTCCAGCTGTAGGCGACGCTCGTCGGGCAGGCCGAGGGACTGCACACCGGGGTCGCACTGAAGGTCGAGCTCCCCAGCAGGCCCATCGTGGCCGTGCCGGGGGAGACCGAGACCGAGGTCACCGACTCGACGGGCGTCGTGGGCGCGGTGAGCGAGATCTCGGAGACCGAGCCCGAGTTGAAGTTCGACACGTAGATCATCGTGCCCGAGGCGTTCTCCGTGATACCCATGGGCCCCGCACCGACCGGGATCGTGGCGATCTGGGTGTTCGAGGCGGTAGAGATCACGTCCACCGCATCCAGGCTGTCATCGGTGACGTAGACATCCCCGTTCGCGGGGTCGTACATGGTCAGACCGGCGACCTGGCTCACGTTGGCCACGAGCCGGCCGGTGGTCGCGTTGACGACGCTGAGCCCACCGGGGAGCGCGAGGGTCTCGCCGCCATAGAGGTCCCCGTTGACGGGGTCGTAGGTGAGCGACGTCGCCATCGCGAGGAAGTTCGGATCCGGGTTGAACGTGTTCACGGTCGTGTTGGTCACCGGGTTCACGACCAAGATCTGGTCGGAGGTTCCCCCATTGGAGGCGAGCACGTCGATGTACCCGTCCGCGGAATCGTAGGCGAGCGAGAGGGCCCCTGCGCTCAGGGGCAGGTCGGAGACCCGCGCGCCGGTGGCGTCGAATCCGAGGAGGGCGCCGGCATACGGGCCAGCACCGTTCGCGCCCAGGTACATCACCTGGTTCGCGCTGTCGTAGACGAGGCAGGTCGCGACCAGGGGGAGGGCCATCTCTGAGAGGAGGGCGCCCGTCGAACCATCGATGACCGCGACGGAGAAGTAGCTCGTGGCAATGGCAGAGTCGGTCCCTTCCAAGGCCACGTAGATGTCGCCGTTCGCCGGATCGTAGGCTTCCTGTCTCGGGGTGTACGCGGTGGGGGCGGGGGCCCAGGGGGCGTCTCCCATCGCCGGGGCCGAGAAGATGGAATTGGTGGTGGAGCTGAAGCCGAGGACGCTCCCCGATCCCCCGATGAACCCCTCGGATTCGTTGGAGACGAACACATTCCCGCTCGCGGAATCGAACGACATCGACCCCGGAATGCTCCCGACGGGGAACCACGTGATCTGAAGGTTCGTCGCCCCGTTGATCACGTCGATCGAGGAAGCGAGGTTGGTCGCGTAGAGGTTACCGTTGGTCGGGTCGAAGGTCAACCCGCTAGGGTTGCCGGTGATACTGACGTTGGTGACCAGCGTGTCCGACGCAGGATTCACGACGTTCAACACCATGTCGCCCTGGTCGGCCACGTAGATGTCCTGGTTCGTGCTGTCGAAAGCGATCGCCGAGAGGTCCACGTTAGAGAAGATGGGGTTCGCGAACCGCATGACCGTGGTGATCGTGTTGGAGGTCCCATCGACCACCGTGATGTTGCCGGAAGCCGTGCTGCCGACGAAGTACTGACCGGTCACGGGGTCGAAAGCCACGGCGTCCGGGAAGTCGCTAGGTCCGACGGGGACCGTCGCGATCACGCCGAAGGTCGACCCGCTAAGGACGGAGAGGTTCTGAGAGCCGTAGTTCGCCACCAGGACGTTCCCGTTGCTCGAGTCTGCGGCAAGGGAATCCGGGCTCAATCCCACGTTAACGGTAGTGAGGATGGTGCCGGAGGTCGGGCTCACCACTTCGACGAACCCGCTACCCACATCGGTCCCGACGAACAGGTCCCCGTCCACGGAGTTGTAGGCGACGGAGGTGGCTCCGCTCGGGATCGAGATGTTCTTGAGGAACGAGAGGGTCGTCGGGTCGATCACGCTCAGACCCCCACTGTAGGCGACGTAGAGGTCGCCGTTGACCGTGTCCAGCGCCATGTCCGATCCGCCCACGCCAACGAGGTCTGCGGCAACACGGTTGGTGGACAGGTCCACCACCGAAAGGCTGCCGGTGTCCGACTCCAGGACGTACACCTTCCCCGTGGCCGAGTCGTAGACTGGGCTCACAGGCGAGAACGCGTCATCCGGTTGGAAGTTCCCCCTCTGATAGGAGTTGTTCGCCAGCACGAGCGTCCCGTTGACGATCCCGGGACCGTAGCTTCGGGCAGGCATTCTCGGCTCCGTAGGGGTGGCGTGCGACGTGTGCTGCACCAGAGGCACGGCCCGCTGGGTGGATGCCGCACCTCCCGCGTGGGCGGCCGAGGCCACCATCACGAGCGTGAGCGAGATGGCCAGGAAGAGCAGGGTGGGACCCCGAGGCCCGGCTGTGAGGCTCCGCAGCGCGCGGCCTGTGGACCTCGCCGTGAAAGGGTGCGATCGGCCGATAGGGGAACGGGCGGTCACTTCCGAGGCTGGAGGGACGGGGCAGGTCATGGTTTACCAACGAAGCAGCTCCGGAGGGGATAATGAACACCATCTTCGTATTCACACGGATTCACGAGCGGCCCCGCTAGCCGTTGGAGGGGGGGGGGCTCGCGGGTTCGCCGCTCACCTCTGGCGAGGCCTGGGGACCCCCCCCAGCTAGCCTCGGGAGCCTGTTGGGACCCGCCCTGCTCAGGGGTTGGGGACACACACCGATCATCCATAGTGTGCCCCAGCAGTGGCGACCTCCGGTACAGGTCCATGTCTCGGCGCGGGACACGGCTACTCCGGTGTGCGGCGCTCTCGGAGGCGACCCTGCTTCGACCTAGTGATAGGAGACGCGACCGAAGAAGGCTGAATCGGGCTCGAGCCTCTATTTCGCCCGCTCGAGCCCTCGCACATGGTGGGCCGGGTGGATGCTCGGCCGAGAGAAGGAGACGATCGCGGCGACCGCCAGGACCAGGGCGGAGACCACGAGGGAAGTGCGGATGCCGTCCAGGAAGCTCGAAGCCAGGCCCCCGCGGAGGTTCTGCGTCCCCAGGAAGACCTGGAAGGCGACGTAGCGCGGCACGCTCACGGCCGCGATGGTGATCGCGATCACGAAGCTCATGAGCGAGGCCATCGCGGTGAGGGTGCTCCGCAGCCCCGAGATGGAGCCGTAGGAGCCTCGGCGAGCGAGGGCCATGATCGCGCTGTTGTTGGCCGGCCAGTACATCGCCCCCCCGAACCCGGTCACGATCGACACGGGGACGACCCAGAGGGGGTTGGTGTGCAGCCCGAAGAGCGTGTAGAGCCCCACGCCCATGATCATCATGAGTAGCCCGCCGGTCGCGACCGTCCGAGGCCCCAGGCGGTCGGACCGCCTTCCCATGAACGGGGAGAGCAGGCTCGAGATGACGTAGCCCGGGACGAGCAGGACCGCGGCGTAGAGCGGAGTGAGGCCGAGGACCCCCTGGAGGTACATCGTGAGCAGGAAGACCACCGAGAGGTAGCCAATCCCCTGGAGGAAGGCGGAGAGCAGCGAGAAGCTCATCAGGCGGTCGCGGAAGTAGCTGAGGTCGATCGTGGGGCTCGGGGCCCGGGCCTCCCACCACAGGAAGGGAAAGAGGAGCAGCGCCCCCGCCACGATCATGACGACGTAGGTGAGCCCCGCGCCCTGGGAGGCGACCTCGATAGCGCCGTAGGAGACGAGCGAGAGCACCCCGGTCAGCAGAACGAAGCCGGGCAGGTCGAGCCGAGCCTGGCTGCGCTCCTTGTCCCGGAGCTTCGCGTAGCCCAGGGCGATCGCAAAGATCCCGATCGGAACGTTGATGAAGAAGATGAACGGCCACTCAAGGTAGGTCGTGAACACTCCCCCGACGAGGATCCCCAGCACGGCGCCGACGCTCCATCCAAGGGTGGTGTAGCCGAACGCGGTGCCCCGACGTTCGGGGGGGTAGTGGTCGGAGATGACGGCGCCGCCGTTCGCGACGATCATCGCGCCGCCGACCGCCTGGACGGCCCGGAAGGCGATGAGCGAGAGGTCGGTGCGCGAGAACCCGCACAGGAGGGAGCCCACGGTGAAGACGACGAACCCCACGTTGTAGAAACGGGACCGTCCGAGGATGTCCCCCAGACGTCCCATCTGCGTGGTGAGCACCGCGCTAACGAGGAAGTAGATGAGCAGGGTCCAGATGATGACCGAGAGCGGGGACTTGAGGTCGGTGCCGACCGTGGGGAGCGCGAGGATCATCACGGTGCTGTCCACCGCGGCCATCAGCGTGCCGATGACCACGACCAGGAGCGCTGCCCGGGCCTCCTCCATCGTCCCCGGCCCACTTCGGCAGACTATTTGGTGCCCGCCGGGGGGAGAGCGCCGGAAATCGTCGGCCGCGACGAAGGCCTCATGACCTGGGAGCCTCCTAGCCCCGTCCACATGGTCGAGGTCCATCTCGACGCCTGGATACGCGAGTTCGGTCCTCGGACCCGTGAGCAGGCCGAGGCTCGCACCGTGGAGGAGCTCCTCGAGGTGCTCGAGGTGCGCTATCCTCGACTTCGGTTCAAGCTACGGGACGAGACGGGGAAGCTCCGTCGTTACGTCCGGGTGTTCGTGGACGGCGAGGACGTCGGCCGGGAGCAGGGGCTCCAGGCGCCGATCTCCGGGGCACGGACCGTCGATATCCTCCACTCCATCGCCGGAGGATAGCAGATTCCGTAAAGGGGACGAAAGGTGAGGAAGATGGCCGAGAAGAAGATCCGCGTGCTCCTGGGCACGCGCAAGGGCGCCTATGTGGCCGAAAGCGACCTCAAGCGGAGGACCTGGAAGGTCCTGCCCGTGTCGAACGCGGGTCGGGAGGTCTACCATGTGGTGGCGGACCCTCGGCATCCAGGTCACCTCTACGCCGCGGTGAACGACTGGATGTTCGGTCCCATGGTCCACCGCTCGGAGGACGGGGGGAAGCACTGGAAGGAGATCGGCACCCCGCTCATGCCCTCCTCCAAGGAGAGGAACCCTCAGATGAACCTCGATGGAGGGGAGGTCCAGCGACCGAAGCACGCGATCACGAACCTCTGGCACGTCGAGCCGGGCCACCCGGACCAGCCGAACACGCTCTTCCTCGGGGCCGACCCGCACAAGCTCTTCCGCAGCGATGACCTCGGAAGGTCCTGGGAGCCGGTGTCCTCCATCAACGAGCACCCGACCAAGAAGGACTGGGCCCCCGGGGCGGGAGGGCCCTGCATGCACACGATCCTCATCGACCCACGGGATGCCCGTCGGATGTACGTCGGGATGTCCGCCGCCGGTACCTTCCGGACGGACGACGGCGGAGAGACCTGGCGTGCGGCGAACCGGGGAGTGGAGACCCCCTTCCTCCCCACGCGCTTCCCGGAGGTGGGGCAGTGCGTGCATCACGTGGTCCTGGACGCGGAGGACCCCACCACGGCCTACCGCCAAGACCACGGCGGCATGTATGTGAGCCACGACGGCATGGAGAGCTGGAAGCGCATCGGCAAGTTCTTCGACGACGACTTCGGGTTCGCGGTCGCTTCCGCCCGCACGCTCCCTGGCCGGGCGTTCTTCATCCCTCTTGAGGGCCGCTCACGGGTGACGGCCCAAGGCGGGCTCCAAGTGTTCGAGTGGAACGACCCCAAGAAGAAGTGGCGCGCGCTCATGTCACCGAAGGCGTTCCCCGGGCACTACGGGGTCCACCGAGAGGGCATGGCGACCGATGGCCTCGCGCCCGCGGGGATCTACGTCGGCACGACCACGGGTCAGCTCATCGTGAGCGCCGACGCGGGGAAGAGCTGGAGGCAGGTGCCGTTCCAGTTCCCCGGGATCCACTCGGTCCAGGTCGCGAACCCCCCGCTCTGATCCCCCGGGGCCCCTCCCTCGGCCGCCCTGATGCCGGGCGGAGATGCTCCGCGCCCCGTCGAGGTCAATCGATGATCGCCTCGGGGTCCAGGAGCATGTCGATCAGGACGGAGCGGAGACCGGCGTTACTCGGCGGCTCTTCCTTCTCGACGGACGGGGAGGTCTCGCTTTCGTCCGCCACCCGCCATGGCGAAGCTGGGTCCACCTTCGCCGGAGGATGTTGGAGCTCCTCGAACAGCCTTCCCAGGTAGTCGTAGGCGTTCTCCCGTGGCGGGACACGGATGTCCGAGGGGGCACCCTCGGAGGGCACGGTCGGGGGGACCGGCTCCACCCGGGCACCCGCGGACGTGCCCAGCCGCAGCAGCTCCTCACCCACCAGCAGCCAGCCGCCTGCGGGCTGCGGTGCGCCTAGGGCCTCGGTCGGCGGAGCCTTCTCTGGGGTCCCCTCAAGTTCCAGGGGCCTTTGCGGGAGGAACTCGAAGAGGTCCAGCACCGGAGATTCTGCCGCCAACATCCTGATCGACCCCTGCTCACCGCTCCATGATGGGCGGGGCTATGTCGCTGTTGTCAAGGCATTTCCACGTGCCCGCTTCGCTCACGTGGCAGGGGCGCTCGTCTCTGCCCCGCGGTCGACCACCGGCGCGGGAGCCGCCTGGGGGGAGCGGAGCAGGTACTACCCGATGGAGACCACCGCGTCCCGCAGCTCTTCCAAGCGGCGGTGCAGGTCGTTCAGCGCGAAGCGGAGCGCCTCGCGCGCCGTCATCGAACTGTCGGTCTCGAAGGTGAAGTGGACGTCGGTCTGGTCAGCCTCGACCGAGATGCTCCCGTGGGAGCAGCTCTTCTCGCACTGCTCGCAGAAGATGCACCCGTCCTGCTGGACGACCTTGAGCTTCCCGTCGGACCACGCGAAGACCTTCCCTGGGCAGACCGCGGGGATCTTCTTGAGGCAGGCGTCGGAGCAGTCCTTGGAGCGAGTGACCGAGACCTTCGGCTGGTAGCCGAAGCCCGCCGCCTGGGCGACCTGCCACTTCGCATGGGAGCGGGCCGTGCCCATGATCGCGGTCGCGTAGACGAGCAGCGCCTGGTCCGCGCCGAGCCGGACGATGGGGATGCTCGGTTCGACGATGGCGAGCTTGGGGTCCCCCATCGGCACGACGTCCGAGGAGTAGACCGTGCACGGGCCCTTCTTGTCGATGGAGTAGGTGATCTGGCAGTTGGCGCAGCCCTCGCCCTTGCAGACGCACTTGTCCTTGAAGCGGAACTGCTTGAGGTCGCTCGGGATGGGCAGGAGCCCAAGCCGGAGCGCGACGTTCTCGTCGAACAGGCTCGTGGCGGAGTCGTAGTCCTTCCCGGTGGCTTCGTCCCGAATCGGTCCCAGGTGGAACTCCACGTCGTCGATGGCCATCTTGGGCACATCGGAGAGCAGGGCCCGCCGGATCGCGTTGATCTGGCTCGCCGAGGTCTTGGTGAAGTGGATGCGACCGGCGTGGGGCTTGAGCTCTTCGATGTTCATCTCCATGGTTCCGTCCTCCCCTATTCGCCGTCCTCGATGTGCTGTGGTGATCGTCCGGTCCTGGTGCGGTGGGTGCCTCTTCTGCTCTTCCGGGACGGCGTCCGATGGGCGTCTACACCCGCCGGCCGCGGCGACCGCCCTTGGGCTTGGTCCCGTCGTGCGGGATCGGGGTCACGTCCTCGATGCGGCCGATCTTGAGACCGGCACGGGCGAGGGCGCGGATCGCGGCCTGGGCTCCCGGTCCCGGCGAGCGTGGCTTGTTCCCGCCAGGGGCCCGGACGCGGACATGGATGGTGTCGTAGCCCTTCTCCCGGATCTCCCCGGCCACCTGGTCGGCGGCCTTCATGGCAGCGTAGGGGGAGGACTCGTCGCGGGCGGCCTTGACGACCATGCCCCCCGTCGCCTTGGAGAGGGTCTCGGCGCCGGTGATGTCGGTCACCAAGATGTGGATGTTGTTGTAGGAGGCGAAGATGTGGGCGATGCCGATCTTCCCCATCAGGCACCTCCCATGGGGGAGGGAGCGCCGGGACCGGTGGGCACCTCGGCCATGCCTCCGACGGACCCACTTCCGGCGGACTCCGCCTTGGCACGGATCGCGGTGCGGACCAGGTGGCCCTCGTCGTTGAGCGGGGAGGACCCGTCGTAGGCGATGACGGTCTCTTCTTCGCTGCGGACGAGGTAGCCCGGGCGGGTGACCCGGTGGTCCCCGACGGAGATGTGACCGTGCACGATGAGTTGACGGGCCTGGTGGGTCGACGCCGCGAGGCCCTTCACGTACACGACCCACTGAAGTCGCCGCTGGATCAGGTCGGAGGTCTCGAGGGCCAGCACGTCGTCGAGCGTGGGAGCGCCTGAGGAGAAGAGCCCACGGCGGGCGAGGCTGTCCAGGAGCCATTTGGTCTCCTTCTCGGCCTGTCCCTCCTTCGCGCGCAGCCGGGCCTGGAGCTGACGGGCCTGGCGCCGGTAGTTCCGCAGCTGAGACTCCGCCTTCCAGAGCTCCCGCTTGTTCTTGAGCCCGAACTTGGCGAGCAGCTTGCGCTCCTCGTCCATGCGGGCCTGTTCCCACGGGTGCTTTGGTCGGTCGTAGGTGCGCCGCAGGAACTTGGGATCGCCCATGTCTCGTTAGGACTCCTTAAACCTCTATCGTCAGGGAAGCAGGATTCGGAGGTTCCCGATGCCGGGTGAGATCGACCGACCCTGCATCACTTCTTCTCCTCGGCCTTCGCAGGGGCGGCGGCTTCCTTGGCGGCCTTCTTGAGCACGCCTGCGGCCATGCCGGTCCGCCCGTTGGAGCGTGTGCGCTGGCCGCGCACCTTGTGCCCCCGCTCGTGGCGGATGCCCTTGTAGCACCGGATCATCTTCATCACGTTGATATCGTCGCGGAGCGACGTTTCGAGGTCGGCCGAGACCAGGTGTCGGGTCTCCCCGGTGGTCCGGTCCAGCGGACGGTTGAGCATCCAGGGCGGAAGCTTCTGGGAGATCGTGAGGATGGTCCCCTCGATCGCATCGGTCTGCTCCTCGGTGAGGTCCCCGATGTACCCGGTCGCGTTGAGGCCCATCACGCGCGCGGTGGCCTCCGCGACGCGTAGCCCGACGCCCGGGATCTTGGTGAGCGCGATGACGGTGGGGCGCGTGCCGTCCAGGTCCGTGTTCGCAACGCGGACGATGTAGCGGAAGTTGGGGTTGTCGGAGACCTTCTTGGTCTTCCCCTCGGCGGGGCCGCCCTTGCCCTTCTTCTCGCCGCCCTTCTCGGACTTCTCGCCCTTCTCCCCTTTTTCGGCCTTGCCCTCCTTGG
Organism: Thermoplasmata archaeon; assembly: GCA_027306505.1. Taxonomy (GTDB): domain Archaea; phylum Thermoplasmatota; class Thermoplasmata; order Lutacidiplasmatales; family UBA184; genus JAKAAX01. The sequence continues at coordinate 665 of DAHUZP010000050.1, read as the reverse complement.
GCTTCTTCCCGCCTTCCTTCGGCGCGGCCGGGGCTGCACTAGGCGCGGCGGGCTTGGTTCCGGGAGCGGGAGACTCCTCTCCCTTCTCGCTCTTGGGCGACGTGCAACGCCTCCTATTCTGCTCCCCTCGCCTGGGCGGGGGGATTGGCCCGAGAAAAACCTCCCATTTAAGGCTTGGTATCGGTTTTCTCTCCTCGCGGCCCGGGCCGGACCCCCGCGAAAGGCCCTTCGGACCGCGACCGCCGCGGGGGTGGTTGGTGGGGAGCGCGCGGTTCGGGCCCGTGGAGCCTCTTGTAGACCCGGTGGGAGATATCCTATCCACGAAGGTGGCAGAGCACAAGGATCAGCCGGTCCGTGAGAAGGGCGATTCTCGATAGAGAATGGCGGCCTTGCGTGGGCTAGCCTACCCAAATGGCGGAGAGGACAGGTCAGAGAGCGGGCCCGCGCTCCCATGGCCGCCGACGAGGACCATCCGGTCCTCTATGGCCTGATGGGCCAGCGTCGTTCCGGACCGTTCGGGCGCGGGGCCGGCCACGTACTGCGGGCTCCGGTCCCCGTGTCGGAAGACCCACAGGTGTCGGAGAGCACCTGGCCCCCGGCTCCTACCCCTCCGAACAGTACAAGTCCGCCCAGAGCCGGGTCGTAGGTGAACGAGGCGTCGTAAC
>DAHUZP010000072.1 GCA_027306505.1 Thermoplasmata archaeon | reverse complement strand
CGGGTAGCAGAGGCGCCGAAGGTTCCTCACGACACCCCTGAGCATCGCCTCCGTCTCCTTCCCAGGAGGGAGCCGTTTGCGGATCTTTCCCGGGTTCCGAGCTTCTCTCGACCACCAGGTGGCCTCCACCCGCACTCGCTGGAAGTAGTTCACGAAGGGGTCCTGATCGTCTACGTGAACTCGGGGGCTAGCCCGGGTCGGGCCAACATGCTCTCCCAGAAGCTGCACGGACAGGAGACCACGACCCGAGGGCGGCAGTATCCTCGTCGCGGGCTCCTGGAGGGCCTCCCGCACTGGAGAATCAAGCGGGGCGTGCTGATCGTAAGGGTGGAGGACCGGGAGCGCGTGGTGGAACTCCTGCAGCAGTTCGTCAAGGAGGTCTACGGGTGGACGGTGGTGCTGCAGCCTCGTGAGTGGAGACGCCTACGTCGCCCCGCCGGATAGGGGGGGCTTTGTCCCAAACTCCGCGACCACGGCACCGTTATCAAGGAGAACGAGGTCGCGCGGGCCGATGCGTCGGGCGTGGCGGTCGGGCCTGGGGGAGCGCATCCGTTCCCGTCGCGGGGTCATTTCCACCCTGCTCGTCCTGGCCGCCCTGGGCGGTGCCGCCTTCCTCCCCGTCGCGGCCCACTACGGCGCGATCCCGCCGAACGGGGCGGTCGCGGCGGCCAAACCGCTGGTCGCCTCCACCTTCTATATCCATCTCCTGCTCAACGACACCTCCCCCGGCTTCTACTTCGGCACGAGCTCCAACGTCGTGACGGCGGACGCCCCCCTCTCCATCGGTCTCTGGAACAACGGCTCCGTCGACCACTCCTTCGTGGTGTACTCGGTCCCGAACGGGGTCATCAGCTCCGCCAATGCCTCCACGCCGTCCTCGCTCAACGCGACGCTCAACGGCCACAACCTCACGAGCGTGTGGCTCGCCCCGGGGACGAACCAGACGGTCGTGCTCAACATCACCACCGCCGGCACCTACGAGATCGTCGCGTACTACCCCTACCTCAGCGCGAACTTCTTCGCCAGCCTCCACGTCCTCCCTCCCGGCTCGGCGAGCCGCCAGTACCTGTTCGTCAACGGTACCGCTCAGATCACCTTCGTCCCCAACGTCGCGACGGTCAGCCCCGGGATCCCCCTCATCGTGGTCTTCGGGGTACAGGGCTACCAGCACACCTTCACCCTCGATGCCTGTTCCAACGACAGCAACATCGTGACGGGGGTCGCGCTCCCCAGCAACGACGCCTGCCTGAACAAGCCGCTCCTGGACTCCGGCTTCCAGGACCCGGGGACCACCTGGACCTCTCCCCCCACGATCATCCCTCAGGCCGGCATCTACTGGTTCGTCTGCCTGGTCCCAGGGCATTTCCAGTCCGGGATGTGGGGGCACCTCTACGTCGGGGTCGCGCCCACCCCGGCCGCGAGCATCCCTCAGATGCAGGGCGTCATCCAATACGCCTACCTCGCCCTGGGTGCCGTGGTCATCGGCGGGGCCGCGTTCCTGGTCCTCATGGGCCAGAACGAACGCGCGGTCTCGGCCGCCCCGGCTCAGCGCCCCGCCTCCAAGGACTGAGGCCGCCTCAGGCCGCCTTCGCTCGGGACCGCTGCGGGGGTTCAGCGCGGAGCCTTGCCCGTCTTCGTGGCGCTGCTCCGCGCGGTCAACGTAGGGACCCGCTCGGTCCCCCCCAAGGACCTCGTACGTTTGCTGGAGGGACGTGGGCTCGCCCAGGTGCGGTCCTGGTCAAGGACGGGCAACCTGGTCTTCCAGGCTCAAGGCCGCACCCCCCTCAAGCTCGAGGAGGAGCTGGAGCGGTCGACACGGGAGGTGCTAGGGCTCGACACGGACTACATGGTCCGAACCCAGGGCGAGTGGGAGGAGATCGTCCACGCGAACCCGTTCCCGGCCTTCGCCAGGACGGACCCCTCCCACCTCGTCGCTTTCCTGTTGAAAGGGCAGCCCTCGCAGGAGGGGTTCGACCGTCTCCAAGTGATGAACCAGGGGCCCGAGGAGGTCCGTTTGGGGCGCCGGTACCTCTACGCGACCTACCCCGAGGGCATAGGCCGGTCGAAGCTCACGCTCGCCCGGATCGAGCGTGCCCTGGGGACCCGCGGGACGGGCCGCAATTGGAACACGCTGCTCAAGCTCCAGCAATGGGCCCGAGCGTGCTCGAGCGAGCCGAGCTAGGGCTCGAAGCGCCCAAGAGGTCGGCGCGTGGAGCGCGGAGGTCGCTTCAGTTGGGCGGCAGGAGCCCGCTGCTCTTGCCCACCATCACGTAGGCGATCATGCTGTAGTGACCCTGGCCGCAGAACTCCGTGCACTGGATGAGGTACTCCTGGCCGGGCTGTGCGCCCTGGGGGATCGTGAACCAGTAGTGGTTGATCCTTCCCGGGATCGCATCGATGCGGACGCCGAGCTGGGGAATGTTGAAGGAGTGGACCACGTCCACGGAGGTCACGTTGAGCCAGACCACCGCGTTCTGGGGGATCCAGAGGACGGAGCTCTCGTTGGTCACGTTGTAGGTCTTGAACACTTCCTGGGCGTAGGGGGAAGTGTAGGTGAAGCTCCAGTAGAACTGCTGACCGGTGACGTTCACATACCAGTTGGGGGTCGCGCCGTAGGCGGTGGGCCCCGTGTCGAGGTTGTAGAGGACCCCCACGGTGAGGCCAGCGACGCTGAGGAGCATCGCGACGGGGATGAGGGTCCAGGCCCATTCGATCTGCTTCCAGCGTCGGTGGCTCGCTGTGGCCCGAGCACGCGAGCTCTGCGTGGGGAGCGCTCCCCGCGGGGGGGAAGGAAGAGCGGCCTCGCCCTTCGGTGCCGCGCTCTCCTTGGCCGACGAGGCGGAGGGGGAAGCGAGCGGCTTGGAGGGGATGGGCGGGACGTCGGGCAGGCTCGAGCTCTCTCCCTTCATGGTCCTACCTCATCGCGGGAGGCCGCTCCGGTCCTCGGGAGGGTTTCGTGGGACGGTCCCTGGCGAGAGGCTCATGGGAGATGTGCTTCGCGAGCGCCCAGAGGAGCAGCAGGACGTAGACAATCCCCACGCCGAGGGCGAGCAGGAAGACGTACCAGAAGAGGAACTGCGTGAGCTGTAGGGGGGTCTGAAGGGCGGTGCGGACCAGCGGCCCTGTCCACGACGCGAGCGGGCTCACCACGCGGGCCTAGCAGCGTCAATCCTCATTAAACCGCCGGAACCGAAGGACGCTCCGGGCCACTTTATCGCTCGGTGGGAAGGTCGCGACCTTCCCGGCATAGCCGTTTTAACCGAGGGCGCGTGCGTCGTGGTCAAGCGGAGACGCTGCCCCCGACCTCATGCGAAGCGCATTCCGAGCCTCGATTATCCTCTTGACCGCGGCGCTCGCCTTGTCGGCCTACGGCCTCGCTAACCTGGGCGGGCCTGGCTCAACTGCATCGGGACAGGCATCGCCCGCCACGACCTGCCTGTCCACGGTGTCGCTCTCGGGCTACGATTCCCTCACGTGGAGCTCGACGACCATCGGCCCGGTCTGTTCCACGGTCTCCTTCACCGTGACGAACACCGGTTCCATCGCCCACACCTTCACGGTCTCGAACCTGCTGAACCAATCCGATCCCTCGCTCGACGAGTCCTCGGCCGCGTCGTACTTCAGCTGGCCCAACCTCTACTACACTCACGACCTCAATGCCACCGGCAGCGCCGACTCGACGCTGCACGTCACGATCCACTTCCAGGGTGTCGGTTACTATCAGTTCACCTGCATCCCTCACTACGGCGTCGGGATGTGGGGCAAGATCTGGGTCTTGATGACGGCCCCCGTGCCTCCGACCGCTCCCCTCATCGAGCCGTTCTGGTTCGTGGTCTTCGCGGTCGTCGGCCTCAGCGTGGTCACCTTCGTCGCGGGCCTCTACTACGGTCGGAGCGGTCGGGCGAAGGAAGAGCGAGAGATGCGGAGCAATGCTCGAAGGGGACCGGGCTCGGGGCGCCCAGCCCCGCCTCGACCTCCGCCAGCCCCCCCATCCCCCAGCACGTCCTCCAGCGCTGGGCCTTGAGCCCCCGACCGCGGATGCTCCGCGCGGCCCGGACCCTTGGGGAACGCGGCCTTGGTCGCAGAGGTTTTAACCAGCGGGCCGTGCCATCGCCCCAGGCCGAACGAGGGAGAGACCTGGGGATGCGCTCAGCAGTCCGTATCGGTTCGCTCCTGCTGGTGACGCTCCTTCTGGGGCTCCTGGCCACGCCCCTCATCGGGCCCGCTATGGGCAAGGGGCAGACCGGTACGTCCCTCTCCACATCGTCGAGCCCCTGCACCAGCAACGTCACGGTCGAAGCCTTCGACGCGCTCACCTGGAGCATCGCCGCGATCGTGAACGTTTGCCCGACCACCACTTTCACCGTGGAGAACACCGGGACCACTGCCCACACCTTCACGGTCTCGAGCCTGGTCAACCAGTCCGATCCCTCCTCCACCAGCACCTCGTTCTTCTCCGCCCCTAACCTGCTCTACAACCAACCCCTGAACGGGACCGGCTCCCCCGTCTCCGTCCTGCACGCGACGCTCCACTTCCCCACGACGCCCGGGGCCTACGAGTTCACTTGCCTCTACCACTACGCCTCAGGAATGTACGGCACGATCTACGTCAATGAGCCTGCCCCCAGCTCCTCCCCGGCGATCCCCTCGTTCGAACCGTTCTGGTACATCACCGTCACGATCACCGCCCTCGCGGTGCTCACGATCGTGCTCGGGCTCGTCTACGGGAAGCGTTCGCCTCACCACATGGGGATCCCCAAGGATGCGCCGATCACCAGCCGACCGGAGTACTTCAACGACTCCCGGCCTGAACCGCTCGACTCGGCGGAGCCCACCCTGCGGGGCGGCGACGAGCACTGAAGGGCTTCCCTCCGGGGGCGTAATGGCGGCTTCCTGGCCTAGGCGAGCCTCCCCTCCCCGCGAGGCGCGCGATTCCGAGCCTGGGAAGAGGTTATACGGGTCGACCCTACTCGCGCCCGGGAGGGCGCCATGTTCGACAGCATCGACGACATACTCATCATCGGCCTGATCGTCGCCATCCTGTTCTGGGGCTCGGGGAAGATCCCTCAGTTCGCCCACTCCTTGGGACGGGCCATGGGCGAGTTCAAGAAGGGCCGTTTGGAGTCCGAGCGCGAGCTCGCCCAAGCCCAGGCGTCCCCCGCGACGGGCAGCAGCCCCCGTGTGGTCCGGGAAGGCTCCAGCAGCGGCCGCTGAACCCTGGACCGAGGGCGTGCCGGGGACAGCAGGAGCGAGCGTGAGCCAGGACACCGCTGACGTGGGTCCCGCCCCGAAGAGGGGTGCGATCCCTCCCTCCCCGGCCCTAGGGGGGACCGACCTCGGACCCGCGCGTGGCATCCGCCCCGCCGTACCTGGGCCGCTTCGTCCCCACCTTCCCACCGAGCTGTCCATCTCTCCCGTGGGGCGAGCGTTCTACGAGGATTCCTTCCGCTTCCGGACGCTGATGCGAGAGGCTCCCGAGGTCCTCGTTGCCGAGGCCCGTCGCTCCCGCTCCGGATCATCGGACGGTGCCCGCCCCCTCCGGGCCTGGGACCCCGCCTTCCCGACATTGAGGGAGGCTGCCATCTCGCCCGCCCCGGACCATGAGCCCCAGGAAGGGGAGCGTGCGGGCTTCCTTCCCGCCCCTCGGCCCGCGCCACCACCGATCACCGCCTCCTCTGACCCACTTCCCTCGCTGCGGCCGGAAGCGCCCCTGCGCTCCCTTCGATGGGCCGCGGATCCCACCTTGAGAACCCCTTCGGCTGACGCCTCCAGGGCATGAGCGAGCTCAAGAAGCTCCTCTTGGTCCTGGACGAGCTCCGGCGTCGAGCCCTCCGCATCACGATCGTTCTCGCCCCCCTCTTCGGCTTCTTCCTGACCTTCGAGATCCGCTGGAAGACCGTCGGGGGGATCCCCTGGGGTGTCCCCTACCCCTGGCCCAGCCCGTTCTACAACGTGACCGCCCAGGTCTTCGCGTGGATGCGCGCGGACATGCTCCCCCCAGGGGAGACGCTCATCAACATCGGCGTCGGCGACCCGGTGATCATCCAGATGGAGATCGGCATCCTGCTCACCGTCGCGGTGGGGATGCCCTGGATCATCCACGAGGTCGGCGCCTTCCTCCTGCCGGCGCTGCGACGCAACGAGCGGGAGCTCCTGAAGTCCCTGGGGATCCCCGCGACGATCCTCTTCCTCGTGGGGTTCGTGATCGGGCTGATCTGGTTCACGCCCTTCACCTTCCTTCTCCTGTTCAAGTACCTCCAGGCGATGGGCCTCGCCCCGGTCCTGTCGGCCGAGAGCTTCATCGAGTTCGCTCTGCTCTACACGCTCGCCTTCGGGATCGCCTTCGAGCTGCCCGTCTTCGTCTACTCGTTGTCCCGTCTGGGGCTGGTCCCCGCCTCCTTCTGGCGCAAGCACTGGAGGGGGGCGATCGTGGGGTGCCTCGTCTTCGGGATGATCATCACGCCCGACAACTCCGGGATCACCATGCTCCTCATCGCGACGCCCATGTCGGGCCTCTACTTCGGAGGGATGTACATGGCGGAACGCCACGCGCGCCTCTCCGAGAGGGCGCGCCTGCTCGTCATCCCTGAAGGGCCGCCATAGGAGGTAGCGCGGTCAGATGAGCCTCTTCTCCGACGTCGACTGGATCATCGTGCTCCTCGCGGCGGGGCTGCTGCTCATGGGCGGGAGGGGCATGGAGTTCTTCCGGATGCTCGGCCGTCTCTACGGGAAGTTCTATCGCATCCGACAGGAGCTCATGTTCGAGTTCCACAGTCAGATGATGGTCACCGACACCGCTCGGTCGGCAGGGAACACCCCGCTCCCGGTGGTGCAGGCCGCCCCCACCCCGGCGAGCACCGCCGCCGCGACGCCCGTCCCTGTCGGTCCGCCCCCGACCCCGGCCGCGGCCGCGAAGGCCCCGGCGGTCCCGGCGGTCCCGTCAGGGGCTCCGGTGGAGCGTCCCGCCCCCTCCACGGCCCCTGCCGCCACCGCGTCGGTCCCGGGTTCGACGGGGGAGAGCATGCGTGAAGTTCATAGGGGGTCCTCCTTCCCCTCGGATAGGTCCGGGATGTACCGATGAGTCGGGCGGCGCTCCTATTGGTGGCCCTGGCCCTCGTTCTTTCCGCCTTCCTCTCTCCTTGGACCGCCCTCGGGACCTCCGGGGAGCCTCCCCTGGGACCGACCGGGGGCACGGGCCTCCACACCCTGAGCGTCAACGGTTCGAACAGCAGCTCCAGCTCCGCCGACACCATCCCTCCACCTTCCTGCCCCGTTCCTCCCGTCAACACGACCTTCGGGCCGTTCTCGTGCTTCCAGATGCTCGACCTCACCGAGATCTTCGTGATCGTGCTATCGGTCACGATCACCCTCTACGTCTACCACGACGCCGACCGCGCGGAGCTCCCCGGCGACTCCTCAGAGGTCCCGGTCACGGGTGAGGAGGAGCTGGCGTTGCGCCTCCGCCGCGACGAAGAGGAGAAAGAGGCGGCACGCTGGGAAGAGGAAGGAGGTCCCCATCCATGAGCTACGAGAGAGGAACGGCGATCGAGTGGGTCCCCGGGCACGGCTTCGACCAGCGAAGTTACGACGAACGCCTCGCGTTCTTCCTCGAGATGAAGCGCCCGATGACCCCCGGGGTCGTCCGAAAGGTCGCGCCACCGGACCTCCAGGACCCCAAGGTCCAGGAGGAGGTCGACGAGTCGAAGCGCAACATCCTGAAGCTCATGGCCATCGGCGGTCTAGCGGCCGTCGCGGCCGGGGGCGCCGTAGGCGCTGCGTTGCAGTACGTTCAGCCTCCGATGCAGGGGCTCGCTTCCTACCCCCGGGTCCAGCTCCTCTACTCCGATGGGACCCCGGTCCAGGTGGGGAACATCGATAGCCACATCGATCCGACGAGCACCGACGCTTTCCTCTTCCAGTATCCCCTCGATGGGGAGCCCAACTTCCTGCTGAACCTTCAGGGAAAGTACGGCAAGCCTCCCTCCGCGCTGGGCCCCACCCCCGGCGGGAACTTCGTCGTGGCGTACTCTGCGATCTGCCAGCACCTCGGCTGCATCCCGCCCTTCCTGAGCTTCTATCCATCGAACGTGGCCGAGCAGTGCCAGTACAACGGGGGTGCCCCGTTCCTGCACTGCGTCTGCCATGGGTCGACCTACGACCCCTACGTCCAGTCCAACGTCTCGGGCGGAGGGGCGAACATCCTCACCGGCCCGACGGTGTCGCCGCTCCCTCAGGTCATCCTCGACACCGACACGAGCGGGAACATCTTCGCGGTGAAAAACATCGGTCCCGACGTGAAGGGGCACTTCCAGACGCTCCTGGGGGGCAACCCGGGACCGGTTCCGGCCCCGCTCGCCAAGACGTCGGTGCCGCCCTACGGCACGAGCGGGAGCACTCAGCGTTGTCCGTAGTGCAGGGGCGTGTGACGATGTCGAAGGTGACGGTGAGGAGGGTGCAGGCATGACTCCCCCCAACGCCCCCACCGTCGGGCATCCCCCTTCCGTCCCGCCCTACCGTCCGCCGATGAACCGGACGCTCGACACGATCTGGGCCTTCATCGAGAAGCGGGTGGGGACCGAGAAGTGGGCGATGCGCCCGCAGCCGGACTTCTCCTTCAATCCCTCGTACTGGACAGGGGCCTTCGTCGCGAACGCCTTCCTCGTCCAGGTGACGACCGGCCTCCTGCTGCTCTTCTACTACGTCCCTTCGACCGCCTCGGCGACGGCCGGAGCGCCCCCGGAAGCGTGGGCCTCGACCAATTACATCATCCACGGCGTGCCCCTGGGCTGGCTGCTGTTATCGGCCCACTTATACGGAGCGTACGCGACGATCTTCCTCGCCTTCGTCCACTTCTTCCGCGGCTTCTACGCCGGGGTGTACAAGCCCCCGCGGGAACTCTCCTGGATGATCGGAACGCTGCTCCTGGCGGCCATGCTGGGGATGGGCTTCACCGGCTACCTCCTCCCCTACACTGCCCTATCGGTGGGAGCGACCGACGTGGGCATCGCGCTCACCCTCTCGGTGCCGGGCATCGGTCCTCCGACCGCGAAACTGATCCTGGCGGACGGGACGCCCCAGGGACTGCTCTCGCGGATGTTCGCGCTCCACGTCGTCGCGATCCCTCTAGCTCTGGCGGCGCTCCTCTACGCCCACATCTCGCTCTTCGAGATCCACGGGATCTCCCCCCGCGCGAGCTCGGACCCCCGGGCGAAGCGCGTCCTCGTCCACGAGGACGACCACCGGATGGGGCGCTTCTTCCCGAAGGTCTTCTTCTACATGACCAAGTGGGCCCTCTTCTACGCGGGCCTGCTCGTGATGATGGCCGCCGCTTGGCCGGTCACCCTCGCGGCCTACTACGGCTCTTCGAGCTCGTCCGCCGCCTCTCCCGAGCCGGACTGGTACTTCCTGTGGCTCTACAAGCTCGCGGACTTCCAGTACGTGAGCCCGTTCGTCGCGGTGGGCACCGTGACGGCGGTCCTCATCTTCATCCTGTTCCTGCCCTGGATCTCCCAGATCTTCCCGTTCCTGGACGGGGGCCGCAAGACCCATCCCCGGGACCGACCAGTGATGCTGGGGGTCGCGAACTTCCTGGTCGGGTTCTTCATCCTGATGACCGTCTGGGGAGGTATCATGCCGGGCGTGGTCATCCCGGCGGCGTTCTACGCGACCTACCTGGGCGCCCTCGCGGCCGTCAACGCCGTGGTGATCTTCGCGCTCTACATGATGTATCGCGCGAGCTACCGCGCCCGGGTCGCAGCGAAGGAGGGCCGCCGCAGGTCCCTCGCCCACTCCGCGTCCGCTCGCCCGACCACCCCCGCCTCCCTCCCATCTCCCAGCGGCCCCGCGGCAGCGCGCCCCGCCTCCCTCTCCCCCGCATCTGGACCGACCTCCTCTGGCGCTCCTCTCCTCGCACCGGTCCCCCCCAAGGGGGAGGCGGTGACGCATGGCTAAGCGGGCCTCGGTCCCGGAGCCGAGCTCCTCCCCAGAGGCCGCCGCTGCTGCCGAAGGGGGGTCGGCCGCCCCGGCACCGCGCTACAGGACCCGCGTGCTCTGGGGCGTCCTCAGCGGCCTCTACGTCGCCGGGGCCGCTTCGGCGATCGTGGGGATCTACGCGCTTTCGGTCGCCTGGGCCGGAGGCACCGCGCTCCTCTGGCTCCCGGTCGGGATCCTGGGGATCATGGGGGGGCTCTTCTGTCTGTGGCTCACCGTGGGGATCCTCTACCGGGTCGACCGTCTCCGAGGGAACCTGACCCGCCGCGTGGAGATGTTCGAATGAGGGGGTACGCATGATCCGCAGCGCTCTGCTGGTGGGCATCCTGCTGCTCGCCGTGGGGGCGGCCTTGGTCGCGGTCCCGCAGGACCAGACCTGGAGCTTCTCCCTGATCGGCTCGGGCCCGGGCTACCCGGGCGGCGTGCCCAGCAACCAGATGGCGGGAGCGGCGCATCTGGGCATGTCCGACCCCTACACCCTCTCGGACACGGTCCAGTACAACGTCTCCTGGACCGGAGGTCCGGCCAACGCGGTGCTGGAGGTCTTCTCCTGCTCCGACTCCCGCTGTCTCACGCCGACGGGGCTCATCGCGGTGGGCGAGGGCGCAGCGGGCGGGTTCGAGTTCGGTCTCGCCCCAGGGCAGTACTTCGTGATCAACTCGACGACCCCGAGCACCGCGCTCGGCGTCAACATGGCGACCGAGCTCTCCGGGTCGAACGGCGGCGTCTTCCCCGACCCCACGACCGGCGGCATCTCCGTGGTCGTCACGGGGAACATGCAGTCGGCCTACGGGATCGTGGGGCTCGCCCCCTTTGCCCTGGGGGCCCTTCTGGGCTTCTACGGGTTCGTCGGGTACCCCGCCTACGAGACGGTCCCCACGGGAATCTCCCGGCGCCTGGACTACTACCTTGCCGGGATCCTGTTGCTGCTCGCCGGTGAGGGACTCCTCGCGGGCTACGTGGTGACGCTGGGAAGTCTAGCCGCGATCGGACTGCAGGACTCCCTCGGGTTCGCCCTGGGCCTCATGGTGCTGGGGGCGGCGCTGCTCTTCCACGTCCTCGACGTGGCCTACCGCGAGCGAGGCATCACCGCTCAGAAGCTCGCGCGCACCCGGGAGCTCCCGTACTGGTTCCGCCGGTACGTCCTCCATTACCTCACGACGACCGACCACAAGGAGATCGGCCTGATGTACATGGCCGCCGCGTTCATCTTCCTCGTCATCGGCGGCATCTATGCGATGCTGATCCGCGTCGACCTCTTCCTGCCGGCGATCGGCATGTCGCCGAACCAGATCGGCATCTCGGCGGACATGTATTCCACGCTCTTCACCGAGCATGGGATCATCATGATCTTCCTGGTCGTGATGCCCCTCATGGCCGGTTGGGGGAACTACCTGCTGCCCACGATGGTGGGCGCCCGGGACATGGCGATGCCCCGGATCAACAACCTCGCCTTCTGGCTCATCCCGCCCGCGGCGGTCCTGATCATCCTCTCCGGGGCGAACGGGGGCTGGTACGGTTACGTTCCTCTGACCACGCTCATGCCGGGGCACGGGATCGACATCTGGATCGCGGGGCTCCACCTCCTCTCCATCTCCTCCATGCTGGGGGCGATCAACTTCGTGGTCACGGTGATGAAGCACCGCGCCCCGGGGATCACCTACTGGAACATGCCCATCTTCGTCTGGTCCACGTTCATCAACAGCTTCCTGGTCCTCGCCGCGATGCCTTCCCTATCGGTCGCCCTCACGATGGTCCTCTCGGACCGCAACTTCGGGACGCACCTCACGTACGCCGTGAACGGCTCGCCGCTGGGAGGTCCGTTGCTCTACCAGAACCTGTTCTGGTTCTTCGGCCATCCGGAGGTCTACATCCTCATCCTGCCGGCCTTCGGTCTGGTCTCGACGATCCTCCCGAAGATGGTCCGCAAGCACCTCTTCGGCTACACCGCGATGGCGCTCTCCATCGCCTCCATCGGGATCCTGGGGTTCGTGGTCTGGCAGCACCACATGTTCACGACCGGGGAGAACACGAACACCCGGTTCATCTTCATGCTCACCACCATCGCGATCGCCGTCCCGACCGGCGTGAAGATGTTCAACTGGCTCGCCACGATCTGGGGCGGGCGGGTCCGTCTGGAGCTCCCGATGTGGTTCATCATCGCCTTCCTCACGATGTTCCTCATCGGTGGTCTCTCCGGCGTGATGTTGGGGACCATCCCGGTCGACTACCTCGTCCACCAGACCTACTTCGTCGTGGCCCACTTCCACTACACGATCATGGGCGGGAGCCTCATGGGGGTCTTCGCGGCGACCTACTTCTTCTACCCCATCATCACCAAGCGCTGGTACAGCCACAAGTTGGGGCTCTGGCACTTCGCTCTCACCTACATCGGAGGGAACCTGCTGTTCTTCCCGATGTTCTTCGACGGAATGGCCGGGATGCCCCGGCGCTACTACACCTACCTCCCCTACATCCCGACCCCCATCGGGGTCGACCTGGGGACGCTCAACGAGCTCTCGACCGTCGGTGCGACGATCTTCGGGATCGGCGTGCTGGTCTTCATCTTCAACATGGTCGCGAGCTACTACCGCGGCAAGCCGGCCCCTGAGGACCCTTGGGCATGAGCCCCGAGGTCGGGCGAGGAAAGGTCGAGGGCACTCCGGGCGCGCGACGGTCCGAGGGCCGGACGTTCCGCTACCTCTCGCTGTTCGCCACGCTGGTCGGCTACCTCACGATCCTGCTCGGGGCGGACGTCACGGTCTCCAACGACCCTCTGGTCTGCCCCAATTGGCCGGGATGCGACCCCGGCGCCCCCGTGCCCACCCTGGGGGGCCCCGCGACCGCGGAGTTCCTGCACCGCATGGGGGCGCTCACGCTCTCCCTCGCCATCCTGGGACTTCTCGTCCTCGCCCATGCGAGCCGCCAGGTCCGACCGGGGGTCCGTCGGATGACCGACGTCGCCTTCGCCCTGGTGATCGTCCAGGCGCTCCTCGGCGGGGTCATCATCTTCAGTGACGCCGCCTTCAGCGCGGTCGTCCTCCACCTGGGGCTCGCGACCCTGCTCTTTGCGATCCTCATCCTCATCGCAGCGCTGGCCAACTTCCCGGCCTTCCCACCCCGCTGGCAGGCGGCACTGCTGGGACGTCTCACGCCGGCCGAAGGGCTCCCCTGCGACCCCGAGCACCTCGCAGGTGCCACCTCCAAAGGGTCGAAGGAGAACACAAACGGCCCGGGCCCCGCTCCCTCCGTCCCCTCCGGGCGATAGCTCGTCGTGGACCGCCGGGGAAGCCCCGGTTCTTGAACGGCTCCTGGATGGGGGTTATCTCCTCAGCGGGGCTGGCTCGGGGCACGATGAGCGCCCCGCCCACGACCACCCCGCGCCCCGGCCTGGGGGACTACTTCAGCCTCCTCAAGCCCGGTATCACGGGGCTCATCCTGCTCATGGCCGTAGCGGGGTTCTTCGCCTCGGCCCCCGGTTACCCTCCGCCCTTGGAGCGGCTCTTGGGGATCCTCGTCGCGGGGGCCATGGCGAGCGGGGGAGCGGCTGCGCTCAACCACTGGTACGACCGGGACCTGGATGCCCAGATGAAGCGCACGCGCTCGCGGCCGCTCCCCTCCGACCTCGTCTCGCCGCGGGCCGTTCTGGCCCTGGGGCTCTCCCTCACCTTGCTGTCGTTGCCTATCGCCTACCTCACGGTCAACCTGCTCGCGACCCTGGCGATGGCCTCAGGCTCCGTCGTCTACGTGGGGATCTACACGATGTGGCTCAAGCGGCGCACGCGCTGGAACATCGTCATCGGGGGCTACGCAGGCAGTGCCCCCGTCCTCGCGGGATCGGCTGCCGCCACCGGCACCTTCCCGACGGCCGCGATCCTGCTCGCGGTGCTCGTCTTCCTCTGGACCCCTCCGCACTTCTGGTCCCTCGCCGTCGCCCTCAGGGACGACTACGGCCGCACCGACCTGCCCATGCTCCCAGTCCCTGGCGATCCCAAGCGGTCGGGTCGGACCGTGGTCGCCTCGACCGTGCTGCTGTTCGTGCCCACAGCGGCCTTCGTCCTGCTGCCCGTGAACTACCGCGTGTTTTTCGTCCTCGCGATGGGGCTCGGTATCGGCTTCCTCGCCACGACCTGGCCCCTTCTGCACCGGGTCGACCGCAAGGTGGCGCTCCGGGGGTTCATCGCGTCGGGGTTCTACTTGATCGGGGTCGCGCTCGCCATGGTCGTCGACTGGGGCTGGTTCGCCCTACCGTTCTTCCGATAGGGTGGCGAGGGGGGCCAGGGGTCCGAGCCTCCAGGGGTGCGAGCGGCTCCCTTTGGGTCTCCGGGGACATCCAGCGGGCTTCCCACCTCCGGCGAGCTTCGCGGCGACGTAGTCGATATATCGGTCGGCCGGGATGGCTCCCATGCCTCTCATGCCTAGGTCACGCTCTCCCTCCAAGCAGGACCCCCCCGACCTCCAGGAAGGGGCCTCCGCGCGTCCCCCCCGCGAGGCGAAGGCCTCCGGAAAGCCCCCCCTTTCTCCCGAGGAGGAGCGGCAGGCGCTCATGACGACCCTCCAGCGGATGGGGTTCTCTCCTGCTCCTCAGCACGCCCCTTCCCCCTGGGGAGAGGCCGACCTTTGGGTCCGACGCGCGGGCGGGCGGTCGATCTTCCCCGTGCTCGTCGAACCGGGAACGTCCACCTCCACCGAGGGCAGGACCCAGCAGCTCCTCGAGCGGTGGTCCCACGGGCTTCGGACCGACCCTTCGGTCGGGGCCGGCACCTCCAGCATCTTGGTCGTGGACAGTGACGCCTCGGCCGAGCTCGTGGGTCGTCGGATCGTGAGCGACCCGCCGGTGCCACTTTCCCTGGCCGTCTCCCGCACCCGGATCCTGGTCCATCCCCGCCGGGCTGGGGAGGACTTCCCTGCCCCTCACTGGCACCGGCTGCGGCTGCCTCCTCGGGTGGTCCTCATGCTCGCGACGGGGGCGCTGGTGGGCCTCGCCGAGCGCTCCCAGCGGGCAGGGGGCGAGGAGGGGGGTCCCGCTCCCGGAGGCATCAACGCCGAGGAGGGTGCCATCCCCATCGACCTCGAGGGCATGCTCCGCGCGCTGCGGAACACCTTCTCGGTGGACATCGAAGGGTCCCTTGGGGTCACCCGAGAGGAGGACGCCATGTTCCTGCTCTACCAGCTGGCCCTCAAGGAGACCTACGCGCCGGGGGACCAGGGAGCGAGCCTGCACGAGCTGGTGAACAACCCGAAGGGTCCCGCGGCGCGGCTTCCCTGGTTCGCGATCTGAGGTCCCACGAGCCCACCGCAGAGGCGGGCCATCGAGGTTCCCGAACCGAGGTCCTCCCTCCGTTCAAATAGGGCCCTCCGATAACGCCCCAACGGCCCCATGAGCGTCGCGAGCACTTTCGGGCTCATCCTGGGGGCGGTCATCCTTGCGGTAGGGCTCGCCCTCGTCCTGCTCCCCCTCAACTTCCAGTCGGCCGAGCCCACCGCGATGAACCAGTTCCAGCACTCGAACGGCGCCGCCATCCTCCGGATCCAGGTGCCCTACGCGAACTTCTCCCTTGGAGGCGCCTCCTTGACCGTTCAGTGGACCACCGCCACTTCGACCCCCGTGACCGGTTTCCTCTACCCTCTGACCGAAGGTGAGGTGGTCTGGTCCGGTGGACCGGCGAGCACGCCCCCTCTGGACGAGGTCATACAGCCCCAGAGCGCGGGCACCCTCACGGGAAGCGACCTGCACCCGGGGAACTGGTACGCGGTGCTGCTCTTCGAGTCCTCTTCCGAGAACGCGAACGTGAGCGTCACCTGGTCGGGCAGCATGTTCCTCCCCTACGCGGAGCTGGGCATCCCGCTCACCGCGGCGGGGGGCGTCTTCCTGGTCGGGACCGTCGCCCTCTCTCGTCCCCGGCCGGCCGAGGAGGAACCATCGTCCACCTACAACTACGATGCCGGAGGGACCGCGTACGTCAACCCCCCTCTCCTCGCCCCCGAGCCCACCCCGGTGCTCGCGAGCCCCGTGCCTCGGGCCGCGCTGCCGGCCCCCTCGTATAGCCGGGCCGAAGCGACCTATCCCTCCTCATCGACAAGCGGCTCCTCCATCGTCCTGCCCCCCGATGAGGCCCCGGCGCCGAGACGGACCTGGCGGGCGACGCCCATCTCGAGGCCCGGCATGGGCGGTGGTGCATCGGGCTACCCCGCGGACAGGGTCGGGCCACGCCAGCGGACCCGCGAGAACGAGAAGGGCCCCACTTCCGGGGGAGGGCCTGCCGAAAGCTCGTCCTCCTGGTCCCCCGCCGCCTCTCCGTTCCCCTCCCCCGGCCTGGGGATCTGCGCTAGGTGTCGCTTGGAGATCGGCGACGAGAGCTGGGTCTTCTGCCCCCGCTGCCGCAATCCTTTGGAGTGAGCCACGATCGAGGGGACCCGGGGAGGAACTAGCATGTCTGAGATGGACCCGGTACCGGTGGATACCTCGCAGACCGCGCCCATGGTCCGCCCTGTCGTGCCCGCGGCGGAGGCGCTCATCGGCCGACGCGTGCCCGTCCTGGACCACGGGTTCGTCGCTCTCGTCGACTACATGGGGAACGACGGCGCGATCGTCCAGGCGGCCCGGGTCTCCTACGGGCTCGGCACGAAGACCGCGAGGGACGACCGCGGGCTCATCCGCTACCTGATGCGCCACCGCCACACCACGCCCTTCGAGATGGTCGAGTTCAAGTTCCTGGCGAAGATGCCGATCTTCGTCGCTCGCCAGTGGGTCCGGCATCGGACCGCCTCCCTCAACGAGGCCTCCTACCGCTACAGTGTCGCGCCGGACGAGTTCCACGTGCCCGGTCTCGACGCGGTCGGAGCCCAGTCGAAGCGCAACCGGCAGGGGCGGGCGGAGCCTCTTCCGGAGTCGGACGCCCGGAAGTTCCAGCAGGAGGTGGAACGGGTCTCTCGGGACGCCTATGCCACCTACGAGCGGGCACTAGCGGGGGGGACCGCCAGAGAGCTCGCTCGTATCGTGCTCCCGGTGAACTTCTACACCCAATGGTACTGGAAGTCCAACCTCCACAACCTGTTCCATTTCCTCTCGCTCCGGCTGGACTCGCACGCGCAAGAGGAGATCCGGCTCTACGCGCAGGCGCTGGTCCCCGCCGTGAAGGCGGTGGCCCCCGTCGCATACGAGGCCTTCGAGGACTTCGTGCTGGAAGCCGAGAGCCTCACCCGCGGCGAGAAGGTCGCGGTCCGCTCGCTGCTCGCGGGAAAGACCCCTGAGGAGGCCTGCCGGGCAGGCGGGCTCCCGATCCTTCGCGCGGACGGGGCGCCCATGAAGAGCGGAGAGGGTGTCGAGTTCCTGGAGAAGCTCCAGCGGATCCGCTCGACCGTCACTTCGAGCTCGGACTGAGAGCGAGGGCGAGAGCTCCCACCCCCCCCGGGGTCAGTAGCCTTGCTTCGCCGCGGAGCCGGTCATCTCGAAGATCTCGTAGGTCGCCCAGGGGCGGAAGCCGAGGTCCAGCAGTGGGCGTGGAGGGGTTTGCCCCTCGGCGTTGATGCACAGGGGATCCGAGGCCCGAGCCCCTTCCCGTCGCAACACTTCGGCGACCAGCGCGCTGGCACAGCCCTGCTCCCGGGCCGAGGCCGCGGTGCCTACCGCGAAGAGGCCGGAGGCTCCCGGATGGGATAGGTAGAGGCCGAAGGAGACGGGTTCGCCCCTCTTCCGTGCCACGTAGGGGACCACGCGCTCCCCGGGGTTCGGATGCGACATCCCCACCTCCACGTATCTGCGGACCTCTTCGCGGAACCGCATGTGCGACTCCGCGACAAGGTCGACGAAGACGTCCAGCTCGTCCTCCTCGAGGGGCTCCACGGTGAGCTCGTGGTCCCCGTGGATCCCCGTCGCGAGGACGCGCTCGGGCGCCTTGGCGCGGTCCCAGACGAGCAGGTGGCGGAGCCGTGTCGCTCCGCGGGAATCGTAGCCGGCGAGCCCGAGGGCCCGGCGAACCCCTTCATGAGGTCCGTCCAGGGGGACCTCGAAGGTGGGGCGCAAGGCCCTCTGGTAGTAGTGCTCGAGCGTGCGCTCGACGAAGGCCGCGACGCGACCGCCCCCGCAACGGACGTCCTGCACGAAATTGAAACGCGGGACCGGGACCTTCTCGTTCACCACCAGATGGGCCTCCGCCAGCTCGACCGAGTAGCCGCCCAGGAGCTCGGAGAAGTGGCGTTCCTCGCGGAGCGCTGCTGCGAGGTCGTGGAGCGGCGGAGAGGGGGTGGATGGGGCGCCCAAGGTCGGCGGCTCTACCTCACTGGCGTGCTCTTCGGCGGGGCGATTGGATCTCAAGGCGGTTCCCGAACGGGTCGTGGACATAGAAGCGGCGCCAGCCCGGAAGGTCGGCCTGGGGGAGGGTCGCGATCCCGTGGGTCTCGAAGAACCGTCGGGCCCGTTCCAGATCGCTCACCACGAAACCTACGTGGCGACGGGAGGGCGCCTGAGGTGCCCCTTCCTCCACCGAAAGATGCAGCTCGAGCTCCCCCACCCGGTACCAAAGCCCACCGTTGACCCGCAAGGGCAGGGGCTTCTCGATCTCGACGAGCGAGAGGATATCGGTGTAGAACGAGCGGGCGACGTCCTCCGACCCCGGAGGGATGGTCAGGTTGACGTGTTGGACCCCTCGGACGTCCAGCGTCGAGCGGTCCGCACCCTCCCCCGAAGAGGGAGAGCGCCGCTTACCCTTCCCTTGTCGGCGCCGCGTGGAGTGGGTCGGGTTTTGCCGTCGTGGCGCGGACAAGGTCGAAGGAGAACGTCTCAGTCGACGTTCGACTCCTCCTCTTCCTCCTCGTCGTCCTCGGCGCCGTCATCTCCGGCAGCCTCTTCTTCGAACTCCTTGGAGCAGTCCGCGCAGAGGAACACCGTCTGGTGGTCCTCCGTGTCCTCGACCACCGTCCAGCCGGGGGTGTCGAACTTGAACCCCTGGAAGGGGGTCTCTCCCAGGAACTGGACCGCGGCGGCGTGGTCGCAGCCCTCCATCCCGCACGAGACGGGAACTCGGACGGACTTCGCTGCGGGTGCGGGGGCGGGGGCGGGCTCTCGGGAGCGGGCCGAACTGCGGGCCTTCTCGCTCATGCCCGGCGCACCTCTCCGGCCACAGATAAGGGCTACGTCCCGGAGTCCTCGTCTCGCCCTGGAGGAGGGGACAACGAGCACCGCTCCCCGACCGCTTCCATCTCAAGGCTCGGCCGTCCCACCTCAGGAGATGGGAAGCCAAGCTGCTTCCCTCGGCGAGCCAGGCCCATGGCGATCTCGACCGCCCACGGCCCCAGGAAACGTTCTTCCCCCCCTGACCGTGGCCCCGACATGAAGCCCATCTCTGCGGTGGTCCTCGTCGGGGGCTTCGGCACACGCCACCGCCCGGTCACGTACGCGGTGCCCAAGCAGCTGGTCCCGCTGGCGGGCCAGCCGATGCTCTTCCACGCGATGGACCTCCTTCCCACGGCGGTCTCCCGGATCACCCTCGCCTGCGGCTACAAGGCGGAGGCCTTCGAGACCTATCTTCGGCTTCATCCCTACCGCGTCCCGGTCACCGTCGTCAAGGAAGAGAAACCCCTAGGGACCGGAGGCGGACTCAAGAACGGGGCGCGTGACGTCACGGACCCCTTCGCCCTGGTCAACGGGGACGTGATCAGCGGGCTCGACATGGACCCGATGCTCGAGTTCCACCGAGAGCATGGCGGCCTCGGGACCATGAGCTTCTACGAGGTCGAGGACCCGTCCCCCTACGGGGTCGCGGTCTGGTCGGAGGACCAGCGGATCGTCCGTTTCGTGGAGAAGCCCCCGAAGGAGAGCGCCCCGTCACGGTGGATCAACGCCGGGGCCTCCATCTGGTCCCCCTCCGTCCTCTCGGCGATCGAAGGGGGGAGGGAGGTTTCTCTCGAGCGGGAGATCATCCCGGCCCTCCTCTCGAAGGGGATTTACGGGTTCCCGTTCCGCAGCTGGTGGGAGGACGCTGGAACGCCCGCTCGCCTGTTGAACGCGCAGCGACTGCTCTTCGACCACCCGAGGACCGGACGCTTCGCACCCACCGGGAAGCTCACCGGAGCCCGGATCATCCCCCCGGTCGCCACCGGGAAAGGGTGCGAGGCGGAAGGGGCCACGGTCGGCCGATACGTGACCCTGGGCGAAGGGGTCCGTTTGGGGAAGGGCGCCGTGGTCGGGGACGCGGTCCTCATGGACAGGGTAGAAGTAGGAGCTGGCGCCGAGGTACGACGCTCCATCCTCGGGCCGGGCTATCACGTGCCGGCAGGGGCCAAGGTCCTGGATCAATGCCTCGCGAACGAGGGCCCTTCGAAATGAGGCGGCGCTCCCGCAGGGCGGAGCGGTGAGCCCGCCGACCCATCGGGGGCCACTATCGCTCTCAGGAGCCACTCGCGCTTCCGATAGCGATTCGTCTTCTGCATGAACCGGTTGGTCGAGGAGGAACGGGGTCGTCCAATGTCGAAGCTCAAGATCGGGATCATAGTGGGAAGCACGAGGCCGGGGCGTGTCGCTGAGCAGGTCGCCCGATGGGTCCTCGAGCAGTCGCGCTCTCGCACGGAGGCGGACTTCGAGATCGTGGACGTCGCCTCCTTCCACCTCCCGTTGCTGGACGAGCCGATCCCCGCCTCCTTGGGGCGCTATTCCAAGGACCACACCAAGCGCTGGGCGGAGAAGGTCGCGTCGTTCGACGGATACATCTTCATCACGCCGGAGTACAACCACGGCCTCACGGGCGCCCTCAAGAACGCGATCGATTTCGTTTGGGCCGAGTGGAACAACAAGGCCGCCGGGATCGTGAGCTACGGTAGCGCGGGAGGTGTCCGCGCCGCTGAGAGCCTCCGGCTGGTGTTGGCCGAGGTGAAGATCGCGGACGTCCGCAGTCAGGCCTTCTTCTACCTGGGCACGGACTTCGAGAACTACACCACGTTCAAGCCGGACCCCTCGAAGGTGGAAATGTTGGGTCGGGTGCTGAACGACCTGCTGCCCTGGGCAAAGGCGCTGAAAGCGCTCCGCGAAGCCCCGGCGTGAGGGCGCGGTCCATCGCCCCAAAGCTCGGGCAGGTCGCCCTCAGAGACGTAGGCCCGGACCATGGCTAGCCGTCCTTCCCGTGGGCCCAAGCCCCGACTCCACGTGCGGAATGCGGGTCCGCGGGACGTTGACGTCCTGGTCTGCCACCGGCATGGGATGTGGGAGGACATCGACGCGCACACCTCCTACAGCGCCCGCGCCCTCGCGGATGCGGACCGGGTCTACCGGGCCTGGCTGCTTCCCCGCCTGCGCCGCCACGAGGTCGTGGGGTTCATCGTGGAGCTCCCTCGGGGCACGGCGGTGGGCAGCGGCTGTGTCTGGCTCCGTGAGCTCCAGCCCCGACCCCTCTGGCCCGCCGGGAAGCTGCCCTACGTGATGTCCATGTTCACCGAGCCCTCGGCGCGCGGGAGGGGGGTCGCGAGCTCGGTCATCCGGTCGATGTTGCGATGGGCCCGGAAAGAGGGTTACCCTCGCGTGAGCCTCCACGCCTCGGACATGGGGCGAGGCGTCTACACGAACCTGGGCTTCGAGAGGACCTGGGAGATGCGCTACGACCTTCGTCCGCCACACCCTGCTCGCCGCAAGGCGCGGCCCAAGCGGTCGGCTCGGGGGGCACGCCGGTAGGCCCGGTCCGGGCCTCGGAGGCGGACCTGGGAATGGGCGGGCGGTTCAGCCGCGGCTCGCTCTAGGACGGGGGCTCGTCGGAGAGAGCGCTCTGGGAGCGCTCTGCCTCGCTTCCGCCATGACGTCGAGCGCCTCCTTGACGGTCGCCTTGTCGTGGACAATCGCGCGAATCCCCCGGATCATCGCGACCGGGTGCTCGGACTGCCAGATGTTCCTCCCCATGTCGACCCCGACCGCGCCGATCTCGATCGCGTGGTGGGCGAGTTCCAGGGCCTCCTTGTCCGACTTGAACTTGGGGCCGCCAGCGACAACGATGGGGGCGGGACATCCTTCCACGACCTTGTCGAATCCCTCCTCGCAGTAGTAGGTCTTGATGACATGGGCGCCCATCTCGGCGCATAGTCGCGAAGCTAGGGAGAGGTAGCGCGAGTCCCTCTTCTGGAGCTCCTTGCCCACGGCCGTGATGCCCACGACGGGGATGCCGAAGCGCTCCCCCTCGTCCACGAGCTTACCCAGGTTGACGAGGGTGGGATGCTCGTGGGCGCTCCCGATGAACACGCTCATGGCCACTCCGGCCACGTTGAGGCGGATCGCCTCCTCCATGGAGGTCGTGATGTCCTCGTGGGAGAGGTCCTCGCCGACCACCGAGGCGCCTCCAGAGACCCGGAGCAAGATGGGCACATCGGCCCCGGGGTCCACGCAGTTACGGAGGACCCCGCGGGTCAACGCGAGCGCGTCGCAGTAGGGGAGCAGGGGAGCGATGGTGGTACGGGGGACCTCGAGCCCGTGGGTCGGCCCCATGAAGTACCCGTGGTCCACCGCGAGCATGACGGACTTTCCGGTGGTCGGCTTGATCATGCGCGAGAGTCGGTTCTTCAGTCCCCAGTCCATGGTCAACGCCCTCGGGCCAGATGCACGAAAGGCGCCCCCCTAAAGAGGCTTCGAGGGGCCTGCGCGGGAGCGAGGGACGCACCGATCCATACGGTCGCTGCTGGCGGACTCTCCGACCCGTGGATCACGACGAGGGAGCCCCGATGGTGACCACGACCTTGATGGCTTCCTCGGTCCGGGTGGCCTGCGCAAAGGCATCGGCGGCCTGCGCTAGCGGGAACTGGTGCGTCGCGAGGTCAGCGACCCGCACGCGCCCCATGGAGATGAGCTTCAGCGCTTCCCTCGTTCCCCGTTCGGTGGTGGCGTAGGTGGGGACGATGCGGATCCCACGAAGGTAGAGCTGCTGAAGGTCGTAGTCCAGACGAGAGCCCTTCTCCGGGAGGCCGAATAGGTTCACGGTCCCGCCCCGCCGCGAGAACCCGGTCCCTTGCGCGATGGCCCTGGGGGCCCCCGTCGCGACCACGACGAGATCCGCTCCCAGACCACCGGTCGCCCGCTCCAAAGCGGGCCCCAGCGAACCGGCCTCTCGAGGGTCGAAGGCGAGGTCCGCGCCGCTCCGTTGGGCGGTCTCGCGCCGGTAAGGGGACAGGTCCCCGGCCGCGACCCATCCCACCCCGAGGGCCTTGAGGAGCCGGAGATAGAGCAGGCCGATCGGTCCCAACCCCAAGAGGACGACCTTCTGGCCGGCGCGGAACGGGGTCGACCACAGCCCCTCGAGGCAGCAGCCCAGGGGCTCGATGAAGGTGGCCTCAATGTCGCTCACGTGGGGAGGGAGGGGAAGGACCGCTCCCGCGCGCACGTTCGTCGCAGGGACCCGGAAGCTCTCCGCGAATCCTCCGGGGTCGATGTTGGTGGACTGGTACTGAGGACAGAACGTCGGCGTTCCCGCGGCGCACACGGGGCAGGTGCCACAGGACACATGATGGTGGACGAACACTCGGTCCCCGACCGACAGGCCCGTCGCTCCCTCGCCCACCTCCCGGACGATCCCGGCGGGCTCGTGACCGATCCTCCCCGTGGCCGAGTAGTTCCCTCGGACCTTCTCGAGGTCCGTGCCGCAGACCCCGCAGGCCCGCAGGTCCACCACGATCTCTCCAGCTCCGGCGCGCGGAGCGGGGAGGTCGGAAACGACGACCCCTTGAGGGGAGAGCAGGGCCGCCTTCACAGTTCGCTGGAAGGGGTGCCCCTCTTACCTCTTCCCCGTCGTCGAGGGGAGGCTGCCCTCTCGGGCAGTGCGGGGCCCGGCGCGGTCCCTCCACGGATGCCGGGAAGTTAGCGACCCGAAGCCCGGACGGGCTCCCTTTTGGCGTCCGGGGGACTTGGAGCAGGCGACATGAGGCTGTTCGTTTCGGGGGCGGCCGGTTTCCTGGGGAGGGCCCTCCTCACGTCGGCCCGAGGCTCAGGCGTGGAGGTGCGAGGGCTGGTCCGGAGGGCGGAGCAGGCGAAGGGCATCACCGCTCTGGGGGCGACGCCCGTGCTCGGCGACCTGCTCGAGCCTCGGGAGTATGCTTCCAGCCTCGCGGGGTGCGACGCCATCGTCCACTTGGCCCAGAGCTCTTCAGGGGACCTTGAGGAGCTCCGTCAGGTCCGCGTGGAGGGGGCACGCCGGCTCATCGAGGCGGCGGTCGCCCAGGGGGTTCCGCGTGTCGTCCTAGGCTCGGGCTACTGGGTCTACGGTGACGTACCCGGGACCCTGGTCGAGTCGAGCCCGCTGCGACCGCTCCACCTCTCGCAGCTGAACTACGAGGCGGAGGAGGTGGCCCGGACCGCGGGCTCGCGCCGGTCGATCGACCCGGTGATCGCCCGTCCGGGCATGGTGTACGGTCCGGGCTCCTGGCTCGCCTCCTGGGCCAAGGAGCTGCAGGAGGGGACCTTCCGTTACGTGGGGGACGGTTCCAACCACATGTCACCCGTGCACTGGAAGGACTGTGGCGAGGCTTTCCTCCGATTGTCCTCGCACGGCGTGCGGGGGGCGACCTACCTTGTGGCCGACGACCGGCCGGTGACCGTGCGGGTCTTCTCCGAGGCCCTCGCGAGCCAGCTCGGCGTCGCATCTCCCACGGGCATCCCCCTCGAGCGGGCCCAGGCCGACTGGGGCCCCGACCTCGCTCTCCTCAATGCGGCGAACCGTCGGGCGTCCAACTCCGCGCTCCGGGCCCTCGGATGGACGCCGTCCTACCCGAGCTACCTCGAGGGGCTGCCGGAGGTCTGCCGGGAGCTCTCAGGGCGGTCCCGGGGGGACCCCAGGGCCCCCCGCCGGGTCGGGACCTCGCGCGCGGGCCTTTCTAGGAAGCTCCGACGGACTTGAGCGCCGCCGCGATGGACTGGTCGTAGATCTCCACCGCCTCGTCGATCTCCGCTTCCTTGACCACGAGCGCCGGGATGAAGCGGATCGCGGAGCGTCCGCAACCCAGCAGCACGAGCCCTCGTTGGTAGGCCTCGACCTCGACTCGGTCCCGCAGCTTGGAGGCGTGCTCCCGGGTCTTGCGGTCCTTCACGAAGTCAGTCGCGACCATCAGCCCAAGCCCGCGGACGTCTCCGATGCACTCGTACTTCGCCTGGAGCTCCTTCAGTCGCTTCACCAGGTGGTTCCCCTGCTCGGTCGCGTTCTCGAGGAGGTGCTCGCGGTCGAAGACCTCGAAGGTGGCGAGCGAGGAGGCGCAGGCCACCGCGTTGCCGCCGTAGGTGTTGGAGTGGGCCCCCTGGTAGCTGTAGTCGAGCTTCGCGTCAGCGACGAGGGCACCGATGGGGAGGCCGCTCCCGAGCGCCTTCGCGGTGGTGATCATGTCGGGGGCGACCCCGAAGTTCTCGATCCCCCACCACTTGCCGGTCCGGCCCATGCCGGCCTGGACCTCGTCCGAGACGTGCAGGATCCCGTGGGGCTTCAGGATCTTCTGCATGAGCTGGAAGTACTCCTTTGGAGGCACCACGTAGCCGCCCTCGCCGATGACGGGCTCCGCGACGAACGCGGCGATGTCCTCCGGGGGGAGGACCGTGTTGAAGTAGAGCTCCTCGAGGATCTTCGCGCAATAGACGTCGCAGCTCGGGTACTCGAGCTTGTACGGGCAACGGTAGCAGGTGGGCGCCGGGATGTGGACGCCTCCGCCGGTGTAGGCGTTGAAGCGGCGGCGCTGCGCGGGCTTGCTCGAGGTGAGGGAGAGCGCCCCCATGCTCCGGCCGTGGAAGGAGCCGATGAGCCCCAGCGTGAGCGGCCGTTGCGTGTTCCACCGGGCGAGCTTCACCGCGGCCTCCACGCTCTCCGTCCCGGAGTTCGTGAAGAACACCTTCTTGGGCGCCTTCCCCGGGGCGATCTTCGCGAGGCGCTCGGCGAGCCGGACCTGGATGTCGTAGTAGAAGTCGGTCCCGGCGAAGTGCATCAGTTCCTGGGCCTGCTTCTGCACGGCCTCCACCACCGTGGGGTGGCAGTGCCCGGTGCCGAGGACCCCGACACCGCTCGTGAAGTCCAGGAAGCGGTTACCGTCGACATCGGTGACCCAGACCCCTTTGCCGGACTGGGCGACGACCGGCGCGGTCTTGGTGGAGGTCATCAGGAACTGGGTGTCGCGTTCCACGATGGCCTTCCCCCGGGGCCCGGGGATGGGCGTGCGGAGGACCACGCCCCGGGGCGCCTTGGTGACCTTCGACGCGTCAGGCTCAGGGACCGCACGCTTCGCCGCCGTTGACATGGAGACCTCTCCTGCCCGGGGTCGACCGAGGACCGGGCATAAAGGTTGGGCCTGCACCGGGACCACGCAAAACGGAGCCCTCCACCGCATTCCGGGAACGCTCGAGCGGCCAGGGTGCCCCGCTTCGGTTATATGGGGGACATCGATACGTATATCTACGGACCAGGGGGAGCTGTTTTGAAAGACTCCCGATCAGAGGAAACGACACGAGCACCCGGTGGAGAAGTTCGAAGCCATCTCGCGCGGCTGTGTCGAGGTTTCCTGCTCGCAAGGGAGGAGGATCCCCGACGCGCGGAGGCCTTCCTGGTGACCTTTCTCTCCGAGCTCGAGCGCGGCCGGTTTCCCAGGCCTCCGGGGGCACTCCCCACGATGCGACCGCAAGGACCGTAGTTCGCTGGCGCGAGGAGCGCGGTGGGGAACCTACGGGGCGGGAGCGATCCCCTCCTCCGGGCTCCGGGGAGTGGGGCTCAGTCGGCCGGACCCATGCGCCCCATCTCGCGCATGCGTTCCTCTCGCCGGGTGATCTGCATCTCGCGCACCCGTAGCTGGGCGTCCAGCTTCTTGAGCTCGCCCTCTCGGACCTCCAGGTCCTCTTCCTTCTTCTTCGCGAACTGGAGCTTCAAACTGAGCTCCGCGTCCTTGCGGGCGACCTCCTTCTTCGTCTCGTCCATGCGCGACTGCTCGGTCTGCAGGAGCCCGAGGAGGTAGCCCACTTGGGGCGGTCCACCCGCGCCGGACCGGCTCGTGTCTCCTCCCGACGGTCGGGCGCCGAGCCCATCGGTGTCGGAGGACCCCTCCGCAGCTGCGGGCGGAGCCGTGGGGGTGCTCGCAGAGGGGGGGCTGGGTGAAGCAACAGGAGGAGCAACGGGGGATGGAACGGGGGGCGTAACGGTGGACGCACGCTCGTGGGCGGAGGCTTCTGCGCCCTCGGCCAGACGAAGGGCCTGCCGTAGGAGGCGGGCGATGGCCTCGAGCTTCACGGCCTCGTTGCTGGGCAAGGTCCGGTGCTGGGTCCCCGCGTCGGCCACGGTGCTCCCCTGACGGCGTAATGAGGGACCCTATTTGGAGGGTGCCTTCGCGGAGCGGCCCCCACGGGAGGCGGGCCCCTCCCGCGTCCCCTCTCCGCGACCGAGCCGAGGGCACCCGTCAGGTCGGTTCGTCGTACGCGGGGCCTTCCTCACCCTCGTAGCCCGCGTTCACCGCTCCTGGACCTTCGGGTCCTTGGGCAGGTGGGGGATTCCCGCCCCGTCGCTGGTCGTGCGAACGGTGCCGGCTCGCTCCGATGATGATCACGGCCACCAGGACCACCAGCAAGAGGGCGAACACCTCGAGGGTCGTCGTCGAGAGCCCCAGCCCGAAGATGCCACCCGCACCGGAGCGCACAAGGTCTGCCGTGAGCGTCCCGTTACCGGTCACCAGGAGCTGCGTCGATGAGGACCCCAGGGAAGCGACCGACGCTCCGCCGGTCGTCGTCCAACCCTGGAAGGTGTAGCCGGACGGCACGGTGAGGGTGAGGGCGTAGCTGCCGGCCGGAACGTCGATCGCCGTGCCCGGCGCGTAGGTGGTCGTCCCGACCGAGAGTACCGTGGAGACCCCGGACGGGGAGACGGTGAGGGAGATCGCGTAGAGGGTGGGGGAGACGCCCGCCGTGGACGTCGTCTGGGCCTCGACCGTGCCGTTGCCTCCCACCTCCATCAGGGTCGAAGGGAGGTTCCACGAGACGTTCACGGCGCCTTGAGTGACCCAGCTCAAGAAACCTCGACCGGGTCCCGCGGAGGCCCGGAGGGGATAGACCCCCTCTCGGAGCGTCAAGGTGGAGCCTCCCGCGGTGGGCGTGCCGTTGACCGTGAGGTTGGCCGTGCTGGGGGGAGCTACCTGGACCACCACGGAGAAGGGCCGGGGAGCGGAGAACTCGGCGACCACAGTCCCCCCGGAGCCGGAGCCACCGTTCACCTGCAGGGTGGTCGTCGAGGCGCCCGCGGATTGGAAGAGCAACCCCGAGGGGTTCGACGCGTACCATCCTGCAAAGGAGAACCCGGGCCGCGCCAGCGCCTGGACCTGGTAATCTCCAGGAAGGAGACCAGAGACGTTCCCCGAAGGCGTTGCGACCCCGTTCACCCGGATCGTTCCGCTCCCCGCGGGGCCAACGAGGAAGGTCACCAGGACCAGGCTTCCCGTTCTCACGCTCACGTTGGTGTGCGGAGCGACGCTCCTCACGCCGAGCCCATCCGTGACGGCGGCCCAGATCTGGTGCGTCCCAGCCGAGGACCACTGGTAGTCGCAGTACGACCCGGCGCAGCTTCCCTGCACAGCTCCGTCCGAGTACCACGTGAAGGTGAAGGGGGTGCTGCCACCCGTGGCCGAGGCCGACGCGTTGAGAAGGGTCCCCACGGAGACGGAGGCGAGCGGCGCGGGGAGCACGGTGAGCGCAAGGGCCGTGACCACCGTGATGTTCGCGTGGGAGCTCACGACCCGGTAGCCGGTGGAATCGTTCGCCTCCGCCCAGACCTGGTAGTTCCCCGGGAGCACGGGGGCCCAAGAGAAGTTCCCCCAGGGACCGACCCCCAGGGCAAGCCCCGGCGCCGCGCTGGTCAGGAACCCATAGGCGTCGCCGCCAACCCCGCTCGAAGCCTTTGCCCAGATCCCCACCGCCTGCCCCACCTCCACGAGGGCCGGGGGCAGTGGAGAGGAAAGGGCGACCGAGAGAGCAGGGGCGGAGACCACCCAGAAGGGGCTGGACATGGCGGTGATCCCGAGGGCATCGGTCGCATTCACCTGGAGCTTCGCGGCGGGGGTGGAGGGCACGACCACGCTGCAGTTCGCGAGAGCGCAGTACGGAACGGGGGCCCCGTTGAGGTCCCACTGGTAGGTCTCGGGCGAAGCGCCTCCAACGAAGAGCGCTCCGAACGTGTCGTTCGCGCCCGCGTCGACGACCGAAGGGCCCTGCCATGAGGAGAAGACCAGGGCGGGCAGGACGGTGATGTTCGCATGGGCGCTCACGTTCCGTGCCCCACCCCCATCGGTCACCCCGACCCACACCTCGTAGGTCCCGGGAGCGGCACCGGAGAGGTTGCATTGGGCCCAGCACGTCCCGGTGGCGGTGAGGGCTCCTGGATGGTACCAGCTGACGACGTAGCTGCCCTGTCCGCCGGCGACGGAGACCGAGAGCGTTACGGGCAGCGCGCCGGACTCGGTCCTCCCTGACAGCGGGCTCAGGACCGCCGCGAGCGCGAGGGTCTCCGTGACATTGGTGTGCGGGGAGACGGCCACGTTGCCGGCGGAGTCGTTCACGTCGACCCAGGACTGGTAGGTTCCCCCATGGGTCAGGACGAGGGCGTAGGTGCTCGAGGGCCCTACCTGCAGCTGCACAGGGGAGAGGCTACCGTTCCTCCAGAACGTGAAGGAGTTCCCCCCGGTGCCCCCGCTCCAGGCGGCGCTCAACGTGAGGGGCGCCCCGAGCGTCGCGGCGGCGGTGGGGTAGGGTGAGATGGAGGAGGTGAGGGCCGGGTCCACGGTCTCGTTGAGGTGAGGGGAGACCGCCCTCGCTCCGAAAGCGTCGGTGACCGACATCCAGACTTGGTGGCTCCCCGGCGATCCCCAGGAGAGGGCGCAGCTGAGCGTCGTGCAGCCTGCCTGGACCGACCCATCGACGAGCCATTGGTAGGTCAGGGCCGGGGAACCTCCCCTCTCCCACGCGACGAAGCTCGCGGACTGCCCCACGACCACCGCGGGGGTGGGCGTGGAGACCCCGACGACCGGCAACGCGTGGACCGCCACGTTCCACTTGAGGGCGTTCATGCCGAGCGGCTCACGTACGCCACTGGTGAGCGCGTCCACGTAGTTGGGGGTGGAAGCCGTCCACGGATAGGTGAGGTAGGAGAGCCCCCACATCGTGAGGTTGCCCGACGAGGAGAGGGGTTGGGTGTAACAACGATAGTCGAGAGAGATGTTCGTGGCGGGATCGAAGACATAGCCCAGGTGGATGCTCACGGTGGTGGTGTTGCTGGCGTAGCCATACTCCGCGGCGTACCCCGTGTCCCCCCCTGGATAGCCGGAGTTGGAGTTGCTACCGTTCAGGCTCTGGCAGGTCGCGAAGGAGAGGGAGGAGGCTCCCGGATAACTATCGCCGAACTCGATCTGGGCGAATGCGAAGTCGTTCTCCCCGGCAGGGACGGTGGCGGGTGTTCCCACGATGCCCACCGCGGCGGTCATGCCCACGTCCACGTCGGTGCGCGGGGTCGTTGTGGTGGCGATCTGGTCCACTGGGTGGTCGGTCGCCTGGACGATGAGGTCCGCGGTCGCCCATGACTGTTCCGGGGCGAAGGTGCCAGGGGCCCCGTGGAGGTAGGGGTCCCAGAGATTGGGGGCCTGGAAGGAGGTCCAGGGGCTGCTGAGGAGGTAGAAGTTCTCGTCCTGGAGGAAGAGGTCCCGGGAAGGCCCGAACGTGGTGGAGCCGCCTCCCACGGATCGGACGATGAGGCTCACGGCGGGGGGACTCGCGACGCCCCCGCAGAGGTAGGGGCCTAGCGCGAGGCCGTTGGCTCCGTCCAAGTAGGGGCCAGAGGTCGCCTCCGGGCTAGCTGTCGAGTTGTACTCGTTCGCGTGGGAGACGTTGTAGATCGAGGCCTCTACGTCGCCCCCCACCGAGACGATCACGACCTGATAGGTGTCTCCCGGAGCGAGGTGGAGCGCCCAACCCTGCTGGGACGGTGCTCCGAAGGGGGCCAAGCTCCAGTGGAACCTCCAGGTCCCTTGGCTGTCCTCGATCCCCGCGCCGACCGTGGTGCACGACCCGTCGGTCGCTTCGATCCCCAACGTGTAGTTGTAGCCCAAGCGGTCCGCGATGGTAAGGGGGATGGTCACGTTCCCCAGGAAGGTCTGGACCCCGGTGGTGTTGGGCCCCACATAGGCGAGCCCTCCCCACCAGGGGAAGGCGACCGCGAGGGGATGCGTCGAGGCGGTCGCAGGGTGGGGGGCATCCGGGTACGGGAGCTGTCCTGGGAGTCCCGCGCCGACCGACCCCGGAGCGAGGAGGAGCGGGGCCCAGCCGGAGGCGACCAGGGTCCCAATCGCGGCGACCGTTAGCAGCGCGACGCCCACCAAGGCGGGGGCGCAGGAGGGGGACACGAAGAGCCGGGTCACCGCCCCTTCCATGGGATGGGGAGGCATACTACCTTTTGCCCTCAGGTGGGGCACTGCTTCCGGCCCAGGAGAGGCAGCCAGTGGGGCCCGTGAAGGGTGGGGGAGAGGGGGGGTGCGGTCGGCCAGCCCACCTTAGACCATCGGGATGTATCGATACTCCGGCCCGTGCGCGCCTTCGCCCATCTGCACGGCGACGTTGGAGGTCAGCGGATGTCGGCCGCACAGGAGGAACGTCCCATGGAAGGACTGGACCATCAGGTGGATCGGGACCATGGTGGAGAGGATCGTGAGGATCGAGTTCGGCGAGCCCGTGACCAGGACGAGGAGGGCATCGCTCGCCCGGACCTTGACCTGGAGCTGGCCCAGGCGGGCCAACAGGGGCTCGCCGGTCTCTGCGAGAAGGGCCGAGAGCGTGCGAACGGAGACATCGAGCGCGGACCGGGGTCGCACGGCGGCGAGGAGGTCCTCCCAGACCTGCTCGGGTCGGGTCCGGTCCTGGCGGGGGAGCACCGTCAGGTGCTGGGTCTCATCGGCACGGGCCAGGACCGAGCCGAAGGAACTGGTGATCCCCTTCGGCGAGTGGGCGAGGTCCATGAGCAGCGTGAGGTCCCAGCCGTCCTGCAGCACCCGGACCCATAGCGGGAAGAGCAGGGAGGCGAGCGGCGTGGAGGCGCCGCGTCCCTCGACCTCTGCGAGGATCGTCTCGCCGGGTTGGATGGCGCCGATCTCTCGGTCGAGCAACGGGATCCCGAGGGAGAGCGTCTCGGAGGTGTTGGGGGGGGCGTGGGGCGGTCGGATGACCTTCCCCGGGACCTGCCGCCAGAACGGGACCGGAGGGCAGTCGTTGAAACGACCCCCGTCGAGGGAGAAGACCATGCGGGAGCGTGAGATCGGGAAGCCGCGGAGCTTTTGCACCTCGAGGTAGCGCAGACGGCCGGTCTCGCTCGCCTCGGACCGCAGGTCCACCACGCCGTCCGAGAGATAGGGGAGCGCGGGGGTCACCGGAAGCTCCGAGCAGAGGAGCAAGGAGAACCCGGCCGCGTGGAAGAGCGAGATGAGGCCGTGGTCCAGGCTCCTCCGTCCCATCTCGTCGAGCCCCAGCAGATGGGCGTAGGGCTCGCCCAGACCCTCCCAGCTGTCGACGCACAAGAGGCGGTTCCCAGCGCGCGCGG
Organism: Thermoplasmata archaeon; assembly: GCA_027306505.1. Classification (GTDB taxonomy): domain Archaea; phylum Thermoplasmatota; class Thermoplasmata; order Lutacidiplasmatales; family UBA184; genus JAKAAX01. The sequence goes on along the minus strand of DAHUZP010000072.1, from coordinate 55,474 downwards.
GGGGCTCCGCGAGCGCCTTCGACAGCTGACCCGGGAAGCTCAGGAACTCTCTGAGGCGTCGTCCCGCGGAGAGCGGGTCGACGGGATCGGTGAAGGAATCCAGCAGGTGCAGGAGGTCCTCCTGCCGCTCGCTCGCGGGCCGGACGTCCTCGAGGTCCAATAGGCGGTCCGGAGGGAGCACGCCCACCAACCAGGGGAAGTGGTGAAGCAACTTGCCGCGTCCCACCCGCGTCGAGATGTAGAACGAAGGAAGGCCGACCGCGCTGAGGAGCGAGAGGGCGAGGGTCGTCTTCCCGGCTCCGGCGGGGCCCGTGAGGAGCAGTGTTCGGGGCTCGGGTGCGCGTAGGAACTCGATCAGGCCGGGTGGAGGCCGGGCCGCTTCTCCGGACGACAACGAATGCAAGGCAGCAGGCGCGCTCCCCGCAGGAGCTTGCGAATTGTCGTGAGCCTGGGGGGGGCTCCTCACAGTTTTCCTGAGGTTTTGACATAGAAATGCCCTGCGGATGGCTGAATGCGTGCCGGTTTTCGAGGCTCCTGGCGAAGGGCCTTGGCGAGGGGGGTAGCCCTGCACGAATCGGTCTGACGTGACCACGGGTGAGAATTTCGACGGGCACCCCGGGGTTCATCCCGGAGTACGACTCCCCTCGCAGCGCGAACCACCGGAAGACCCCGGGCCGCGTGATTCGCTCTCGTAACGAGTCGGGCTCCCACCTCGCGGAGGAAGAGCGCATCCGTCAGCGCGGGGTGGACCTCTAAGCTCAGCTCGCCGCCCAGGAAGGGCGCGCTCCTCCTCCTCTCCGAACACGGGAACGCTGCTGGGTCCACTTCCTGAGGAAGGCGAAGGCGTGGCCGCAGGATTCCGAGGCGCCCTCGGACCCACAGGACTGGCGGGGGCTTCGCGTGGCCGAGAGGATCTACCCTCGTGTGCTCTGGGGGGCCCGTGGCCCCGGGGGCCCTGAGATGACCGCCTAGGCTTGTCGGCTGGGGCTCCCACGGACTCGAGTCGGGGGCTGGAAGCGGACCGTTCGTGGGACGGGAACGCTCCGTGGGGATGCGCTTCGTAGGCTGAAACGGGCGTTGATCGGTTCGAGCTGACAGAGTGCTCAACGAACGGTACAGGGCGAGCGGCGGCGGATCCTGCCACTCCGTCTCAGCCCGTCATGGGTCCACTCAATGTCCTCTCTGCGCTCCAGCGCCCCGAGGGTCGCGTATACGTTGCTCGGGAAGGGAGAGTTGGAACCCGAGACCTGGTTGTACCATGCAATGAGGCCTCCGACATCGAGAACCCTGCCAGTCGCGATGTAGGCGTGAATCCTACGCGCGAGATTGTCCCTTCGACTGTCGAGGGTACGATCCCAAATGTCCTCGGTCTTAGTCACGAGCGGGGAGGAAATCCGCTCGGGGGTCAGAAACCTATAGGGTGGCGCGTTCGGCGGGGGCAGGGGAAGGGGTGGCGCAATCTTGGAGTCGGGGGGGTGGACCTACTTACGGGCCCCCGTAGTATAGCGCGGGTGGGGAGCGGGCGGCGGGGTGGGGAGTGGGCTCGGCCGGATTCGAACCGGCGATCTGCTGTGTGTGAGACAGCCGTCTTAACCCCTGGACTACGAGCCCTTGCTTCGAGGTAGGAGCGGCCCTCCGAACGAGCAGGTAGGGTAAAGCTTGCGTGGGCGCCTGCGCCCCGGCTGGGCTTTCCCGCCCTAGGTAGAGCGCCACTCTTCGAGCGCGGACGCGGGCTCGAGGCCTCCCACCGGGATCTCCACGGTGTCCTCCCGGCGCGGGCCGTAGCTCACGAGGGTGACCGGGGCCCCGACCTCTTCGCCGACGAAGGAGAGGTAGCGCTTGAGCTCCCGCGGGAGCGCCCGCCACCCCTCTTCGTGGAGCCGCCGCATGAGGGTAGGCGTGAACTCGGCCCAGCCCGGGAAGGTGCGCCAGCGGGGGGTCACCCGCTCCAGGTCCTCGGCGAGCACCGGAGGGTAGTCCTCGGCCTGCTCCCCGTTGGGGAGCTCGTAGCCGATACAGATCGGTACCTCGGGCTCTCCCCCTAGGATGTCCACCTTGGTCATGGCGAGCGAGGTGAACCCGTTGAGCCGTGCCGCGTAGCGGGTGAGGACGAGATCGAACCAACCGCATCGTCGGGGGCGTCCGGTCGTCGCTCCGCGCTCGGCTCCGCGTTCGCGCAGCCGCTCCCCTTCGGGACCGAGGGCCTCGGTAGGGAAGGGGCCGCTCCCCACGCGGGTCGAATAGGCCTTGACGATCCCGATGACGGAGTCCAGCTCCTGGGGAGGCAGGCCGCTCCCGACGAGCGCCCCGGCCGCCGTGGGGTGGGAGGAGGTGACGAACGGGTAGGTGCCGTAGTCGATGTCGAGCAGCGCGCTCTGCGCACCCTCGAGCAGGATGTGCTGGCCCTCTCGGGCCGCTTCCCAGAGGATCGGCTCGGTGGAGCAGAGGTAGGGGGCGAGGGCCTTCCCCTCCTCCACGAGCTGCGCGGCCAGCTCCTCCTTGGGCGGGAGCTCCTGCGTCGTGCCGGTCATGTGCTTCTTCGCCGTGTAGAGCAGCTCGAGCTTCTGGTGGATGAGCTCCGGACGCTGGAGGTCGGCCATGCGCAGGCCGAAGCGTCCGACGCGGTCCATGTAGGCGGGACCGATGCCGCGGCCCGTGGTCCCGGTCCGCATGGCCCCCCGGACCTCCTCCTCCCAGGCGTCCTGGACCCGGTGGAGCGGAAGGATGACGTGGGCGCGCTCGGAGATGAGAAGGCGTCCCCGGAACTCGCCCTGGGACTTGAGCTGCTGGATCTCGTTGAGGAGGTCGCCGGGAGAGAGGACCATGCCCGGACCGGAGATCGCGGTGCAGCCCTCCCGAAGGATCCCGGTCGGGAGCTGGTGCATGACCACCGGCTTCTCGTGCGGCACCACCGTGTGCCCCGCATTGGGTCCGCCCTGGTAGCGAACGACGAAATCGGCGTTGGCGGTGAGGTAGTCGAGGATCTTCCCCTTCCCCTCGTCACCGAACTGGGCCCCGATGACTGCGGTGACGGGCACTCCTGCGCCTCCGGTGAAGGACGCAGGTGACCGCGTAGATTAGCTTGCGGGGAGCCGCCGCGGGGGCCGGCCTACCCCTCTCCCGGTCGCATCGACGGGGGAGAGGGGGGCGGTTCGATCGTCGCAGGGGGCGGACCGGGGACCACCGGGTCGTTGAGGTCGAGGTAGGGGGAGCTCGGCGGCTCCGGGGGCGCTGAGGGATGGCTCTGTTCGCCGGACGGGGAGGTCGGGGAGTAGGCCGAGGGCGCGATGTCGTCCGAGGAGGGCGGGGGAGCGTTTGGATCGGGAAGCGCCGGTGGGGCCGAGGGGTCCATCGAGGAGGTGTGAGCGATCTCACCCGCGGGCCCGTGCTCCTCGTGGAAGTGCTGGGAGGGGCGCTCCCAGCGGCTCCTCCACCAGAGGAAGAAGACGATCGCCGCGACCGCCGCGAGGGCGACAATGAGGGTGAGGTCGCCCATGGTGAAGCCGCTCCCTGCGGAGACCTCCTGGTCCAGCCAGGACGGGTTGGGGTGGACCATCACCCCGGTGTCGGTGGAGACGAACAGCACCCCGCCGGGCGCGCTGGGGTCGGTCACCTGCGCCTCGATGAAGATGAGGAGGAGCCCGGCCCCCTGTCCGGAGGGGATCGTGACCGATAGTGTTCCGGAGGTGGAGGCCTGTTGGGAGCGGGTCGGTGGCTCGGTCCCCAGCTGTACCAGCAACGTCAGGCTCGCCGGAAGCGAGGAGACGCCCATCGCGGTCAACGAGTAGGAGAGGGAGAGCGTCTGGCCGGGCTGGTAGCTTCCGTCCGAGTACTGCGACAGGGTCGCGACGGAGGCCGTGAGCTGGAAGCCGGAGACCTCGTCGAGCTCGAGGTCCTGCCCAGAGACGAAGCCCGCGGAGGTCTCGGCCGAGACGCTCACCTCATAGCAGGTGGAGGCCCCGTTCCGAGGGACCACGAAGCTGAAGGAGGTGCCGGGGACGGCCTCCCCGTAGAGGACCTGCATCGTCGTGCCGCTGCACGGGGCGTGGCCGGTGACGGTCGCGAACCCTACCACGTTCGCGTAGTAGGTGGGGTTCCCTTTGGTCAGGAGCGTCCCCTGGCCTGAGATCGCGACGGTGATCGTGTCGCCGGGGAGGTAGTTCACCTCCGAGGGGTTGAGAAGGACCGCGGGAGGAGAGACGAGGGCGCAGGTCATGGCGTAGATGCCCAGGTTGGCCGCCGAGCTCCCGTTGTGGGCGAAGATGACCACCTGGACGATGCCCTTCATGTTCGCACCCAGGGTGTAGGAGGGCACGGGTCCGGTGACCCCGGAGAGGTTACCCTGCCACTCCAGGGCGCCCGAGGGGGCGAACGGACAGACGGTCGCTCCCGCGAGGAAGTAGATCTGGTAGGCGTAAGCGGTCCAGTAGGGGGGGAGCCCGCCGCTGCCACCCGGCATCACGAGCTGATAGGACCCTCCCAGCGTGTCGCCACCGTAGTACTGCGTGCTGTTGAGCGAGATGACCACAGCGACCTGGCTCGAGTTCCCCAGCAGCGCGATCGTGAGCGCGCTGTGGTTGGTGAGGGCGGGGTCGTTGGGGTCGGTCACGGTCACGTTCACCGTGATGGTGGAGACCCGGAGGACGGAGGTATCCAGCACCTCCCGCGCGGTCCCCGAGGCGTCCGCCGTGAGCTGCGTCGGGAAGGAGGACGGTGCAGGCTGCGGGAGCCCCGCGGAGAAGAGCTGAACGGTGATCGTCGCTCCAGGGAGCGCTCCCATGACGCCCGCGCTCTGGGTCCCCACGACCGCGGTCTCCCGGAGGACGAGGAGGCTTCCCTGAGGGAAGGCGAGCGGGGACGGGCAGGGGATCGGCCCTCCGTCCGTGGTCGTCGCGGCACAGAGCTGCGGAGCGAGGACCTGGGCGACCGTGATGTACGCGATGGACGCTTCGCTCGAGGTCCTGCCGCTCGCGGTCAGGTTCGCCCAGAGCTGCAGGGCGACCGGCGTGCCCGCTTGCCCGTTCGAAGGGATGAGGAAGGAGAGTGACCCCTGAGGGGTGCCGACCGGAGGGGTGAGCGCAGGTAGCGAGGTCATCCAGAGCGGCGAGGTGCTGTTGACGTAGAGGCCGTTCGCGGCGAACTGCAGGCTCCCTGAGACCGGTCCCTGCGTCTCGTAGGAGAGCACCTGGTAGAACACCGTCGCGCGGTCCTGGGGCAGGTGGTAGCTCTGGTCCGGGGTGAGCTGGACGTAGTAGGTGTCCACCCGGAAGGAGACCTGGTCCATGGACCAGCCGTTCGCCCCCGCGGTCACGTTGAACGTCCATGTCCCGCCTTGCACGAGTCCCCTCGGAAGGGTATAGAAGAGCTCGGGGGCGAGGGTCGAGTCGAACGAGACCCCTCCGGGACAGAGCGAGCTCGCGGTGAAAGTCAACGGCACGCTGCGGTCGAAGAGGGGGTTCGCGAGCCCGTCGCTGGTGGCGTTGGGGTCCGAGATCGAGACGTTCGCCGTGTGGTCGGGAGCGAAGTCGCAGAGCTGGAAGAAGACCTCGTTCGCGTTGCCCACCGAGCCGGTGTTGAAGTCGGAGGTGTAGGTGATGCTCCCCGGGAAGGTGGAGACCCCAAGGTTCACGATCAAGCATCGTGGGACTCCGCAGGGGCTCAGCGCAGGGAGGGCGGAGGAAGCGGTGGGCATCCCGCCCTCCGGGGCCAGCCCTCCCCGCGGAGCAGAGGGAGCCCCCGCCGGACCGTAGTGCGGAAGCGTGAGCAACGAAGGGAGGCTCCCGGTCGTGGAGGCGGGGCTCGTCGGTAGCGCAAGGAGGGTCCCTCCATGCGTCGGGAGGTAGCTCGCAGCCACGGGCAGGAGCAGAAGGGGAAGCGCAATGCCGAGCACCCAGGCGATAGAGCGGAGTTCCCTGCTCACCATCGACGTAAAATGGGACGGTCGCCCGTCTATATACCTGCCGAAAAGGAAGCCCTAGGGTGGAGCCCTTCCCCCGGTCGTAGCTTCACCGTCAGTGAGCGGCCGCTCGTCCGGTGCCCCCTCTGTCCGTCGAGGGGCGACCACGTTATCTCCCCCCCTTGGCTAACGGTGCCAACCCGGGGGTTCTCAGCATGCTATCGGCACGCGTACAGGCCTTGGAGATCTCCGGCATCCGGAAGATGTTCGACGCGGCCCCGGCGAACGTGATCCACCTGGGGCTCGGAGAACCGGACTTCAACCCACCGACCGTGGTCAAGGAGGCCCTGTTCGAGGCCGTCCGGAACGGCAGCAACAAGTATGGGCCCTCCGCGGGGCTCCCGGAGCTTCGCGACGCTCTCGCCGAGCGCTACCGGCGCTACGACGGGACCACCGCCCGGGAGAACGTCATCGTCACGTCCGGCGGCACGGAGGCGCTCCTGTCCGCCGCCCTCACCCTCTACGACCCCGGCGATGAGGTCCTCATCCCGAACCCCGGCTTCGTGCTCTACGGCCCGCATGCCCGGCTCGCGGAAGCGATCCCGGTCCCCTATTCGCTGCGGGAGGAGCGAGGGTTCCAGCCCGACATCGCCGAGCTCGAGGAGCTGGTCTCCGCCCGGACCCGCGCGATCGTGGTGAACTCCCCCTCGAACCCCACCGGCGGGGTCTTCTCCGGCAATACGGTCGACGCGATCGTCTCGTTCGCCGAGTCGCACGGCCTCACCATCATCTCGGACGAGGTCTACGATGAGATCATCTACGCTCCGGGCGGGCACAAGAGCTTCTGGGGGCGCTACGACCGGGTGGTCGTGGTGAACTCCTTCTCCAAGATCCTTGCCATGACCGGCTGGCGGCTGGGCTACCTGGTCGCTTCCCGGACCGTCGCCGCCGGGGCCAACAAGATCCACTACCACGCGGTGGCCTGCCCGTCGACCCCCTGCCAGGTCGCGGCACTGCGGGGCCTCCAGGAGGCCCAGGCGGACATCGCCGCCATGACGAAGGAGTTCCGCGCCCGCCGGGACCTCGTGGTGAAGGGCCTCAACGAGGTGCCCGGGATGCGCTGCGTCCGGCCGGAGGGCGCCTTCTACGCCTTCCCGTCCTTCACCTGGAAGATGTCCGCGATGGAGGCGGCCCAGGGGCTCCTCAAGGAGGGTCTCCTCTGCACGCCGGGGGACGCGTTCGGCTCCCTCGGGGCTTCTCACCTGAGGCTCGCCTTCGCGAACTCTCGGGAGAACTTGCGCAAGGCCCTCGCGATCATGCGCGATTTCGGGAGCGAGCAGGTGGGGACCAAGGTCACCCGTCCTACCCGTGTCCCCCGCGCCGCCTGAACGGGCCGCCGTGGGGAACCCCTCCGCCGAGGACGAGGAAAGGCGCATGGGGCGCTGGCATCTTCGCGGCCTCTCCATCGCGCTCGGCGTGCTCTCGCACTTCCACCGCTCCGAGGAGGAGCGACGGCAGCTCGGTGGGCTCGCCGAAGAAGTGGGGGAGCTCGCTCGGCCCCGCGGGTCGTCCGCTCAGGACGACCGGGACCGGTCGGGAGCCGCGCCGACCTCGCGGTAGACCTCTCGGACGCTCCGGGACGTGCGCTCCCAGGAATAGAGGCGTTCGACCCGCTCGCGCCCGGCCGCCCCCATCTCCTCTGCGCGCGCGGGGTCCCGAAGCAGGGTCGCGATCGCCTCTCGCAACCTCCCCTCGTCCCCCGATGGCACGAGAAGGGCCGTCCGCCCTTCCTCCACGACCTCGGGGATGCCTCCGACCGAGGTCGCGACCACCGGCAGCGACGAGGCCATCGCTTCCAGCAGCACGAGTCCGAAGGCCTCGTACTCCGAGGGGAGCACCAGCGCGCGGGCCCCGGCGAAGGCCGCCCGGTACCGCGCCGGGTCCAGGTTCCCCTCGAACCGGATCTCGGAGGAGACGCCCAGCACCCTGGCCCGGGCCTCCAATGGGCCCCGAAGCCCCCAGTCCGACCCCACGAGGACGAGCGGAGGACGCGCGTCCTTGGGAAGGCCGGCCCAGGCCTCGAGCAGGACCCTCAGACCCTTGTTCGGCGCGAGCCGTCCGGCGAAGAGGAGGTAGCCGTCGCGCTTCCTGGCCGTTCTTGGGGATGATGCGCCGCTCCCGGGCGAGCCGCCCCAGACCCCGAGGTCGATCCCCGGAGGGATCACCCTGACCTTCGCGGAAGGAGCGAACTCCCCCACGAGCGAGGCTTCGCGCCGGGTCTCGACGATGAGCGCTGAGGCGGTCCGGTAGGCGGTCATCCCGAAGAGATGGTCCTGCACCCGAAGCATCGCCTTCTTCGACGCGGGTTCCCACGGGTCCGCGGGATGGTAGTGCGTCCCGACCACGAGCGGGATCTCGCGGGCCCCCGCGACGAGCGCGGACTGCAGGACGTGACCGTACCGATGGGAGTGGGCATGGATGACCTCGGGCCGGTCCCGGTCCAGCGCGTGCAGGAGACCCGGCATCAGCGGTAGCGTGAGGCCCGGGACGAGGCGCTTCACCGCGGGGAAGCGTTCCACCGGGATCCCGTCGAGGCTGCGCGAGGACTCCGGGCGGCGCACCCAGCCTTGCTCGGAGTAGAGGTCGCTCGCGTAGACCTTCACCTCGTCGCCGGCCCGTCGGAGTGCGGAAGAGAGCTCCCGCACGTGGGTCTCGACACCCCCCGGCGCGTCGTACCGGAGCAGTACCTGGGCTACCTTCATCGCGACCCCCCCGAGGAGGATGATCTCCCGGGCGGGGTCGGGTCCCGGGGAGCCCTCTCCACCGGGGGCTTTCCCTCCAGCACTTCCCAGTAGACCTGCTCGAGACCCTCCACGGTCCGCTCCCAGGTGTGGCGGGGGACGGTGGTCGTTCGGCCGTAGGCTCCCATCGCCCGCGCCCGCGCTCGGTCGGTAAGGAGCTCCTCGAGCGCGCTCGCGAGAGCGGGCACGTCACGAGGAGGCACCAGGCGGCCGTTCTTGCCCTCCTCCACGAGAGAAGGGATCCCTCCGACGCGGGAGGCGATCACCGGAGTGCCCTGGGCCATCGCCTCGAGCAGGACCAGGCCGAACGCCTCGTAGTCCGAGGGCAGCACGAAGACCTCCGCCTGGGCGTAGGCGCTCGCAAGGAGCGACTCGTCCTCGACGAAGCCGGTCAAGTGGACCCGGGAGGAGAGCCCCAGACGTTCCGCGAGGGCGCGGACCTGCGGACCCTCTCCCCCATCCTGTCCCACCAGCACGAGCTGGAGGTCCGGGAACCGGGGCGCGAGCTTCCCGAAGGCCTCCAGCAACGGGGGAAGCCCCTTGTTCGAAGCGAGGCGCCCGGTGAAGAGCACGAAGGGTCCGGAGAACCGCATGGCCCCGCGGAACCCTCCTCCCTCCGACCGCGGAGGAGGGAGCGGTGTATAGCCGGGAGGGACGAAGGCGATGGGAGGAAGGTCTTTGACCACCTCGCGAAGCAATCCCTCCTCCTCGCGGCTCTGCAGGATCAAGCGGGAGACTCGAGAGAGGACCCAGGGCGCGAAGAGCCGGTCGTAGATCCCACGGAGCGACTTGCGGCCCGCTCCTCCCCAGATGGACCAGGTCGGATGGTAGTGGGCGGTGAGGACCCAGGGTCTGCGGTTCAGCCGTTCCAGGGCGGAGGCGCTGAACCCCTGGTAGGTCCCGTAGGTGTGCACGTGGACCAGGTCGGCCTGGGCTCCCCGCATCGCCCGGTAGAGCCCGGGGACGAACGGGTAGTGGAGGTCACCGGAGAGGGCGCGCGCTCGCAGACGGAGCACAGGGACCCCTTCGGGATCCGGGACCCAGGAACCGGGGCGCGAGCCGGACCCCTGGGATGGCAGGCGTTGCCAGGGGATCTCCGTGTAGAGGTCGGTGGTGAGCACCTTCGCGTCCCACCCGCGGGAGCGCTGCCGCAGGGCGACCTCTCGAACGTGGCGCTCGACGCCGCCGGGCGCCGGAGGATAGCGGGTGGAGACGTGGACGACGCTCGGGCTCCCCCCTACGGCCCCGGGTGAGGAGCTTGGCACGGTCGAGGTCCCTCCCCCGCCGGTCGGCAGGGGCCGCTTACGGCTTCCCGGCGACGAGGCGCTGCGAGGCCATCTTCTGGGCGAACTTCTTGTACGACTCGGCGGCGCGGACCACCGCTTCCATCTTCACGTACTCGTTCGCCTGGTGAGAGAGGTCCTCGTCCCCCGCTCCGTAGATGACGACGCGTGGGTTCACGTTGACGTAGTGGACCGCCTCGGAGGCGTGCACCAGCACGGCGAGCTCGCTCGACGAGACCTCCTTGAAGATCCGGATGTGGTCGCTCTGGGGATCGACCTGGAGCGAGGGCAGGCTCACCAGCCGGCGGAGCGTGAAGGGGGTCTTGATCCGCTTGAGGTGCTCCTCGACCTCCCGCTGGAGCTCGTCGGGCGTGTAGGGTGGAGGGAAGCGGATGTCCACCTCGGCCGCCGCGCGCGAGGGGACCACGTTCACCCGGTTGCCGCCGTGGAGCGTACCCACGTTCACCGTGACGGTGCCGAGCTCCGGATGGGCGACCCGTCCCCGGAAGGTCTCCAGGGCCCGAAGCAACCGCATCAGCTTCACGACCGCGTTCTCTCCGAGCTGAGGCATCGCCCCATGGGCGGACCTCCCCCGGGTCTCGATCGCGAGGTCGAGCACTCCCTTCTCCGCGTAGCCGACGCGCAGACCGGTGGGCTCGCCCACCACGATCGCCTTCGCGCGGCGCATCGCGAGGGTCTTGCACAGGGCCTGCGCCCCGTTCATCGTGGTCTCCTCGTCCGTGGTGATGGCGAGGGTCACGGGGACCTTGCGGACGACCAGGTCGTTGACCGCGGAGAGCATGGCCACCACGGTCCCCTTCATGTCCGCCGCGCCGCGACCGTACATCCGACCGGCGGTGAACTGGCTCTGCGAGAAGCTCCAGCCGTCGCCCACGGGGGGCGTGTCCAAGTGGCCCGCGAGGACCACGCCGCCCTGGCCGTACTCGGAGAGCAGGGCGGGAGCGCTCGGGTCCCCATAGACCGCGGAGCGCATCTTGAGCGAGTCGGCGATGGACTGGATGTAGTCCAGGATCTCGTGCTTGTCGGAGGAGGGGTCGGAAGAGAGCTTGATCAGGTCGGCCAGCATGTCGACCATCTGGCGTTTCACGTCCGAACGACCCCCATGCGCCCTCTATGAGACACCGTATGCCGGAGGAGTCGACAGCCCCGCCCTCTCTTGAATGTGAGTAGAAAGGTTTAAAAACCCAAATCCGGCGCGGGGCTCCCAAGCGCCCCGTACCTCGCCCTCAGGCGGAGCGCGGGGTGGGCGGCGGCTCGGGTTTCGGGTGGGTCTCGGGGTGCCCTTCGGGCCCGACGAGCGTCCACCAGCGGTGCTCCGCCCTCTTGCTGACCTTCTTCGCCGCTTCGCGGAGCGCGCGGCCGCCGTTGGAGAGGATCGGATGACCGTGGCCGGCGAAGACTGCGGACACCTCGAGCGAGGCGAGCTTCTCCACGGAGGAGATCGCCTGGTCCGGGTCGAAGTTGGAGAACGGTCGGGCGAGCGCGGCCCCGCGTCGGGAGGTCACCAGGGCATCGCCGCAGAAGAGCAGCTTCCGTTCCGGATGGTAGAACGCGACGCTCCCTAGCGTGTGGCCAGGGGCCCAGACGACGGTGAACGGGCCCACCTGATCGCCCTCCCGGAGCACCCGATCGACCTGGACCGGCTGGGGAGAGAGGAACAGGCGAACGAAGAGGGGGGCCATCATCGGTCCCTTCCCTTCCACCGTCGGCGCGTCCATCTCGTGACAGGACACCTTCGCGTGGGTCACCCACCGGAGGTACGCCGCGCCACCGACGTGGTCGGGATGCTGGTGGGTGAGCAGGATGTCGGTGAGCGAGGAGAGGGGCAACCCCGCCTCGCGGAAGGCGAGGCGGACCTTCGAGGCGTTGTGAGGGAAGCCCGAGTCGACGAGGTAGATCCGTCCCCCTTCGCGGAAGGTGAAGACGTTGGCCACGGGACCCCGGACCCATCCCACGCCGTCCAGCACGCGCTCTCCGATGACCTCGGGGGGGGCGGCGGACGCCATCGGGATGTCCACCGGGCTCACGATTTAAGTTTGGGGGGGGAGCGCTGGAGGCTGGGCCCCGGCGGGCCTCACGAACGGCTGGTCCCTTCCTTCCCCTGGGACGTCCCCGAGGCCCCTCCTTCCTGGGAGCCGGTCGCGGGGCTCCGCGACCGGTTCGAGGCCCGGACCAGGGGGGGAAGCTCTCCGACCGCCTTCATCTCCTCCTCGTTGAGGTGCACGAGGAGGATCCCGGAGGTGAGGACCCGCAGGAACCTGCGGTCCGGGTCGCCCTCGACGGTGAGGGTGATCCCGGTGCGCGGGTCGTACGAGGGCACGATCTTCCTGCCCTCCCTCTCCCACCCCGCGAGGAGCTCGCTCAGGTACCCGTCCAGGGCCTCCCCCCGGCCCAGAGCGTAGAAGGCCCGCCGCGCGATGGTGCGCCCGTCCGGAGAGAGGAACGCGACGGGGGCCGCCGGAAGGAACTTGGAGGAGGCCTCGTTGAGCCGGGCCTTCGCCTCTTTGAGGGCGCTTCGGGTCTCCTGAAGCTCCCGCCGGAGGTCGGTCTCGACGGACTGCTGGAGCCCGAGCGCGGCCCGCAACGACCCGGTCTCCGCCCGGGCGAGCTCCACGGCACGGGTGAGCTCGGAAAGGTGATCGGCGGGTCTCTCACCGGTAAGCTCCGAGTCGGAGGGCGCCACCCCCTGGGAGGGGTACGCAGAGAGGCCGGAGGCACTGGAGGGCCCTACCTGGGGCTCCGCTGAGGCTCCCTCTGGGCTCTCCTCGGGCACGGAACCCCCCTCCGCCCGGGTGGCAGAGCCCTCCAGCCCATCCTCGTTGAGCTCGCGAAGCAGCGCGTCGAGGAGCCCCGCCCCTGAGGGCGCTTCCTCCGGAGAGCTCCCCCGGGGGCCCTCCGGCTTCGACCGGGGCGATTGTGGACCCACCTGCTCGACCTCCCCCCTATGCATGCATGCGTATGACCGCGCATTAAGCTACCCGCCGTGCCCCCCTCGGGCCCGGCGTCGGAGCCAGCTGTCCAGGGACCCCGCCCTCTTGAGGTCGTCGGGAGTGGGAGACCAGCCGTCACGCGGTGCGCGGGGGCACCCTGCGGGCGAGCGCGTAGGTCCGCCTAACGGCGCGGAGGTAGCCCTCCGGGGAGCCCACCGAGAGCCATTGCCCCTCCTTCGGGGCGAGGACGACCGCGAACACCTTCTCCCCCTCCTGGATCAATCGGGAGATGGCCGAGGTGACCTCGAGCTCGGAGGGTCGGCGGCGGGCCTCGGACTCGAGCGCGTCGAAGATCTCGGGGGCGAAGGCGTATACGGCGGTCGCCGCCCAGGAGCTGCGGGGTCGCTCCGGCTTCTCCTCCATGCGGGCGACCCTGAGGTAGCGGGCCCCGTCGATCCTTCCCGCCCAGGTGCCCTCGACGACCCCATAGTTACGGGGTTCGGGGACCCGGCGGACCAAGAGCACGACCCGGGCCCCTTCCTTCCGGCGCAGGGCGTCCATGGCGCGGGGGAGCCGGCCGGGGACCGGCTCCCAGAGCACCGCGTCCGCCGCGTGGAGCACGAAAGGCTCCCGGCCGATCCGGTCCCTGGCCCTCAAGAGGGCGTCGCCGAAACCCTTGGGGGCCCTCTGGGTCACCCAGTGGAACTCCATCTCGGAGAGGAGGTGGTGCAGGGCGAGGGTCTCCACCAGCCGCTCGGGGTGGTGCAGGTGCCGTGCGATGAACGCGTCGTCCGGCTGGAAGTAGCGGACCACGGCCTCCTGGTCAGGTGAGACGATGACCGTGAGGTCGTCGACGCCCGCCGCGTGCAGTGTCCGGACGACGAGATGGGCGACGGGGGCGAGCGTCGGGTTCCCCTGCCTGCCCCGGTAGAACAGGGGGAGCATCTCCTTGCGGAGCCCCCGGGTCGCGGGGAGCATGCGCGTGCCCTCCCCGGCCATCGTCACGACGGCCTTCATCGCGCACTCTCCCGGGGACCTGGGGGACGGACCGGCCACCGCGTGGTTCCTCTTCCCATCGATCCTACCCGCCTACCGGAAGGCGAACGACCAGGCCGCTCCTGACCTCGAGGTCACCCTGACCGGTCTCAGTTCTCCGCCGCGGACGACGAGCTCACGAGGTTCGGTGGGCTCTTGGGGGGGCTGGGCGCGCTCGCGGCGCGGCGGGTGGGGGGAGCGATGTGGAGCCGGGTGCGGTTGTCCGCCTCGCGGAAGTCCATCCGGGGCATGACCACCTCGCGCTTCGCCTCGAGGCGCTTGTGGAAGCGCTTGAGGTCCGTGAGCATCCACTCCAGGGCCTCCTCGAGCGTGCGCTGGTGCCGGTAGCCCAGCTTCAGCAGGTTGTCGTGGAGCGGGTTGTAGTAGTGCTCCTCGGCCTCGACCCTGGGGTTGTAGGAGTTGTGGATCTCCGCGGAGATCCCTAGCTTCGCTCCCACCTTGACCACCAGCTTCGCGAGGTCCGTGATGGAGTAGGCCTCATCGAACTGGTTGAAGACCCGGTACTCCCCTTTGGCGGCCGGGTTCTCCACCGAGAGCCGCAGGCTCTGCATGGAGTCCTCCAGCGCGATGAACCCGCGCTTCTGGCCCCCCTTCCCATAGGGGGTGAGGGGCATCCCCAGCACCGCTTGGACGCAGAAGCGGTTGAGCGCGGTCCCCCACACCTCGTCGAAGTCGAACCGGGTGAGCTGCCAGTCCTCCGAGATCTCGGCGGTCCGGGTCCCGTAGATGACCCCCTGCATCACGTCCGTGGTGGGGAGGCCCCAGAGCTTGTTCGCGAGCATCACGTCGCCGGTGTCGAAGACCTTCGACCAGTGGTACCAGCTGGAGGCCTGGCGGGGGAACGGGACCCGGTCCTTGCGGCCCCGGAACTCGACCTCGAAGAACCCCTCCGCGATGTCCAGGTTCGGGGTGCCGTACTCCCCCATCGTGCCCATCTTGACCAGGTGCGACTTGGGGCACTCGTCCTTCATCGCGTAGACGATGTTGAGCGTGGAGGTGATGTTCTGACACTGGGTCGCGACCGCGTGGTGCACGTCGATCATCGAGTAGGGTGCGCTCCGCTGCTCCCCCAGATGGACGATCGAGTCGGGATGTTCCTTGTGCAGGATGTGCCTCACGGTGGAGAAGTCGCACAGGTCCCCTTCGTAGAACCGGAACCCCTTGACCCCGTGCTCCTCGAGCGCCTTCCTCCGCTCGTGCATGTCGAGGATGGGGGTCGCCGACCAGCTCCCCACCTCGGCCACCCTTTGGCGGGTGAGGAAGTTGTCGATCCCCACGACCTCGTGCCCTCGCTTCAGGAGGTGCAGCGCGAGCGGCCAGCCTGAGTATCCGTCCACCCCGGTGATGAGGACCTTCACGCGCGAGGCAAGCCGAGGTCCGGTTGATAAGCTCGACGGTGAAGCGAGGGCCCGGTACCTTCGGGCGAGGTCGCGTCGGACGTTTCCCCGGGCCCGAACGCGCGGTCCGGGGCACGCGGGTCGCTCTTCGGGCGCGGTCGGAACGGAAGGAAACGGCCATATGCCGGCACGCCCTGCTTCGCTCACCCATCGCTCCCTTGGACGGGCAGGACATGGACCCGAAGATCGTCGAGACGAAGAACAACTCCCTGAAGGGGTCGATGCTCGTCGTCGGGTTCCCGACGCACGGGCTGGTCGGCTCCGTCGCGGTGAGCTACCTGCGCCACTCCCTCGACATGTCCCCGATCGCCTACATGACGAGCGAGGAGTTCCCCCCCACCGTGGTCATGGAGGGGGGCGTGGTGAGCCCCCCGGTGCGCTTCTACGCTAGCCGGACCGTCTGCGGGGTCAACAAGAAGTCGAACCAGTTGGTCGCGGTCCTCTCCGACATCCAGCCCTCCCCCACGCTCCTCAACTCGATCGGCAAGAGCCTGCTCGACTTCGCGGAGAAGAAGGGCATCGACCTGGTGGTGGCGCTCGAGGGTCAGCCGGTGGAGGAGACCAGCGACGCGGAGGTACGTGTCGTCGCGATGGCGAACAAGGCCGCCGCCCCCCTGCTCGACACCTACGGCTTCGACCGGGCGGACGGCCTGGTCACGGGCTTCGCAGGGGCGCTGCTCCTCTCGAGCGTGGACCGGAGCACGAGGGTCCTCTGCCTGGTCTCCCAGGCCCACCGGGGTCACCCGGACGCCCGGGCCGCCGCTCGGATCCTCGAGGTGATCAACCCCATGGTCCCGATGCTCGTCTTCGACACCAAGCCGCTCCGTCGGAAGGCGGCCGAGATCGAGCTCGAGCTCCGCAAGAACATGAGCCAGCAGGAGGAGTCGCTCAAGACCCTCAAGGAACCTGGCGGGGGTGAGATGTATCGCTGACACGGCTCCGCGCCCGGAGCAAGGCTACGCTCTCGAGCCCTTCGCGGGGGGGGCCGTCTACCTCCGCAACTTCCATCCCCGGGACATCCCGCGCATCTCCGAGATCGTCGCGGACGCTCTTCGCGAGCACTACGAACCTTCGCTCTACACCTCCCTCAGCCAGCAATGGCCGCAAGGGTTCCTGGTCGCCCAGGACCGCTCGGGGGTACCCCAGGGGTTCTTGCTGGGCGTGAACCAGGTGCCTGGGGAGGCCCGGGTGCTGATGTTCGCGGTGGACTCCCGGTGGAGGTCGCGCGGGGTCGGGGCCCACCTCATGGACGTGTTCTTCCAGCGGTGCCGGGCCCGGGGGATGGTCCGGGTGACCCTGGAGGTCCGCGTCGGGAACGCGACCGCGATCCGCTTCTACACCCGCTTCGGGTTCTCCGTGAACGACCTCTTGCGGGGCTACTACTCGGACGGGGAGAACGGCTACCAGCTGAGCCGCGACCTCTGAAGGCACCGCCGCCTCCTGTCCGCCGGCTCCACCCGCACCCTATTTACGGGGGAGGGGGTGGCCCCGCGGTCGAACATGCCGAAGGAATGGCCCGTGGCCTCGGAGCTGATGTCCGCCGACCCCATCACCGCTGAGGCCCATGACACCCTGTCCAAAGCGCTCGGAGTGATGCGAAGCAAGCGGATCCACGAGATCGTCGTCCTCCGCAAGGGGAAGATGGTGGGGATGGTCACCTACGATGCCCTGGGGCGCCGCCACACCCTCACGCTCTCGACGAAGCTCGAGCACATCATGATCCTCCCACCGACCCTTCCGCCCGACCTGCCCTTCCCCGAGATCGCGGAGAAGCTGCTCGCCTCCGGACGACGCGCGGGATGCGTCGTGGACCCGAAGCGGGGCACCCTGCTCGGCGTGGTCTCCCGGACCGACCTGGTCCGGGCGCTGCCCGCCCTCCCGAAGCTCGCGGAGCATCTGGTCTCTGAGGTGATGAGCCCCACGACGCAGCAGGTGGGGGCGGACGAACCCTGCCGGACGCTGTTCTCGCACCTGCGTGAGCTCGAAGAGCACGCCCTGCCGGTCCTCGACCGGGACCACAAGCTCGTGGGCTCGGTGACGCTCTCCGACGTGGCCAACGCCTTCTGGCGACCGATGGCCGGCGGGAAGAAGGACCCCGGTCTCGAGACCGCCCCGGAGGACGCCCAGGTCCGGTCAATCATGACCCAGCCCCCCCTGACGCTCACCCGGACCACGACGGCCGGAGAGGCCGCGCGGATGATGCTCAAAGGACGGTCCTCCAGCGTCTTCGTGACCGAGCAGCAGAGCCTGCTCGGCCGCGTCTCCCAGGCGGACCTCCTGAGCCTCGCCGTCCGGCACACGCCGGAGGCTTCCGGGGTCTACATCCAGATCTCCGGGCTCGCGGCGGGGACCGACCCCACGCTCATGACCGACCTGGATGCGGTCCTCAGCAAGGGATTGAAGCGCATCGCCCGGGCCGAGGAGCCCCGGATGCTCTCCGTCCACGTGGTCTCCCACCCCACCCGCGGCTTGGGGGCGATGACCATCGAGGTCCGCCTGCACGGACATAGCCACATCTTCAACGCTTCCAGGACCGACTACAATCTGCTCAAGGCGACCGCGGACGTGATGGAAGAGCTGGAGCGGCAGGTCCGGGGCTCGAGGGAAGGGGCCAGGGACCGGGTCCGGGGACACTCCCGACGCTTCGTCCCCTCGGGGAGCGCGGAGCTCCTGAGCGACCCCGAGGTCGACCGGAAGCTTCCCGAGTCGATGCAGGACGTCCCCAGCTCCGCACGCCCCCGCTCCCGTCGAGCCTAAAGCCCCGCCTTCCCCTTCCCTGGAGGAGCAGCGTCCATGATGCCTGGGGGTCGGATGAACGAGCGGAACATGCGCTTCATGATGAAGCGCATGGGCATGTCGACGGAGACCCTCTCCGATGTGGAGGAGGTCATCATCCGCCGGGCGAACGAGGAGATGGTCATCCAGGGCGCGGAGGTGACCGTCGTCACGATGCAGGGGGTCAAGACCTTCCAGATCGTGGGCGAGGTCTCGACCCGCCCGAAGGGCTCCGCACCGACGGGCGGAGCGGCGTCGGGCGAGGCGAGCGGAGCGTCCGGCTCCCACCCCCATCCCCCCCAGGTCACCGCTCCCGCGGGCCCCCCGGAGGAGGACATCGCCCTGGTCATGGAACAAGGCGGGGTGGACCACGACACCGCTGTGCGGGCGCTCAAGGAAGCGGGAGGAGAGCCGGCCGAGGCGATCCTCAGGTTGCTCCAGCAGCGCCGGGGCTGAGTGGCCCCCTTCGCTGGAAGGTCATGTTCCCTTCCGCCCGGTCCCCGCGGCTTCTTGGACGGAGGCCCTGTTGAGGGCACCGGCGGGCCCTGCCGCTCTCTCGTGGGAGCCGGTCCAGGAGTGCGTCGAAGCCTTCGTCGTCGTCCGTCACCCGCTCCGCGTCCTCCTGCTCCGCCGTGCACCGAACCGCGGGGACTTCTGGCAGCCGGTCAGCGGGAAGGTGGAGCCCTCCGACACCTCCTACGCCGCGGCGGCCCTACGGGAGACCGAAGAGGAGACCGGGTTCACGGAAGTGCGAGAGGTCATCGACCTCGGTTGGAGCCTCCTCTTCCTCTGGGACGGGAAGCGGCCGTTCCGGGTCCACGGGTTCGCGGCCGAGGTCCCGGTCGAGCGGCGGCCGCTCCTCAGCCGGGAGCATCAGGCGTACCGTTGGTGTTCTCCGTCGGCGGCGCTCTCCTTGCTCTTCCATCCGGACAATCGCGAGGCGCTCCTGCGGCTGCAACAGCGGATCGGTCCGTAGCCCTGGGTTCGCCGATCAGGGCGTGGGGAAGCCTCAAGGCGCACCGGGGACCTGGGAGTCCCCAGGTCGAAGATGGCCGGTCCCAGCGTGGAAGCGGACAAGGTCTCCGGGCCGGAGGGGGCTCCCCCCTCCTCCTCCCGTTCGAGCGTCTACCGCGAGGTGGGCCCCGAGCTCTTCTCCGACCTGCGGGCCGCGAAGTACCGGAGGATCGTGCTGCAGGTGCCGGCAGGGCTCACCCGGAACTTCGCGAGCTTGGGAGAGGAGATCCGGACGGCGACGGGCGCTCAGGTCGTCCATGTCACCAGGGCCTGTTTCGGGGCCTGCGACCCCCCCTCGCCAAGCGAGGCCCCGGGGGCCCAGGCGATCGTGACGCTGGGCCATGCGCCTATCCCGAACATGCCTCTCGCCCTCCCCACCTACTTCGTCGAGATGCGGACCTCCGAAGGGGACGTCCAACGCCTGGCGGGGTCCGTCTCCCGGGCCGGGTTGCCGCGCCGGCTGGGGCTCGTCGCCTCGGTCCAACACCTGGAGCTGCTTCCCCGCCTCGAGGTTGCCCTGGGCGCTCAGGGCTTCGAGACGCACGTCGGAGGCGGTGACCGTAGGCTCGCCTACCCAGGCCAGGCGTTGGGCTGCAACTACACCACGGCCCAGGGCCTCGAAGGGGAGGTCGATGGTTTCCTGTTCGTCGGCACGGGGCTCTTCCACCCGCTGGGGCTCGCCTTCTCGGTGGAACGGCCCGTGTGGGCCCTGGACCCTCTCCAGGTCGATGTGACCCCTCCGCTGGACCGGGAGAAGATGGTCCAGAAGCGCCTGCTCACCATCGCCAAGTCGATGGATGCCCGGCGCTGGGGCGTGCTGGTGAGCAGCTTCGCGGGCCAGGACCGCCGGGCCATGGCTTCCCGCCTGGCGGAGAAGGCGACGGAGCGCGGCTGGTCGGCGGAGGTGCTCATCTTCGACCGGCTGGACCCCCGGGACCTGACGGGAAGGGACCTCGACGCCTACGTCTCGACCGCGTGCCCTCGGATCGCCCTGGACGACGGCTCCTCCTACGACCGGCCGGTCCTCACGCCCCCGGAGTTCCTCTCCGCCCTGGGAGAGCGACCGTTGCTTCCCTACCGGTTCGACACCTTCCACTGAGAGGTCCCCAGGAAAGCCCTCGAGGATGGCAGGACACCTTCCCATGCGGTCCGGCGCGCTTCCCTGGCTCCTCGCCATGTTGTGCCTGGGCGGAGCCATCGGTGCGATCGCGGGCGCGGTCTTCCGGGGCGGGGCGACCGTCGGGGTCTTCCTCTTCGTCCCCTTCGTCGCAGGGTCCTCCCCGCTCCTCTTGCTGGGCGTCGTGCTGCTGGTCGTGGGTTTCTTCGCGCTCTCCTGGGCCATGGCTTCGCGCGCGGGGGAGGCGCTCGAGCCTCGGTCGGCCGGCCCGAAGGCCCCCGTACCGGGCGGCGGCGCTGCGTCCCGCACTTCCTACGGAGGGTTCCTGTTGATCGGCCCTGTGCCTGTCGTGTTCGGCAACCGCCCCGGCTGGCTGCCCTACCTCGTCGCGCTCGCCGTCATCACGGTCGTCGCGCTCCTCATCTTCGTCCTGCTCTGGACGTTCTGAGGCTCGGCGGGGGAGGGCAGCGCTCCGCGGCGCCCGTCGTCGTCGGACGGAGGCCCACCCACGGAGCTACGGGGGTGGCGGGGGAAGGTAACCGCCGCCCGGCGGGCCACCGCCGTACCCCGGCGGAGGACCGGCCCACGAGGTCGGGACCGGTGCGCTGCCCGAGGGGGCGCCGCAGTGGCCGCAGAAGGGAGAACCCGGGGTCGGGGGAGCGCCGCAGTTCGTGCAGGCCCCAGGGACCCCCTGGCCCGGGGCTCCTCCGTGGCCCGACGCCAGTGGCGAGCGCGCCTTCTTCCGCCGGTGGGAGGCCACGGCGGCCGCCGCGATCACGGCGACCAACACGACGCCCAGGATGCCCCAGCTGACCAGGGCCGAGGAGGTCCCGGGGATGAAGGGGGTGTCGTACCACGCGGGGACCGCGGTCACGTTGATCGTCTCCGATGCGCTCACCGACATCCCATCCGCGTCCGTCGCGGTCACGCGGATCACGTGCGGCCCGATGGTCGTGGAGGTGAGGTTGTAGACCGCATGGGGCGTTCCGCCGACTCCCTGGCCGTCCAAGGTCCACGCGTAGCTGAAGGGGAAGGTCCCGGGAGTCACGGCCGCGGTGAGCATGTCCGTCTGGCCGCTCACCACGTTCGTGGACCCCTGGATCACGACCGTCGGGGCGGGGTTGATCGTGAGGCTCGCCTGAGGGGAGGTCGCCGAGCGTCCCACGCCATCGACCACCTGGACGGAGACGGTGATGGCCCCCGCGGTCGACGCCTTGAACTTGTAGGTCGAGGCGCTAGCCCCCGGCACCACGGCCCCGTTCACGGTCCACGCGAAGGAGCAACAACTGGTGCCTCCCGTGGTCCTCGCCTGGAGCTGCACGTACTGTCCCACGTCCGCCTGTCCGGAGGCAGGGAGCCCGATCGTGACCTGGGGGTCCGGGTTCACCTGGATGGTCTGGGTCGTGGAGCTCGCCGAGAACAGCAGGCTGTCCTTGACGCCCGCCGATAGGACGTACGAGCCCGGCCCCGCTGGGGTCCACGCGAAGCTCGACTGCGAGCCGGTGTAGAGCACCTGGGTGCCGTTCGCGAAGAAGGTGTAGGTCAGCGGCGGGTCACCGCCCGTCGCCGTCGCGGTCAACGTGACCGGGGAGAGCACATCGATCGGCCCCAGCGGGGCGGCGGAGAAGAGCACGCCCGGCTTCGCGAAGACCGAGATCGGGGCGGAGCCCACCGCGCTTCCACCGACCGAGTCGTAGACCTGGACCCCGATGGTGCCGGTGAAGGTGTGGTTCGGGGCCGTCCACGTTGCGGAGGAGGTGCTGGAGGTCGCGAAGCCGCTTCCGTTGAGCGTCCAATCGTAGGTGTACCCACCGCTGCCTCCGGTCGCCGTCGCGCTGAGGGCGATCGTCTGACCGCCGTCCACGGTGAGGGGGGTCGCGCTGAAGACCACCGAGGGCCCCGGGTTCACGGTGACCGCGGCGGGTCCCGCGGTCGCCGTGAAGGCGGTGGGGGTCGTCGAGTCCGTCACCTTGACCGAGATCTGGTAGGGCGAGGGGGCCGAGTGGAACTGGGTGTAGTTGTAGATCGCCTTGGAGGTCGTGGCGATGGTCGTGCCGTTCTGCTCCCAGGCGAAGCTGTACGGGTAGGTGCCGCCGGTGAGAGCCGCTGTGAAGGTCACGACCTGACCGGCCTCGATGGTCTTCGCGGCGGGGCTGAGGGCGGCGGTGAGCGGCTGCGGGCCGAATCCCGTCACAAGGTTCGCGATGTTCGGGCTGCCGAGCCCGGTATCCGGGTCCCATCCCACGGTCGCTGAGTATCCGTTGCTGCCTGAGGTGATGTCGTGGAAGTCGGTGTTGTAGCTCGAGCTCTTCGCGATCGAGTAGAGCGTCCCGCCGACGAACCCGGAGAACCCGGACTTCTGGTAGATGACGTCCAAGGAGGCGCTCCAGAGCGGGCAGGCGAGGGAGGTCCCGCCGACCTGGCAGGGGCTCGTGCCTCCGCAGTTCGCGGGGTTACCCACGTACACCATGATCCCGGTGTTGGGGTCCGCGTCCGCACCAAGGTCCGGGTCGCCGCGGTTGCCCGAAGCGCAGGCTCCCGGGTAGCCCGTCATGCCCGCCTGGTAGGGAGGGGAGGCGTCCGTGGTGTCACATCCCCCCCCGGTGCCGGATCCGCCCGAGCAGGACCAGACCGTCTCGGAGCCCCAGCTCGTCCCGCTCACCGTGAGCGAGGTGCCTCCGACTCCGAGCGCGTAGGTCTCGGCCGCGGGCCAGTTTACCGCGGCACAGCTGTCACCGGAAGACGCGAGGAGGTCCACGCCGGAAGCTTCTGCCGTGTTCCAGATGCTCGCGTAGCCGTTGGAGGAGCTCCCCCAGCTGTTCGAGCCGAACTCGATGCCGCTCGAGATGAAGCTGGAATCGCACACCGAGGGGTCCGTGTTGTCCAGGCAGACGTTCTGGTTCGAACCTGGGGCGATCGAGTGGGAGGACTGGATGTCCAGGTCGGTCTCGACCCCCCATCCTGAGGAGCCGGTGCTGCAACTGCTGGCGCCGCTGCCGCTCAGGGTGATCGTGTCCGCAGGCAGTCCGTTGGCCGACGCGAACTGGTTGGCGTCCGTGCTGTAGGTGGAGCTCGCCTGGCTCGGGTCGCACATCTCCGCGAGCCCGATGACATTGGTGCCCGTGATGCCCCCGCTGATGAGGCCCGCCGCGTTGTAGGCATCCTGCAAGTTGGTCGCGCTGAGGGCGGTCGAGGTCCGCGCCGGCGCGAAGGAGAACATCGGGTGCGGCTCGGTGAAGCTGTTGAGGTTGTGGAAGGCGCCCACCCAGGGGGCGAGGCTCGACGGGAGCGCGGGATCGGAGGCCGGAGCGAAGCCGAGGGTCGTTCCCGACCGGACCTGATACAGGGTGGTGTGAAGGGCGGCGTCGACCTGGGCGACGGAGCCGCTCACGCTGTAGAGCAGTCCGAGCTGGTCCAGCTTGGTCACGTGCAGGCCGTAGGACCCGAAGTAGGCCGAGAGCGCCTGCACCGTGTTCGGGGTGGGTCCCCACGCGTTCACGAAGGCGAAGCCGCGAGGGGTGTACTGGTGATAGTTGGGCGATCCGGGGGTGAGAAGCCCCGCCTGGTAGGCCTGCTCCGCGGGGGTCGTGGGGATGTTGATCTCGATGTTGAAGGAGAAGCTCTGGCTCGCGGTGAGCGGCGAGCCGAAGGTCGCTCCGGCGGGAAGGGGCCCCCGAGAGCTCACCAGGACGGAGAGGCCGCCCGGTATCGGGACGGTCGCGAACGCGGCCGCATGGGTGCCGGTCGAGGCCGCTTGGGCCCCCGGGATGCCGGCGAGCATGAGGGAGGTCAGGAAGAGCGCTCCGACAAGCGTCGCCATCCTCCATCCTCGCGGTCGAGATCTCGAGGAGGGTCCCTCGATGCGTTCGGCGATGGTCGAAGGTGCACCGGGTACCGTGGTGAGGTCCGGCATGCGAAGCCCAATCATCCAGTCCTCCCCGGTATATGGATGCGTTGCCCCCTGAAAGGCTGGTTCGCGGGCGGTCAAGGGACGAGCCGGCGGAGGGCTCCCCTTCGACCGCATCGCACCCGTCCGCCTGGGGAGCATGGTTCGTTGGACCCCCGGGTCTTCGCTCCAGGCCCCTGCCCCAGCGCTATCGCGCAGCGAACCGCCCGTCCAAGGTGGACGATCGTCGGTCCTGGCAGGTACCGGCGGGCCGGTTCAGCTCTCCGCCAGGCCGCGGGGGGTGGAGGCTGCCATCGGCCTTTTCCCGACCTCCGAGAGGTCCTCCACGGACCTCCCGTACCGATGCGGCACGATCGCCCGCAAGGATTCGACCGGTTCGATGAGGATCTCCACCTGTTCCAGATGTTGATGGACCACCCCCAGGACGGGACGGCGCGCGGACCGGAGGGTCACACGTCCGGGAGACCTCCCGCTCGTCTGTCCGACCCCCCCCACGAGGGTCCGTCCACCGGCCGAGACGAAGAGGAACGGGAACACGCCGCATTCCTTCGTGAGCGCATTGAGGAGGTCGGTGGGACCTCCCTTGTGGGTGCTGCCCACCACGAAGATGACCTCGCCGATACGTCGTCCTTCCATCGGCGGTATCTCGGACAACTGCGGGAAGGTCCAGGCCGAGATCGTTCCCCGCTGGACCGCGCGACGCTGGCTTCGTGGCAGCCGCAGCAGGCTCGTCCATCGGTGGGCGGTCCAATGGGCCTCCGGCTCGTTGCCCCGGAGCAAGGCCTGGAGCGCGGCGTGCCGTTCCTGGGCGGACACCGCCGGGGACCGCAGATCGAGACCGCGGGGATAGCCCTCGGGAGGAGCTTCCGCCCCGAAGTGCGCCCAGAGGCCGGCGAAGTCGAAGTAGACGGGGAGCATGGCCGTCGGGTCCTCGCGAAGGACCTCGAGCCGTGCGAGCTCTGCGGGCATGGGGCGAACCGCGCGCTTCCCGGTGGGGGCCCCCTCGGAGCGAAGGAACCGCACGGAGAGCACGCAGTGAACGCCCGACCAGAGCAGGACGCAGGTCGCATCCTCCTGTAGCCTCGCTTCGAGCGGCCCGCGGTCCCCCGAGAACGGTCTCGAGAGCGTGATCTCCACGCCGCGGAGCCCGAGCGGGCCCGGTTGAGGGACCCATCGGTCCGACGCCCAGCCGAGCTCGTAGAGCCGCCGCTTCGCCACATGGTACGTCGAGCTCGGGAGCCCGGAGCGACGGAGGCGGGACTGCTCGGTCTCCTCCGGATAGGAGAGCACGGCCAGGAGGGTCCGATACTCGGCGTCGGTCAGTTCACGCATGTCTCGAGGTTGGGGCCGCAGGGCGGCGAAGCTCTAGCATGGTGTACAACACGTTCCCCCTTACTTGTAATCTCGTTGAAGAGCCGCCCGATCGATAGATGGACGAGGGCGAATGTCGCGCGGTCGGGACCCAGAGAAGACGCGGTGGCGGGCCGCGGTCTGGATCGCTGGCCTCCTCTGCCTGCTCTTCCTGTTCGTGGGGTTGCTCGGCCTGGCCAGCCTCCAGGAGCTGTCAGGCTCCAGCTCCTCCTCGTGCCAGGTGAACTGCACGGGCGGTGGAGGCAGTGGTGGCGCCCAGGTTTCAAGCGCCTCCGCGGGGATCGGCGCCTCCGGCGGGCTCCTCTTCGCGTTCGGCGGCGCTGGACTCTTCTTCCTCCTCTGGCTCGTGGGCTCTCTGACCCTCCTCTCCCGGCGCGGATCGCTCGGGTCCCGAGGTGGAGAGCTCTCGGGCCCGCCTCCCTCCATCCCTCCCCTGCCTCGTCCCACGCCCCCCGCAGGTCCCGAGGGGGAAGAGGACCCGCTTTCGCACATGCTGTGAGAGGACCAAGCGACCGAGGAGCACCGCTCGACCCAGAGGACCACGGAACGGAGCACCATGACCGGATCTGAAGAAGACGCAGCGAGAGGTGAGGTCCCACCGGTCACGCGGTCTGGACCGACGGCAGGGCCCATGTGGGCCGGCCGGGTGGACGATCGAAGCGCCCCATCGAACGCCCCCTCACCAGGGAACCGGGGAGGTTCGGGCGACGGAGCGCCCCCTCCACCGCCCCACGTGGGCGGGGTTGGAGGGGCGCTCGGGGCCGCTCCAGGGCCTCTCACCGCCCTCTCGGACCCCCTCCTTTCGCTGGGTCGGCCCGCTCGCCCCCCTCCCTACGCTGCTCCGCCCGGGCCGCGAAAGGCCCGTCCCGTCCCTGCGGGAGCGTTGCGCCGCTATCGTCGCTTCCACCTGGACACTTCCCGGGGGCAGGGTCGAGGCCGCGCCGCCGGGGCTCTCCTCTTGCTGCTCGGGCTCTCGGTCGCGCTCGCGGGGAACGCGGGCCCGGAGTACCAAATGACCATGCTCGCCCCCTCAGGGAGCTTCTTCGCGCTGACCGAGGCCGGCCACACCCTCTTCGCGGCTTCGTCGAACGGAGGTTCGATCCTCCTGGAGAAGAGCACCGACCGGGGCCTCTCGTGGAGCCCTTCACTGGTCCCGCTCTACGCGGTCTCCGGCGGTGCTCCTTGGGACCTCGCCGTGGTCGCGGCGGACGGCTCCAACCTGGTGCTCACGGCCGCTTCCGGGCTTTCCAGCCCCGGAGGGACGGGGTACTATCCCGGCGGCCCCACGGGCTGCAACCAGAACTCGACGCTCCTCCTCGCTTCGAGCCACGATGGGGGCCTCAGCTGGAACTCGAGAGCGGTCTACCTCCCGGGCGAGGTGATCACCTCGCTCCAGGCGGGGATCGAGGGGACCCAGGCCGCGATCGCCTGGATCCATCAACCGGTCGGAGCTTGCGGCGCCGCCCAGGGGGAGGTGAGCTCGGTCGCGAGCACGGACGCAGGGGCCTCATGGACGGTCTGGCAGAACCTCACGTTGGGCAGGGCCTCGCTCATGTCCGACGAGAGCCTCCAGATGGCCCCCGAGGGCTCGGGCATCGTGGTCGCCTTCCTCGAGCAGCCGACGGGCGCTCCCGCGGCCTCGCTGGGTCTGTGGTTGGACGCGCAGGGCTCCGGTTCGGGCTTCTCCACCTCCCCCATGCTGCTCCCCGCACCAAGCAGCTGGACCCTGCAGGGTGACCCGGATACCCCGGCCCTCCTCGTGACCCCGACCTATCTCATCCCCATCCAGGGGACCTCCCTCGGCTCCCTGGCCGCGATCCCCTTCTTCCAATTGCAGCAGGACGGTGGAGGCACCGGGCAGCTCCCCCGCCTCATCTCGGTGGTGCCGCTCAGCAGCACGGAGTTCGAGATCGCGGCCACCTTGCCTCAAGGGGACGGGGTCGATTGCTGGCAGCTGGGGCTCGTGAACGACCAGGTCTCCCAGACCTGTCACGTCCCTCTGGCCTCACTGCTGGTCCCTTCTTCTGAACAGTTCCCGATCGTGGCGCTCCTCGATGGGGGAGGATACTGGATCGCGGTCGGGGCGGCGGGGACGCCCACCTGCTACGACGTCTGTCCCGTGGGTGCCATGGCTTCAGCGGGCGGCACTTCCGGTGCCGCCGTAGGCACCTCCGTCTGCATCGAGGGCTGCGCGGCGCAGCAAGGTCTCGCGGCCTACGCTTTCAACGAAGGCTCATCGCTCTCCTCCGCGTTGGTGAGCGCGTTCTCGGGGCTCATCGTGGTCGCCGGGCTCGCTTGGATGGGGGCCGCCCGGCGGGCCCGACGTCGTCTCGCCTCCTCGCGCCCTCCAACGGCCGAGGATGCTTCCAGCGGTCCCAGCTCCAGCACCGAGCCCTATCGGGTCCTCGGCACCTACCGCCGCGGGATGCAGATCTGGGTCCTGGCGTGGGTACCTCTCGCCCTCATGCTGCTCATCCCCAACTCCTCTGGCGACTTCGGCATCGCACCGTGGCTCGCCGTGCTCGGGGGGATCCTGGGCGGGATCCTCGTCCTGCCCTTCCACGCCCAGGTCCGCCGAACGTTGCAGCGAGTGTACGGGGTGTCCCCCGGTCGGCTCTTCCAGGAGGACCCTCAGACCGACGTCCTCACGCAGGACCATGTGCGATGGGCCGCGTTCTTCGCCTATCTCAGCTGGGTCACCGGGTTCGTCCTTGTCATCCTGCTCCTCTTCTCGCTCTCCGGGGTCATGGACCGGTCCTCCGCCTCCGCGTATGGGGGTCCTGGCTCGACCGTCCAGCTCGGTGCAGGAGCGTTCCTGCTGCTCGTCGCCTTGCTGAGCGTGGTCCTCTTCCGGGCGATCCAACACTGGCAGCTCTCCGAGGCGGTCCTGCGGGTGCGCGCCCAGATGACGACCGGCTCCGCCGAGACCCCCGTCGACCCCGGGCTCGTCCTTCGCACCCGCGTGGGGACCGGGCTCCTGGTCTGGAACCCGTTCGTGGGCCTGCTGCTGGGATGGGCCATCCAGCCCGTTCTTCCGGCGGCGCCGGACGTGCTGACCCTGGCCTTCCTACCGGTGACCCTGCTCGGGATCCTGCTGCTCTACGGCCTGTTCGGAAAGAGCACCTGGACGCTCGAACCCGTGACGATCCCCTCGGTCTGAGCGGCAGGTCCCGCCGCTCCAGGGGAGGAGGACGACCCAACGGCTGCGCGAGGGTTGGCCCTTCAGCCCGGGAGCAGCCCCGCGTCCACCAGGAAGGCCCGGAGCAGCCTTGGGTCGCCTGTGACCTCCGGATGGAAGGTGAGCCCCCAGAGCCGCCCCTCACGCACGAGGACGGGGTCCTCTCCCACCTTCGCGAGCACCCGGACGCCCGGGCCGACCCCCAGGATCCGCGGGGCACGGATGAACGCCGCGGGGACGTCCTTCCCGATCCCCTGGACCTCGAGCGTCGTTTCGAAGGAGTCGGCCTGGCGGCCGTAGTCGTTCCGACGGACCTTGACGTCCATCACCCCAAGGGTCTTCGGCTCGCGCCCCCTCGTCCCGGGCTCCAGCTCCCGGGCGAGGAGGATGAGCCCCGCGCACGTCGCGAGCACCGGGAGCCCCGCTCGTACCCTCTCGGTGAGCGGGTCGCGCAGCCCGGAGCGGTCGAGCAGGAGGGAAAGGGTCGTGCTCTCCCCTCCGGGGAGGACGATCGCAGCGACCCTGGCGAGGTCCTGGGGGGAGCGGACCTCCAGCACCCGGTCCGGTCCGAGAAGACCGCGGGCGGCCTCTGCGTGCTCGGGGACATCGCCTTGCAGCGCCAGCACCCCGAGCAGCCCCGAGCGGGGCCCCTCGGTCATGTCTTCGAGGGGGAGGTCTTGCGCATGTCGGCCAGGACCTCGCGCGCCCGGTCCTGACGGACCGCGTGCTCCTGCGCGAGGCGCCGAGCGAGCTCGTCGACCTCCGCGCCCTGGGCCCCCGCCATCACGGCGACGTTGCGGGCGTGGAGCGCCATGTGCCCCTTCTGGATGCCCTCGTTGGCGAGGGCCCGGAGGGCGGCGAAGTTCTGGGCGAGCCCGACCGAGGCCATGACCTGGGCGAGCTCCTGGGCGCTCTTCACGCCCAGCAGGCGGACGTTGAGCTTCGCGGTGGGATGCACCGCCGTCGCCCCACCGATGAGGCCGACCGCCATGGGGACCTCGATGGTCCCGACGAGGTCGCCCTCCGCGTTCTTCTCGTAGGTGGTGAGCGGGGCGATGACGCCTCCGGGTCCCGCCTTCCACGCCGCGTAGGAGTGCGCCCCGGCCTCCAGCGCACGGAAGTCGTTCCCCGTCGCGATCGCGACCGCGGAGATCCCGTTCATGATCCCCTTGTTGTGGGTCGCGCAACGGAACGGGTCGTGCGCCGCGAAGTTCCAGGCGTCCAGGACCCCCTCCACCACGTCCGCCCCGCTGGTGCCCTCACCCTCGAGCGCGGTTCGTGGGAAGATGGCCCAGACCCGGGCGACTCGGTGCACGGCCAGGTTGGAGATGATCCGCAGGTTGCGCCGTCCGCCGGAGAGTCGGGCGAGCTCAGGAGCGAGCGCCTCGGCCATGGTGTTGACCGCGTTCGCGCCCATCGCATCGCGCACGTCCACGTGGAGCTGGACGATGACGATCGTGCCCCGGGGCGTGGGAGCGAGCCGAACCTCGAGGGCACGGGCCCCTCCGCCCACCTTGTTGAGCAGCGGGTCCTTCGAGTTGGCGAGGGCGAGGAGCTCGGGCTCGGCCTCCAGGATCCGGAGCCGGGCGCCGCTCGGGTCCGGGACGTCCACCAGGGAGATCTGGCCGATCATCACCGGAGGGCTCGACTGCGCGTGGAACCCACCCTTCTCCCGGGAGATCTTCGCAGCGTGGCTCGCCGCGGCGACCACGCTCGGCTCCTCCAGGGCCATGGGGACCAGGTAGTCCTTGCCGTTGACCCGGAAGTTCGTCGCGACCCCCAGGGGGAGCGGGAAGGTCCCGATCACGTTCTCGATCATCCGCTCCAGGATTCCCCGGTCGACCCCTTCCGGGGGGAGCCACGGCTTTTCGGCCTCCGGCTCGATCCCGGCGAACTCCAGCACTGCCCGGCGCCGGTCCTCAGCGCTCTTCCGGTAGAACCCGCTCAGCTCGCTCGAACGCTCGGCCATGGTGCTCGTCCGGGGCTCCGGCGCGAGAGAAGATGAAGCTATTCCGGGGGAGGGGGACGCTCAGGCCACGCCTTTCTCCCCCTTCGACGGGGGGGGAGGTGGACCGGAGGCGACGAGGACCTTCGCCGGGCGCAGCAGACCGGAGCGACCCCGGTAGCCCTGCTGGACCACCGTGGCGACGGTCCCTTCCGGGGCCCTCGGGCCGGAAGGGGCCTGGCCGACGGCCTCGTGAAGGTCCGGCTGGAAGCGGGCCCCCTCCGAGGCGACCGGTTCGACGCCCTCGTCCCGGAGCAACGTGTCCATGTTGCGCAGGACCAAGGAGAGCCCGTCCCTCAGCGCCTTCGCGTCGGAGGGCAGCGCCTCCAACGCGTGCTCGATCCCCTCGTGCAGCCCGATGACCTTGAGGAGCACGTTCCCCCGGGCGCTGCTCACGGCAGCGTCGGTGTCACGTTGGACCCGGCGGCGATAGTTGTCGAACTCGGCCAGCAGGTACTGATAGCGCGACCTCCAGTCCTCGGCGGCGCCCTCCGAGGGAGCGGGGGTCGGCCTCGTCGCGTGGGTCGAAGGGGAGGGAGTCTCCTCCGCCTCGAGCGGCTCCTCCGACCCCTGCTCCGGGGGCAGCATGGCCCAAGAGAGCGGCTGGTCCTGCCGTGGCCACGGGGACTCTGAGGGGTCCGACCTTCCCCGGACCCGGCGGCGCTTGCGGCCGTCCTCGTCCGGTTCGTCCGAGAAGGCCATCTCTAAGTGCAGCGTCTGAAACTATTTGAGCGTCCATCCGAGCGCCTTGGTCGTAGTGGCGGCCCATGCCCTCAGTCCCGGCCCGCCCCGGGGGGCAGGTGAAGCGGGACCTGAACGGTCGTGGACCCTTCCGACCGCTGCTCGTCCAGGCCTTCTCCAGCCCCCCGGGCGGGTCCTTTTCCCGCCTCCCGGACGGGGTCGTTCCAGAGGCCTTCGAGCGGCCTCCCCCGACCCCTGGTCCTCCATTCCGGGGCAAGCCCTTATGGGGGGTGGTGACTGAGGAGAAAGAGCCCTCGGTCAGCCGTAGGTGGGGACGTTCAGGGATGGTCGCCGGGAACGCGGTACAAGGGTCGTACGGCGCAGAATCCATCCAGATCCTGGAGGGGCTCTCCGCGGTCCGCAAGCGCCCCGCGATGTACATCGGCTCGACGGATTCCCGGGGCCTGCACCACCTCATCAACGAGGTGGTCGACAACTCGATCGATGAGGTCCTTCGCGGGGCCTGCTCCCGGGTCGAGGTGACCCTGGGCAAGGATGGCACCTGCACGGTGCAGGACGACGGGGGGGGCATCCCGGTCGAGGAACATCCTCGCTACCACCGCCCCACCCTGGAGATCGTCATGACCGTGCTCCACGCGGGAGGGAAGTTCGACCGGGGGACGTACAAGGTCTCCGGAGGCCTGCACGGCGTGGGCGTGCACGTGGTCAACGCCCTCTCGGAGTACGTCGAGGTCGAGGTGGCCCGCGGCGGGAAGCGATGGTTCCAGCGCTTCGAACGGGGGGCGCCCATCGCCCCGATCACGATCCTGGGCCCTACGGACCCGCCCGAGCGCACGGGGACCCGTGTCAAGTTCAAACCGGACCCGGAGATCTTCGAGACGGTCGAGTTCAACCGGGGGATCGTCGAGGCGAGGCTGCGGGAGCTCGCGTACCTCAACCCGGACGCGATCATCCAGTTCCGCGACGAGCGCGACGGCACCGACATCACCTTCCACTACCCGAACGGGATCAAGCAGTACGTCGAGGAGATCAACCAGGGGAAGACCGTCCTGTTCTCCCCGGCGCTCTACTTCCACGCCAACCCGGACCACCTCGACCTGGAGGTGGCCCTCCAGTACAACGACGGCTACAACGAGCTTGTCCTCTCCTACGCCAACAACATCAACACCATCGACGGGGGCACGCACCTGGTCGGCTTCCGCTCGGCCCTGACCCGCGTGCTCAATGACTACGCCCGCAAGCGGGGCATGGTCAAGAACGGCAACGACGGGTTCAGTGGCGAGGACGTGCGGGAGGGCCTCGTCGCCCTGGTCTCGGTGAAGGTGCTGGAGCCCCAGTTCGAGGGGCAGACGAAGACCCGGCTCGGCAATTCCGAGGTCAAGGGGATGGTCGAGAGCACCGCCGGGGAGAAGCTCTCGGAGTATCTCGAGGAGCATCCGGCCCACGGCCAGGTGATCGTGATGAAGGCGCTCCAGGCGGCCGAGGCCCGCGAGGCCGCGCGCAAGGCCCGCGAGCTCACGCGTCGCAAGGGCCTGCTCGAAGGCGGAGGCCTACCGGGGAAGCTCGCGGACTGCCACTCGAAGGACCCCTCCGAGTGCGAGCTCTTCCTCGTTGAGGGTGACTCGGCCGGAGGATGCTTCACCGGTTCCACCCGGGTCGCGCTCTCCGACGGACGTAGCCTCACCTTCGAGGAGCTGGTCCGCGAGCACGCCTCAGGGATGCCCCACTCCTGCTTCACGCTCTGCGGTGACGGCACGGTGGGGGTCTCGGAGGTCCTCAGCCCCCGAAGGACCCGCGTGCAGGCGGAGCTGGTCCGGGTGAGCCTCGACAACGGGGAGTCCGTCGACTGCACGCCCGATCACATGTTCATGCTCCGGGACGGGAGCTACCTCGAGGCCGCGGACCTCTATCCCGGCGACTCGCTCATGCCCCTCTACGAGGGTGGACCGGCGACCCGATGGGTCGCGGGGCTGCTCCAGGGCCATGCGGCGAAGTCACTGCTTGCGGCGCCCGCCGCGAACCATCGGGTGGTCTCGGTGGTCTCCCTGGAGGAGCGGGCGGACGTCTACGACCTGGAGGTCGAGGAGACCCACAACTTCGCCCTCTCGGCCGGGGTCTTCGTCCACAACAGCGCGAAGCAGGGGCGCAACCGAGAGTTCCAGGCCATCCTCCCCCTGAGAGGGAAGATCCTGAACGTCGAGAAGGCCCGGATGGACAAGATGCTCCAGAACGAGTACGTCCGCGACATCATCACCGCTCTGGGGACCAACATCGGGGACGAGTTCGACATCTCGAAGCTGCGCTACCACCGGGTCATCATCATGGCGGATGCCGACGTCGACGGCTCCCACATCCGGACGCTGCTGCTCACGCTCTTCTACCGGAAGATGCACGAGCTCGTCGAAGCGGGGCACGTGTACATCGCTCAGCCTCCGCTCTATCGGCTCCAGCGCGGGAAGGAGCACGCGTACTGCTACTCCGACGAGGAGCGCGACGTGAAGCTCAAGGAGTGGGGTGGGATGAAAGGCGTCACGATGCAGCGCTACAAGGGGCTCGGCGAGATGAACCCCGAGCAGCTCTGGGACACGACCATGTGCCCGGAGGCCCGGGTCATGCTCAAGGTGACGGTGGAGGACGCGGCCAAGGCCAACGACCTCTTCACCGTCCTCATGGGCGAGGAGGTCGAGCCTCGCCGTCGGTACATCGAGGCGCACGCGGTCGAGGTCATCAACCTCGACGTGTGATCGCCCTCCCACGGTCCTCGCGTCCCCGTCTCGGGTCCCGGGGGTCTCCGCCCTTCTGGGAGGCAAGAGTTCATGGGCGAGACCCATTCCCTTGAGCGCACGCCATGACCGGAGGTCCGGGCCCCAAGAACCTGAAGGAGGCCTACGTCACTCTCGGCCTCAACCCCGACCGGAGGCACGGGCACGTGGTCAACCGCCGCCACGGTCAGGTCCTCCTCCATCTGGGGCTCATCGACCGGTCCTTCGTCGTGGAGCCCATCGCGCTCTGGTCCGACGGGACCAATGTGCGGGTGGTCGACGCGAAGGGCGAGTTCCATCCGGAAGCGACCCCTTCCGCCGAGCTCCACATCTCCGGTGGCGCGGCCGTCGTGCTCGACACCATGGCCCAGATCAGCCGCATGGCGCTCGAGCGTATCGAGGACGTCGACCGGGGGCTCGCCGAGCTTGAGAAGGACCCTCTGCACGCCCCCCTCCTGCGGGTCCTCGAGCTCAAGCGCAAGGTGGCGACCGTGCGCGAGGAGCTCGGGCGCGCCATCACCGGGCTCTCCGACCTGGTGGACGGGCGCGTGCTGACCTTCGCCGGAGGTCCACCGTCCTCCTTCCAGACGATGGAGCAGGAGCTCCTGCGGCTGCGCGACCTCACGCAGGCCACGCAGAGCGGCCTCACGGACATCTTCATGATCCGGCAGACCGACCAGGCGAACCAGCTCCAGCTGGTCGCGAACCGCATGGCGGGGGTCTCCAACCGGATCGCGGAGCTCTCGAACATCTCGAACATCCGGATGCTCGGGCTCTCCTACGTGACGCTCATCCTGGCCGTCGTGGCGACGGTCATCCTCTTCCCGAACACGGCCGCGACGATCCTGGGGATGCCTTCCGCCTCCGGCGTCCCGACCGTGGTCGTCTGGATGGTGATAGCCGGGACCGCGGTCGCCCCCATCGCCTGGTTCACCTCGCAGGGTTGGATACGGGAGCTCTTCTCGGGGATGCGCCGCTATGAGGCGCGGGTGACCGAAGGGCTCTCGGACCTCCCGGAGCACGTGGACCGATGGGAGGTGGCCCCCTCCCCGAAGGGAGGGTCCGAAGGAGAGGCCCGACCCGCTCGGGCTCGCCCACCGAAGTCGGCCTGAACGACGCGGGTCGCGCCCTCTCCGACGGAGCCCAGAAATACCACGGGCCCTCCTCGGTCGGCATGGCGGCGTCCCTCGACTGGTCGAAGCATCCCCTCGCTCTCGTTCTCGATAAGGCCGAGACCTCGATCGCATCTCGGCACCCTGCGATCGGAAACCCTCCCATCACCGCCGAAGAGATGGCGCAGGAGCTCGGCGGGAAGGAGTGGATGAACCCCCCGGGAGGCACCTGCGTCCTCGCGGACTATACCCCGATCCGGGCCCCCCCCGCCGCCCCCACCTTGGTGGCGACCGTCGGCGACCTCGGCTCGGTCGGCTCGACGCTCAAGTGCTCGGCGGACTACCTCGTCCCCCCGAGGGAGACCCCCCGGGCCGTCCACGAGGTGGTCCTGTGGGTCCGCAAGTGGGAGACCCGGTACTGGGCCGCGAGGCCCGGACCCCCCTTCGAAGGGAAGCGGGTCTGGCTCAAGCTCTGGGGCATGCCCGCGATGCTGCTCCAGCCGTAGGGCACCCCTCCCCCGCACCGCACGTCGGGCCCTCGGGAAGGCCCCCGGTCCCCTCCTCCCTCGCGGGCCGACCCCGGGGTACGAAACGTACTTCCCCTCTCTCGGGTGCCTCTTCCCCGATGACCGACGCTCCCTCGACCGCCCTCCGCGGCGCGCTGATCGTGACCCAGGACGATTCGCGGAGGGTGTACCGGGGCGACCTCCTCCTGCGCGGGGGCAAGATCGAGGAGGTGGCTCCTGCCATCAAGGCGCGCGCGGACACCGAGATCGACGCGCACCGGTTCCTGATCGCCCCGGGGTTCCTCAACACGCACACCCACATCGCGAACGCGCTCCTCAAGGGGGCGGCCGATGACCGGGACTTCCCGAAGTTCCTCGAGAAGATGTTCGCGGTCGACGCGAAGCGCACCGAGGTGGACATCGAGGCGGGAGCCCTCCTGGGGGCGGCGGAGATGCTCCTCGGCGGGACCACCGGGTTCCTCGACATGTACTACGGGGAGGACGCGGTCGCCCGCGCCTGCGAGCGGACCGGTATCCGGGGCTTCCTCGGCTGGACCGTCCTCGACCCGGAGATCACGACCCAGAAGGGCATCCCTCTCGACAACGCGGCGGGGTTCATCCGGCGCTGGAAGGGCCAAGGCCGGATCTCTCCCCTGGTCGCGCTCCAGGGGGTCTATGCCTGCAAGGACGAGACCTGGCTCAAGGGCAAGGAGCTCGCCGAGAAGGAGAAGGTCCTCCTCCACTACCACCTTTCCGAGACCCGAGGGGAGGTCCAGGACAACGAGAAGAAGCGCGGGAAGCGGCCACCGGAGTGGCTCGACAGCCTGGGGTTCCTCGGCCGTCACCAGGTGGCGGCCCACGGGGTCTGGCTCACCAACCGGGAGATCGAGCTGCTCTCCCGGAAGTCGGTCGCGGTGGCCCACTGCCCGAGCTCGAACATGAAGCTCGCCTCGGGGGGCGGAGGGATCTGCCCGGTGACGGAGCTCCGCGAGAGCGGGGCGACGGTGAGCCTGGGCACGGACTCCTCGACCTCCAACAACGGGCTCTCCATGCTCCGCGAGATGCACCTCACGGCGCTCGTGCACAAGCAGCAGCGGCACGACCCTGAGAGCCTCCCCGCCCCCGTGGTGCTGGACATGGCGACCCGTGACGCGGCCCGGGCGCTCGGCCGGGAACGCGACCTGGGCGTGCTGGCCCCCGGGTTCCAAGCGGACCTGGTCCTCTACGACCTCTCCCACCCCTCGCTGTTGCCGACGCGGGCGGACAACGCGGTCTCGAACCTCGTGTACTCCGCTCAGGACGACGCCGTCCACACGGTCCTCGTCCAAGGCGAGAAGGTGGTCGAGTCGCGACGGCTCCTCAAGGTCGACTGGGCGAAGGAGGCCCCCGAGATCGAACGGGCCGCCCTGCACCTGCTGAGCGAGCGCTGAGGCGCTGCCTGGGGCTCAGACGCGGTTCAACCGCCCGCCCCAGCGTGGGGCCCGCGCTTCACCACCATGCGCATGGCCACCATCCGGCGCTGGCGGACACGGCTCGCGACCCCCAACAAGCTGAACGAAGCGACGAAGGTCGCGGTGCCCGGCATGGTCACGGGGGTCAGCGCCATGTTGATGTTGGGTGACATGGACGGTTGGGAGACCACCTGGGTCACGGGCTGCGTTACCGGTGCCGTGAGCGGGTTGGAGAGCGGGTTCGCGAGCGGGTTGAGCACCGGCTGGGTGATGGGCATGCCCGGCGGGGGTGGCGGGGGAGGCGGTGGTGGAGGCGGGGGTGGCGGGGGAGGCGGTGGGAAGGTGGAGAGCACGCGGACGAAGCCGGGCGGGAAGGACTGCTGCACGATCGAGGACCCGTCGTACTTCGTGTAGTTCACCTGGGTGAAGGTCGAGCTGGTGGCCCCGCCACAACCGTGCCAGGGGTTCGCGCTGTTGATGCAGGCGTCCACCGGGACCATCCGGTTGAGCTCGGAGGTGGGGAAATTGGTCGTGGTCACGAGATTGAAGGACTCGGTCCAGGTGTCGTTGATGTACATCGTGCTGTAGGGCCACGACCAGCTCACCCCGCCGTTGCCCAGCCCTGTCGCATAAGGGGCGGGGCTGCAGGGCGGCAGGGGGCGGACGGTGCTGGAGCAGCTCACCACGTAGTTCGGAGAGCCGATCGACCCGCCATAGGCGACCGTGTCGATCGCGAAGTACGGGCTCGGGATGAACTGGAAGATCCCCTTCTGGGTGTTCTGGGCGGCGACGTAGGACCGGACGTAGGGGAACTGGATGTTGGAGAGCGCCCACCCGAGGCCCGGGTCCGAGTTCCACGCGGTCGGCGGAGCGTACCACTGGTTCGGAGGGACACAGCCGATGATCGCCCCGGAACAGCTGATGGTGAGGTTCCCCTGCCCTCCACTTCCCGGCGGAGCGGCGGAGCACTGGTAGCCCGACGGTCCCTCCCAGATGCCTCCCGTCGCGGTGGCCATGTCGCAGCCGGCCCCTAAGATGGCCTGGATGTCCGAGGTCGCCTCCGACGCCGCGGTCGGCACGCTCAGATCGTAGTCGCCCGAATTGAGCTCCGTCATCCCGTTCGGGAGGTCGATCACGTTGATCGTCGTGTTGGAGCTCTTCGCGTACTGGGCGATGGAGTTGCCCCCGCCGTTCGGGGTCACCCATCCGACGCAGGCGGGGGAGGTGAGCCCGGTCCCGAAGGTGTAGGAGGGCTCGCAGGTGAGGCTGGGCCCCTGGTTCCACCAGTCGGAGTAGGTGGGGGCGTACTGCACCTGGTAGGAGGGGTCGCGCGGGGCGGTGGAGGTCATGAGCACGACCGCGTGGTCGTCGGCGGTGCTCCAGCCGAGCCCGGTCCCCTGTAGCGCCCCGTAGAGCGCGGTGATCGAGGAGGAGTCGAGCATGTTGTCGGAGAAGTCCGAGTCGCAGTAGACCCAGGTGCCCGACCCGTCGTAGCACTTCGCGCTGTTGTACTGGGACCCGAAGAGAGACCCGCCGTTGAACATGGTCGTGACCATGCTCCCGAACGTCGACGCGGGGACGAAGCTCGAGATGTCGACGTTGTACTCGCTCCCGTCCGCATCGTTCTGGGAGTCTCCGGCGCAGGTGGTGGGTGGGGAGTTCACGCAGTCGGCGAAGTAGTCCACCAGAGCGAAGCAGACCGAGTTCTGCCCGCCCCCGGGGGTGCAGCTCGAGGTGGATGCGCTGTACTTCGAGGCGATGTTGGAGGCGATCGCTCCCGCGTTGCTGATGAAGTAGGGCACGCCGTTCGACTCCATGCATGGGCCCCCGCACGGGTCTAAGGGTCCCCCTGTGCCGAAGCTGCCCGGGGAGGACCCGCCGTAGTCCTCAGATCCCGGGTCGAAGACGCCGTCGAAGGGGGTCGTCTCGATGACGAAGACGACCTGGACGTTCGGAGGGCTGGCGAGGGCCGAACCCTTCGCCGTCACGTTGAGGGTCACCCTCGCATCGAAGGGGTGCGGACCGCAGCCGCCCATGCCCAACTTGCAGATGGTGGACGGCGTGACCTGGATCGATGGGATGAGGTGCGGGCACGAGCCGTTATAGCCGGAAGTGCAACTGTTCCCACTCGCGACGATGAAGGACCCGAACGGGCTCGAGGCGACGCTCGAGGGCGCGGAGACGGCCTGGGGCGTCCTTGCCGTCGGGGTCGGAGGCGCGGAGAGCGTGCTTCCAGCGGCGGGATAGGCGGCGAGCCCGGGGACCAGCACCAGGCCCAGCCCCAGCACAAGGAGGTTCAACAACAGCGACCCCGCCGCAAGGAGGGGTCGGTCCGACGAAGGGCCCCGCATGCTAATTCGTAGCATGCTATCTCGCCCCTTGCATTTGAAGCCTGGGGAGCGCCGTACTTAGGTACCTAGGGGCACCCGTAGATGCCCGTGAGGACCCGGGTGTCGGTAGGAAGTGACATCGCTCACCCGCTCGGAGGCTGCTTGGAGAGCCCCGACTGAAGATTGCGGGCGAGCAGATCGCAGTTGGCACATCGTAGACCGACGCCCGGGAGAGGCATCCCGCACTGCGGACAGTGCGCGACCTTAGACGGCCCTCCCTCGACCGTGCCAGGGGGATGCGCGGCGGCCGGTGGGAGGGGCGGCGGGAGCGGCGGGGGAAGGGACGCGGACGGCGAAGGAGCGGTGGACGGGACGGGCGCAGGGGAGGGCGAAGGCGGGCTCCTCGGCGGAGGCGAAGCCTTCGCTGCAGAGGGCGGGGCGGAGGTCGACGGTGCGTTGGCCCCGGGTCGATAGTGGTCAAGGTAGTTCTGCAGCGCAGCCTCTCCGGCGGTCGGCTCGTTCACAGAAGCGGAGACCGGGCCGGGGCTTCCGCAGACGGGACAGTTGCGCCCAGGTGGGATCTCCGCCCCGCAATCCGCGCACGTCGCGGTCTCGGAGGACCGCGCCCCGAACGATGGGGGCACCGGGGCCGCTTCCTCCAGGGGGGGAGGACCGGGGTGCACTTCGGGGGCGACTTCGGCGGGCGCCATCAGGGGGGGTGAACCGGGGCCCGTCTCCAGGGTCGAGGGTCCGACCTCCTGAGAGGGCGATGCAGCCATCGAGCCAGCCCCTACGTCAGCACCGAGGGTCTCTCCGATCCCTGACGGGCTCGCGGCAGGGCTTTCGCTGCCCGGGGACGCGGGTGGAGCAGCAGCCGAAGGGCTCGAGGGGGACGGACCGCTCTCCTCGTCGGAGGATCCCTCCCGTGCCCGCGCGCGTCCTCGTTGGCGGAAGGCGAGGAGGATCACCAACGCCACCAGGGCGATGAGGATGAGGTAGAGCAAGAGCACGACCGAGTTGAGCCCGTTCGCGGCGGGCGGAGACGACTGTACGACCGTCGCCGTGACCCGGATCGTGACCTGGGCGCTCGCGGTCTTCCCGACCGCATCGGTGATCGTGACGTTCACGACGTCCGTGCCGGCGAAGGCGGGCGTGCAGGAGAGCGTCGCGTTCACGGAGGAGGCGCAGCCCATGAACGACGGATAGCTCCAGTTGTAGGCGAAGGGCGCCGTGCCTCCCTTGATCTCCGCGTTCAGCACGAACGAGGTGCCCGTGGCGCCGCTACCGGGGCCCGAGAGCGTCAGGACGGGGACCGGGGAGACGAGCGTGGTCCAGGTCTGGGTCGCGACGGAGCCGACGGAGTCGGTCGCATCCACCTTCACGAGGAGGCTGCCAGCACCGGTCGGGACGCAGGTCATGGTCGTGTTGGTGGAAGGTGTACAGCCCAGGCCGGAAGGTGCGGACCAGGTGTAGTTGAACGGCACGGTGCCGCCTGCCGGGCTCGCGCGGAAGAGGATCGCGGTGCTCTCGTCGGTGGCCGTCGGTCCGCTGATGCCCACCGTCGGCGGTGGGTTCACCGAGATCGAGATGGCGAGGGTATCGGTCATCCCCACAGAGTCCTTGAGCGTAAGCGCGACGGCGTAGATGCCCACGGTCGGGGGAGTGCACGTGAGGTTGGTGGACGTGGGGGGCACACAGCCCAGCCCCGACACGTATCCCCAGAGGTAGGAGTACGGGGAGAAGCCGCCTGTCGCGCTCGCCAGGAGCCGGATGGTCCGGCCCACGTCGGTCTGGTTCCCTCCCGTCACCTTGACGATCGGATCGGAGCCGACCGTGACCGATAGGGAGGCGCTGATGTGCTTGCCTGCGTGGTCGCTCACCGTCACGGTGACCTGGTAGGTGCCGGGGCTCGTGGGGACGCAGGAGAGCGAGGGCGCGCCCGAGGGCGAACATCCCAGACCCGCGGGGCCGGACCAGACGTAGGAGAAGGGCGGAGACCCGAAGGAGACCGAGGTCGAGAAGACGAGCGTCTGTCCTACGTCCGCCGTGGGCGCGGAGGCCGTGAGGTTCACCGAAAGCGTGCTGTTGACCAGGTAGGCGAGCTTCGGGCTGTTCACGACGTAGCCGTTCGCGTCTGTCAAGCTCACAGAGATGTTGAAGAGGCCACCGCGTCCCGGGGTGCAGGTGTCACGGGAGGTCGCCGAGCTCACACAGCCCGAGGGGAGTCCGTTCCAGCGGTAGCTGAAGGGTGCGAGTCCTCCCACGGGGACCGCGCTCGTGAAATTGACGGTCTGGCCCGCGTCGATGATTGACGGCGAGGCCGTGGGGGGGCCGACCACGGGGTCCGGATAGACGGAGAGCGGGGGGGAGGCCGTCGGCGAGCCCGCGCACACCCCGGGTGTCCCGGAGGAGCAGCCGTTGGAGTCGGTCACCAGCACGCTCGCGGTGTAGGTACCGGTGACCGAGGGCGCGCAGGCGATGGAGGCCGAGTTCGCGAGCACACAACCCAGGTTCGGCGAGGACTCGGTCCATGTGTACGTCGTGTAGGTCCCGGTGCCGTTCGAGGCGGTGGTGTTGAAGCTGAGGGACTGGTTCACGTCGGCCGAGGACGGCGTGGCGGCCGGGGTCGTGATCGTGGGGTCGAGATAGACGTGGAACGTCAGGCTACCGCTGGTGGCCGTATAGCCCGTAGAGTCGGTGATGGACACGGAGACCCGGAAGATGCCTGCTCCAGTGGGGGTGCACAGGAGATTGGTCGTGCTGGCGGAGACGCAGCCGGGCGGCAGGTTGTTCCAGACGTAGGTGTAGGGGGGGACGCCCCCGGTGGGGTTCGTGGAGAAGGTGGTGGACTGTCCCAGGTCCACGCTCGCGGGGGAAGCCGAGGGGACCGTGGCCTGCGGGTTCGAGGTGGAGATCACGCTCACCGTGTTGGATCCGATGTTCGCCACGTAGAGGTCCCCGTTCAGCGTGTCGTAGATGACCCCGCATGGGGCGCTCCCGGTCGCGATCGAGGTGAGGTAGGTGTTCGACGAGCCGTCGATCACCATCACGGAGCTGCCGCCGCCGCACACGGTCGCGTAGGCGTCGTTGTTGCCGCTGTCGTAGGCCATCTCGGTCTGTGAGGAGGGGACCGGGATCGTCTTGACCAGGGCATTGGTGTAACCGGATACCACGTAGACGTTTGCCGTTCCCGCGTCGGCGACGTAGACATCCCCGCTCCGAGCACCGTAGGCCACCCAGTAGGGGAACCAATTCGCGTAGGACAGCGTCGCCACGACGGTGTTGGTCGCCCCCGAGATGACGCTGAGCGTGTGAGAACCGCTGTTCGCGGTGTAGACGTATCCGTTCTCCCCGTCGTAGGTGACTCCGTCCGGACTGCTGCCGACAACGACCGAGCCGATGATGCTGAGCCCGTTGAAGATGCGGACGGTCGTGCCCGCGCCGTCGTTGGCCACGTACACGTAGCCGTTGCGGCTATCGTAGGCGATGCCCCAGGGGGAGTACCCCACGTTGACCGTCGCGAGGAGGGTGTTGGTGGCATCGGAGATGATGCTGACCGTCCCCGCGCCGATGTTCGCCGTGTAGATGTATCCGTGGACGCTGTCGTAGGCCAAGCCGGTCGGTCCGTTGCCGGATCCCAGGGGGATCGTCGCCACCACGGTCTGCGTGACCGTGTTGATCACGTTCACCGCGTTGCCGTAGTAGTCCCCGACGTAGATCTCGTTCTTGGCGCTGTCGTAGGCGATTCCGTAGGGGCCCGATCCCACGGGGATGTTCAGAATGACGGTACCGGCGCCCATCGGACGGTTCTGCCCTCCGCTGGGCAAGGGCGCGGGGGCCGGCAAGGGGCCGGGGCCCTTCGGGCCGCAGGTGGCGCTCCCCCGCTCCGGACTTACCCCCGGGAAGCAGGAGGGCGGCGAAGAGGGGTGGGTGGGGATTGCTCCAAGGGCGGCGAGCCCCCCGAGCGAGGGGAGATCCTGCGAGGAAGGCGCCGGGGCCACCAGCATCGGGAGGACGCCGGCGACCAGCGTGAGGGCGACGAGCGTGAGGGCGAAGCCTACCCGCCCGGCCCTGGCAGAAACGCCGGGGGACGCAATCCCCCATGGGGTCCGACGATGGCTCCGCCTTCCGTTCACGCTCACTTCACTCTACGATGGCGTATATGTCCTCTTGGCACTTGGAGACGTATCGGGTGCTGCCGTTCAACCCTACAAACCTTTTATTTCGGAGCCAAGGCCAAGAGACCATATCAACATGAGGTGTTCTCATGAGGTGGGCGACCCCGAGAGATCGATGTCCTTGCGTGCACGGTTCTGGACCTTGGCCCTCCTCGCTCTCCTCCTGGCCGTGCCCGTGGGGCTCGTGTGGGGCCCTCATGCGATGGTGGACCACGTCCCGCGGTCCCCTCCCCTCGTGCTCTCTTCGGTCGGAGCGACCCAAGCGGGCGCACCCACGTCCGGGACTCTCCCAGGGGACCGGTCGACCGTGGTGCCTGGGTCCCCTCCGACCGGCGACACCGTGCTCAACACGCTGGTCCTCTTCAATGACTCTCTGGTGCCCGGGAACTTTATCGCCAGCAACGGGATCCAGCCCTCCGCGGTCGCCGTGGACCCCGCGAACGGCCAGCTCTACGTCGTCAACCCTGGGTCGAACGACATCTCGGTGGTGAACGCGACCCGGGACCAGTTGGTCGGGTCCATCCCCATCGGGGCTTCCGCGGGGACCATCCTGTATGATCCGCTCAACGGCGAACTCTACGTCTCCGAAGGTTCGCTGAACGCGGTGGCCGTGATCGACCCGGCCTCGGACCAACAGGTCGGCCAGGTCCTGGTCGGGACCACGCCCTATGGGCTCGCCCTG
Source organism: Thermoplasmata archaeon (assembly GCA_027306505.1). Classification (GTDB taxonomy): domain Archaea; phylum Thermoplasmatota; class Thermoplasmata; order Lutacidiplasmatales; family UBA184; genus JAKAAX01. The sequence continues at coordinate 11,000 of DAHUZP010000072.1, read as the reverse complement.
GACACCGGGAACGGCGAGATCTTCGTCTCCGACTGGCAGATGAACAACGTGAGCGTCATCAACGGAAGCTCCAACAAGCTCCTGGGCAACATCCCCGGGGTGCTCGACCCCTATGGGATCGGGTACGACGCCCTCAACGGTGACATCTACGTCACCACCCTCTACGCGGGTGGCGTCGCCGTGATCAACGGGACGAACTGGACCGTGATGGCCACGGTCCACCTGGGCCCCCTCACCTACCCCTACGCCGTCGCCTTCGACCCCAGCAACGGGTACCTCTACGTCACGGACTCCTACGCGAACAGCATGAGCATCATCGATGGGTCGACCAACACCGTGGTCACGACCCTGCTCATCGACGGGGGGCTCAACGCCTACCCCACCGGGGTCGTCTACGATGCCTCCAACGGTAACGTGTACGTGACCCACGAGGGACTGGTCAACGTGAGCGTGGTGGACACCAGCACCAACACGATCACCCAGATCATCACCGTCGGGCTCTATCCTTCGGACGTCGCCTACGATCCGACGAACGGGAAGCTCTTCGTCGCGGACTTCGGTTCTGACAACGTGACCGTGATCGATGGGGCGACCGACCTCACCGGCGCCTCGATCCCCCTGGGGGCGACCCCTTACCAGATGGCCGTGGTGCCCTCCACCGGCTTCGTCTACGTCTCGAACGTCTGGGCGAACGCGCTCTCGGTGATCAACGACTCGACGCACACGCTCTGGGGCAACATCTCGCTCGCCTGGAACCCGATCGGGGCGAACCCCTTCGGGATCGCCTACGATCCCACCAACGGCTACCTGTACGTGTCCCATTACGGGACGCTCTACGGCGGGAACAACGTGGAGATCGTCGACCCCCGGACCCAGCGGGACCTGGGACGCATCCCCGTGGGACTGGGGCCGAGAGGCGTCGCCTATGATCCCACGAACGGGATGATCTACGTCGCGGACTCGGGATCGAACAACGTGACGGTGATCGACCCGTCGACCGGATCCACGGGCGCCTCGATCCCCACCTCCTTCGGACCCAATGCGATCGTCTACGACAACACCACCGACCAGCTCTTCGTCACGAACTGGAACTCGAACGACGTCACCGTGATCGATCCCACCACGAACTCCGTCGCGGGCTCCATCTCGGTAGGGAACGTGCCCTACGCCGCGGCGGTGGACCCGGCCAACGGCTGGGTCTACGTCACGAACTCGGGGTCGGACAACGTCTCGGTCATCAACGCCTCCGCGGGCGGCTTGACGGAGTCGATCCCCGTGGGCTCGCTACCTCAGAGCATCGCCGTGGACCCCGCGAACGGCTACATCTACGTCGCGAACGCCGGCTCGGACAACCTGAGCATCATCCCGCGCGAAGTGGGAAGGGCGACCGGGACGCTTCCCATCGGCTCCGGCCCTACGGACGTGGAGTGGGACCCCTCCTCAGGGGAGATCCTCGTCGCCAACCAGGGATCCGGCACCATCTCCTTCGTCTCCCCGGCGACGGTCCCGCTCACGTCGATCACCTTCAACGAGAGCGGCCTTCCGTCCGGGACCAACTGGTCGGTGAGCCTGGGCGGATCGACCCGCTATTCCACGGGAGGGTCGATGTTCTTCTCCGAACCGAACGGCAGCTACATGTACGCGGTGGGGGCCGTGCCGGGGGCGTCCTCCCAGCCGAGCTCGGGCTCGGTCGTCGCGGCCGGGGTACCCCTCACGGTCTCGATCAAGTTCACGGAGACCCTCTACCCGGTGGGTTTCCTCGAGTCCGGACTCCCCACGGGGCAGGTCTGGTCGGTGAGCCTCAACGGGGTCACCGAGAACTCCACCACCCCCTCCCTCGTCTTCGCGGAGCCCCCTGGCGCCTACACCTACGCGGTGGAGTCCCCGGTTCCGGTGGGGTGGGGCGAGGAGTTCCTCGCGAACTTGACCACGGGGTCCTTCACGGTCGTGAACACGAGCCGGAGCGTGAGCCTCCTCTACTCCGAACTCGTCCGGCTCACCACCGGGGCTCAAGGGGCGGGCCCCGGGAGCGTCTCCCCCGCGACCGGGTGGATGGACCTGAGTAGCCAGGTCACCTTGCGGGCGAGCGCCCCGGTGCATCACGTCTTCCTCGGATGGACCGGGACCGGAAACGGCAGCTATACCGGGCTCCAGAACCCGCTCTCGCTCACCCTCCAGGGAGCGGTGAACGAGACCGCATCCTTCGGCTTCACCTACACCGTCAGCGTGACGGAGGTCGGGCTCGCCGCCTCCACGGCATGGGCGGTCACGCTCAACGGTCGCACCAACACCAGCACGGGGTCCTCGATCGGCTTCGACCTGGTGAACGGTACCTTCACCGGAACCGTGGGGACCGTGCCGGGCTACACGTCGAGCCCGACCTCCTTCTCGGTCGCCGTGAACGGCTCGGGTCCGAAGGTGGCGATCACGTTCACCCTGCCCTCCCCGGGACCGAAGCCCCCGGGCTCCCACACGAACTCCACCGCCCACCTCCAGCCCTGGGAGGAGGTGGCGCTGGGAGCCGTCGCCGTCCTGGCCATCGCGCTGGTCGCCTGGGCGCTCCTCGCCCGTCGGCGTCGTTCAGGAGGGCCAGCGCCCGTTGCCTCGGCGTCAACGACCGAGGGGAAGGGGGAAGGCGACCCGCCTCCCTCCGAGGGCGAAGGGACGACCGGTTCTCCCTCCGCGCCCGGAGAAGCTCCTCAGGGGGTCGGGGTGCCCGAACCTCCGCCCGCTCCTCCCACGTCGGAGGACCCATCGCCTTCCCCGCCCGCTGGGGGGAAGGAGCCTCCCTACGAAGGGAACATGAGGCGACCCGGACTACCTCAGGTCCCCGGCTCTTCGACGAAGAAGCCTTAGTCCCGACCCTGGAGCAGGACCGAGGATCCTTCGGCCCGGCGGCTGCGGTCGCGTGGGGACCCCGGCCGGTTTGGGGGCGCCATCAGATCGCTTCGGGGCTCGTCACTTCGGACCGCGCGCTGCGGGGCCGCAACCGTCCTCGGGCCCGGAGGAAGCTCTTGCGCGCTCCCAGGCCCTTGGCGGGTCGTCGCAGGACGAGGGCAAAGAGGTTCCCCAGGAGGAGGGCGAGGAAGGGGTCGATGGCCGACCAGGACTGGCCTGCAGCGATCCACGCGCTGGGGAGCTCCCAGAGGGCTCCGAGCAGACCGTAGGCCAGCCCCACGATCAACGCATACTCGGCCATCCCCCTCGGAGAGGCAGGGGCGGTCCTGGGTTCCGGGACCATCCACAGCCCGTAGAACAGGGTGATCGGGGATGCAACGATGTAGGGGAGGGTGGGGTTGGAGAGGCCGCCTTTGAGCACCAGAAGCACGAGTTGGAGCGGGAGGGCGACAGCGAAGAAGATCACCGGGAGCCTCCACGTGGAACGGGAACGGGCGAGGAGCACCAACCCCAGGGCCAAGACCAGCGCCAGCTCGACGACCTTGGAGGAAGGGGAGTGCCCCGAGGGCCACGCCCCGATGGCCCAGGGCACGGGAAGGGCGAACAGCGCGAACCCCAGCACGATCCCGAGCGCACTGGGATTGAACCAGGGCCGTCCGGCGAACCTCAGGAGGTGGCGGAGCACCACCGTGCTCGCGGTGACCGCGAGCAGGACGACCCCCAGCTGGCCGGGGGCGCTCCCGAGCCCGACGTTCGAGGGGGCCACAAGGACCACCAGGAACATCCCGCTCGCGAGGGCGGCGTCGGGGAAGCGAATTTGATGTCCGAAGCGGGCGAACTGCAACAGCACATCGAGTGCCACCGACAGGCCAAGGACGGCGGCCCACGCGGTGACCCCGGCGGTAGTGGTCTGGGTACGACCGACCAGCAGAAGGGCGGCAAGGAAGATCCAGACCAACCGGACGGGGGGGAGCTTCGGGAGAACCTGGTGGCGGAGGAACGCCGCTCCGGGGAAGTCCCGACCGCGGACCGGTTCCCGGATCCGCGAGTGGGGGGAGGGTTGGCGGCTGTCGGATCCCTTCGCTGGGTCCGCGTCGGCAAGGCTCTCGGGCTGGGGGGCCGGTTGCTCCGCGGTCAAGAGGTCACCTCCTCCGTATCGATGGGGTTGGGCGAAGGTACCTTCTCGAGGGCGCCCTCCACGGTGGCCGCTCGCTCCGACACTTCCGGTTCGTCCGTTCCCCGTGGCGCAGGAGGCGGCGAGGTCGCGTCGGCGGGCTCCTCGGGCGGAGCGCGGGTCTCCGAACCGCCGGGGGGCGCCGACCGAGCGGCTGACGCAGGTTCGGCGGAGGTCCGACCTCTGCGTCGGCGAGGGCCGGTGAGCAGCAGGAAGAGCGCGCCCAGCGCCATGAGACCGATCAGGGCGAGCCCGGTCGACCTTGAGTTCCCCACCCCCGTCCAGGGGGCCGATGCCCGTACACCGGGACCGCCGTTCGCAGCGGGACCGGTCAAGACGTGGGTCGTCAGGGTGACCCGTTCGGTGACGTTGATCGCCGTCCCCAGACTGTCCTGCGCGTCCACCCGTACCAGGTAGACCCCGGGACGCGCGTAGCTCGCGGACGTGTTGCTGCCGACAAGCGCACTGTTCCCATTGCCGAAGCTCCAGAGGAAGGGTCCAGGATAGACCCCCGTACCCCCCGAGAGTTCCAGCGTGAAGTTCACCCGGAAGGGCGGGACCTGGGAGACCGATCGGTTCACCAGGACCCCGGTGAGCGGCGGGTACACGACCAGGGACACGCGATCGGAGACCTGCTCGTTGGCGCCGTCCGTGACGTTCGCCACGATGGTGTAGGTCGTGCCCGAAGGTGGGGCGGAGGTGTAGTTGTGGGTCGCCACCTCGCACGAAGGGTCCGCGCAACCTTGTGCCGTCGAGCCGTCGCCCCAGTTCCACCGCACCACGGAGTACCCTCCAGAACCGCCGGAGATGGAGGCCGTCGCGCGAACGCTCGTCGGCGCCTCCGCCACCGAGCGGTCCAACAGCACCTGAAGGGAGAGGGCGGAGGCGGTCACGTTCGTGGTTGCCGCCGCGACATGACCCGAGGAGTCATGGACCCAAGCCGTAACGAGGAACGTCCCTCCTGACCTGTACCAGTGGGCCGCTAGGGGACCCGTGCCCGTTCCTCCGTCGCCGAAGTCCCAGGCGACGGAGTAGCCTCCCGTCCCACCGGAGAGCGAGGCGCTCATGGTGACCAGCAGCGGCGTCGAGCCCGAGGCCGGGCTCGCTCCGATCTGGATCCGCAAGGGTCCTCCCGTGCCCCCTGCCACGGTGATCGTGGAGGTCTCGGCGGACCCCGTTCCACCGGAGGCGTCGAGGACGGTCACCTGCGGGATGTAGGTCCCGGCCGATTGGTAGACATGCGAGACGCTGAGGCCGAACCCCCTCGCCCCATCCCCGAAGTCCCATGTGGCGTTGTAAGGGGAGGTGCCCCCGGAAACGGTCGCGGTGAAATTCTCATGCAGCCACGCGGTGCCGGAGGTCGTGCTCGCCCGGGCGCTGATCGTGAGGGGCGCCGGAGGGACCACCGAGACCGGGGTGGAGGCGGAGGCGGTCGCCCCCGAAGCGTCGGTCACGACGACCTGGGCCACGTAGCTTCCGGTGATGTTGTAGGTGTGCTGAGGGGAGGAGCCGGTCCCTGCGCTCCCATCTCCGAAGGTCCAGGCATAGGAGTACGGGGGGGCCCCTCCCAAGGCGAAAGCACTGAAGGCGACCCTGAGAGGGACGGTGCCGGAGCCCGGGAAAGCGGAGGCGGAGGCGGAGAGCGGAGGAGGAGGGTTCGCGTGGACACTCACAGAGGCCAGGGCGGTGGCGCCCGTCGCATCCGTCACGGTGAGCGAAGTGGTGTAGGTCCCGGCCGACGCATAGACGTGCGTCGGGGTCTGAGCGGTGGAGGTGGTGCCGTCGCCAAAGTCCCACGCGTAGGTGTAGGGCGGCGCGCCCCCTGAGCCGATCCCGCTGAAATCCACGGTGAGCGGAACCGATCCGCTCAAGGGACGCGCCGAGATCGTCGCGGTCGGGACCACGGGGGCCGGGAGAAGGTCGACGATCGAGAGCGACATGCTTCCATGCCCGGGACCGCAGAAGACGGTGCAATAGACCTGGTCGCCCGACTCCTGGACGGACGGGACCACGAAGCTCGCCTGGGCCCACGACCCGATGGGGGCGCCCATGTCGAAGACCGTGCCGAGCGCGTTGGAGTAGATCCCGATGCCATGCTCCCCCACACCCCCCACGCTGGGGTTGGGAGGATAGCTGGTGGCGTTGATGTGGGCCGTCCAGCCTTCGTAGAGGTCCCACGTACCGGTGTCGTTCTGCCCCGAGACGGTGTCGGTGATCCAGAAGCCGTAATCGTAGGTGACCACGTCGAACCACTGGCTGCCGGTGGAGGTGGGCACGGCGGGAGGGCCCAGCCATCCCCCCGGGCACTCGACGGCCCCGGGCCACGCGCAGCGGAGAGATGCGGGCAGGAGGGTCCCGTAGCTGGAGAAGGCGACGATCCCGGCGAGGAGGGCACAGGCCACCCCGCGGAGATCCTCCCGACGGGGCCGCATTGCGAGGGGGCCGACCTTTGCCTCCCGGTACCGGCGGGCATGGCCCAAGGGGAGAGAGCGAGTGGGGCGCATCCTGGGCAGGGGGAGGACTCAGGGGTGTTTACCTGTGACGGGCCCTAGAACGAGCACCCTCACCGCAGGAGAGGGCCCCAGGCCCTCTCCGGCGCCCTGCCCCCTCCGCTAGCGTAACAGTCATCCCAGCGAGCCCGAAGGGCCCGCTCCGCTGACCCTCTTGTCGTCACCGGGGGAGCGTCCCAACCCTGCATCAGGGATGAGGGTTGCCCGGGGGCTCCGCGCCCACCCCCTGGCCGAGGTCACGGGCGAGCGTGCGGAGATCCAGCGAGCCGGGGGCCACGCCGAGCTCCTCGAGCGACGTCAGCCGCTCCGTGTCCGCGGGCGCCAGCCCGAAGAGGGTCTCCAGCAGCGATCGGTCGATACGGGACGCGACGATCCCGTGGTGCAGGAGCGCCCGCGAGGTCGCGTGCTGACTCGCGCCGCCGATCACCCTCCCCTCCCCCGTGAGCACCTCGCCCCGCGCCGACAAGAGACAGTACTCCTCCCGGAGACCCAGGGCCCTCCCCCACGAGGCGGTAACCCCCTGCCGTCGGAGGAACTTGCGCCAGCCCTCTCCCAGCGGCCCGAAGTTCCGAACGAAGCCGTGACCCGCCAGAGGATGGTCCCTCGGGAGGACCAGCGACCAGTGGAGGTCCCCCGGGAGGTGCAGGAGGGCCGTCCCTCCGGAGGAGCGGCGCGCCAGGGGAAGCCCGAGGTCCCCGATCCGGCGCAGAAGCCCTGGAGAGGGATGGTCCGAAACCCCGAAGGAGACGGCGGGGGAGGGAAAGGATCCCACCCGGATCGTGGGGATACCATCGGAGAGTAGTTCCTCGTCCCTCAGCAGCGATCGGTCCGAAGGGGGTCCGGGAAAGGGGTCGACGAGGACCCTCCAACCGCCGCCCCCGGAAGTCCGAGCTCTTTCCACCATTCACGCACCTCCCAGAAGCCTCGGTCCGTGAGGCACGCGCAACAATCTTAATGTCAAAGGACCCCCATCGAGACCGCATCCATGGCGGAACTGGACGGATTCAAGCTCAAGAGCGGGGACCCGGCCCCACCTTTCTCCGGTTTGCCGGGTACCGACGGGAGGCGGTGGAGTCTCTCCGACTTCCAGAGCTCCGACCTGCTCCTCGTCGTCTTCTCCTGCAATCATTGCCCCTACGCGCAGGCCTGGGAGGGGCGGATCATCGATATCGTGCGAGACTACGCGACGCGCGGGCTCGCGACGATCATGATCAACTCGAACGAGACCGCGAACTATCCGGATGACCGGATGGAGCGGATGGTCGAGCGTGCCCGATCGAAGGGGTATCCGTTCCCCTACGTTCGGGACGACGACCAGAACGTCGCACACGCCTACGGTGCCCTGGTGACCCCCCATCCCTTCCTCTTCGATTCCCAACGCAAACTGCTCTTCCAAGGGAAGATCGACGACAGCTGGCAAGAGCCCTCGAAGGTCCAGCACAGGTTCCTGCGGGACGCGATCGAGGCCGCCCTCGCGAAGCGGGCGCCGCCCACGACGCAGACCTCGGTGATCGGCTGCACCGTGAAGTGGCGGTAAGCACCGAGTTCTCGGGCCCCGAGCCCGCAGCAGGGCCCTCGGGAAGCTCTCACGACGAGTGTCGAGGCGGCGGTCGCGCTCCGGAGGGGGCGTGACGGGTGGGATGGACCCGCTCCTCGCCTCGGGTCGGTGACTTGCGGGGTCGTCGGATCTCGGCGAGTCGGCGTTCGAAGGCCGCGGAGAGCTCCGGCAGGACGCCGGACCCTTCCTGGTCCCGGCGGGCCGCGATGGCGACCTTCCCGGCGAGGGCCCTGGCGATCTTGCCTCGTTGGGCCCTCGGAGCCGTGTGGACCGAGGGGTGGAGGAACAGCAGCCCGTGCCGGGGAGGTGGTCCCCGGCCTCGTAGATGCTCGAAGAAGGCCCGCTCGGCTCCCAGGACCTGGACGGTGCTCGAGGGCATCCGGGCAAGTCGGGCGAGCCCTCCGGCTTGGGAGAGGAGCTTCGCCGTCAGCAAGGGCCCCAAGAGCCCGGTCAGATTGGGGAAGCGCTGAGGGGCCTCGACCTCCACGGACCGTTCGAGCGCGCGACGGACCTCCTCGGCCCGCAACCAGACCTCGGCAAGGGAGGCACGTGCCTTCAGCAGTTCCGGACCTGGGGAGAGCTTCGAGGTCGAGGTCGAGCCCGCCGCGGCCTCCTGCAACCGGACCGCGATCGCCTTGGGGCTCGTCTCCCCAGCGGCCTCCTCCGGCCGCTCCCTGCCCCACCAGCTGCCCAGCCGTTCGCCGAGCAGGTTCAGGGTCTCGTCCAGGTCGGAGAGCGACCTCACGGCCTCCTCCAAGTGGACGGACGGGTCCCACGCCGCGGCGAGGTCCCGGCGGGCTTGCTCGAATAGGAGCTCCCGGCCGAGCGCGCGGGTGATCCCCCCCGCTTCGGGGACGTCCAAGTGGGGCAGATGGCCGAAGGCCGGTAGCACGCCCAGGGGGGCGAGCCTCCGGTCCCGGGAGACGAGCGATCCCTTCCCCTGGGCCCGGAGCTCCCGGACGAGCGCCTCCTCCTCGGGTAGGACCCGGCCCGCCCTACGCAGCGCCCACCGCTCGAGCAGGGCGTCACGATCGGAGGAGAACGGGCGGGAAAGGATGATGCGACCGGTCTCCACAGCGTAGAGGCCGAACCAGCGCGTGAGGATCTCGACGGTCATGGTTGTCCACCCCTCAGTCCATCCGCAGGCCGCCGTTCACGTGCACGGTCGTCCCCGTCATGTAGCTGGCGGAGGGGGAGGTGAGGAAATCGATCACCTTGGCGACCTCCTCGGCGGTCCCGACCCTGCCGAGGGGGATCTGGCGCCCCCGCTCGGCCCGCTGCTCGGGGGTGTCGTGGGCGAGGATGGCCGTATCAATCGACCCAGGAGCCACCACGTTCACCGTGATGCAGGGGGCGAGCTCGCGCGCGAGCGACCGAGCGAGCCCCAGAAGGCCCGCCTTGCTCGCGGCGTAGTCCGCGCCGTGCGCGGACCCGTTGAAGGCGAGGACGCTCGCCACGAACACCACCCGAGCTGGGGAAGGCGAGGCCTTCCGCAGGAGGGGCAGCAGGCGGCGCGTCAGGGCGAACGGGGAGAGAAGGTTCAGTCGCAAGGTCTCTTCGAAGTCCTCGTCGCGGAGCTCGTCCACTTTGCGGCGGGGGTAGGCCCCGGCGTTCAGGACGAGGGTCTCGAGGGACGGAAAACGTTGCCGGACCATCTCCGCGAGATGGTCCCATCCTTTCGGGGAGCTGAGGTCCGCCCCCACGCTGAAGGCGCTCCCTCCCTTCGACTCGATCTCCTGACGAAGCCGCTCCGCCTCGTGACCGTGGCGGTGGTGGTGGATGGCCAATGCATCGCCCCGCTCGGCCAAGCGTCGTGCGGTGGCGCTTCCGATCCCGACGCTTGCTCCGGTGACCAACGCGTGGGACAAGCCTCCTTCCTCCCGGGTTCCCGCCACGACCGATACCACTTCAACTTGCAGGTGGGGCGTGGGCGCCGCTCCTCTGCACCCCACCAAGCTCTCATCCGCCGGGGCCGCTGCGTGCATCCATGTCCCCACCGAACGATCTCCTGCCCCCCTTAGTGGACAAGAGGTGCCGCGCCGGAACGCTCGACAACGGGGTCCGTCGTCGGTTCGCCCCAGCCGCGCGAGAGCTGGACCTCTTGGACATCCGGGAAGGCCAAAGCGTCGCGGACCTGGGGACGGGCGTGGGGTTCCTTCTCCCGGAGCTTTTGCGCAGGGTGGGGCCGAGCGGGCACATCATCGCGCTCGACCCTGATGAACGGAACCTCGCCCGCGCGCGTGCGCGTGTGAACGGAGACGCGCGGGTGAAGTTCGTCCTCGGCTCCGCGTCCGAGGGGCACGGCTTCCCTCCGGGATCGCAGGACCGGGTGCTGCTGTCCCTGGTCCTCTGCTGTCTCGTGGACAAGCAGGGCACGATGGCCCAGGTCTGGGACCTCTTGCGCCCCGGAGGGCTCGTGCTGGCGTCCTACCCTCGGATCGGAGCTCCCTGGCGTCGGAAGAGCCGGTCGCTCCGGGTCTCCCCGGAACGTTGGGGGGAGCTCCGTTCCCAGCGGCCCTGGGAGGAGCTTCCCGCGCCGCGGGGGCGCATCGTGACACGGCACCTCCTGCGCAAACCCTCCAAGACCTAGACGGGTCCGTGCCCCCCGTCGGGCCCCGTGGGTGGGTCCACCGAGGGGTGCCTTCCCCCACGCCCCCGCCGAACGCTCAGGCCCTCCATGAAGCAGGCACGTTAAACTCAGTCCTGGAATCGGAAAAAGCGTCCCAGAATCGCCCGCGTCTAGCGCGTGGGTGTCCCAGAATCCCACAAGGACGACGGGAGAGGCCCGAAGCGGGAGGCCCAATCGAAGATTCCCCCGGGTGGCAGGAGGTCTGCCCGAGAGCAGTAGTATCGGTCCGGG
>DAHUZP010000071.1 GCA_027306505.1 Thermoplasmata archaeon | reverse complement strand
TCACGAAGCAGCTCGGTCTTGCCAAGACGGCGCCTCCCGTACACCCGGACCAGAGCGGGCCTCGGCCCCCCTAGGACCGCGCCCAGCTCCTTGAGCTCCTGGAAACGATTAACGAACTGCATCAAAATAGGCAGAATTATCCAAATAGATAAATTTGCCTATCATTCATAGGTCATGGCGAGCCTCCCGAGGCTGGCTTGGCCCGTCCCCTCAACCGAGCGCCCAGTCCGCAAACCCTGCCGGGTTTGCAACCATGATGCGGACACCGGGATTCGAACCCGGGTAGCAAGCTTGGGAAGCTTGCGTGCTAACCACTACACTATGTCCGCGCGGGGGGCCGCCATCGCCCGCGATGTATGAAAGTTGTGAGGGGGTTCCCCGGGCTCAGATCCGAGTTCTCTCCTCAGGGACCCGGAGGACCTCGATCCGAGGAGGGGTGCCCCCCTGGAAGGTGAGGCGGACACCCTCCATGCAGCGGAGGACCCCGCCCCACGGACGGGGGTCGAGGTGCGGGAGGGCCCGGACCGCGAGAAGCTCGGGGAACCCCCCGTGCGTCGTGATCAGGAGGGCCCCCCGATCTTGGACCTGGGCGAGCTGGGAGCGCACGGACCCGAGGAGAAGGTCGGCAAAGCGGGCCGAAGGGCCGTCGTGAAGGACCGCAGACTTCACGCGCCAGAACGGCGCGGGCCAGCCGATCTCCTTGACGACCGTATCCGCGATCGTGCCCCACAGGGGGTCGAGCTCCGTCGGAGGGAATCCCATGGCCTCGGCCGTCTGCACGGCCCTCGGGACCGGGCTGGAGACGCATCTCTGGAAGGGGCCGACACGGCTGCCCACCTCCTGGGCGAGCGCCCTTCCCGCCGGCGAGAGGTCCGGCTCGGGCTTGTCCCGCACGCTGTGGCGTCGGACCTCAACGACCTTCATCCGGAGACGGGGTGGGATCCCTCCCCATCCTTGAAAGCCTGGTGACCCTCCTTTCGGACCGATGCCGGAACCGGACCTGGTCGAGCTCCGCGCCGCACTTGCCAAGTCCGATACGGAGATCCGGCTCGCGGTCGAGCGCCGCCTCGCCATCGCCCGGAGGATTGGAGAGGCCAAGCGGGCAGCCGGACTGCCCGTCCGCGACTACACCGCCGAGCGGGGGGTCCTGGACCGATGGCGAGAGGAACTGTCCCGGGTGGAGGTACCCCCGGAACGGGCCGAGACGCTTGCCCGCTGGCTGATCGAGGAGGCGGTGCGAGTGCAGGAGCGCCTGGGGGAGACCGTGGTCGCCCCCGCCCGGGCCACCGACATCCTGGTCGTCGGAGGGTGCGGGTTGATGGGTGGCTGGATGCGCGAGTTCTTCCGCGCGGGTGGCCACCGGGTCGGGGTCGTCGACCCCCGGGCCGACCCCCAACGCGCCCTCGGCTACACGGTCCATACCGACCTTGAGCGGGCCGCTCAGGACGCGGACGTGATCGTGGTCGCGACCCCGATGAGGAGCGCGCCCGCGGTCTACCGCGAGCTGCTGAAGACGGAGGCCGAGGGCGTCATCTTTGACATCCTGTCGGTCAAGCAGCCCATCCTTCCCTGGGTACGGCGCGGCGTCGGACTGGGGTTCCACCTGACCTCGGTCCATCCCCTCTTCGGCCCTTCCGCCCGGACGCTCTCCGGGCGCAACCTCCTGGTCCTCGACTGCGGCGACCCCCGGGCGAACCTCCGAGCGACCCAGCTCTTCGCCTCGAGCTCGCTGACGATCTCGGAGCTTCCGCTCGAGCGGCACGACGGCCTGATGGCCGAGACTCTCGCCCTCCCCCACATCGTGAGCCTCCTCTTCGGAGGGGTCCTGGCGAGCGCTCCTCGCCCGGCGGGGGAGCTGTACCGCTCGGCCCCGACGAGCTTCTTCCGCCAGGCCGAAGTGGCCCAGCTCGTCGCATCCGAGAACCCCGAGCTCGCCTACGACATCCAGACGCTCAACCCTTCCTCCGAGGCGCTCTTCGACCGCCTGGAGAAGACCTTGGCGGGCCTCAGGAAGGCGGTGCGTGAAAGCGACCGCGCCACCTACCACCGGCAGATGGAGGAGGCGCGTGCCATCTTGGAGCGCGAGGGGACGAACCGTGTGGGAGCCCACGGGGTCGGGGCGCCCCGGACGGAGCAAGACCTGTCGCTCGGTGGAGGGAAAGGCACGCACCGGACGGCCGGGCCGTACACCCCCCCGCACGTGGGGAGCGGGGGCGGCTCGTCGTAGGGCCCTCCCCTCGGCCACCGGCAGCGGCGCCCACCTATGGGCGGGCGTCCGCCCCTGCTGGGAGCGGGGTCAGAGGAGGAGACCGACGGACTCCCCGGGGATCTCGGAGGGGGTGCCTGCGACCAGGTCGGCGTTGGTGACCAGGTCCTCCGCGCCCGCCTCGAGGAAACCGCTCTCCGAGAGGATCTTCCGCGCCCGTCCGGGGTTGGAGACGGCGAGGCCCACGAGGACCTTCTGTTGGGCACGGGTGACGAGGATGCAGGCCGCGAGGACGTTGAGCTTCTTCGTGGCGAGGACGTCGAGCACGCGGAGCAGGGCCCCGCTCCGGTCCTCGATCCGGACGATGAGCAGGTCGGTCGCGTCGACCTTGTGGCCGGCCTTCCGGAGCCTCCAGAGGGCGTTCTCCGTGTCGCTCACGACGAGCCGACAGAAGCTCCGGTTGCCCTGGGAAGCGACGGAGAGCGCAGAGACATTGATGCGCCCCTCCGCGAGGACGTGGGCGACGTTCCGGAGGGCGCCGGGGCGGTTCGCCACCACGAGGGAAATCTCCTGGACGGGCATGCTCGGCCGCCGAGTGGACCGAGGGTTTAATGCTTTGGAACCCCGTGGTCGTGCCGACAGCTCCCCAGGGGGAGGGTTTAAGACGCCCTTCGAGGTACTTCCATACGCCCATCGGGTGGTACACCCGGAGGGTTGTTCACCGATGCGGAGTCGAGATAGCCCCATCCCCCGACGGAGCCTGCGGCGGATGCGGGGGCGCCGGTTCCAGCGCGGCCAACGTGGGGTCGCGGCGGTCATCGGAACGCTGCTCGCGCTCCTGGTGTTCATGACGCTCTTCGGGCTCTTCCTGACCCAGTTCCTTCCGATCTGGATGACCGACAACGAGGCGATGCTGGCGAACGAGGTGGCGGCCCAGCTCGGGCAGGTCAAACAGTGCATGGACCTGCTCGCGCTCTACCAGGGAAACGGGCCCCGTACCTGCTCCTCCCCGGTGACCATGCAGTCCGGAGGGATCCCGATCTTCGCCTCTCCGACGCAGGGGACCCTCGCCTTCGAGACGCTACCTCAACTCTACACCAACGTCACTTTCAACGATACCGTGATCGGCCCTTCGACCCCGATGGGGAACCTGTACCAGAACTTCTCCCCGGGAGAGGTGGTCATGAACCTCCCCGACCGGTACTACACGCCCGTCACCTACGTGGTCACGATGGGGGGCCTCTTCCAGGACCAGGGAGGCAACCAGCAGACCCTCCTCTACCAGCCGAGCATCGAAGTGACGCCCCAGGGTAGCCAGGTGGCGCTCTCGATGACCTTCTACGCGATGTACGGGAACTCGACCCGCCTGCAGTCCACCGGGACCAACGAGATCTACATGACCTACATCGGGGAGACCACCTACGACGCGGGCCCGACCGCGGTGAACGTCTCCTTCAGCACCTACTACCCCTGCGCGTGGCAGAACTACCTCGGGGCGGGGCTCAAGAGCCTCGGGGAGCCCGTCCAGTTCTCGCCCGCGTCGTGCCCCTCGAACGTGGGGTTCAACCAGATCTATCAGATGCACGCCTACTTCCCACCCTCCGTGGATTTCTCGCTCACCATCGTCAGCTTCAGCGTCGCCATGGGTATCGGTAACCCGACGTAGACCGAAGGGCAGAGGAGAACGAGCATGGCCAGTGCACAGACGAATCACCAGGGCGCCTACGTCGTCCGAGTCCCCAAGGGGAAGCTCAGGTCCAAGCCCTCCCCCATGGGCCCCGGGACCGAGATCCAGCCGGCTTCCGGCGAGAACGCGAAAGAGAGCGACCTGGCCGGGACGTACATCACCGCGATCCCGCCGCTCCCTGAGAAGGCGGCGCGCCAGATCGAGCTCGTCGGGGTCCAGCCACCGTACTCCTTCGCGAGGGTCACCTACAACGACCGCACGAAGGAATACCTCTACGAGGTCATCGAACCCCAGCTCACGGGCAACGAGAAGTCGATCCTGAAGCACCTGAAGGAGACCCTGGACAAGCTCCTGGGTTCGGAAGGGACGAAGATGTCCTCCGCCGACAAGCGGGCCCATCTTCGCCAGACCGTCGAGAACTACCTCAAGACGCGGTCGGTCTCCCTCTCCCCGCTCTCCCTGGAGCGGATCACCTACTACATCATCCGGGACTTCGTCGGCTACGGTCCCGTCGACGTCCTGATGGCCGACGAGGCGCTGGAGGATATCTCCTGCGATGGGGTCGACATCCCCCTCTACGTCTTCCACAAGAAGTACGAGAGCGTGAAGTCGAACGTCAAGTTCGACGACGAGGACCAGCTCAACAGCTTCGTCGTGAGCCTGGGACAGCGCTGCGGCAAGCAGGTGTCGCGCTCCGCCCCCATCCTCGACGGCACGACCCCGGAAGGCCACCGTGTCCAGGCCACCTATGCCCGGGAGGTCACCACCCGCGGCGGAAGCTTCACCATCCGGCGGTTCAAGGAGAAGCCCTGGACGCCGGTCGACCTGGTCCTCGCGGGGACGGCGAACCCCGAGATGGTCGCCTACCTCTGGCTCGCGGCCGAGAACCAGCAGTCCATGATCATCTGCGGTGGGCCGGCCTCGGGGAAGACCTCCACGCTCAATGCGACCGCGCTCTTCATCCCCCCGACCGCGAAGATCGTCTCGCTCGAGGACACCCGTGAGGTCAACCTGCCCCACGAGAACTGGATCCCGGGGGTCACGCGGAGCGGCTCAGGGGACCGTGGGCCCGACGGCAAGGCCGCGGGGGAGGTCGACATGTTCGACCTCGTGCGTGCAGCGCTGCGTCAGCGCCCGAACTACATCATCGTGGGAGAGGTCCGAGGCAAGGAGACCTACACGATGTTCCAGGCCATGGCCACGGGACACTGCACCTACTCGACCATGCACGCGGACAGCGTCAAGAGCATGGTGAACCGTCTGGAGAACCCCCCGATCAACACCCCGCGTATCCTGCTGGCGGCACTGAACACCGTGATCATCCAGTACCAGGGGCGCGTCGGCGACTCCGTCGTGCGGAGGATCAAGCAGATCCTGGAGATCGTCGGGTTCGAGCCGGAGACCAACGAGCTCATCACCAACACGGTCTACGAGTGGGACCCCTCGAAGGACGCGTTCAACTTCAAGGGACACTCGTTCCTTTTCGACAACCTGATGGAACTGAAGAACCTCACCCACGAGGAGATGGACGCGGAGTTCCAGCGCCGCGTCGCGGTGGTGAAGTACCTTGTGGAACAGAAGATGACCGACCACCGCCAGATCTGGAAGCTGGTCACGAGCTACTACCGGGACGCGACCGAGGTCATGACCCAGATCGGCTACCGACCGGAGGTGGCTGCGTAGATGAGCCCCGAATCGGTCGACACCTTCCACCGGATGGAGCAGGAGCGGAAGACGCTCTACCGGACGCACGCCCAGGTCGTCAAGGTCGACGAGCGGGTCCACCGCGCCGTCCGCCTGAAGAAGGGGACGCAGCCGGACTTCGCGGGGCTCTCCCCGCTACAGGCCGCCGCCTGGCGGATGTTCAAGGACCGAGTGCGCGGGCACGCGGACCCGCTCCTCGAAGAGGCGCTCCCCCGGGCGCACATGCGCATCCGCGCCGACGAGTATCAGGCCTACGTGATGTTCCTGCAGTGGATCGTGCTCCTTCCGGCGGCCCTCGTGCTCGCCGGGGTCGTGGTCCTCGTCCTTGGGGTCCTCGCGGGCTCCTGGATCCTGGCGATCGTCCTCGCGATCGTGGTCGCGCTCATCATGGTGGCGGTCATCCCCGTCGTCCTGAAGTCGGCCCCGCACAGCCGGGCGAAGTCACGGGCGAAGAAGATCGACGCGAAGATCTCGGCCGCCATGAGCTTCGTCTCGGCGATGGCGTCGGCCGATGTCAACATCGATGCGATCTTCAAGGAGCTCGGGGAGCAGAAGATCTACGGGCAGGTGGCCGAGGAGGCCGCCTGGATCACCCGCGATACCGAGCTGCTCGGGATCGATATCCTGACGGCCATCAAGCAGGGCGCGAACCGCACGCCCTCCAAGCGGTTCCAGGACTTCCTGCAGGGCGTCGTCACCACCGCCACCAGCGGAGGGCAGCTCAAGCCCTACTTCCTGCTCAAGGCCGAGCAGTACGAGCGGGAGAACAAGCTCGACCTGCTGAGGCGGGTCGAGAGCATGGGGCTCCTGGCGGAGATCTTCGTGACCACGATCGTCGCGTTCCCCCTGTTCCTGGTCATCATGCTCTCGATCTTCGCCGTCGTGGGGAACTACGGCGCGCAGGTGCTCACGTTCCTCTGGGCGATCGTCGGGATCATGATCCCGCTCGGTCAGTTCGGTTTCATCGTGATCTTGTATCTCGCAGCGAACGAGGGGAAGTAACATGGCGACAGCGAACGTGAAGATCCAGGCGCCCGCGGCGGGCCACAGCGCGCCCAAGAGCGTGTCGAAGGCCACGGGATCGGTGGTCCCCCTCCTGACCGCCAAGACGTCACGGAAGGCCGCCGTCGGGTTCCGGACGATCTACATCCTGTACATCGGCATCGCCGCGTTCGCCCTCTGCGTCGGTCTCGCGATCGCCGCCGGGGCGGGAGCGAGCGCGCTCACGCTGGCCCCGGGGGAGGACCAGCCGGGCGCCACGTTCCACGTGAACGCCTTCATCGACTGGCTCGTGATCGGAGGGCTCGCGATCCTGCTGCCCTACGGGATCATGGCGGACCGCCAGGCCCGGATCACGGCCGACATCGAGGCCCGGCTCCCGGACTTCCTTCGTGATGTGGCAGAGGCCGGCCGGTTCGGTATGACCCTCCCCGAGGCCATCATCGTCGCGAGCAAGGGCCGCTACGGCCGCCTGACCGACGAGATCAAGCGGATGGCGAGCCAGCTGGAGTGGGGAGTCCCCGTGGCCCACGCCCTGACGCTCTTCCAGGAGCGCATCGACACCCCCCTCACCCGGCGTGTGGTCTCGATCATCATCAAGGCCAACGAGGCGGGGGGCAACGTCGCGGACGTGCTCACCATGGTCGCCCACGACACCCGCGAGACGCAGCTCAACGAGGAGCAGCGGAAGATCACGATGCTGACCTACCTGACGGTGATTTACATCTCGTTCGGAGTGTTCCTCGCCACGATCATCATCATGGCCACCACCTTCCTTCCCCAGATGGTCACGGCGGGGGCCGGGCTCCAGTCCTCCAGCGCCAGCGCGGCGGGGGCGGGAGTGGGCATCTCCATCCAGTTCATCCCGGCCGTCTTCCTGGCCTTCCTCGCTGCCGTCATCGTCCACGCGGTCGGGGACGGCATGATGGCGGGCGTCATCCACTCGGGCAGGATCTCCGAGGGAATGATGCACGGGGGGATCATGCTCGCGGTAGGATGGGCCTTCATGCGATTTGTCGTGCCCCCGGTGGTGCTCCCGTCCTGAGCGAGAAGGAGAAGGTGCAACGATGAGCGCAAGCGGGTCCCGGAGGAAGGGAAAGTCGGGCGCACCGGCGGTGCGACCCTCGGCGTCCGTCCCCACTGTCGAGCGGCGGAAGAAGATCTTCTTCCCGCTGCACCTGAAGGTCTCCTCGACCCTCAACCGAGGCGACAAGTCGTTCCCGCGGCAGGTGAAGATGGCGCAGCTCACCTACGCGACGAGCGGTTCCGTCCCGACCCCCAAACCCGCGCTCCCCGACGCGGACACGACGGAGATCGAGACGTACCCCATCCGTGAGCCCTACGCCTACGTCCGGATCACGTTCAACAACGCCCGGAACGAATACATGTACGAGGTCATCGAGCCTCCGCTGACCCCGCTCGAGGAGGAGCTCCTGACCCGGCTCAAGGTGGCCCTCATCGACCGGTTCCAGCCGCTACCCGAGGTCGACCCGCAGACCAAGCGGCGGGAGATGCGGCGGATGGTGGACAACCTGCTCCGGGAGTGGGAACTCGCCCCCGCGCCGGTCACCAAGGGCCGCGTGCTCTACTACCTCGAGAGGGACTTCATCGGGTACGGCCTGGTCGACGTCCCGATGACGGACACCGAGGTCGAGGATATCTCGTGCGATGGGGTCGGCGTCCCCATTTACATCTACCACCGCAAGCACCAGTCGATCCGCTCGAACATGAAGTTCACGAACGAGTCGGAGCTGGACGCCTTCGTCATCTGGCTCGCCCAGCGCTCGGGGAAGCACATCTCGATCGCGAGCCCCGTCCTGGACGCGACGGTCCCCGACGGCAGCCGTCTCCAGGCGACGCTCGGGATCCACGTGACGAAGAAGGGCTCGACCTTCACCATCCGGCGGTTCCGGGACAACCCGTTCACCCCGGTGGACCTGATGAAGTTCAAGACCATGAGCACCGAGATGATGGCCTACCTCTGGGTGGCCATCGAGAACGGCCGCTCGATGATGGTCTGCGGAGGCACGGCCTCCGGCAAGACCACGACGCTGAACGCGGTGCTCCTCTTCATCCCGCCGCAGATGAAGATCGTCTCCATCGAGGATACGCGCGAGCTGAACCTCCCGCACGAGAACTGGATCCCCTCGCTCACGAGGAGCGGGTTCGGGATGAAGAACGTCCTCACGGGCAAGGCGCCGGGGGAGATCGACATGTTCGACCTTCTGGCGGCCGCGCTCCGCCAGCGCCCCCAGTACCTGATGGTCGGAGAAGTGCGAGGGGCCGAGGCGTTCATCGTCTTCCAGGCGATGGCCACCGGCAAGACCTGCTACACGACGTTCCACGCCGAGTCCGTGAGCGCGATGGTCCACCGGATGGAGAACCCCCCCATCTCCCTCCCGCGCTCGCTCGTCGCGGCGCTGCACCTGGTCCTGCTCCAGAAGCAGGTGAAGGTCGGGACGAAGATGACCCGGCGCGTCCAGAGCCTGACCGAGATCGTCGGTCTCGACCCCGAGACGAACGAGCTCATCACCAACGCCGTCTACACCTGGAACGCGCCCGACGACACCTTCCTCTACAGCGGGCACTCCTACGTCTACGAGCAGGTCGCCGTGCTCAAGAACTGGACGATGAAGGAGATGGAGCGCGAGGTCCGCCGACGCGTGGAGATCCTCGAGTTCATGCGCTGGAAGGAGTCCCAGGCGACGCGGCTGAAGCCGTTCACGCACCGCGACGTGGGCCGGCTCGTGGCGTTCTACTACAAGGAGCCCGCCGGCTGCCTGCAGGAGTGCCGCGAGGACATGGCGCGCGCCGGGGTGAAACCCGCCGGAGGAATGGCCCCGATGCCTCCGGGGACCCCGGGCGTTCCCGCGACGGCGTGATGTCCCTCCGGCGACGCGCGCCTTAAGTAGCGACCTCCGGATTCTCTACCTTGAGGATCCCGGTCCTCGACAGATAGATGGGCAGCCCGCCTACGCCGCAGGAAGCGGCATCTCGGACACGCTCGCCTCACCGCCCATCTGCCCCTTCCCCACTTCAAGAGCGCGAGGCGATTATCTACCTCAAGCGGGAGCTGCTCCCCGAGCTCCAGCGGGCGCACCGTCCGGACCTGGCCCAAGGGGTCCAGCTCGCCGTGCAGATGGGGACGTTGGAGCCCCTCCACACGCTGTCGCCCTCCCAGAAGCACTTCCTCCTGGGCGCGATCGAGTCGGGCATGGGTCGTCGGGCGCGGGCCCGACCCTCGGTCGTGGTCCGGCTCGTCGGCTGCCTGGACCTCACGCCCCCCGAGCTCCTCGAGCTCGGGCACCGCCACCCGGTCCTCCCCCCTCGCTGAGCGCCTACCGCATCAGCCCGAAGCGGTCGAGGCGGTCCACGATACGTCGGACCAGCGGCTGGGGCTCCAGTTGGAGCCCGTAGCGGGCGAAGTGGCGCGAGAGGCTCCCCAGGCCGCGTTCGAGCGCGCCCTGGGCGAGCGTGAGCCTCTCCCAGGGCGACTGCCCGAGCCGGTCGACGCGGAGCGCGTCCGCGAAGTCGATGAGCCACGGATGCCCCTCGTGGACCAGGATGTTGAACGGGGAAAGGTCGGTGTGCACGATCCCCGCGGCGGCGAGACGCTCTACTCCTCGAAGGACCTCGTCGAGGAAAGGACCCGGGGCCTCCAGGCGCACGTCCTTGAGCCGGGGCGCAGGCCCCGCTCGCGTTCCCAGGTAGGCCATGCTGAGCATCTGTTCGTCGCGTTCGATCGGCTCCGGAACCGAGACTCCGCCGACGTAAGCGTAGGAGAGGAGCTCGAACTCCCGGGAAGCGACCTGGCCCAGCCCCTCGGGCTTGACCGGGCCCATGCCCTGGTGGGAGGTCCGGTAGAACCGGTAGACCTTGATCGCCACCCGACGGCTCCCGAGGTGGCCGAAGTACACGTCGGCCTCCTTTCCCGAGCCGATCTTCGAGACCACGTCGGTCGCGAGCCCGGATTCGAGGATCGCCTTCGCGACCTCACGGTAGCGTAGCTCGTGGAACGCGAGGTTGACGGTCTGCAGTCGCCACTGGACGCTCTGGTCTAGGTAGGGGGTGTTGGGCATGGTGGGCGGCCGAGGGCCCAGGCGGCTCCGGAGAGCAGCCGTCACACAACGGACGAGGCGACGGGCCCGGGGAAGCGGCCTAGGAGGGGCGAACGATCACGGGGCCCCCGGGAGCGGGCATCGTTCGAAGTGCACGACCATCTCCGGAGACCTCCTGGCCAGGGCCATTCGCGTTCATCCGAGCGTGGCTCATCAAGAGTACCCCCGGACACGCGGAATCACCGTCTGGCCTCCCCCTGCGACAAGAGGAGAGGGATCTACGAGAAGCGCGGGACGGCCTGCGCGGGTGGTCCCGCCGCTCGCCCCGCTCTAGCTGCGCTCGAGGACGCAAGTAAGGCAGTGCGCCCCGCCGAAGGCCCCGGTGAGGTTCGCGAGCGGCACCTGCGTCGCCTCGATCCCCACCTCGCGGGCGAGCGGCTTGTGCGGGAAGAAGGCCCCGGTGCTCCGCAGCTCCCCGAAGTCGACGCTCGCCCTCAGGTAGAGACGGTGGTACCTGGCGGGGTTCGCCTCGGCCGCGCGCCGGAGGTTCGCGAGGACCTTCTCGGCGTTGCGCGCGACGTCCGGGACCAGGATCCGCCGGTTGCGGACGGTGAGGAAGTTCGTCGCGTAACAGAGCTGCTCGAGCGTCGTGATCGGGACCACCTGGAAGCGGTGGTCAACCTCGAGGTAGCGCAGCAGACGGGTCTTGCGGACGAGGCGGTACCTCCCGCCTTCCGTGCGCCGGTACACGTCGACCCGGGCCACCCGGAGCATGTCCGGGTACCCGACGGCGACACGCTCGCCGGCGAAGTTCATGTACGTGTCCAGGTGCATGTTGACCATCGGGTCCGGCGCGTCCAGGAGCGGATGGCGCGGCTGGTGGACGACACCCACCTCCACGAACCCGACGCCCGCCGACAGGATCTCCTGGATCGCGGCGGGGCTCGACCGGTCCCCGGTGCCGAGGAGCGCGAAGTCCCCCGCGGGGAGGAAGTCCCCCCCTTCGAAGGTCCCGCGCTTGATCTGGAGGATGGGAGGCTCGCCCAGGGCCCTCCAGGCGAAGGAGGTGATCTCCGTCTCCCGCCGCCGCTGCGGCTTCGCCAGCCGGGCGAGGACGATCCCCCGGTCGGTCACGGCCTGCTGGTCGCGCATGAAGAAGAGGTTCGTGAGGGGCACGCGCAGGGTGGTGAACGGAAGGATGCTGCGCGCCCCCTTCTTCTTGACGAAGGAGATCATCGGAGCCAGGGCCAGGACCTGGACCAGCTGCTCTCGGTCCAGGAACTGGAGGTTCTGGGCGAACTCCTTGCGGGCCCTGCGGGCCCCCGCTCCCGCGAACTGCATCGTCGCGAGCGTGCGGTCGACGAGCTCGTGGTACACCTCGGGGTCCCGCCCGGCGGCCTCCAGAATGATCTCGTCCAGGTACTGGACGTGGACCCCGAAGCCTCGTCGGAGGGTCTCGACGAGCTGGTCGTGCTCCCGTCGGGCCTTTTCGAGCGAAAAGACCCGCTCGTAGAGGGAGGAGAAGGGCTCCAGGAGTCCGAAGAAGGCCTCCATCCCCGGCCGGCGCACGACGACGCGCTTGAGGGGCTGCCACTCCGCCTGGACCGACGCCTTACCCAAGGTGGATGACCTCCAGGACGGGCCGTGGGTTACGGCCGTATTTCATGCCTCGCTCGAGGCGAAAGAGGGGTTCGGCCCTCGTCGGTGGGGGGCTAGACCCCAGGCATCCGCGTCCCGCACCGCGCGCAGAACTTCTGTCCGCGACGGCCAGCGTTCCCGCACTTGAGGCAGGCCGGCGCGGCTGGGGCCGAGGCCGGAGGGACGGGCGGCGGTGGGGAGGGGGGGGTGGTGGTGGAGGGCGGGGCCGATGGGGGAGGAGGTGGGGGAGTCGGGACGGGGGGCGGAGAGGTCGACGGACGGGAACCTCCCTCGGGCGACAAGGGCTTGCCGCACGACCGGCAGAACTTGGCCGAGGGCTTGTTCGACCCGCCGCAAGAACCGCAGCGAGGACCCGAGGTGGTGGGGCTCATGTCCGGGACTCGAATTACTCGGCCCCCGCATCTTGCCACTCTCGCTTACCCGGGAGCATGGGGAGCACCCCTGTCAGCGGACGATCGGCCCCTGCCGTCCTTCGCCCGGGGACCGGCTCAAGCCTCGAGGGACCGGCGCAGGAGCCTCTCGAGGGGCGCAAGCGAAAGCTCGCCCAGGCCGAACTCCTCCAACAGGTCCTCCACGGTGGGATACTGCCCCCGGGCCCACAGGCGGGCGAGGAACTCTCCGGATCCCTTGTGCGTCCACCAGCGGAGGCCCCACCTCTCCTCGAGGAGGTCGGTGAAGGCGCCGGCGAACATCCAGGCCCGAAGGTAGGCCGCCGTGTACATCCAGGGGTCGATGTCGGAGCGCCAGCGGTCCCCCATGTGCCCCTCCTCGTCGGGGCGGACGAGGGTCGTGCGGGCAAGCGAGCGCACGTAGTCCGCCCGCGACCTGGGGTCGAGGGGGTTGCGGAAGAAGCGCGACTCGTAATCGATCTTCCCCGCGTAGCGGCGAAGCATCCAGAGCTGGGAGAGCGCGAAGAACCGGACGAAGGCCGGGTCCGTGATCATCGTCCGACGGAACTCCCCGTTCAGGAACAGCAGGTCCAGCACGAACGCCCAACCCTCGGTCAGGGAGGCGTCCCCCAGTCGGCGGAAGACCGTGTGGAGCGCGGGGTCCGTGAGCCCGAAGTGCAGGGCGTGGCCCATCTCATGCAGCGCGGTATGGTAGTCGTCGTGCCCCCCCGCCGGGCGCAGCACGAGGTACACCTCTTCCGGTATCCGTACGGGGGCGCAGAAGGCCCGAGGGTTCTTTCGCGGGCGCACGGCGAGGTCCGGCCGGAAGGACTCCCAGGGTAGCCCCGTGCCCCGGAGGAACCTCTTGAGGAAGGGCACGAGGCCGCTCTTCGGGAACCTCCGGCTCCAGTCGGCGCCGCGCAGCAACCGCCCGCTGTCGTAGGCCCGAAGCTCTTGGAACGGGACCCCCTCCGCGTCGGCGCGCTCCCGGAGCAGCCGTTCGAAGAGACCTCGCGTGGAGTCGGTGAAGCGCCGGGTCTGCCCGAGGAGATGCGGCACGTCGTAGTGAAAGAGAGCCTCGGTGGCCGTCCGCCCGTTCGAGAACCCGAGGGACCGGACGCCCTCCTGGAACGTGGCCCAGATCGCCTCCTCCTCCTCGGAGACCGACCTCCAGACGCCGGAGAGCTCGCCGTAGAGGCGATGGCGCTCCTCCCGGTCGGGGAGCTCCGCCAGGAGCACCGAGGCGGAGAAGAACGGCATCTCCTGACCCCGGCAGCGGACGTGGGCGCGAAGCAGCTTGTTCCGCCGGCGGTCCTGCCAGGGCGCGATGGCCCGGTCGACGTACCCGACCTTGACGAACTCCTCGAGCCTCTGCCGGCTGCGAGGAGGGCCCCGGGGGAACCGCTCGAGCGCCGAGGGAAGGAAGAGCTTCCTCCACCGCTGGAAGATCGCCGCTTCGTTCCCCGAGCTCTTCCGGCCGGCGCCGACGAGATACGCCTCGCGAAGGATCTCCTGGCTGAACCGCTCGAGGTCCTGCACCCCGCCATCCTTCCCTGAAGCGGACACGTGGACCTCCACCCTCTTCCCCATGGTCGTCCTCCCCCGCGCCCTCAGCCCGCCGAGGGAGCGATCGGACCTCCGCCGCTTCCCCCGGTAGCCCGGCGCGCCCGGCGCCGGTCGCGCGCCGTGCCTCCTGCGAGAGAGGCAGGCGGCGAGGAGGAGGAGGAGGCAGGGCCCGGGCTCTTGCTCGGCGGCTCGGCGGGCCCCACGGGGGCGGCCCTCTCGTGGGGCTGGCCGCCCACGAATCGGACGAGCAGCTCGAAGGCCAGCTTCTTCGGGTCGGTGATCACGACGCTCCCGCCGAGCACCCGGGCGATCGCGCGCGCCGCCTTCTCGAACGAGGGGTCCTCGGATTTCAGCAGGACCAGGGTCGCCGCGAGGGCACCGACGGTCCGAAGCTCCGTCGCTCGCTGAAGCGCCGAGTCCAGGGCCCGCGGGAGGTTTCCGCTCTTCACCTCGCCCTTCTCGTCGGTGTACGCCTCGGGAAGGCCGTCGGTGATGAGGTAGATCTCCTTCCGGTGCGCCCGGGAGCTCGCAAGGAGCTCGTGGGCGACGTGCAGCGCCTCACCGGTGTTGGTGAAGGCCCCGGGTTTCGCCTCCCAGAGCGCGACCAGGTCGAGGACCCTCACCCGGTTGTCAAAGGTGACCACGTCGAGGACCGCGTCGGGGTAGCGGCGCCGGATGGCCATGTAGAGGGCCAGGAAGGCCTTCTTCGCGGCCGGGAGCTGCTCTCCCTCCGACATCGACCCGCTCGTGTCGAGCATCAGGACCGCGTGCACGCTTTCGGAGCGGATCTCGCGGTAGACGTAGGAGGCGTCCTCGAGCAGGTGCCGCGACCCTCGCAGTCGGCTCTCCACGAGCGACCCGACGAAGTCGAGCCTGGCGACCTCGTCGAGGAGACGGAGACGCCCCTTCTCGTAGATCCCCGTGGAGGCCGAGCCTTTCACGGACATGCGGAGCCCTTCCGGGAGCGCACGCGATTCCTCCTCGAGGACCAAGCGCGCGAACTTCTCGACGAGCGCGTAGGTGATGGCCATCTGCCCTCCACGCTCCCGTGCCCACCCCCGTTCCTGGAGCTCGTCCTTCACGCGACGCTCCACGCCCGCCCGGGCCATCTCCTCGGCCCGTCGCGCGGCCTCCTTCTCGGCCTCCTGGGCCTCCCGGGCGAGCTCGTTCGCGCTGCGCTTCGCCTGGGCCTCGTCCTCCTTGCCCTTGCGTGAGAGCTCGCGCGAGCGCTCGCGCAGGCGCTGCTGGGTCGAGTCCTGGATGGCCCGCATCTGAGCGGGAGTGAGCTGGCCGAACAGGTCGCCGGCGCTGTCGGGAGAGATGGTCCTCCCGAAGGAGGCGAGCCGCCCGACGGTGATGGTCCGGCCTTCGGAGGGCTTGGCCCGCGCCGGACCCTTCTTGCCCCGCCCGAACAGTCGGAGGATGGCCTGCCAGAGCCGGGCGAAGAAGGCCCGCAGCCTCGCCCAGAGGCTGGGGGGCTTCTCCCGCGAGGCCGCCTTCAGCGCGTCCGAGGGGAGGAGAAGGGCGGAGCGCACGGCATCCATCAGGTCCTGGTCCGCCCGAAGGTTCGGGCCGGAGAGCTCCTTCGCCCGGGAGAGGGACCCCTGGAGCCGCGCGATCTCCTGCTCCAGGAGCCTGCGCTGCTCCTCCTGCCGGAGCCGGAGCTCCTCCTCCTGACGTCGGTGCTCCTGCTGGAGGTGGTGGACCTGACGGGAGAACTGTCGGCGCAATCGCTCTCGGAGCGAGGCGATACGGGTGGCCATCCTCCCGCCCTTGGACTCCTCCTCCCGCAGGAGGTCCCGGACCCCATCCATCCCGCGCTCGGCCAGCGCCCGGACCATGCGTTCCTTTGGGAGCGCGCTCAGCAGGTCGTCGTCCTCGAGCTCCTCGCTGACGGACTCGCAGGAGGGCAGGCGGACCTCGGGCTCCCCGGGCCCGGAAGGGACCGCGGGGGCCGGTCGGAGGGCGGGACTACTCGTGTTCGTCGCCCCCCTCCTCACAGCTGAAGAGGGAGAACTTGTCGAGGAGGGCGAACTCCCCGACCGCAGCATCGACGGGGGAGACCCCGGACGGCAAGCGTTCGTGCTCCGCGACCCACTTCGTGAACTCCTGGAAGCGCGGGAAGAGCGGCTCTCCGCCGATGACCTTGGCCACGAGGGCCGCGTCCTTGGAGAGGCGGCGTCCCTCGGAGACCACGCCCTCGCCGTCGGACCGGTTGCCCTTCAGGCGGTCGCGGAAGAACCGGCACCAGTAGAGCGTCGCGGAGCGCTTCACGGCCTCTTCGGTGTGCCGGTCGACGAACTCGGAGACGAGGCGGCTGTTCTGCTCGAAGGAGTCGCCGCTGCGGGCCCGGATCCGGCCCCGCATGCCGTGCAGGAGCCCCGCGCGGAGGTCGTCGAAGGTAGGCCAGGGATGGCCCTTGAGCTTCGCGAAGGCCTCCATGCGGTATCCCACATCGATGAGCGTACGGTTGCTGCCGACCTCCCCCACGTCGGGGTTGTCGTCGGACATCTTCTCGCGCCAGAGCTCGATCACGCGGACCCCCGCATCGAGGAGGACCTCGGGGGCCCACTGGGTGGGCGTCGAGCCGGCCCTGGCCATCTCGACGATCCGCCGGTTGCGTCCGTGGGCGTGGTTGAACTCCACGTGCACGCTCGTAAGCCGGTCGGAGAGCGGGTCGTTGATGTTGTCGAGGTCGGAGAGGTTCGAGGTACAGACCGCGACGAAGCGGGACGGGAAGCTCTCCCTCGACTTCGCCGGGGTGACGGTCCCCTCCTGCAGGGCCTGGAGGAGCACGTTCTGGGTCCCCAGAGGAAGCTTGCCGATCTCGTCGACCAGCAGGAAGCCCCGGTTCGCCTGCAGCAGCTTGCCCGGCTCCAGGACCAGGGGGCTCATCGGGTCGCCGACCTCCTCGAGCTTCCGCAGGTTGATGTTCCCCGTAAGGTGGTCGGGAAAGACCTCGCTGCTCCCCTGGAGCCGCGCGAACCCATACCCCTCCCGCAGGAGGACGAACTCCGCCGGGACCCGTGTCGGATCCGTCGACGCGGCGTCGAACCGGGACGCGTCACTGTCCGGGGAGAACCGGCGGCGGCAGATCGGGCACGGAGGGAACCGGGCCGCGGTGTCGGGGTCGACGAGGCTGAGAGGGTGGTCGAGCACGGGGCAGCCCTCGACGACCCAGACCCCCTTCGGAAAGAGATCCCAGAGGTCCTTGGCGAGGCTCGTCTTGCCGGCCCCGGACGGTCCGAAGAACAGCAAGTGGGCTCCGGACAGGATCCCGGTGACGAGGTCCTCGTACGTCCCGTCCGGAAGGATCGTGCGGGGGAACAGGGCGCGGAGCGCTTCGGTCCGGTCGAGCCCCTTCTCGCGCAGACCCGCGAGCGTCCGCAGGATCTCGGCCGCGAACCTCTCCCCGGGGGAACGGAGGGTGACACGGGCCGCCCGGAGGTCGGCCCCGGTCGCCCGGGTACCGGGGCGCATCGCATCGGAGGCGATCGTCCCCGCCACGCCGCGCGCAGTTGGGTTCGGGTTATGTAGTTTGCCGAGCCCGGCGCGGAGGGGGTGCGGCGGGCCGAGGGCGGGCTGCGTCCCCTCCGGCCCGCCTCGTCGGGGATTCGCGCGACACGGTTAAGTAGCCCCCCTCGGTCGGCGTCCCCCGCGAGCGATGGCCGAGAAGCAGGCGACCCCGAAGAAGACCGCCCTGGCTCGGACGGTCAAGGACAAGTGGCGCTCCAAGCGCTGGTTCAAGGTCCGGGCTCCGGGGCTCTTCCAGCACGTCGACCTCGGCGAGACGGTCGCGACCGAGCCCGAACAGGTCGTCGGACGGACCCTCGAGACCACGCTGCCCGAGCTCTCGGGAGTCGGGGACACGGGCAAGGCCCACGTCAAGCTGCGCTTCCGCATCGAGCGGATCTCGGGGGACGGTGTCGCCGAGGCCCGATTCATCGGCCACGACCTCACGAGCGACTACGTGCGGCGCCTCGCCCGCCGAAAGCGCTCGAAGATCGACACCGCGCTCACCGTCACGACGAAGGACGGGGTGCGGATCGTCCTCAAGCCGGTCGCGGTCGGCGAACAGCGCCTCCAGACCCGCCTGCGGGCCGAGCTTCGCCACAAGATGGTCTCGATCCTCAACGAGGAGGCGCAGGCGCGGGCCTCCCCCGAGTTCGTTCGCGGGATGCTCCAGGGGGACCTCTCGAAAGCCCTCCAGCACGGCCTCAAGTCGCTCTACCCGCTCAAGAAGATCGAGATCCGCCGGTCGGTCGTGCTGGGCACGATCGCCGACGAGCTCCCCGCGCCCGAGACGTCAACCCTCGCCGAGGGCCCGACGGCGGCCGAAGCGGCGCCGCTGGCCGTGACGGGCGACGGCACCGCGGCGTAGGCCCGGAGGACGCCCGATGGCGCGTCCCCTCCCTGTCGGAGTGGCTCAGCCCGGTAGAGCACGGGACTCATAGCGGGACGCCGCGCGGCGTCCCGGGAGAGATCCTGGGGCCGGGGGTTCAAATCCCCCCTCCGACA
>DAHUZP010000066.1 GCA_027306505.1 Thermoplasmata archaeon | reverse complement strand
TTCATTCGAGGGCGTTCGGCCCTCTATCCCGTAGGGGAGCGAGGGTTCGGATCCCTAAGGGTTCGAACACGGGCCTGCAGGGATTCGAACTAGAAACAGAGTGTGTGAGAACTCCGAACCAACGATAGCCCCGCCTCAGACCGGTACACTCTACCCCCTCCCCCCCTCTGCCTCCCCCGTTCGTCTCAGGCTCGGTAGGTGGCAGCGACCAGTCGATTGGTGCCCACGATGTTGATCACCCTCCTCATGTCGTAGGCGATCAGGCTCAGCCCCATTTCCCCCGTCGTCTTTCTCAGCCCTCGGAGGAGGAGGTGCCCTTGTTGGAACCCCCTCTTCAGGGTCCCGAAGGGGTGCTCTACCAGTTCCTGCCGCAACCGAACGATGCGCCTCCCCTCGGAGGTCCTCACGCGCTCTCGCATCGCGTCCATGGCATTCTCGAACTCGTCGCGTATGATCTGGCGACCCTTCGGGTCGTGCGTGCAAGGCCCCATGAAGTGGGGACAGTAAGAGCACTCGCGCGTACGGTACGCTTGCCCTCGTCGGGCTATGTGGCCTGGCTTCCCACCGAGATTGAACCCGGGCCCCAGAGGATCCATTCGGTGGCCAGCCGGGCACACGACCACGTCGGATGCCCGGTCGTAGTGGAATCGGTCCTTGGTGAACTTCGGCGAGATCCCCTCCCGCATGGCTGCGCCCGAGCGCACGTTGATCTCGGGGACGAAGGGGGTGATCCCGTTCTCGGTGCACGCTTGGACCTGGGGCCCCGAGAAGTACCCCTTGTCCGCGACGGCATTGAGTCTCTCGACACCGATTGCCTCTCGAGCACGCTCCGCCATTGAGGCCAGCTCCTTGTCGTCGGAAGCACGGTTGGACACGTCGTAGGCGACGATGAGCTTGTTCTTCGCCTCCACCGCGATCTGCGTGTTGTAGCAGAGGTCGAAGGTCCCGTGCGTTCTCATCATGCGCGAGTCGGGGTCGGTGAGGGAGACCTCCGTCTCTCCGGAGATCTCCATCCTCGAGAGCAGGGCAGCGTGCTGCTCTCTCCGTTCCTTCAGTTTGGCGATCTTCGCCTCCAGGTCCGGGATGCGGGAGGGTAGACGTTCCTCCCGAGCTTCCTTCTTGTCGTTCTCGTCGAGTTCGCGCAGATACCGGGCAATCTTCTCGTCCAGGGTTGCCAGGCTCACCTTCAGTGAGGCCGGAGTGAAGTGGCGCTTGGGGGAGTTCATGGCCTTGAACTTGCTCCCATCGATCGCCACCAGGTCGGTGTCCAGAAGGTCGAGCCCCTTGCAGAGGGCGACCAGCTCCCGGAACACCGAGCGGAGGTGCTCGCAGTTGTCCCGCCGGAAGTCGGCGATGGTCTTGAAGTCCGGGGCGAGCTTGCCCATGAGCCACATCGCCTCGACGTTCCGCTGACACTCTCGCTCCAACCTTCGGGTGGAGCGCACCTTGTTGAGGTAGCCGTACAGGTAGAGCTTGAGGAGGACGGACGGATCGTAGGGGGGCCGCCCTTCGTCCAGGGGTGCGGCGTGCGTGAATCCCATCGCTCGGAGGTCCAGGGAGTCCACGAAGGCGTCGATGAAGCGGACAGGGTTCTCCCCCGACACGTAGTCGTCCAAGGTCTCAGGAAAGAGAACCGTTTGCTGTCGGTGGACCCCCCCGATGAACCCGCTCATGGGCGATCCCCCCGGGGGGTGCTCTCGCTCCAGTCCTCGTCAGTGATCACGAGATAGACGGTCTTTCCGAGGAACTCCTTGGGGCAGGTGACCTTGGCCCCAGTTCCGTGCGGCACCACAGGGCGCCGGACGAATCCCACAATCCCGTCGACGGTCAACTTGGTCTTGGTCTCGAGGTGGACGACCTTCGGCATAATGGCTCTATAAGAGCCATCTACTAGATAACCCCTCCTCGAAGGTTTTCACACACTCTGAAATGGGTTAGCATCCGACTCTCCGCGGGAAACCGCGAGATCGACAGGCCGGCTCGAGGAGGATTGGCCCTCGCCATTGCGACCAAGAGGGCATCGCGCGCGAGAACTTGAGGACCACGGGAGCAGAAAAGACCCGACGATGGAACCGGGCTGGACCTCCCGGTCACGGGCCGCCCGGGCCGTGCGCGCACTGCCAGGGCGACCAAGCACGGATCGCTCCAGTTCGGCCCCGTAATGGTCACGGGGTTGGGGGATTCCGCGGGAGGCGGCGCTTCATTTTCGCGTCGAATTGTGGTCCGCCCTTCGCGACGAGAATTGCTCAATCTTCTACGACGTTCTACACCCTGCCCGTACCCCAGCCCGGACCCGCGCGGGGAAGCGGAAGGGGGAGGGAGCAGACGGCGCTGCGTTTCGTACGTCCCTAACTCGCCGCGAGAAGGCCGGTCGGGCCGAGCGAGTGACCCTACTACCTCCCCCCCGTCCCGGAGGGAGCCTGCGGACCGGCCCACCGGGGGGTCGAGCCGCGGCCGAAGCGAAGGAGTACCGTAGGGCTGAACTGAGCAAGGCCGCGGGAGGATCTGAAGGCGGCGTCGGGACGCGGGCGAGCCGGAAAATTCCGTGCACCCAGCGACCCTTGTCCCGAGTGCGAGCATCTGACCCGCCGAAGCGAGGACCCGAACCGGGAGTGCGATGCCCTTAGCGCACACGGGAGGTCCCGAACGAAGGCGGGGTCAGGTGCGAACCGGAAGAACTGCAGGGCACCGGGCCGCCCGGTGAAGCCTCGGCGGACCCCGAGGGAGGGGCGCTACCCCACCGGTGGCGCGGGTGGGGGTCCGGCTACCTCCGGGACCCTCCCGCGAATGCGCTCCCAGTCCGAACTCGCGATGCGGACGGCGATTCCGCTGCCCGGCCATCGCTGGACCAACGTGTGTTCGCAGGAGCCGGGGATGAGGTCAACCTCGACACGAACCTTGATCCCGGGGTACTTGCGTCCGGGACGGTCCGACACGCGCCCTGCCTTCGCCCAGGGGACGAAGACCACCCGACCAAGGGATCGGTAGGAGATGCGAAGCTCGAATCCCCCCTCCACTATCCTATACCCCGTGACGAACTCATGTGTGAGAAGGTACCGTAGGTTGATGCCAGTGACCCCTCCCCAGTCCACGATGACGAAGACGGGAAGGAACCACGGTGCGAGTTGGAGGTACGGGTGCTGAGCAACGACCCATCCGACGAGGAGACTGACCGGAAGTGGGAGCACCGCTGCTGCCACGGTCAGGGGAACGATGCGACGCACCAGCCGTGCCCACCCCAGGTCAGGGGCGAATCCGTCCACACGTACTGATGGACAACCAGGCGGATGAACTCCGCCCAGCCCGCCAGCCCCCCCCTACAATCAACAGGGGGGAGGGGGCCGGCGGAACCGGGGGCGGGGGACCCTATCCCGGCTTGCCCTCCGGCCCGGCCCCCTCAGGCGGGACACATTGCAGGTACCGGGTGGGGGCGCCGTCGTACCCGACAGCGTGGAGCTGCTCGGTGGTTGGGTCGAGCCTGACCAGGAGCTCGAAGTCGAGACCATGATCACGGAGCAAGGCTTGGACGTGAGGTCCTTGGGAGCCACCTCGGCTCGGAGAGAGAAAGCCCCCAGGTCGCGGAGCCGCACGTCCGCGGTCGCTTGGGAACGGGTGGCCACAGAGTCGTGCCACCGGCGCCCATCGACGTCCTTCAGGAGCGCGGCGCCGGGTCCAGGGGGCCGGGGCATGTTCCGAGGTAGGGGCCTACACGTACGTGATCCATTCGAACCTAAATGGAAATGCAGGGGGAGGGATTCGAACCCACGAACTCCTACGAGACCAGACCCTGAATCTGGCGCCTTTGACCAAGCTAGGCGACCCCTGCTCGACCCACCGAGCGACCGGCCGCCTTCATGTGCTTTGCGCTTCGCAGGAGGGCCTCGCTAACCCCGCAATTCGCCACCCGTCAGAGACCCCGGAGAAGGGTCGGAAGGTGGGCTTGGGAAATCAGGCCCACACCAGGGGTGCCGAGTAGCTCAGGACCATGGAGACGGTCGTCCCCGACGAGAGGGAGATGCACACCGCGAACGAGTCGCCTCCCAACGACGTGTAGTTCCCCTGTCCCGAGGAGGTGAGCCCCGTTGGGAGCGAGCCCGCGCTCGTGTTCAGCGGTACGTTCTGGTAGGCGAGCCCCACCGGGAGCTGCCCCACCAGCAGGTAGACGTCGGTCCCGCTCCACCACTCGAAGTGGATGTGTCCCAGGGGCAGCGTCATGTTGTGGATGTACGGCCAGGGGTGGCTCTCCAGGGTCGTGAGGTCGCTCAGGAGGAAGGCGCAGGGGATCTCGATCGTGCGGGTCACGGTGAAGGCCGGGACCAGCGTCGCGACGAGCAGCACGGGGAGAACGATCGCCGCAGCCACGAGCAACGTCGCCGGGCGGACCCTGCGGCGGTGCGGTCGGACGACTCCCAGGTGGAGGGCGGCCTGGGCCTCCGCGAGCGCCTCGTGAGGCCGGGCGATCCCGACCCACTCCACCCGGCTCGCCTTCCGGGAGTGAGCACCAGGCCCGGCGTTCCGCATGGAGAGGAAGACCAGGTCCCCCACGTCGAACCACCGGTGGAAGAGGCCCCCGCGCACGGTAAGGCCCGATACCTCGCGGCCGGGGAGGGTGTCGAGCTCCCTCGCGGACCCCGGCGGAGCGACCATGACCCGTCGGTCGGTCAGGAGGTAGCGCGACCGGCTCCAGGCGAGGAGGGAGAAGGCCAGAGGGACCAGGAGAGCGAAGAGGAAGAAGAACTCGAGAAGGACCAGGGTCCCCGCCTGGTCGAACCAGGACGCCACCATCACCAGGGGGAACGTGATGACGAGGACGAGCAGGGCCGCGCCGACCCATCTCGGCAGGACGGTGGACCACCGCCAGGCGCCGAGGACGACCAGGAGGTAGCCTGCGAGGTAGAGCCCCAGGATCAGGGGCGCGTCCTGAGCGAGGAACGTCGAGATCTTGGTGGTCCCCAGGAGCAGCCCGACCAGCTTCTGCGTCAGGTCGAAGTTCGCGACGAAGAACAGGAACATCCCGGTGAGGACCAGCCCCATCGCGGGCACCTGGAAGGCGTGCAGAAGGGAGCGCCTCGCCGTCAGTACCGGGGCCTCGCCCGGTAGGAGGGCCCCCTTCCGGACGTCCGTGCGGAACTCCAGGGGTTTGGCGTCGCGGGCGAAGAACATGATGAAGACCCAAACATCGATGGCCAGGATCCCGATCGCCTCCCCGACGGCACCGGGGAGGTGGCCGAAGCCCACCAGGGCCCCGAGCCCGGCGAACACCGAGCCGATCATGAGGACCATGATGCCCCAGGCTTCTCGCCGGTCCCCCGCACGCCCCAGGTAGACGAGCCCCGCCCCGAGCGCCGCGACGAGGGCCCCTATCGCGATCGCGCCCTCGGCGATGGAGGCGGGGATCACGGCCTTGCCCGAGTAGAGCCCGGTCAAGGGCCCGAACACGAGCGCGATGGCGACCGCCACCGACCAGGCGCCGAAGGTCGAGGAGATCATCCCGAGCCCGACCGGGAGGCGCTTCTCCAGCCGGAGCCCGATGCCCCACGTGAGGCCCGCGAGCAGCGCCTGCACGAAGAACCAGGCCGAGAAGAGGTCGTGCAGGTCCTGGCCATGGGCCGCCGTGCCCGCGGGGTAGGGGCCCGGGCCCTGGTGCCACACCCCGATGCCCACCAGGAGGAAGGCCGCGAGGAGGAGGTGCACGGAGCCCAGCTTCTCGGTCCGGTTGCGGGAGATCTGCAGCAGGTAGACCGAGAAGACGAGGATCATCAGGCCCGTGGTGATCATCCCGGCGTTGTACAGCCAGGGATCGACGTGGCCCGGGCCGCTGGACCCCAGGTAGCTCAACGCCTGGGAGGTGATCGACCACCACGGGTTGAGCAGGGCGCACGCCAGGAAGATGACCCACGCGTAGGCCCCGCCGATGGGGCCGGCCCAGTACCCCCACCGACGGAACTTCTCCGCGAAGGTCATCGATCCACCGCGTCCCGTCGTGCCGGTCTCCGGGCGAAGAGCATCAGGAGGGCGACGAGGTCGATCGCGACGATGCCGATGGTCTCGTTCTCTGCCACGCACGAGCTCTGGCACCACGCGCTGTGGTCCCAGAAGACGAGGAAGAGCGGGGCGCCCACGGCGAGCAGGAGCATGGCGCCTCCCAGCCCCCAACGCCGCTCGAAGAGGAGGCCGACCCCGAAGACCAGGAATGCGAGGAGGGCCTCGACGAAGAACCAGTCCGAGACGAAGTCATGGTACGCCGGCGGGTAGGGGGTCCCGCCCTGGCAGAGGGGGTTGCAGTAGAGGCCGTTGATCACGGTCTCACCGTGGAAGATGCCCACCATGAACAGGAACATCCCGGCGACGAGGAACAGGGAGGCGCCGGTCGACTGGACCTTGTTCCGGGCGTACATCACCAGCGCGGCGGAGAAGAGCATCAGCAGGATCGCGGTGGGGAAGATCACCACGTCGTTGTAGATCCAGGCGAGACCCGCCGCGGCGCCCGTGCGGGTGGGTCCCGGGTCCCCGAGGGCACTGAAGGAGCTGGTCTGGTAGACCCACCAGGACCGGTTGAGGTACCCGTCGATCTCGACCGTGACCCAGAAGTAGATCGCGGCGAGGATGCCCGCCCAGAACCCGAAAGGAGGGAAGTGGGCCTTGAGCTTCTTCACCAGCCAGGAGAAGGCCCTCCAGACCGGGAACTGGAAGGGGGGCAGGGCGACCGCCCCTCCGGGGCTGGCGGGGGAGGCGCCGCCCGGGGCCGCGGTGAACGCTTCCCCTAGCTCGACCAACCTCGAAGCCCCCCTGACGGCGGCGCCAACTTCCTTTGCGGGATAATCCTGTCGCTCGCTGACGCGCCGGCCCGGCCGAGGGCGAACCGCGTTTCACAAGCATTATGTTGGCCTCCAAGGTCGACATCTCTCACGGATGACCCGACTTCTCTCCGCGCTTGGGTTGGCCTTCCTCCTGCTCCTGAGCCCCGCCGCGGGTCTCGTGGTCCCTCTGGCCCCGGCGCACGCGGCGGCTCCCGTGCCCGCATCCGAGACCCCCCTCCAGGCGGCCCAGGCCAGCCTCGCGAGGGGCGACGGACCTGCCCACGGCCAGGCGCTCACCTGCACGGGGACGGGGGCCCTGACCGACGGCTGTTCGGCGGGCCCGGCCGTGACGCACGCCCCTTCCAGCGCCATCGGCTGGCAGAAGCTCTGCTCGTACAACTCCTGCCCTCCGCCGGGGCGCGGCGGGGCGGGGATGACCTACGACCCGCTCACCGGCTACGTCGTGCTCTTCGGCGGCATCAAGAACCTCACCACCGCCAGCGGCACGACCTACAACGACACCTGGATCTTCCAGGACGGGAACTGGACCCCCCTCCACATCCCCGGACCCACCCCCCGCCTGGGCCAGTACATGGCCTACGACTACGCCGACCACTACGTGGTCATGTTCGGTGGGGGCCCCTACCTGACGCTCGACAGCACCCTGTACTTCCACGACACCTGGACCTTCCAGAACGGCACCTGGACCGAGCTCAACCTGACCACCTCCCCGTCCGCCCGGGGCCTGGGAGGGATGGCCTGGGACGCGGCCGATGGCTACCTCCTGATGTACGGAGGGATGACGAGCCCGACCGACGTCCACAGCGACACCTGGTCGTTCCTGGGCGGGCAGTGGCACAACCTGACCGCCTCCGTCACCGGTCACCCCCCCCCCTTGCTGGCCCCCGGCCTCACCTACGACC
>DAHUZP010000062.1 GCA_027306505.1 Thermoplasmata archaeon | reverse complement strand
AGCCTCCGGAGCGCACGTACCGGGCCGCTCCCTCCTCGGGTTCCAGCGGAGTTGCTCCTGAACAGGGTCCTCCTGGGTGCCCTCCAGGACCCTCTCGAGGTCCTGGACGGCCAGGTGTTCGGCTCGGTTCAACAGATGGCCAAGGTCTATCGAGGGGGGTGTCTCTCCATTCACGGGCCTCTCGCCTTTGGGTTCTTGCGGTTCCCAACAGGGGAGAGGTTCCCCTCGCCATCAGCCGATTACTTCACACCACTTGGACTCGACACCCCGTTCTCGGGGGGAGGAAGGTAAATACGACCCGTGGGCT
This sequence comes from Thermoplasmata archaeon, assembly GCA_027306505.1. Classification (GTDB taxonomy): domain Archaea; phylum Thermoplasmatota; class Thermoplasmata; order Lutacidiplasmatales; family UBA184; genus JAKAAX01. The sequence goes on along the minus strand of DAHUZP010000062.1, from coordinate 12,288 downwards.
AGTAGACGTGTCCTCTGACGAGCAGAGGAGAGGGCGCCCAGCTTGGTAGGGAAGCGCCTGCGGTCCACCCCAGGGGTGGTCCATGGTTCTAGGCAAGGGGTTGGGACCGTGAGGCGACCCGCTCGACGTTCCTCCCCTTCACGCCGCAAAGGCGCCGACCCAGCCCTCTCAGCACCGGTCCCGTCCCCCTCCGATCCGGTGGAGGCCGTCCTCTTCGATGTGGGTGACACCCTGCTCGACGAGGGGAAGGGATGGTTGGCGGACGACCCTCTCCTCCCCGGGGTCCGTCGAACCCTGGCCGAGATCGGGCTGCAGTACCGCCTGGCTATCCTCTCCAACACCCGCCGGGCGACGCGCGCGGACCTCGCCTTGGAGCTCACCCGTCTGGGGATCGTGCGTCACTTCCTGGCCATCCTGACCTCCTCCGACATCGGCTGGCGCAAGCCCCACCCCCTCGCCTTCGAAGCGGCCCTCTCCGTCCTGCGCACCCCCGCGACGCGCACGGTGATGGTCGGCAACGACCTCGAGGGCGACGTCGCCGGGGCGAAGGCGATGGGCATGCGCACGGTCCACTTCCGGTGGAGTCCCCGCTACCGTCTGGAGCCGGTGAGCGACGCGGAGCGGGCGACCGTCACGATCGAGGAGTTCGACGACCTCACGATCGCCCTGGAGGAGGCCCGGGGGGCCCCCACGCCCCCTCGCACCGCGTTCGTGGAGGAGGCATCCATGTTCCAAGAAGGACTCGAAGAGAAGGAGGAAGAGAAGCATGCTCTGTGAGATGTGCGGGAAGGAAGACGACGATCTGGTCCGGGTGTCCGTCGAAGGTTCGGTGCTCCTGGTCTGCCCGAGCTGCAGCCGGTTCGGCAAGACGATGGGTCCCGCCCCGGGGGCGGCGCGGGCCGGGGGCGGCAACGGAGAGGCGGGCCCCAAGGGCACGGCCGTGCAGGAGCGCATCGGGAGCAACCAGCGCCGGATGAGCGAACGCGACCTCTACGCTGAGCTGCCCGACCTCGAGCTCGACCCCCAGTGGAGCCGCAAGGTCCGGGAGGCCCGGGAGAAGCTCGGGTTGACCCAGGAGCAGTTCGGCGCGAAGATCAACGAGAAGGTGAGCATCGTCCACAAGCTCGAGAGCGGTGGGATGGTCCCTCCGGATGCCCTCGTGCGCAAGCTCGAGCGGACCCTGAAGGTCCGGCTCACCGTCTCCCCCCAAGCCCCCGCCGCCTAGCGGCGCGCTGGCCGGGGGGCCGGGGCCCTAACGGGGCCGGCGCGTCCCAGGACGCGTCCGGCCCATCAGGAGCTCCAGGATCGCCTTCTGGGCGTGGAGACGGTTCTCGGCCTGGTCCCAGATCGCCTGGTCCGGGCCGTCCATGACCTCGTCGGTGATCTCCTCGCCGCGATGGGCCGGGAGGTCGTGCATGGCGAACGCGCCCTCCTTCGCGTGACCCATCAGGATGGAGTTGATCTGGTAGCCGCGGAAGGCCTCCTTCCGGGCGGCGGCCTGCGCCTCGTCCCCCATGGAGACCCAGACGTCGGTGTAGACCGCGTCCGCGTCCTTCGCGGCGGCCTTCGGGGAGTCGACGATCTCGACGGTGGAGCCCTTCCTCTCCGCCCACTCCCGGGCCTGCTCGACCACGAGGGGGTCCGGTCGGTAGCCCTCGGGAATAGCGGCCACCACGTCCAGGCCCACCACGGCCGAGCCCAACAGGAGGGAGCGCAGGACGTTGTTCCCGTCCCCGATGTAGGCGAGGCGTCGCCCCTCGAACTTCCCACCCCAGCGGTCCCAGAGGGTCTGGAGGTCGGCGACGATCTGGCAGGGGTGCTCGCGGTCGTCGAGCGCGTTGATGACCGGGACCGAGGCCCACCGGGCGAGCTCCTCCTCGTCCTGCCAGCGGAAGGCGCGGTAGCAGATCCCGTGGTAGTACCGGGAAAGGACGCGAGCGGTGTCGGCGATGGTCTCGCCCCGTCCCAGCTGCATCTCCTTGGGGGAGAGGTAGACCGCGTGGCCTCCCAGCTCCACCATCGCGAGCTCGAAGGAGCTCCGCGTCCGGGTCGAGGGCTTCTCGAAGATCATGGCGAGGGCCCGACCCTCCAGGGGCCGGGGCAGCTTGCCCTGCGCCCGAAGGGCGCGGAGCTCGGAGGCGCGGCGGAGAAGCGCAGGGAGCTCCTCGGCGACGTCCAGGATCGAGAGCAGGTCCCGCCCCTGGACCTCCAAGGCCCCTCCGGGGGCCGGTCGGGCACCCGTCGTCCGCTGCCCGCCCCCACGTCCGGTCCGGGGGGACCGCCGGGGAGCGGAGGAACCCCGCTGCGCGGAAGATCGGACGCTGGAGCGGACGCTGGAGGTCGCTGACGCGGGGGTCATCCTCCGCGGTCAGAGAGAGGGTGCGAATAAGGTGTGAGGTCGCCCCCACCACGGGTCGGCCCTCACCAAGCCAAGGGCGCCCCGCGCACCCTGTCGGGTCCGAACGAACCGCTATTACCTGCCGAGCGACTGAAGGGGAGCCGTGGGACCTCGAGGGCCGGACGCACGGGTGCGCTCGGGGGGGAGAGGAGCCTTCGGGCCCTTTGGGGCCGGCTCGCTCTTGGCCCTCGGCATCGCCACCCTGATGCTCCTGCCCGCCGGCCCAGGAAGCGCCCCGTCCTCCTCTGGGCCGGAGCATGGACCTGCCTTGGGAGCCTTGCCGCTCTCGGGGGCCCTTCCCCCGCGGGGCCGGGGGGTGGGAACTCTCCTCACCGGGGTACCGACCTGGACGAACGGAACCGCTAGCGCAGGTTCGCCTCCGCCCTACGAGCGCTCCGGCGCGGCCATGAGCTACGACGGAGCGGGCCAGGTGCTGCTGCTGGTCGAGGTCTTGGGCTCTGGACCGACCGCTCTAGAGGGGACCTACTCGTTCGACGGGTCCACTTGGAAGAACCTCACGGGCACGCTCGGAACCTCTCCCCCTGCCCTGCTGGGAGCGTTGCTCACCTACGATCCCGTGGACGGATACACCGTGCTCTACGGGGGGGAGCGGACCACGACGGCCGGCGCGCTCGTTCCGTCGAACCAGACCTGGAGCTTCAGTTCTTCCGGTTGGACCAACCGGACCACCGGGTTCACGCCCCCGTTCTCGCTCGTGGGAAACGCGACGCTCGCCTGGGACGGAGCGGACGGCTACCTGTTGCTCTACCTCGTCTGCGCCGGGGGATGCCTCCAGCCGGAGAGCTGGTCCTACCTGGGAGGCACCTGGAGCCGGATCACCAGCACTTCCGTACCCTCCCCGCGCTCCGGTGCGTCGATGACCTACGACCCGAAGGACGGGTACGTGGTCCTCTTCGGAGGGGCGAGCCCGACGGGGAGGAACCTCGACGACACCTGGACCTACCTGGGGGACTCCTGGTCGAACCGCACCACGCTCGCCGGACCGGCTCCGCAGGCAGCGCAGCCGTCGGGCCTCGCCTACGACGGGGGCGCCGGGACCGTGCTCATGCAGGAAGGTCACCGGGTGAGCTGCGCGACGTCCCCCTGTACGAGCGTCCCAACCTCAGGGACCTGGGCCTTCCTCGGAGGTGCGTGGACCAACCTCACGCCCACCCTGGTGGGGGCCCCTCCCCCGGGAGGCTCCGCCTTCGTCTACGACGCGAAGGTGGGCGCGTCCGTCCTGGCAGGGGAACCCGGCCCCGCGGGGGGCACGCTCACGTGGACCTTCCGGTTCGCCCTGACCCCGCTCGTGGTGGGACCCATCTCCGCGACCCGGCGCGTGGACGTGGGAACGGGCCTCAACCTCTCCGTCCCGATCTCGGGGGGCTCGGGGACCTACGGCGAGGCGTGGTCGGGACTTCCCCCGGGCTGCGCCTCCGTCAACGCGAGCACCATTCACTGCGTGCCGACCTCGGCCGGGAGCTACAACGTGACCGTCCAGGTGACCGATTTCCGGGGCTCCACCACCTCGACCGGTCCGGCCCTCGTGGTGGTCCATCCCGACCCCAAGATCGTGGGCCTCCTCGCCGACCGCGCGATGGTGACCGCGGGGGCGTCGGTCCGATGGACCGCTACGATCTCCGGTGGGGTCGGCAACGGCACCTTCCTCTGGAGCGCCCTTCCCCCCGGGTGCGCAGGCGCCGCGGGCAACACGAGCACGCTCACCTGTCTCCCCTCCCAGCCGGGGAACTACACGCTCGACCTGACCTACACCGATCTCGCGAACCGGAGCGCTTGGGCCACCGCGAGCGAACAGGTGAACCCCGCGCCCAGCATCCTCGCGTTCACGGCATCCCCCTCCCCCAACGCCTCCGTCGGGGCCGCCCTGACGCTCGTCGTGGAGGCTACCGGGGGCACCGGCCCCCTGACCGTAGGGTTCCAAGGGCTCCCCCCCGGCTGTGCGAGCTCCAACGTGACCTCGCTGCCTTGCACGCCGACGAGGTCGGGCACCTACGTGGTGACCGTGACCGTGACGGACCGGGACGGACGAGCGGCCAACTCCACGCTGACCCTCGACCTCAGCGGAGGCCCTGGAGGCGGGGGCGGGGGAGGGCTGGGCACAGGCCCCTTGTCCCTCGACCTCACCTTCGAGCTCTTGGGGCTGGTGGTCGTCGTCGCGGTCGTTGCTCTCCTCCTTCTGCGCCGCCGTTCAACGCGCGGGCCTGCCTCGCTGCGGGCCCCGTCCGACCGGTCGGGGCCCTCCCAGGAGGGAGCTCTCCCACCCACGCCCGGCCCCGCTCCGGAGGGTTTGGACCTGGCGGACCTATCCCCCATCTCGGGACCATCGGCGCCCCCGGAGCCCCCGCTGCCTCTGATGGGGCAGAGCCTCCCATCCACCTCGCCACCGGTAGCGCCGAGCCCGACGCCTCCCCCCATCTTCTCCCACCCCGCTCCGCCCCCGGTCGCAGCTCCTGCCTCTGGGGGACCGGTCTGTGTGATCTGCGGAGGGCACGGCCAGCTCGACCCCGCGACGGGGAAGTTCTACTGCCCCCGGTGCGACCGTCGGTTCTAAGGGAGAGGCCGAGGACGGGGGGTCCCATCCTCCCCAGGTCAGGCACGACGGTCGCGTTTTTGAACCTCCACCCTTGGGGGGGGTCGTGCCCGGGGACGCCGAGAGGCTCTTCGAGCTGACCGAGCGCCTCGTCCGTCTCTCGACGTTCTCGGGAGAGGCCGGGGACGGCCTTTCGGAGCTCGAGCGGTTCCTGGAGAAGGCCGGGGTCCCCACCGACCGGCTGAGGGTCCCGAACCTCGAGCCCGTGCTCGTGGCGGGCGCTCCTCCGAGGCCCGAGCGGCCCACCCTGCTCCTCGCGACGCACCTCGACACCGTCCCCATCGCCGGGGAGGCCTCCCGTCCGATGGGCACCGTAGAAGAGGGCAAGCTCTACGGCCGGGGCGCGCTCGACATGAAGTCCGGCCTCGCGCTCTCCCTCCTGCTCATGCAGGAGTTCCGCGCCGACCCGCGGTTCAACCTGGGGTTCGTCGCCACCACCGACGAGGAGGCGGAATCGGCGGGCGCCTGGGCGCTCTTGGACCACCTCCCCGTGCCCCCCGACCTGGTGCTCGTCCCGGAGCCGACGTGGGAGAAGGTCGCCCTTTCCGCGAGCGGACGGGTGGTCTGGCAGGCGAGCTTCGAAGGGAAGGGGGGGCACGGGCAGGGGATCCGCACGCGCCCGGCTCCGAACCCCCTCCTCGCCTTGGGGTCGTTGCTCAACGGACTGCCGCGCGACTACACCCCGCTCAAGGCCTGGACCCAGGGGGAGGGAGAGGTCACGCTGCCTCATGCCGCCCATGTCCGTCTCGACCGCTTGCTGCCCCCGGGCGCGAGCGTGGAGGCCGACCGGACCGCGCTCCAGGTCCGGGTCCGCACGACCGCCCGTCACTTCCCCGGTCTGGAGGGGACGGTGAACCTCGCCCCCCGGAGCACGCCCTGGCTGCCCGCCTATTCCACCGACCCCAAGGACCCGCTGGTCCGCCTCTTCCTCGGCTCCCTCGCGAGGAACGGGGGGGGCCCGAAGACCATCCACGAGGAAGCGGTGGGGGACTTCAACATCTTCGGCTCACAGTTCCCGACCGTGGTCTACGGGCCTGCGGGGGACGGGGCCCACGGGGACGACGAGTGGGTCGACCTCATCTCGCTGGAGAGGTGCTGGCGCGCCTACCGGCGCTTCCTGGTGAGCTTCCCCGACCAGGTCCCCGCGCGGGGTGAACCCCCCGCCGAGGGGTTGGAGCGGGCCCCACGGGCGAAGCGAGATCGGGCTCGAAAGAAGAAAGGCTAAGTGCGCTGACGGGTCTCGCGCGCGTCAAGGTGTGCTATATGGCCCAAAGCCCCAAAGCCGGAGCGAAGACCCCGGGACGAGACGTCTTCTCAGGGACCCCCACGCCGTCGTCCACGAAACGTGGCGGCCGACGCGTCTACATGGTGGCCGGTGGGCTCACCAAGTTCGCGAAGGCCCATCCCGAGATGGACTTCCGCCTGATGTGCAAGAAGGCCTTCGACCAGGCCCGCCTGGACGTCCCCAACCTCAGGCTCGACCACATCGACGGGACCCGCATCTCCTACTTCTCTGACCACTTCAGCCGGCAGCTCAAGGCGGCGAGCATGGTCCAGGACTTCCTGGGCCTCAACCCGCGGGGCTCCGTGCGCATCGAGTGGGGGGGCGCGACGGGCGGCGAGTGCTTCCAGGCCGCATGGGAGGCGGTCGCCTCCGGAAGGATGGACACCTGCCTCGCGGTGGGCTACGAGACCATGAGCCGCGTCCAGACCTGGAAGGGCAACGAGTTCATCGCCCTGGCCTCGGACGTCAACTACGACTTCCCGCTGGGCGGGTTCTACACGGGCTACTACGCCCTGATGGTGGTCCGGCACGTCTACGAGTACGTTCGCAAGACCAAGTTCGCGAACGTCAAGGACGAGCGAGAGGCCCAGAAGAAGGCGGTGGAGTACGCGAGCCGCGTGATGGCGATGGTCTCGGTCAAGAACCACCGCAACGCGCTCTTCAACCCCTACGCGCAGTACCCGAAGAAGCTCGAGCTCAAGGACGCCCTGGAGAGCGAGATGGTGAGCTACCCGCTACCGCGGGAGGACATCTGCACCATGTCCGATGGCGCCGCCGCCGTGATCCTCTGCAGCGAGGAGCGGGCGAAGGAGTTCTGCGACAACCCCGTCCTCGTGAAGGGCGTGGGCTGCGGCACCGACACCATGCGGCTGTCCGACCGCCCGTTCGGGAAGGTCCTCTTGATGCCCCATGAGAAGGCGTCCGACTACACCCACCTCGACTATCCGGGGGTCCACTCCTTCCGGGCGGGTCGGGCGGCCTCCTTGGAGGCCTACGGCCACGCGGGGATCGAGAACCCGAACAAGGACCTCCAGTTCATCGAGCTGCACGACGCCTACGCTTCCAGCGAGATCCAGACCTACGAGGACATGGGGCTCTGCAGGTACGGGGAGGGCTACGGGTTCGTCGAACGCGGAGACCCCTTCCTCAAGGGCCTCGACTACGGGATGGACGTCCCCCGCGCGGGCGCCTCCCCCGTGAACCCCTCGGGTGGCCTCATCGCGTGCGGCCACCCGGTCGGGGCGACCGGGCTCATGCAGGCGGTCTTCGCCCACTGGCAGCTCCAGCACAAGATCGGGGAGAAGTTCGGCTCCGACCGCCTCCAGATCCCCAACGCTCGACGTGGCGCCATCCACAGCCACGCCGGGACCGGCTCATCGGTGACCGTGAGCATCCTGGAGCGGGTGAAGGCATGACCGGAGAGAACATGGCGAAACCGCAGAGCGGAGGGAAGGCGAAGTTGAGGAGGACCCAGAAGTTCACCGAGGTGCAGGAGACCCTCCAGAAGGAGGGGGCCGCCATCTTCGTGGACAAGCAGGGGACGGAGAACCTCTACATCGACTTCCCCTACCACGTCAACTACCTCCACAGCTACGCGCAGGACACCCCGTTCTTCCTCGGGCTCGCCGAGGGGCGGCTGCGAGGGACCCGCTGCGAGAGCTGCCAGTACACGTACGCGACCCCGCGCACGTACTGCCAGTTCTGCGGCGGGCCCGCCGGGTGGGTCGACCTTCCCCTCAAGGGCAAGGTGCACTCCTGGACCACGTGCCACTACGGCTCCGAGGCCTTCCTCAAGGAGACCCCGTACAACCTGGTCCTGGTCGAGTTCGAGGGCGTGAACAGCATCCTGCTCTCCCGCCTCAAGGCCTGCACCGAGGAGCAGATCTACGTGGGGATGCCCCTCGTCGCGAAGTTCGCTTCCAAGCCCAAGTACCTCATCACGGACGTCTGGTTCGAGCCGGCTCCGGGAGCGATCTAGGCTAGGCCCGAGCCTCACGGGACCCCCACCGGAAAGAGGGGGCCCACGCCGCGTGGGTCGAGCGGACGCTCCGATCGGTCAGCAGCCGCCGTCGCTGCAGTCCAGGATGCCCATCCCCCAGCAATCTACGCAGTCGACCGACCCGGTGCCGGCGCAGGAGGCGCAGGGACCCTTCGGTCCGCGACCCGCACCCTGGCACGGCGGACAGGCCACCTTCCCCTTGCCGACGCAGCTGACGCATCTCATGGTCATCGGGAAGGAGGGGCTCCGCGAAGAAGAAGCGAGGGGAGGGGTTGAAACCGTGGCGGGGGATGGGCGCCCCTGAGCCCCTACGACCCGCTGGGTCGGCCGCCATCGCGACGAGGTCCCTTCGCCCACACGGCGGGCGGACCGGGCCCGTCCACCCCGACCGTCCCTGAGTAGAGCTTCGCGGGAGCGATCGCCGAGCCTGGTGGGTCATCCGTTCCGGCCTCGGACCCCTGGGGGATCCTGCGCTGAATGGCGGGGGCACCAAGCTTGAAACCCCTCCTCTTCGTGCCCCAGACCCCAGCTCCCCTCCAGGTGGTCAGTGTCGTCGTTCCAACGTGGGCTGAGAGACCTCAGCCGCAAGAAGCTCCGAACCGCAGGAGTGGTCCTGGTGATCGGCCTTGCCCTCGGGGTCTACCTGGCCCTCTCCAGCGTCGCGATCGCCGTCCAACAGGAAGTGAGCTACCTGGAGACCGAGGTCGAGTCGACGGTCCAGGTGTCCTTGAACGGCTCGGGGGGCCTGTTCGCCCCAGGGACCATCGACCCCGCGATCCTGCCCACGGTGAGCGCCCAGCCCCACGTGAACACCGTACAACCGATCACCCTGGATCGCTACTCCACCTCGACCGGTTCCGTCGATTGCGCGGGGGGCCGCCGCTCGGCCTGCGTCCTGCTCGAAGGGGAGAACTCCTCGCTCCCCCTGGTCATCTACGGTGGGGGGTCCCCCTCCGCTGTCACCGGTCGGCTCCTGGACGCCTCGGACTCGGGGCGGACCAACGCCGACCTCGGTGCGACCCTCGCCTCCCGCTTGGGGATCTCCGTGGGCGGATCCCTGTACGTCAACGGCACCCCCTTCACCATCGTGGGCACGTTCTCGACCGGGACCCAGTTCGGCGATTCTTCGATCCTGGTCCCCTACGACACGTCGCTCGGCATCCTAGGGGTCAGCGGCCCCTCCGTGCTCTACGTGACCGTCGATTCCCCGGCGAACGACAACACGGTCGTGAGCGAGCTCAGGCTCGCCCTGGGAGGCGGCTACGACGTGGTCGCCCTCATCAACAGCGAGGTCCCGGCGATCCAGGCTGCGACCGGTTCCATCGCCTCGCTCACGGGCTTCGCCTCCACGGTCGCCCTCGCCCTGGGCACGCTCATCATCGTCTTCGTGATGGTCATCGCCACGCGGGAGCGGATCCGGGAGATCGGACTGCTCAAGGCCCTCGGGTTCCGCACCAGCCGGATCGTGCTGGAGTCGCTCTTCGAGTCGCTGCTCCTGGCGGGGCTGGGCTTCGGGGTGGGGGTCGTCCTCCTCGAGCTCCTGGGTCCCACGCTCTCGAACCTCTTGAGCGCACGTGGTGCGGCAGGTGCGGGGGGCTCGGCCTCTCTCCTACTGGGCGGCACGGGCGCCTCCTTCGCGCCCGCCCCCTGGCTCTTCGCCGAGACCCTGGGCATCGCCCTGCTCATGGGGTTCGTGGGGGCCCTCTACCCCATCGTCCGGGCGATGCGGCTCAAGCCGGCGGAGGCGCTCCGCTATGAGTGAGAGGCGGGCCTCGCTCTCGGGTGACGCGATCGTCCTCGAAGGGGTCGAGAAGGAGTACCGCGCCCGGGGAGGGACCCAGGCGGTCCGCGCGCTCCGGGGCATCGACCTTCGGGTGCCCTCGGGGGGACGGGTCGCGATCATGGGGCGGAGCGGCAGCGGCAAGACGACCTTGCTCCAGATCCTCGGGGCGCTCGACGTGCCGACCCGGGGGCGGGCCTTGGTCGTGGGCGAGGACCTGGGCGCGATGAACGAGCGGCAGCTGCAGACCTACCGGGCCCGGACCGTGGGGTTCGTCTTCCAGAACTTCCAACTGATCCCGATCCTCTCCGCGCGCGAGAACGTCGAGCTCGCGATGGAGGCCCTCGACGTCCCGACGGGCGAACGGAGGGCGAGGGCCCTCCGGCTCCTCGACTCGGTCGGCATGGGGGCGCGCTCCTTCCATCGACCGGGGAAGCTCAGTTCGGGGGAGCAGCAGCGGGTCGCCATCGCCCGGGCCCTCGCCAACGACCCCGCGGTACTGCTGGCGGACGAACCTACCGGAAGCCTCGACTCCGAGACGGGAGAGGAAGTGATCTCTCTCATCTTCCGGTTGGCCGAGGAGAGAGGGAGCACGGTGGTCCTGGTGACCCACTCTGACGAGGTCGCGCGCCGCTGCGACGTGGTCCACCGGATCCGGGATGGCCGGATCGTGTCGGATCCCCCGCCATCCCCCGCCCCCGGGGGACCCACCGTGAGGGAACCGTCGAGGGAGGCGTCCTTGGGCACCCCGGCGCGGAGGAACTGAGGTCCCCCAAGGGGGGGGTCGCTCTGAGGCGGAGCGGACCCCTCAACCGGAGGAGGACGCCTCGCGCGAAGAGGCGGACGATCGGTCCCGGCCCCGTGCCGAACGGACCCCCTCGGTCGGAGCGGAGGAGAGGGCTCCCGGTTCCCCGCCGAAGCAGGAGACCGTCACGAGGAAGCGCCCGTCCTCGAACCGGATCTCCCTCACCTCTCCCGGACGGTCCTGGAAGGCCCGCGTCGCGAAGTGATTGAAGGAGCTCGTCGAGGGGAACGACAGGGTCATCGCGAGGCCGACGACCTCGGGAGGGGCGTCCTGCATCCGTTGGGTGAGCTCTCCGACCAAGGCGAGCGCCCGGTCGCCCGGGTCGACAAAGCCGGCGAGGCCGTCCACCGAGGCCTCCTGCCGGCGGGCGAGCAGGTCACGGATGGTCGCGAGGACCTCGCTCGGTTCGAAGGGCTTCTCGATGTAGCTGTGGACCTGCGCCGTCAGGACCGCCAGCAGGGCGGCCTGGTGGGTCGCATGCGCGGTCATGAGCATGCGCAAGGCCCCCGGGTTGCGGGACTTGACGGCGAGCAGGAGGTCCCCCCCGTCCATCCCCGGCATCATGTAGTCGGAGATGACCAGGTCGAACTTGTGGTCCTCGAGCAGCTCCACCGCGACCTTGGGGTCGGTCTCCAACGTGGTCTCGTTCGGGGTCTCCTGGGTCTGCCCCAAGAGCCCGCCGAGCAGCCCTAGGATGTCCGGGTCGTCGTCCACGATCAGGATCCTCGCGGGCGCGGTGGGCGAAGGCATGGAAGGGGGAGTATTCGGTAGAAATGAAGGTTCGGCCACCCTACCCCTCTCGCGCACACAGCGGACCGGCCCTTGGGGGGCGGCGGACGGCCGCGCGGGTCCCTCGGGTCCAGGCGCGCCGAGGGAGGGCTCCCCCCCGCGAAGCATGGAGGGGGTTCGAGCTTGGGGAGGTCAGGCCCGCTCCGCTTCCAGGGAACGGAAGTTCTCCATGCCTCCGGTCGCCTCTCCTAGGTCCTGCGCTGTCCTGAACGTCGCGAGCCTCCGGCCGACCGTCCGACCCTAGCGGGCCGCTCCCTCGAGGTCGACGCTCTCGCGCGCGCGGCCAACCTCTGGGTTCATTCACGATGTCCGAGTCCCGAGAGGGCGAGGGCGGCGGCGCGGCGGGAGGGCATGGGGACACGGGGATTCTCCTCCGCAGGGGCAAATCTCCGAGCTCGATCGTCGGGCTGCTTCGGCAGTCCCGCCTGAGGGGACATCACCTGACCAGAGACCAGGTAGCGGAGCTCCGCGAGCTCTCCCTGTTCGGGGCGGGGCGCTGGGACCGCGACGAGCTGGAGGAGCTCACGGAGGAGCTGGCTCGATGACCGGCAAGAGGACGGTCTCTCTGACGCCCGACTCGGTGCCTGTCCCCGTCTGCACTTGCCTCCACTCGTGGGACTC
>DAHUZP010000058.1 GCA_027306505.1 Thermoplasmata archaeon | reverse complement strand
GTCGTCGCTGGGCGTGTGGCGCTGGGCTGGCGGGTGTGAGATCGCATCGTTCGTCCCTCGACCTGTCGGGGACGAACGAGGTGCCGCCCGGGTCACGTGAGGATTCTCGGAAGCAGGCCCTTGAGAAAGGGGACGACACGCTCCCTGTGCCCCTGGAAAGCTGCCGTGTCAATCGGCTTGAGCAGGAGGGGGCGCACGTCCTCCTCCAGCAGCAGCGCCTCTCGAGCTTCGAACTGCACGGCTTGCGCTCGGTAGCGGGCCGAGCCTTGGACCGCTCGTCGGGTCTTCTCGATGACCTGGGACTCGAACCGCTCCACACGGAGGTCTCGGTCGCGTTCCAGAAGAAAGAGGTCCACCAAATCCCGGCTCTTCGCGGCCGTCCGCGTCAGGATGGCGCGGCACTTCTCGACGAGGATCTCGCGGGGGTCGTAGGCGGTAACTGGGATGGGAGCCGCGTACCCTTCCGCCAGGTCTCCCTCTAGGAGTCGGAAGGCGGGGGGAATCGACCCCCGCAGGAGGCTTTTGGCCTGCGTCCTCGCTGTCGGGAAGAGGAGCGGCTCCTCGAAATTGAGTTGGACCTTCACGAGCCCGTTCGTTGCCGGGGCGGAAGGGTAGCGGAGGTTCACGGTCATCATGCGGTTGCTCCGTCCGTAATGGAAGAACTCCGGATCCTCCGCCCGGTACCCTTGGTCCTTGGCCCACCCCTTGAACCAGTCCTCGAGCTGGCGTTGCGTAGGACGGACGCCCCTGCGGAACTGCTTGGACCCCTGTTCCTTCCCTCCCTCGGAGGGATCGGGGATCCAGGTGAAGTCGAGGTCGGTGCTGAACCGGGGGTAGTCGAGGTAGCACTTGATCAGGCACGTGCCCCCCTTGAAGGCGAGATGCGGGCCGAAGGTCGGGTCCCGGACGAGTCTTCCGAGAAGAGCGTGGAGCCGAACGTCCTTCTCCAAGAGCTCCAGGTCGTTCACGCCCAGGTGCTGGGAGAGCATCGGGACGAAGGACCTCACAGACGTTCCTCCAGGCTCCGTCGGACTTCCTCCGGGTAATGGGGGAGGTATCGACGAACTCGGCGAGCATCCACCCCGGCCAGATGCTCGGCCCAGGCCCGGGTGGGCGAGTGCCCCTTCTTCGTGCGCCAGAAGTCCAGGTAGGCAAGGTCGAGGATGGTCTTCTCGGGGTCGCTGACGTGGTAGGATCCCCGCCGAACGAGTCCGAACCCGAAGAGCCCCGGGTCCCACTTGTGGACTACGAAACGCCGGCTCCCGATGGGAACCCCGCGGATGCGGTAGAACGAGCGGCTCACGACCGTCTCCTCACGGCGGTCCTCGTGCGTGAACCCGTGGAGGCGTAAGGCGGTCTCGAGGCCGAAGTACCACTCCCCAATCCCCTTGGCTCGGGCCGCGAGGGCGAAGAGCTCGAGGGGGTCGTGCCGCTCGGTGCCGAGACGCACTTCCTCGGGGGTCCTCACATAGTAGAATCCACGGAAGAGGGGGACGAGGTAGCCCTCCCGGCGCAGGTGACGGAGGGCATGCTCCGGCCGGGCCCCGATGCGCCTGGCCATCTCGGAGAGCTCGCGGGTGGTGAGCAGCTCGCGCCCCTCCCGGGCCGGAACCTCCCAGAGGGCGGCGCTCGTGGTTCGCGTCGTCATATCACAGAAGGACGTAAAGCGTCCTCCTGTGATATATGTTGCCATCGGCCAACCCCGCTCCACGTGGAGAGAGGCTAGCTTCCTCTGCACCGCCTGCCACGTGCGCAAGCCGCGAGGTCGATCCGAGGCTCGGAGGGAGACCAGGGTCGAGCTTCCCCCGATCCCGTCCAGCCGGACCTCCCTTCGCACGAGTCCCTTCCGTACCAGTCCGACCAAGTGCCGCCAGAGCCACGCTGCTGTCGGGGCGCGGAGCCCAGTCTCCGCGCACCGGGCGACCACGCGCTGACGGAGTTCCCCCACCGTGGCCGTTCCCGCGACCCCGCGGAGGACCCCCAGGAGGATCTCCCCGAACCCTCTGCGTCCGCCCCGTGGCGGGGGAGGCCCTTGGGGAGGACCACGTCCTCGAGCGCTACGTGATTCGACCCCCGTGCCTCGGCCCGGGCACCGGCCTCGGTCAGAAGATCGCCCACGAACGACAGGCCGTGACCGCTCGCCGTCGCCAGGTCGGCGAAAGCTCGGAGAACGGGTTGCGTGGGGTGCGTGTGGAAGCTCAGTGCGGCCCGGACCCGGATCGCCTCGAGGAGGCATGGGCCCTGGAGAGGAGGAACCTGGACCTGGACGGCCCCGATCTCCTCGGGGACCTGAGCGCGCGAACCCGAGACGAGGAGGAGCAGGGGAGGCAAGCCCGCCGCTCCCTCCGGGAGGACCTCCTCCGGGCGCGCGAGGGCGCGGACCACGCGACCGAACTCCCCCGAGGAGTGGGCTTGGTCGATCCAGACCACCGCAGGTCTCCCAAGGGTCCGCAGGCGCCTAACGAGGAACATCGACAGGAACTCCGTCGAGGCTCCCTGCCCCTGGAAGTTCGGGTCGAGCTGGCGGAAGAGGGCCTTCACGAGAAGGCCGGGGGTGCGACACTGGGAGACGTCCACTCGGAGGACGAGCGGGGACATCCGCCCGAAGGACCGCTCTGCGAATGTCGCGACTGCGCACTCCGCGATCGAAGATGTCCCCGAGCCGCGGGGACCGACTACGGAGACGACACCTCGGCCGTCGCGCGCGAAGGCGGCTCGGAGCGCGCTCTCCTGTGCCGCGAGGACCTCCTCGCGGCCGGCGAGGGTGGGGGCCCGCCAGGTCCGCTCCGAGGAACGGGTGGTGGCTGGGCCGTTCCGAGGACGGACCTGCTCCCCGACCCAGCAGGTCCAGGCCGCGGCCCGGCGGTCGCGCCACAGGGTCTGGTGCGGGGCGGGGAAGGTCCCCAGGTGGTGGACGGTCGGCGTTGCGGCGGCTTCGGCGGTGGTTGCGATGGCGGGCATCGGTCCCTCTCACGGAGGGAGAGGGACCGGGGCCCGGTCCCGGCGCAGCGTTCAAGTGCGGGTCCGACGATGGAGGACTCGGGTTCGATGATCTACCGCATCCTCGTGAGAGCTCCCATCGCCCGCTTCAAGGGCGGGGTGTGGGTTGGGCGGGAGTGGGGCCGGACGCTGACTTGGGGCCGCTCAGGTGCGGTGGCCTTCGCCGAAGTGATGAACGACAGGCGGCTCCGGGCCCCGAAGCGCCTGCAGAACCCCCGCACCACCTTCTGGTTCACGGAGAGGGGGTGGGAGGAGGTCGGGAAGGAGATCTGTCGGCAGGCGATGCGAGAAGGGGTGGCGGTCAAGGTGCTCCAGAGGAAGAACCCGAAGCGGTCCGAGGTCGCCTGGGCTGACGCCCATCAGGTCGCGCTCCTCCCCATCCAGAAGAAGAAGGAATGAGGGCGTGCCCACCGAGCGAGGTCGGGACCGCTAGGGCGAGGGAGGCCGCTCCTCAAGAGGAGCGGCCGGACCTGGTTCGGTCTGAGGCGGTCCACGCCCCCTCCGCCGCCTCCAGAGGAGGGCGAGGGGGACCGCGAGAAGGAGAGAAATGACCGCGGCCGCGACGAAGACCCAAAGGTACGAGGGGGCGGTCGAGAAATAGCATGCTTGCTCGGAAGACGCTATCGAGATCGTGACGTTTGTGCTCACATTCCTCCCTAGCGCGTCGAGGACGGAGAGCTCGGCTCGGTAGGACCCCGGACCGTACTCGTGGGAGACGTTCGGTCCAACGACATGGCCACTCCCGTCCCCGAAGTTCCACGAGAATGTGTAGGGGGGACTCCCTCCCCGGGCGCCCCCGGTCAGGTTTTCGATGAGGAAGTTCTTCGGGCCGGTGCAAGGCTCGTAGATGTAGGTGTTCGGCGCTGACGCATTCGCGAACGCGACGAGCTTGGGGGGACCGGGGAGCGCGCTTACCGTGATCGCGACCGCGTTGCTTTCCGCGACGGTGAACGCGGCATCCGTCGCCCACACGCGGTAGGTGTAGGTCCCGGGGTGGGCGAATCCGAGGGAGGTCGCGGCGCAGCCCGTCCGGGACGTGTTGGTCCCGTTGAGGGACCAGATGCAGCTGTAAGGGGAGACCCCGCCCGCGATCGCGGGCGTGAGCGTCGCGGAGCCCCCGGCCACGACGCTTGTGGCGTTCGCCACGAGCGAGGCGGTGAGGGGAGAAGGAAGGGGGGTGTAGGTGGCCGTGACCGTCCCGTTCGCGAAGATGGAGATGTTCGCCCAGGCGGTGCCGTAGATGTGGTTCACGCCCCCCACGGGCTGGTAGGTCCAATCGGAGAACGCATAGCCTGCGCACGCGGGAGCGTGCGCGGGGTAGGTGCC
>DAHUZP010000048.1 GCA_027306505.1 Thermoplasmata archaeon | reverse complement strand
TCCGGGCCCAGGGCCTCGCGACCCGGGTGGTCCTGACCCTCCCCACCCTCGGCCGACGACCGATCGGCAGTTGGGAGACGCTCGCCGAGACGGCAGGGGAGGAGGTCCGCTTCGAACCCTGGAGCGTCCCGGCGCTCACCTGGGAGCTCCCCCAATTGGTCCCGCTCCTCGCCGACCTCCCCCGACGTCCGGAGACCCCAGGGGTCCGCATCGGCCCCGGGCTCCTCTATCTCATGGAGCTCGGGCGGTTCGCCCTGGACCTCCTCTCCCGCGAGCGGTTCCTCCCCTCCATGGACCGCCAGGGGCCCGGGCGGTCCCGGGCCCTCTGGCGTGCCGCCCTCTCCACCGACCAGGACCTTGCCCGATCGCGGGAGTTCGCGGGGTCCCTGCCCCCGGTGCTGCTCGCGGGCTCCCCTCCGAAGACGATCTTCTCACGCCAGGAGGTCGTCCAGCAACTCCTGGACCACGCGGTGGACGGGCTCGCGCGCGTCTGGCTCCAGGGGACGGGGACCCTCAAGGCCGAGCGCGAGTTCCCCGAGGACCACTGGGTCGAGGCCCTGGGAAGCCCCCGCCCATTCTTCCGCTCGCCCGAGGGTCCGGCGACCGAGATCGATCAGGCGCTCCGCACCTGGAGCGCCCAGGCCCTGGCCCCCGCCGGCGGCGGGGTGCGCACCTGCCTGCGCCTGGACCCTCCCGGGCGGGAGGAGGACGACCGCGCCCGCTCCATCCTGGAGGCCCCCGAGGGCCGCTGGTGGCTCCGGGTCTTCCTGCAGGACCGCTCGGACCCCTCCCTTCTGGTGCCGTCCCGGGCGGTCTACGCCTCTGGAGCAGCAACGCTGGAGCGGGACGGCAAGGTGCTCTCGGCCGCGCCGGAGCAGCTCTTGGCGGACCTCGCCCGGGCGGCCCGGCTGTGGCCACCGCTGGCGAAGCTCCTGGACACCGCGCGCCCCGAGGCCTGCTCGCTCTCCATCTCAGAGGCTTACCGTTTCGTCAAGGAAGCGGGTCCGCTCCTCTCCGAGGGAGGGTTCGGGGTGCTCCTCCCCCCCTGGTGGGGACGGGGCAACCCCCTCACGGCCAAGGTCAAGGTCCATCCGAACAAGACCTCCGGGGGCGGGCTCTTCGGCCTGAGCTCGCTGGTCGAGTTCGACTTCGAGGTGGCCCTCGGCGACCGGACCCTGACCCGGGAGGAGCTCGAGGGGCTGGCCGAGCTCAAGGTCCCTCTCGTGCGGCTCCGGGGCCAGTGGGTCGAGGTCCGGCCCGAGGACGTGCGCGCGGCCCTCCGGGCGCTCGACGAACGCAGGAGGCGCGGCTCCTCGATGTCGCTCCAGGAGGCCCTCCAGGCCTCCGCGGGCGGTACGCTCGAGGGTCTCGAGGTCTCCGAGTTCTCCTCCTCGGGCTGGGTCGACGACCTCCTGCGCGGGCTCCAGGGCGACCAGCACCTGGAGATGCCCACCGTCCCCGAGGACTTCGTCGGGACGTTGAGGCCCTACCAGCTGCGAGGGGTGGCGTGGTTGGGCTTCCTGCGCCGCTTCGGGCTCGGGGCCTGTCTTGCCGACGACATGGGGCTCGGGAAGACGGTCCAGACCCTGGCCCACCTTCTCCGTCTGCGCGAGGACGGGGGGGGCTCGCTGCCCGGGCCCGTGCTCCTCGTCTGCCCCACCAGCGTGATGATGAACTGGAAGAGGGAGGCCGAGCGTTTCGCCCCGTCCCTCCGAGTGCTCCTCCACCATGGAGAGGGGCGGGACCGCCGTCCGCGGAAGGCCTGGCCCGCTCCGGCCGAGCTCGTGATCACGAGCTATCCGATCCTCTGGAGGGACGAGAAGCTCCTGGCCTCCCGGAACTGGGACACCATCGTCCTGGACGAGGCCCAGAGCATCAAGAACCCCGCCGCGCAGGCCTCGGTGGTCGCGCGGCGTCTTCCCGCGCGTCACCGGATCGCCCTCACCGGGACCCCCGTGGAGAACCGCCTCTCCGAGCTCTGGAGCATCATGGACTTCCTCAACCGGGGCTTCCTGGGCGGCCTCGAGTCCTTCCGGACCGACTTCGCCCGCCGCATCGAGGCTCAGGGGGACGGGGTCCGGGCGGAAGCCTTGAAGCGCCTGGTCCGTCCCTTCATCCTCCGCCGCGTGAAGACGGACCCGAAGGTCGCCCCGGACCTTCCCGAGAAGGTCGAGATCCGCGAGGCCTGCACCCTCACCAGGGAGCAGGCCACCCTCTACGAGGCCACGGTGAAGGACATGATGGCGAAGATCGCCTCCTCGGACGGGATGCAGCGCCGGGGGCTGGTCCTCTCGACCCTCACGAAGCTCAAGCAGATCTGCGACCACCCGGCCCTCCTCCTCCACGACCGGAGCTCCCTCCCCGACCGCTCGGGGAAGCTCGACCGTATCGAGGAGATGCTCGAGGAGGCCCTGGAGGAGGGGGACAAGGCGCTGGTCTTCACGCAGTACTCCGAGATGGGCGCGATGCTGCGCGAGCGCTTCGTGGAGCGGTTCGGCTTCGATGTCCCCTTCCTGCACGGCTCGGTGAGCGCTGCGGAGCGGGACCGCATGGTGCAGCAGTTCCAGACCGCGGAGGGCCCCCCCATCTTCGTCCTCTCGCTCAAGGCGGGGGGATTCGGGCTCAATCTCACCGCCGCCAACCGGGTCTTCCACTACGACCGGTGGTGGAACCCGGCGGTGGAGAACCAGGCCACGGACCGGGCCTTCCGCATCGGGCAGACCCGCAAGGTCATGGTGCACAAGTTCACCGTGAGCGGTACCCTGGAGGAGAAGATCGAGCTCCTCCTGGAGAGGAAGCGGGGGCTCGCCCAGGACGTGCTCAGCGCGGGTGAGGAGCATCTGACCGAGCTCTCGACGCAGGAGCTCCGGGAGCTCTTCTCGTTGAGGTCCGCCTCCCCGGTGGGCGCGATGGCCTCGCGAGGGAACCAGGGCGCGGGCCGCCGGCTCGTGGCGAAGGAGGCGTAAGGGCATGGGAGGGAGGGACCGCTGGGCCTGGTTCGAGTTCCCGAAGACCTCGCCCCGGCCCGTCCTGGGGGGGATCAAGGCCCGGAGCGAGCGGGGGGCGTTCGCCACCACGTGGTGGGGCAAGCGGTGGATCGACGTGCTGGAAGGGTTCGGTTGGAGCAACCGGCTTCAGCGGGGCCGCCGGTACGCCCGTCTGGGCCAGGTGGTGGACTTCCGCCTCCGTGCGGGGTGCGTGGAGGCCAAGGTGCAAGGCTCACGGCCCCGTCCCTACCATGTCCAGATCCGCCTCTCGGCCCTCCCCCCCGCGGCGTGGAGGAAGGCGCTCGAGGCCCTGGCCCTGAAGGCCTCGTTCACGGCCGACCTGCTGGCGGGGGAGATGCCCCGCGAGCTCGAGGGGGCCTTCCAGCGGGCCGGGGTTCCCCTCTTCCCGGAGAGGGACGACGAGTTCCGGGCGGAGTGCGATTGCCCGGACTGGGCCAATCCCTGCAAGCACATCGCCGCGCTCCACTACATCCTGGGGGAGGCCTTCGACCGGGACCCGTTCCTGCTCCTGGCGCTCCGGGGGAAGCCCCGGGAAGAGTTCCTCGCCGAGCTCAGGTCGGCCCGGACGGGACGTCCAGGGCCCCCCCCGGGGTCGACGGCCCGCGTTGCCGCCCCGAAGCCGGGGTCGGTGCCATCCGCCGCCGGTCCCGCAGGTCCGTCGCCTCCGACGACCTCCTCGGAGAGCCCTTTCGCCGACCCCTCGGGGTTCTGGGGCCCCGTCGCGGCCTCGAACCCTCGCTCCCCGGCCCCACCCCCCTCCCCCCCCGGGCCGAGGGTGCCGCACGCGCTGCTGCGGGCCCTCGGGACCCCGGCGGCCCTGAGGGGGCGGAGCGACCTCAGCGGAAAGCTCGAGGGGGCGTACGACGTCGTGAGCAGGATGGCCACCGATATCCTTCTCCCCCCGCGGTCGTCCGAGGCACGGTCGGGTCGTGGAAGGGCACCCCCTCCGCCACCAACGTAGCGGGCCCTGGCCCCCGCCCCCCCGACGTGCGGCCGAGCGCATCCTTTCGGGTTCATCCGGCAATCGGGTGGGTCTCAGGGTAGAGCTTCAGCCCCCCACATCGGAACAGGACCGCCGTCCGGAAGTGTGACTTGTTCCTGAACCCGTAGGCCATTTTCTGGATGGTCGCGATCTTCGAGTTCAACCCTTCCGCCACCGCGTTCGTGATGCGGTGCGTGAAGAAGTTCATCACGCCCTCCCGATGGTCCTTGATCATCGTGGCCAGCCGTCTCATCGGCTCGAGCCGGGAGTGGGTCGCCCAGAAGTGCCAGCGCCTCCAGTACTTCCTCGCCCAGCCGAGGCTCGAGCAGCCCCGGAGCTCCGCCAGAGCCTCCTTCAACGCGTAGGCTCGTCCGGTCTTGAGGTGGAGCGCTTGGAGGATGGAGGAGCGGTCCCGGTGTTTCTCCGGTAGGTTCCTCCCTCGGTAGAGCCAGAGGTGCTTGCTCCCCTTCAGCGTGGGATCGCCGTCCTTCAGGAGCTCCCGGTCCTCCCTCTCGCGGACCTGATCCACTCCCTCGTTGGCATGCTTCATGATGTGGAACCGGTCGAAGACCAGCTTCTCCTTCGCTCCGGGGAGGTGCTCCTTGATCGAGGTGAGGAAAGGGTCCCACATGTCCGGTGCCACCGCCTCGATGGCGGCCCGCTGTTCGAGGGAGAGGGTTCCGAGGAAGGCGTCCAGGGTCTCCTTCTTCCGCCGCTCGCCCACCCATTCCTCGGTGGACGCCTCGAGGTTGTAGACCAGGGTCGCGTAGTCCTGCCCGTGTCCCACCGCCTTCTCGTCGACCCCCATGGTCCGCAGGGTCAAGGGCGGCCTCACCGCGGGGCCCCGAGCCATCGCCCGCTCTTGGAATCCCCACGCCTCGTCCCAGCTGATCCCGAGAGGCTCGGCGGCCGCCGCGGTGTCCGCCTGCTGCATCACCTGGATGCTCCAACGCTCGAACAGAGCGGTGAACCGGGGGTTCGGTTCGGCCCACGGGACGCGGACCTGGAGCTTCCCGTGCTGGGGGCGTTCCACGCGGGGCACTCAGGCATGCAGGAAGGTCTGGAAGGCACAACTGTCGAGGTGGCGCCAGACCCGCTCCTCGGCGTGGTCGAAGAGGGCGAGCGCGTGGGCGCACTCCGGGCAAGGCCAACGCTCCCCGGGAGGGTGGGCGGCCCAAGCATCGGCACGCCGCTCCTTGGGGTCCATCTCGACACGGCCTACGGTCCACGGCGCGACCATCCCCAAGAGGTGCCGATAGAGTTCCGTGTCCTGTACCATTCCCGTCGCCGACCTGGAGACCGCGGACCGGCTACCTCAACCTGCCCCCGACAGAGCCGGGAGAACCCCATTTGTCCCCGCTCTGAATCCAGAGGCGTCATGATCGACCATGTGAACGCGATCGCCTTGACGGTGCGCGATGTCCGAAAGTGCGCCGAGTTCTACCGGGACAAGCTCGGTCTCAAGGCCGACATGATCACCGAGGACGAAGCCTACCTGACCTTCGGCAAGAAGGGCGCACCGGTGCTGGCGATCATTGGGGCCAAGGGACTCGCGGAAGAGTTGCCCGCGCATCGGATCCGACCCGCAGAACCTGCCTTCCACCGCAACTACATCGCCGTCTTCCTGGAGAACGCGGACGAGGTGTACGAGAAGATGCGCAAGAATGGGGTCAAGTTCGTACATCCCCCGGCCACCCGTCCCAACGGGCAGCGGTACGCCTTCTTCGAGGACCCGGAGGGGAACCTCTGGGAGATCTCGCACTTTCCCAAGGCGTGAGCCCATGACGCGCCGCATACCCGCGGTGAGCGAGGTCGAACTCGCTCGGGGATGGATCGAATGGCTGGTCGATACGCGGCAGGGCTACCTCGATGCCCTGCTCGCGCTGCCTGAGAAAGAGAGGCTACGGGACCGGGGCGCGTCGTTCCCGTCGGTCCAGGACATCTTCCTGCATATCCTGGACAACTGTGTCTGGTGGTTCGAGAGCGTCCCGAACGACCGGCAAAGCTCGCACAAGGACGTGAAGGGCCGAATGTCCGATGCCGAGCTTCGGCGTCAGGCGAGGCGGATCGCTCGATTCAGCCGAAAGCTCGCGAGGAGCCTCACCCCCACCCGGTTGAAACATGGGTATGTCGTTCGTGGCACGACGGGGGAAGGCAAGCCCTTCGAGCTGCGGATGAACTTGGGCACGATCATTTGGCACATGGTCGAGGAGGAGCTTCAGCACCGGGGCGAGATGAACGCGCTGTTCTGGCAGATGGACCTCGACGCTCCCACGAGGGCCTGGTTCAGCAGTCCCCTCGCAGGGTAGTTCCGGCGCGCCCGCCGCTCCGTCCGCGGCCCTTTCCCTCGGGTCCTATCCGCCACCCCGGGGCGAACGAAAGGAGGACGGGGCCCGCGGGGTGGGGCGGAGCTCGGTCCGCCGGGCCCCCGCCGGCTGGTTCGGTTCGAACCGCTCCCGCTCCCGACCCGTCCGTTGTGGCCGCTTGCCGAGGAGCGATGGCATCCCCACGTCGTTCCGCGAATACGAGTGAATGAGGGGGGGAGGCTTATCTTGGGGGGGCCCCCGTGCTCCACCGATGGCTGACGACGCTTCGACCTTTGCTGGCCCGATCGCCCGAGCTTTGCGCGGCGCAGCCGCGCCCTCCCACCTCAGGATCATGCTGTGGGCCCTCGCCGTGCTCGTCATGCTGAACCCCCTGGCGAGCGCATCCCTCTCGGTGGGCGGGTCCGCTCCTGTAGGCGCCCACGCCAACCCGGTGTCGGCCGCCACCACGTCGACCGCCCCCTCCGGGGCCCTCCCCATCGCGCACTTCGGCCCGGTCGCCCCCGACGGGCACGGCTTTGGTCTCCCCACCCTGGCCGACCACAAGCACCTGGCCTCTCCAGTGGTGGGTTCTCCCAACGGAGGCCCCACGGGACAACCCGCCGTCAGGCTCCCCTCTTCGTCCGCGACCAGCGTGGCTCCCCGCGCGGGCGCCACCCCGGAGTCCGGCACCCAAAGCTCCGCTCGGACCGCGCACCCCGCCTTCGCCTTCCCCATCTCCGGGTGGGAAGGGCTCACCTCCAATGGTGACAACTCCGTCCCGCCGGACCCTCAGATGGCCGCCGGGCCGTTCGAGGTCATGGAGTGGGTGAACGTGGATGGCATCATCTACTCGAAGAACGGCACCGCCATCGGCGGCAGCTTCACCCTCTCCTCCTGGTTCAACACGGGCACGGACACCCTCACCGACCCGCAACTCCTCTACGACAACATATCGGGCCGATGGTTCGGCTCCATCTCGGATCAAACCACCGGGCAGGTCGTCCTCGGGGTCTCCTCGACCTCCCACGCCGGTGGGGCCTGGTACATCTACAAGCTCACCGGCGTGCCCGCCGGCGACTGGATCGACCGCCCGATCCTCGGCACGGGCGACTCCGTGGTCTCGGTCGGAGGGAACGACTATTCCGGCTCCACCTGGGTGGGCGCCCAGTTCTGGGTCATAGATCGCGCCCCCATGCTGAGCAACTCGGGGACCTACTGGAACTGGTGGGGACCCACCGCCGCGGACGAATCGATCCACCCCGTGGTGGCCGAGAACCTCAACTACAGCGGCGGCAACAGCCAGTACTTCGTCAGCACCACCTCGGGCTCAGGGATCCAGCTCTACCAGGTCACCGGAACTCCCTGCGCGGCCACGTGTGTGACGCTCTACCAGCACACCCTGGCCTACGGGCCCCTGACCACCCCCGTCGACGCGTTGCAGCCGGGCGGCAACCCTCCGGTCTCGGTGGCGTTGAGCACCTACCAGGTCATGAACGCCGTCTGGCAGGACTACAGCACCCTGGGCGGTTACCTCTACCTCACCTTCGACGAGGGCTGCACCTTGGGCGGCGCCTCGGTGGACTGCGCCTACATGGTGAGCATCCTCACGGCGAGCAACGCCTTGGTGGAGAACATGGACCAGGGCTACTCCACGTCCTACAACTACTATCCCGAGGTCGTCCAGGACCGCTACTTCGACACCGTGATGATCGATGGGTACTCCGCGACCTCGATCTACCCGTCCATCTGGTACGCCTACCAGACGTCCACGGCAACGATCAACGGCTGGAGCGGGGCGGGGGTCATCGCCTCGGGCAACGCCCCCGACGTCTACCCTAACTGCGTCGGGACCGCCTCGTGCCGCTACGGCGACTACTTCGGCGGAGGTGTCGACCCCACGAACCCGTCCCTCCTTTGGACGGTCGGGGAGTACGTCCTGACCGGCCTCTACTGGGCGACGTTCATCCAGCCCATGATCGTGAGCAGCATCGTGAGCCCGACCGTCACCCCTTCACCGGGGGCCACCGACGTGGGCCAAGCGATCTCCCTGTCGGTCGGCGACACCGGGACCGCCTGCGCCTCCTCCCAGACCGACTACTGCGAGATCTCGCTCCCGTTCGGCGACGGCAGCTCGGGCTTCCAGGCCTGCGATGGTGCGACCAACCTGTGGACCTTCTCCCATACCTACGGTCTCACCGGCAACTACACGGCCGGCGGAGCGAACGGCTACGTCAGCGAGTTCGGAGGAACCGGGGGCGCGGCCTGCGCGACCTCCTCCTTCCTGGGCGGCTCGGTCCTTCCCGAGGTCCCGGTCCGGGTCCATCGCGACCCCGTCGTCGCTCCCCCCTCCCCCAGCGCGACCGTCCTTGACGTCTCGCAGAGCGTCACGTTCACGACGCAGATGTTCGGGGGCACGGGAAGCCCGACGTTCACCTGGACCCCCTCCTCCTCGGGCCTGGGATGCGCCGCCTCCACCACCGCCACGATCACCTGTTCGCCCACCGTGGCGGGCTCCTACTCGATCTCCGTCACCGCCACCGATGCGGTCTCCGTGACCTCGGTGCCAGGGACCTCGCCCACCATCACGGTGGACACCCGACCCACGGTGTCGATCGGACTGTCGGCGACCTCGCTGGACGTGGGGCAGAGCCTGACCGCCACCGCCACGGCGGCCGGCGGGAGCGGCTCGTACACCCGCTACCTCTGGTCCGCGTCGACCCCGTCCCTCGGTTGCTCCGGGTCCGGCCCTTCCGTCACCTGCACCCCGGTCGCCGCCGGGAGCCCCGACTACGTCTACGTGATCGTGTTCGACAGCAACGGCGCCTCGTCGCTCCAGGGCTCCAGCGCCGCCATCACCGTCTACGGGAGCGTGACGACGAGCACGCCCACCCCCAGCCCTGCCTCGGTGGACCTGGGACAGCCCGTGACGTTCTCCACGATCGCCTCGGGGGGGTCGGGAAGCTACCCCACCTACACGTGGACCCAGAGCTCCGCCTCGTTGGGGTGCGCGGTCTCGACCACGGCCTCGGTCACGTGCACGCCCGTGAGCCCCGGGACCACCTACACCGTGAGCGTCTACGTGACGGACTCGAACGGAGGCGTGAGCCCGGTCGCCACGTCGGCCGCCTTCACGGTCTACGCTCGGCCCACGATCTCCACCCCGTCGGCCAACGTCACCTCCTCCGACGTCGGTCAGTCGGTCACCTTCTCCACGACCGTGAGCGGCGGTTCGGGAGGGTACACCTACACGTGGTCGGGCCTCCCCACCGGTTGCGCCCTGGCGACCACGGCCTCCATCGTGTGTTCCCCCAGCGCGGCGGGAACCTATTCGATCACCGTCTCGGCGACGGACTCGAACGGGGGGAGCACCGGGACCAGTCCGCCCCTCTCCTTCACCGTGTATGCGGACCCGCTCGTGACCACCCCCACGGCGACCCCCACCACGGTCGAAGTGGGGCAGCCGGTCTCCCTCTCCACCACCGCGTCCCTGGGATCGGGCGTGTACACCTACCACTGGTCCGGGCTCCCCACCGGGTGCAACGTGACCGTCGGTGACCCCCTCGCTTGCACTCCCGGTGCAGCGGGGAGCTACGCGGTCGTCGTCACGGCGATCGATTCCAACAAGTTCCCGGCGACCTCGTCCCCGCTCTCCTTCAAGGTCATCAACGGCCCTTCCGTCACGGTCCCGACGGCCGCTCCGACCACCGTGGACGTGGGCCGGTCCGTCACGTTCACGACGACGGCCTCGGGCGGCAGCGGCGGATACACCTACACCTGGTCCGGGCTCCCCACCCCCTGTCTGGGAGCGAACGCGGCCACGGTGACCTGCTCGAACCCTACCACCGCCGGGACGTTCCACGTGGGGCTCAACCTGACCGACTCCTCCGGAGGCTCCGCGGCGAGCGGTCTCCTGGCCTTCGTGGTCTCCGCCCTCCCCACGGTATCCACCCCCTCGGCCACCCCGGCCTCGGTGGACGTGGGACAGACCACGGCGATCGCCGCGACGGTCTCGGGAGGCGCCGCTCCGCTCACCTACGTTTGGTCGGGCCTTCCGACGGGCTGCTCCGGCGCCCTCGCCACCCTCTCCTGCACGCCGTCGGCCGCCGGGACCTCCTCAATCACGCTCAAGGTGACCGACGCCAACGGCGTGAGCGCGACGAGCACGGCCCTCTCGTTCCAGGTCTACGCCCTCCCCAGCCTATCGACCCCCGTGGCGACCCCGAACCCGGTGAGCGTGGGGACGAGCCTGTCCATCCGCACAACGCTGACGGGCGGGGCGCCCTCGGACACCTACGCCTGGTCCGGGCTCCCGACGGGATGCGCGCTCGCGAACTCGGCAACGCTCACGTGCAACCCCACGACGGCCGGGAGCTTCTCCACCAGCGTCTCGGTCAGGGACGGCAACGGGGGCACGGCGACCTCGTCCTCGGTCCCGATCGTGGTGAGCTCGGTGGGAGGTTCCCTCACCGTGGCCGCTCTGGGGTCCCCCTCCTCGGGAACCGCTCCGCTCACGGTGGCCTTCAACGCGACCACCACTGGTGGCGGACCCGGCCTGGCCTTCCTCTGGCTGTTCGGGGACGGACAGACCGCCACCACCCGCAATCCGAGCCACACTTACACCACGGCCGGGACCTTCGTGGCCCGGGTCTACGTGAACGACACCTCGTCAGGCACGGCCACCGGTACGGTGACCACCACGGTCTCCCCCGCCAGCGGCGGGTCCCCTACGGTGTCGCTCTCGGCGAACCCCTCGAGCGTCACCGTCGGGAGCACCTCGACGCTGACCGGGTCCGTGAGCGGCGGCACCTCCCCCTACACCTACAGCTGGACGGGGCTCCCGCCGGGATGCTCCAGCACGAACGGGGCCACCCTCACCTGCGCGCCCACCGGCACGGGGACCTTCACCGTGAGCCTGACGGTGACCGACAGCAAGGGGAACACCGGCCAGGGTAGCGCCACCCTCACGGTCACCAAGGCCTCGGGCACCCCCAACAACAACCAGAGCAGCAACGGGAACAACGGGATCCTCGGGAACCCGCTCCTCCTCGTGGCCATCGCGGTCGTCGTCGTAGCGGCGGTGGCCGCCGCACTGCTGCTACGTCGCCGCCGCCCCTCCGCCCCGGCCTCGAGCCCGCCCCCACCGCCCGAGGCGGCCGCCCCCGCGACCCCCCCTGCCGAGGCGTCGGCCGCACCCCCGCCCGCGCCGGCGGGAGCTCCTCCCCCCCTGCCCCCACCCCCGCCTCCGGCGTAGGGGGGGCCATCCCCCGCGGGCCCGCGACCGCGTCAACCGGGACCGCGCCCGGGGAGGGGGGAGGGCGGAGAGATGCCTCGAGCGCGGCGCGGGCCCATCCTCGCGCGACGAAGACCTCGTCGCGGGGAGTAGGAACCATCGGTGGGAGCGACGATGCGATCGCCGTGACCTCGCCCTGGTCCTTCTATGCAACGTCCACGTCCCTCGCGCTCCGTCGTGGCCGCCGGACGCCCCTCACCACGGGGACACGGGGCCCTCGGTGGACCCCCGCTCGTACTCGCACCCAGGGCACGACACCGCCGGGGTTCCACCGGGTCCCCCGCCACCGTCGGACCCCCGTGGGGCCCCCGGTCCGTGGGGCAGGTCCCCTCCGCCGGGGGCGTGAGCCTTCCCACGGCGAAGGGACTTGGCGGCACCCTCGGGATGGAGGATACCGCGAGGCGTCGGCCCGGGTCCTAGCAAGAATGGGGCCTCCCTGACCGGTCGGCCCCGCGTCGCCTTCGACCCTACTTGGCCGGGGTCCCAGCGGAATCTCCACGCGCCGCGATCCTCCGTCTCGCCTCGGGATGTCGGGTGACCCCGGCGCTCTACGTGCTCACCAAGCTGGGGATCGCGGACCGCTGCGATGTCCGCATGGGTCCGGCGTTCGAATCCGTTCCCAGTGGCGGCGACATCTACGTGATGCCGAGGGTCCTCCACGACCGGTCCGACGGACGGGCCCGCGCGCTCCTCGCCTCCTGCCGCCGGGCCATGACCCCCGACAGCGCGCTGCCGCTCCGCGAAGGGGTCGTGCCGGCGCCCGGCCCTCCCAGGCCTCACCTCCAGCGCGACCTCGGGGTGATGGTCATGAACGGTGGACTGGAGCGGACCGAGGAGGAGTGGCGTGTCCTCCTACGGGAGGGGGGCCTCTCGCTGGTCAAAGTCCTCTTTGCCGGGACGCCGTTCGACGTGCTCGAGGCCGTCCGTCCTGAGGTCTTGGGCGGCCTCGTTCGAGCTCCGGGGGCGGGTCTATCCGGCTCCCGTCCGGGGCGCGAGCTTCGAGTGGGGACCGAACGCGCCCGACCAGCGGATGAACGCCACCTTGAGCTGGTCCACCGCCAACGCCGTCACGACCACCACCCCCAGGAGGAGGAGGATCAGCTCGGGGGAGATGGGGGCCATGAGCGTCCCCGTGACCGCCAGGGCGGACACCACGGCGACGTCCGCCACGATCGCGAGGATCAGCGAGAGGCTTGGGCGAGAGCTCCACAGGCGCCCGCGCTCCCTCACCAGGAGGACCGTAGCCTGCGAACCCAGCACCAGGTAGACGAAGAAGAAGGTGTTGAGAGGCCCGCCGAGGTAGGACGGCAGATGTTCGACCTTGAGCGCCCACCAAAGGAGGCCGTAGGAGACCGCCAACCACGCCCCTCCCACGAACGCCGCGGTGGCGGCGATCTCCCGGAGGCTCCAGCGGTCGGGGGTGGAAGAGACCCGGGCGTTGTCCGAGCCCACGGCCATGGTGACGAAGTCGTTGGCGAAGACCAACATCAGGATGAGGAACGGGCTGGTCACGAAGACCCCGGCGACGACGAAGCCGCCCGTGATCAGCAGGACCTGCTCGAAGTTCTTCGAGACCTTGTTGAGCGTCCACGTGAGCATCCGGCGGTAGACCTGACGGCCGCCCCGCACGGCCTCCACGATGTCCGAGAGGCCGGGTCGGGTGAGCACGAGCTTCGCCGAGGCCCGGGCCACGTCCGTCGCGCTCATGACCGCGATCCCCACCTCCGCCTGCTTGAGCGCCGGGGCATCGTTCACCCCATCCCCGGTCATCCCGACGACATGGTGACGGGACTGGAGCGCCTGCACGAGGGCGAACTTGTCCTCGGGGTAGACCCCGGCGAACCCATCGAAGGAGGCCGGGTCCGCGCTGAGCGCGGACCGGTCGCCGATGCGGTCGCCCAGGCCCACCTTGGCGGCGACGACCTTGGCCGTCATCGCATGGTCCCCGGTGAGCATCACCACCCGGATCCCCATCTCACCCAGGGACCGGATGAGCGCGGCCGCGTCCGAGCGCGGAGGGTCGGAGAGCGCGATGAACCCGACGAGCGATAGCGGCTCGGCCACGCCCACGGCGACCGCCAGTACCCGGGCCCCTCCGGAAGAGAGGCTCGACACGGCCTCGGTCACGGGTCCCGCGGTCCCTCCACAGAGCCCGGCCACGACGGCGGGTGCCCCGAGGACCACGCGTTGGTCCTTCCCTTGCAGCGTCACGGTGGCTTCGGACCGCTTGAGCGCCGGGTCGAAGGCCACGAGCTTGGAGCGGGGGGGCCCCACGGCGCCTCGCCGCTGGGCTTCCGCCAGCACCGCAAGGTCGACGGTGTCGCCGCTCGAGGCGTCGCAGGTCGCGCTGGCGAGCGCGAGGAGGTCCTGCTCGCTCCAGGGGGTCCGGGGCGCGAGGCCCCCCACGGTCTCCCGGCCTTCGGTGAGGGTCCCCGTCTTGTCCACGCAGAGGACGTCCATGCTCGCGGCCTCCTGGACCGCGGTGAGGCCCGTCACGAGCACGCCCTGCTCGACCAGGCGACGGGCCTCGATGGCGTTCGCGATCGTGAAGGTCGCCGGCATCGCGACGGGCACCGACGCGATGAGCAGGATGAGAGCGAACGGCAACGTCGTCAGGAGCGGGACACCCCGCCAGATCGCGACCAGGACGATCACCAGCGCCAGGACCCCGTCCAGCGAGGCCAGGTAGCGGACGACCTCGAGGAGCAGCTGCTGGAGGTGCCCCATGGTCTTGGCGCTGCGCACGAGCTCCGCGGTCTTGCCGTACATGCTCGAGCGGCCTGTGGCGGTCACCACGACCGTGGCCTCCCCCCGGCGGACGACGGAGCCGGAGTACACCGCGGACCTCGCCACGACCGAGACCGGTTCGGACTCGCCGGTGATCGTGGATTGGTCGACCTCGGCCTGTCCCTCGACGACGCGTCCGTCGGACGGGACGATGTCGCCGATCTTGAGGTGGATCCGGTCCCCCGGGACGATATCGCGGGCGGGCCGCGTGGTCCACGTCCCGTCGCGCAGGACCCTCGTGGTCACGCTGAGCCGGTGTCGGAGCAGCTCCAGGGAGGCGTGGGCCCGGTGCTCCTGGAACTCGGCGAGCAGGGCGTTGAAGACCAGGAGCGAGACGATGATGACCGCGTCGGGGACGCGGTCGAGCACGATCTCGAAGAGGAGCACGACCTCGAGCATCCAGGGGACCGGACCCCAGAACCGCCCCGCCAGGTCGCGCAGGACGTGGGGAGGCTCCTCCGGGATCTCGTTGGGGCCGTACTGGGCCAGTCGCCGGGAAGCCTCTAGGCTGGAGAGGCCCGCCTCGCTCGGTCCGACCGTCATATTGAGCCCGTGGGGGAGCCTGCTCCGAAATAGGGAGACCCCTGGGACCTACTTGCCCACTAGCCAGAGGGCCACGACGACCATGGCCTGCCCCGCCGCTCCTTCCAGCCGCCCGCGGGGGAGCGGACGGCCCCGGGCCCGGGTCGCGGGCCCAGAGCGCGGGGAGGGGCGGAGGCGGCACCGGCCCGGGGTCGGGGACGGGACGGCCTCGGGGGCAGGAAGGGAAGGAGGCGGTGCCGGGCTCGAGGAGCCCTCCGCCGTCGCCTCCCTCTCTGACCTCGGGGAAGGCGCGGGCCAGCGTGCGGTGCGTGCCCCTCCCCCGTCCGCGAGGTGCCTCACGAGCTCCCTCCGTCGTCTTTCCCCACGGGGTGTCCCCCCAGGGTCTCCTGAAGGCGGTCATTGATCTGGGCGTGCTCGGCCACGAGCTTCATCATGCAAGCGCCTCGGCCCCCCGCTCGTAGTGGGCGGCGGAGCGGATGCCGTGGCGGCGGCAGACCTCGGAGATGTCGGCGCGGGGTGGCCTCCTTTCCAGCACGATCCTGCAATTTCTGCTCGGCGCTCCAGGTCGTGTGCGTGGGCACGGCCGCTCCAGGGTCGGGCGCTCCACCGGTGGGGATCGATGGGCCAAATGGCCCCCCCCTGGGCTCGCGCCCTCGGGGCGCTCGCCCTTCCCCCCGTCGTCGCTCTCTCGGTCCCCTTCCTTGACCACCCACCACGCAGGTGTGCAGATCTTACGGAGTGCGCTTCACCGGCGGTCAGCTGAGCTGGACACGCGGCGGGAAGCCTCCCCCCATTTCGTCCGGGGCGATGACGTCCGGGAGGTACGACGGCAGTGGCGGGCCTACGAACGGCAGCGGGAGATGGTCGAGAGGAGGACCGACCTCGGAGTGGAACTGTGCCGGGCCAAGATCTGTGCCGGGCCAAGAACCGTGCCCGTAGGAAGCGACCGCGGATGGTTCAGCGGACGGAGGACTTGGGGCTCTCAAGTTCATATCATAGTTGCCAGATTCCAGCCGCATGGCCTCCGATGCCGCGCGTCGTGCAACGCCCCGTGCCGACCGACAGGACCGGTTCCCCCTCCCCTCGCCGCCATCTCCGACACGGAGGCACCTCGCGGCCGTTCTGCTGCTGGGCCTGCTCGTCCTCACGAGCACCCTCGGCGCTGTGGGAGCGCTCTCGCTCACGGGGGGGCCGGCCGTCCCCGCTTCCCTCGCCGCCCTCCCCCACGGCCCCTTCCAACCCCTCGGCCCCGCCCACGCCCTCGTGTCGTCGGCCGCCTCTTCCCCTCACGGGAACCTGCCGCTCGCCGTCTCCATGGGCGCGAGCCCGAACAGGGGGCCCGGTGGCACCGTGGTGACGTTCTCCGGGGGCGGATGGACCTACCCTGGCGCCGTGCCCGTAACCTGGTCCCCAGGAGGGACCCTCACCACGGCCTGCACGGGCACGGTGTCGTTGAGCGGGGGCTTCTCGTGCACCTACACTTTGCCCACGGTGGAACCTGGAGGAGCCTACACCTTCACCGGCCGCCAAGGGGCGGCCAGTGCGAGCGCCATCTACACGATCACATCGATGCTCGTCCCGTCGCAGCCTTCCGGCCCTGTGGCCACCTACCTCGTGTTGACGGGCTCCAGCTTCGGGTCATCAGTCCCCTACACCATCACGTGGCCCCGGGGGACGGTCTGCGCGGGAACGACGGACGCCCAGGGGGGATTAGCCTGCGCCCTGGCGATCCCTCCGGCGGGTCATTACACCTACAGCTTCACCGCCAACGACTCTCAAGGGAACTCGGCCTCGGCGAACTTCACGGTCACGGCGGCGCTCTCCGTCTCCCCCTCTTCGGGCCCGGTCGGGAGCTCGGTCACCTTGACGGGGACAGGGTACAACGGCTCGCTCCCTGTGACGGTCTCCTGGCCGCTCAGCCCGAGCGCCTGCTCGATCGCCGCGGACACCCACGGCGGGTTCAACTGCACCTACAGGATCCCGGCGGCGGGAGCCTACGTCTACACCCTCACCGGCAACGACACGGCGAAGCCGGTGAACAGCGCCTCGACGACCTTCCAGGTCACGGCCTCGCTCTACGTCACCCCCGCCTCCGGCATCGTCGGGAGCCCTGGGACCGTGACCGGCACGGGATTCACCTCGGGGGATGGCGTGACCACCACGTGGACGGACAGCCTCGGGAACAAGGCCTGGTTCTGTGCGGCGACGGTGGGCAACTTCGGAGGCTTCTCCTGCACCGGCAGGTTCTCGCTGGGGGCCTGGGGGACCGGGAGCCTGGCCGCGGTGGACACGAACAGCGTGGGGGCGACCGCAGCGTTCCAGATCATCCCCTCCCTTTCGGCGTCCCCCTCCGGCGGTCCGGTGGGTACGAACGTGGCGCTCTCAGGCTCAGGTTGGTACGCGGGCGATGGCGGGTCGGTGGTCTTCGGGCCCAACGACACGAACGCCTGCCAGTTCACCACCGACAGCATCGGCAATTTCACTTGCCCGGTCTTCAGCATTCCGGTCCTGGCCGCGGGCGCGTACTACTTCCACGCGAGCGACGCGCAGTCCGGTAACGGGTTGACCGCGGCCATGCCCTTCGCGATCACCACGAACCTCGCGTGCTCCCTCGCGACCAGTCTCGGCCCCTCCGAGACCACGGACGTTGGGATGGGAGTGGTCTTCACGGGGTCGGTCAGCGGAGGCACCTCACCCTACCGTGTGGCCTGGTCCTTCGGGGATGGCGCGACCTCCCATTACCTATCCCCGACCCACGTCTACAACGCGTCCGGCGTCTACAGCGTCTATGCTCAGGTGACCGACTCGTACGGTGACGTCGCCTTCGCCCACGTGGACATCACCGTCAACGCCGATCCCCGCGTCTCCACCCCTGCGGCCAGCTCCGCCTCGGCGGACGTGAACCAGTGGGCGGTCCTCTCCACCGCGGCGAGCGGCGGGACCGGCCCCCTCACCTACGCCTGGTCCGGGCTCCCGTCCTCCGGATGCACCGGGACGAGCACGGCCTCGGTGAACTGCACGTTCACCTCCCCCGCGAGGCTCTCGGTCTCGGTGATGGTTTCGGACGCTGTGGGGGCGACCTCTCCGTCCGGCGGGAACCTGACCTTCTGGGTCTACGCGGACCCGGTGCCTGCGACCCCCCTCGCGAGCCTGGCGAGCCCGGACGTCGGCCAGTCCGTCTCCATCTGGACGAGCGTGGCGGGGGGCTCCGGCGGCCTTGCCTTCCGGTGGTCCGGGCTTCCTCCCGGCTGCTCCCAGGGCAGCTCGGTCCAGGAGTCGTGCGTCCTGACGACCGCAGGGACCTATTCGGTGTCGGTCGCCGTGCAAGACTCCAACGGGGTCTCGGGCACGAGCCCCTCCGCGCTCTCGCTCGTGGTCGGTTCCGCCCTCTGGGTCGGCACCCCGATGGCGACCACGGCGGACCTCGACGTGGGGCAGAGCACCACCGTCTCGGTCATGAGCTCCACCGGAGCCACCCTCCTCTGGGCGGGCGTGCCCGCCGGATGCACGGCGAGCGGGGCGAGCTTCGCCTGCTCACCGAACGCGGCCGGAACGTGGATGACCTCCGTGACGGCCACCGACGCGAGCGGGAGCTCCGTGTCCTCCGCCCCCATCATGATCACGGTCTCTCCCGCCCTCGGGACGCCCGAGGTGACCGCGGGTCGGGGCGCCCTGGACGTGGGACAGAGCGTCGCGCTCTCCGTACAGGTCTCGGGCGGGACGGGGATCTTCACCTACCTCTGGAGCGGGCTCCCCCCCGGCTGCGCGGCCGCCAACGGTCCCGCGCTCGGCTGCTCGCCGACTTCCACCGGCACCTACTCCGTCAACGTGAACGTGACCGATTCGAACGGCGCCGCGACGCACACCGACCGCGCGGCTCAGCTGACCGTCTCGGCCACCCTCCTGGTCGCGGCGCCCTCCCTCTCGGTGTCGAGCGTACAGTCCGGTAAGCCGGTCCTGATCTCCAGCAGCTCGAGCGGCGGGGCCGCCCCCATCGCCTGGACCTGGTCGGGCCTCCCGTCGGGCTGCACGGCCACGGGGGCGAGCTTCTCGTGCTCCCCCTCCGCCGTAGGGACCTACACGATCTCCGTCGCCGTCTCGGACGCGAACGGGGCGTGGGCGAGCTCCGCTCCCGTCACCCTCACGGTGACGGCCGTGCCCACCCCCACCCCGGCCCCTTCGTTCGCCCAAGGCGCGACCGGTCTCGACTGGACGATGTTCCTCCTGCTGGTCATCCTGGTCCTCGTCTCCCTGGCCGCCCTCGTCGCGGCCCGGGGGTCCCGTTCGAGAGCCCCCAGCCGGCCCCGCCCCGCGCGGCCGCTGAAACCGGCGGCGGAGGCCAGCTCCAGTCCCGCAGCGGAGGAGCCCTCCCCTGTGAAGGAGGAGCCTCATTCCACGCCGACCGTGGAGCCGAGCCCGACGGGCGGGTCCGAGCGGGCGGATGCCGAGAAGGACTCCCAGGAGACGGAAGGGCCCTCCTCCGAGGAGGGCGCGCGTGAGGAATGGGATGAGCGGGGGCCGTCCACCAAGAGCGAGTAGGTCGTAGAGCCCTCCTCCGGAGGGGGGGCCCATCAAGGGTCAGCCGCTCTTGCTGCACCACGACCCGTCTTGGGTGGGGGGTCTCCTCGCGCCCAGGTGAGCCTATCGCCGTCGACGCTAGCCGGTGGGCCTCGGTCCTCGCCCTGTAGTCCGAGCATGTCCCGCGTCGCGCGGGACGCGGCCGCCCGGGCCGAGGTCCTCGCAGGCATCGCGCAGCTGGGCCGCCTCCGCATGGGGAGGCGGACCCGAGCCCGGGGAAGTGCCGGGGGTGCCGGTTCAACTGGACCTGCTCGAGAGCCTCCCCCTCACGTTCTTGAACCCCCGTGGGCTCCCCGACCCGAGGTCGACCATGGGTCTCGACCGTAGGCGTCCCGAGTACCGCGCCGTGGAGGTTCTCCTCGCGGGTGAGGCCGAGGGGCTCCAGTTCACCCTCAACCACGTGGCGGACCAGGCCCGTGTGGAAGGCGGGGGAGTGGTCACGGACATCGCCCTGGACCGCGCCGTCGAGAGCCTGCGCTGCCCCGACCGCGAGAGGGCGCTGGTCCGGCTCGCGTTCTTCCTCTGGGATGGCTCCTATCCCGTGGATGCCCAGGACCTCGAGCTGTTGAACCGCGCCGATCGAGAGCGGTTCCTCGCGGCCCTGGCGAACCATCTCGGTCTTCCCTGGGTCGCTCCGAAACCCCAGGCTCCCGAGTGGAGGAAGGAGAGCGAGGAGTTCCTCGCTCGCCAACGGGACTCGTTCAAGGACCTCCCCGAGCATCTCAAGGACGTCGCGGAGGGGTTGACCGCCACGGGCGCAGCCATCCTCCAACAGGGGTTCGACCCGGCGACGCGGAGGCTCCTCACGGGCGAGATGATGGCGACCCTGAGCGAGGCCGGTATCGACCCCAAGCGACCCACGAACCGCGCGGAGGCGAACGCGATGACCGCCTACTGCTTCGGAAGCGGGCTTCTCGAGGACCTTCGGGTGAAGGGCCGGGCCCTTGGCGCGCGCGAGGTCCGCTCGCTCATGGCCAACGCGGCCCCCCGGGTCGCGGCCTGGCTCCGGGTCCGCGAGGCGGCGATGCGTCACGGGCCCCAGGCCTGGTGGGCGTGGGTGAACGCCTACGGCAAGCTCCACTGCCAGGGGTGGGCCAAGCGATGACGGAAGCACGGATAGTGGACGAGCCGCGTTCGTTCGAGGAGCACTTCCTCGCCGCGTACCTTGTGGCCGTGGAGAGGAGCGAGGAGGTTCACCTCCAGGTCCCTCACCAGCAGAGCAAGCATGCGAACATGGCCGCCCTGGGCTACTCTCCTCATCGGGGGACCTGGGTGGGATGCGACGTGCTCGACTGGTTCGACTCCGGCTGGCCGAAGGAGATGGACCCGGCGAAGGTCCTCCCGAAGCTGCGCGAGCGTGTCGAGCTCTTCCACAGCCGCGTGTCTCTGGAACAGGCCCTGAAGCGGGCCAAGACCACCCCGAGGGAACGGTTCGTCTTCGTGGGGTTCGGCCGCCTCTCCCCGCGGCTCTTCGCAGCCTTGCCCGGTGTCTCCGAGGGGGTCGTGATGGAGCCCGACCCTCCGACCTTTCCACAGGGGACCGTCGTGGAGGTGTTACCCCTCTGCGGGGAGCCCTTGCGGGAGGCGGCGCGCGTGCTCGGGACGTTCAGCCTCTCCCCGGAGGCCCCGGAGAAGAACCACTTCGTGAGGGCCGCGAGGTTGCTCGCGGAAGCGGGTTGGGGCTCGGTGGAGCATGAGCCAAGGCATCGGAAGCCCAGCCCGTCCTCTTCAGCGGGGGGAGGGGTCGCGTGATGCCCAAGGACCCGCGACGACGGGCGAGACGGCCGGGGTCCTCCATCCATAAGGACCCTTTGTCCGATATCGACCCGGAGGACGCCTACGGGATCCTTCTCCAGTTGGTCCGGGATGAGCCTCGCCTCCTTCGCAAGGTGAGGGAGCTGGCCGAAGGGGCCCTGGCGGACGTGGACGCCCGGGACGTAGCCTCCCAGGTCTTCGAGGATCTTCAAGGGTTACAGGTGGAGGACCTCTGGGACGGGGCCGGTCCGACCCGCGACGAGGGCTACGTGAGCGAGGGCGAGGCGGCCCGGAGGATGCTGGAGGAGGCGTTGGACCCTCATCTCCGCCAGATGAGGAAGCTCTGGAAGCTCGGACTTCGCGACCCCTCGGCCCGCACCATGAGGGGTGTGCTGAAGGGCCTCGCCCGGTTCAAGCTGACCTCGCACACGAAGTTCCAGGAGTGGGCCTCCGACGAGCCCTACAACTACTTCCGAGACCCGCTCGACGCATGGAAGACCACATGCGGGGGAGGGCAACCGTGGGAGGACATGGTCGAGTGGATCGACGGGAACGTGTCGGAGCGCTTCCTTGAATACGTCCATCACGAGGGCCTACGGTAGGGTCAAGGCGACCGATGGCGAGGGTCCCACTTCATGAACCGTGACCAGTGGCGCGAGAACGTCCGCCGTCTCTCCCTGGAGGAGTTCCGGACCCTCCAAGAGGTGGTGGCGGAGGAGTACCAGGCCCGCGAGGCGGAACACCTCGCGAAGCTCCGTATCGGGGATTGGGTCGAGTTCGAGGCTCGAGATGGGCAGACCATCCGGGGAACGGTCCATCGGATCAACCGGCGGACCGTCGAGGTCACGACCGACGGGCAGGGGGCGGAGGGGGGTCACCACCATTGGCGGGTGAGCGTCAGCCTGGTCCATCGTATCCTCTCGGGGGAACCCACTCCCCCGGAGCTGCCGCCGGGGGACTGATCCCCGGCTCGAGGGTCCTACGGCGCCTATCTCGTCCTTGGAGGGCGCTCGGTCTTCGTCACCGTGAGCTCGGTCGTGGAGAGGTCCAGGCACCCGTGGAGGGCGTCCCCGGGCCACAGGCCGAGCGCCTCAACGAGGATCCTCGGGATGGACGCCCGGAGGGCGCGGGCATTGGGAAGGCCCGGCGCGGTCTTGTGCCAGACGGTCGTCGCTTCGAGCGTTCGGAGCGGCATCCGATGGAAAGGGACCACTACGGTTCTGAACGCGGCAGGATTGTGGTGTCGGGAGATACCACGCCCAGGGCTTCCACCCGGTCGGCATTCGAGGGGTTCGCCGAGACCAAGCGCCGCGAGGGGCGCGAGGTCTGCTGGTGGTGCGAGGCCGCGTGGCCCGTGGAGGCCTTCGTGGCGAGGACCTCTGGGCGCATGGTCCACGCCTGCCTAACGTGCGCGAACTTCCTGCTCTCAACGAACCTCGTCTTCCATGGAGATGAGCGAGGCCTACTCCGTGCTCATTCTCGCCCTGCGTGGACCTCCACCGTGGAGCGGGCCCCTTGCCCCTCGGGTGAGGGGCTTTATGGAGCGGCCTCCATCGTGTACTTCTCAGGCGCGTGCGCCAGCGAAGGAGAGCCGGGTTTGACGCGGCAACGAACTCTGCGATCTTCGACGGTGGCTGTAGTCGTGCTCGCCATTCTTCTCGCGGCCCCCGTCATGAGTTCCTTCGGGGTGGAACGGTCTGCGGGTCTCCCCACCGGGAAGTCTGAGCCCTCAGTCGGTCTTGCGGTTGGGGGCGCCGCGCCGCCACGGTCGAACGCCCCGAGCTGCACGAACTGCGTCATCGCCAACATCAGCCTCCCCGGCGGCGGCGGTCCTGTGGGGATCACCTACGACCCTTCGAACCACGACATGTACGTGGTCGATCGATATGGCAACTGCGTGACGGTGGTCAACGGGACCACGAGTGCGATAATCAAGACCATCGGGGTAGGGACCGACCCGTATTTCGCGGCCTACGACCCCCTCGATCGAGAGGTCTACGTCACCAACCACCTCTCCGGGAACGTCAGCGTCATCAATGGGACCACGAACACGGTCGTCACCTCCCTCGCCGTGAATCAGGTCACGAACCCCGAAGGCATCGCCTACATCGCTCAGGACCAAAGCCTCTGGGTGGGTGGGTATACCAACGGTGTCCAGCTCGTCAACGCGACCACGAACGCCATCTCAGCAGCTGTTTTTGGCAATCCCGCGATTGGCTTCTCTTACGACCCGCTCAATCAGAAGGTCTATGGCGCCGGCGGCCAGCTGAATCAGGTTCCGGTCGCGAATGTCAGCAACCCGTATCGCCCCTTGATCATCAACGTCCCCACGGGCCCTCAGGCTGTTACCTACGACCCCGCCCTGCAATCCGTGATCCTCGACAGCGCCTACCCGGGTAAGATCTCCATTGTGAACACCACGCGCGAAACGCTCGTGGACAACATCTCTACCGGTCAGGCCCAAGGTTCGGTCTACGACCCTCTCAACGGGGAGGTCTATGTCGCCAACGGGCCTTCGGCAAATGTGACCGTCCTTTCCGGGCTGCTCCCCGTTGGTTCCATCCCCATCGTTGCCACCAATCCGTGGCTAGAGGACCCGGTTCTCGACCCTATGACCGGGGACATCTGGGTCAGCGACCTCAATTGGAACGAGGTTCGAGTCATCTCGCCTGGCGCAACGCCACCGTTCAGCGCGACCGCCATGGTGGCTCCTCTCTCTGGGCGCGCACCCCTCCTCGTATGGTTCAATGCCAGCGCCGGGGGAGGTGCTCCCCCCTATACGTTCCGGTGGCACTTCGGCGACGGGACCTACGGCAGCGGGTTCTCCATCCAGCACACCTATGCCTCCAGCGGGACCTTCGGTTCAGTCGTCTGGGAGAACGACTCCATGGGCCACTCGGTCGTCAGGTGGTTCAATATCACCGTGACGGGAGGCGGGCCGACCATCACGTCGGTCTCCGTTTTGCCCCCGTCGTCCACTATCCTGACAGGCGCCTCCCAGAGTTTCACCGCGTCCCCCTCGTGCAACGGAGGGCCCTGTTCCGCAGGGACCACCTTTGCCTGGACCATCAGCCGCGGACTCGGAACCTTCAACGCCACGAGTGGGTCGGTCGTGCAGTTCACGGCAGGGAGCAGCGCGGGGACCACCTACCTCTTCGCCAACGCGACGCTGAACGGCGTGACCGTCCAGAGCGTGCCTGTCCCCATCACAATCACTTCGAGTGGAAGCGGAACGCCCCGCTACACCGTGACCTTCCGCGACCAGCCTTCTGGTTGCCCCATGACCTTCAACGGGTCCGCGCAGGCGAACGTGAGCTCGGGAACGTTCCTCCAGGGGAACTACACGGCCTTCGCGCCGGGCTGTGCAGGGTACGTGTTCTACGCGTGGTCGTGGGGCTTCCTGACCTCGAAGGGCTTCACAGGTGGACAGTCTATGGGAGATCCCGACACCATCGACGTGCTCGGGAACGGGACCGTCGCGGCCATCTACTGGAGCCTCACGGGACCTCCCCCGAAGTATGCCCTCCAGTTCGTCGTCTCGCCCGGGGGCTGCGGACCCATCTCCTTCAACGGCACCTCCCAGGCGAACGGCACCTCCGCGAGCTTTCTCGCCCTGAGCTACACCGCACACGCCCCTGCGTGCGCGGGTCATCCGTTCCGCGCCTGGACCGACGCGTTCCCCTCTCAGCGCGTCATCTACATCGGGACGTGGGTCAACATCTCGGTCGGCGCCGCAGGGACCCTGTTCGCCAACTACACGTCGGCCGGGCCTCCGCCCCCCCTCACCATCTCCCTCACCGCGAACTCCACGAGCTTGACCGCGGGGGATTCCGCCACCCTCACACCCACCGTCTCGGGTGGCGTCCCTCCGTACTCCTGCCTCTGGTCCCTCAACGGGACCAACAGGTCCCAGACGGGCTGCGGCGCAGCCAGTCTCGCCTTCGCCCGCCCGGGGACCTACACCTATCGCGTGTGGGCGACGGACTCAGCGTATTCCGTCGCGGGGAGCAACTCGGTCGCGATCACGGTGAGCGCGCGCCCTTCACCGCTACCCCTTGTCGCCTTCGGCAACGGGACCATCGCGGGCTACCCGGGCGCCTGCGGGGAGGGGGCCATCCCCGGGGTGCTGGAGAACGTCACCTTCACTGGCAGCGCGCGGGGTGGAGTGCCCCCCTATTCGTTCTCCTGGACCTTCGGTGATGGTTCTCCGAAGGCGAACGGACGGAACGTCACCCACGGGTACGCCACCCTCGGAGACCAGAACGGAACGCTCACGGTGACCGACGGAGCGGGCACCTCGTCGTCGGTCGTCGTCCCGGTGGTCGGTCCCAAGGACCCCGCCTTCAGCTGCCCTTCTCAGTCAGGTCATCTCCCACCCACGGTCTTTTTCGGGCTAACAGTGGCCGGGTTCCTCGTGTTAGTCGTCCTTCCCGCTGCTGTCCTGGCCGTCCTGGTCCCTCTCGTGCTCCTCTGGAGGCAGCGGAGGGATCGCGGGCCGCCTCCGCCCGAGCCAGGGCCGTCCGCTCCAGGATGCTTCGCCGACCCGCGACCGCCGCAGGGTTCTTCTAGCACTTCACCGCCTCCTCCCCTTCGATGAGCTTCCCTCCTCCCGCGGACCCCCACCCGAGGTCTCCCCCGCTCTACCAGGCGAGCCATCCCCCGGCGCACGGGAGCGAGGTGGTACCGGGCCCACCACCCGGACACTCGTACGGCGGGGAGGGGCCGGTATACCCCGGCCCGCAAGGCGGCTCGGGGTATCCGCCTTCCCCTGCCCCGGCGCCTCCCGCTCGTCGAGGCCGTCGCGGGGCAATCTTGGTGATCGTGGCCTCGGTGGCTATCGTGCTCGCGGTCCTTTTGCTCAACTTCGCGGGAGTGATCAACTTGGGGTTCCTGCCTCACCCGGGTGGCCCCGCGGAGTCCTCTCCTCCCGCCCTGACGCTTCTCCAGGCGGAGGCGATCGCGAACCAGACCGCGGCCTCCCGAGGGGAAGGGAGTTGGGGCTTGGCGTTCGCCACCACCTTGCAGGGCAGCGGCGCTTACGCGCCCCCCACTCCGCCGCCCCCGTGTTCGGACTTCGGATACTCCCCGTCCGCGTCATCCCTGGTGGGGACGGGCGAGGCGTACTCCTGGGGTTTCATGTACACCACAGTCCCGTACTACACGAATTCGGGTCCTTGGCCCCACGCCCTCTTCATCGTGGTCTCGAACGGGACAGGTACCGTGACGACCGAGACCGATCCGGTCGGGATGTGTCCAGGGCTGGGGGTCCCCGGGGGCCCTTCGTTCCCTGCGAACCTCACGAACAGTCCCGAGGCCGTCGCGAAGGCCAGGCTCGAGGGGGGGGCGGCCTTCCTCGCCTCGTATCCCTCCCCGAGCGTCGAGCTGCTCGTAGGATCGCTCTATTGCGGACCCGGTTGCGTGTCGATCTTCTGGGGCGTGAGCTTCATCGGGAACCCATGCACCGGCCCCACCGGAAAC
This sequence comes from Thermoplasmata archaeon, assembly GCA_027306505.1. GTDB lineage: Archaea > Thermoplasmatota > Thermoplasmata > Lutacidiplasmatales > UBA184 > JAKAAX01. Next base: position 2,764 of record DAHUZP010000048.1, on the reverse strand, counting down.
CAAACCGAGTTCGGCGTGGTGATGGGGGCCCTAGGGCTCGGGGTCATCAGCCACGGATGGGCCAACACCACGTGCGGGACCGCCACAGGGACGTACTATCGAGCCTCCTTTGGAGCCAGCACCGGGAGCGGCCATTCCGGTTTGGGGGCCCGGTACTTCGACAACATCTCCATCGCCAGCGCCGACGGACTGACCACTGCCTACCTTGGGCTGGCCGTCTTCGAGCCGAACCGTACCCTGATCAATCCGGCGAGCCTCAACGCCCCTTGCTTCAGCCCGCCCTACACGGGATGCGACATGCTCGCAGGGCAGCGCGGATGGTTCGCCGAACTCCGGTCCGGGGCCACGATTGAGGGAACCTATCCTGGGGGGCCCGCGAGCGACTACTGGAACACGCCTGGACCCGTGCCCCTCACCGGCCCCCTCACCCTCGAGATCGTCTCGGCGGTCCCCCTGGCCGGGAGCGGTGACACGCTCGAGGCCTTCAGTTGGGGGGCCACGGTCACGGGAAGCACGACCCTCTGAGGGAGGGCCTGCTGACCCGACGGAGCCCCCCCGGGGAGCCCACGGCAGGGCCCCTCCGACCCATGGAGAGGGGCCGCAAGGCGAGGTCGTGGCCGAGGGGCCCGCGCCCTCGGGCCCGGTCGTGAGGGAGGCACCGTCCGAGGCTCCCAACCTTGACGGGCCGGCCGAGGGCAACGGCCGGGATGCGGGACCGTGTCGCCGAAGGCGTGCGGAGCAGGTGGCGGTGATGGATTCGTACATCGGGCCCTCTCCTCACGGAGAGAGGAGAGGGCGTGAGGATCCTATCTCCCGCCTCCGGGCTTCCACCGAGCCCTAGCCGGTTCTCAATAGAACTCGACTTCGAGGCCCGGCACACGCGCAAAGACGCGGTCGCGAGTGATGAGTCGTTGGTGGTGACGCAGGCTGATCCCCGCGATGAACAGATCGCCTTCGCCGATCCGCTCGCCCCTTTCCATCAACCTTGCGGCGAGCCTTGAGGTCGTCTCGACGGCCTCGTTATCGAAGGACAAGAGGTGCAAGGAGGCGAGGAGGTCCCTGGCCTTCTCGAAGTACTTTCCACCAACGTGCATTTCTCCCGCTAGGACCTCGACCGAGGCAGGGGGAGTCACGCACGTCAGTTCTCCGGAGGTCTCCAACCTCGTAGCAAGTTCTGCGGCGGCGGAATCTCCGTGGAGCAGGTCGATCAAGTAGCAGGCGTCCAGTGAGACCACTACGCTCGCCTCCGCTTCCCCGCCGCGACCTCTACCAGGTCGTGCGAGGAGATACGGGAAGAGGCCTCGAAGAACTCCCGCGCCTCGCGCAGTTTGTCCGGGGACGCCCCCTTGCAGGCGCCTGCGAACTCGGTCAGGGGGTGGGCCTGTTTGGTGAGCCTCTTCACCACCTCGCTGAAGCTCTCGTTATCCTTCTTGAGCCGAGCCAGCGCCTGATAGGCTGTGTCGGTGATGGTGATCGTTCGGACAGCCATAGTCAAGTGCACGTAGGAGAACTGACTCTATAAGAATTGCTGACCTTGAGCCGGGCGCCGCTCGTAGTTGTCGCACCGGTCCCGTGATAGAGGATCCGGAATCGTGAGGACGGTCGTAGCGGACCGAGGAGAGGGCGTGAGTAACCGATCAGGTGAGCTTGGCGAGCTCGCGGTCGAGGACCGAAACGTCGTTCTTCACGATGAGCCAAACCTCCTCGGCGTCGATGGTGTCGTAATCGTGAACCAGGACATCTCGGAGGCCGGCCATGGACTTCCAGGGGATCTGAGGGTGAGCGGCCCGGAACTCCGGGGAGAGAGCCTTGGTGGCTTCTCCGATCACCTGCAGCTCGCGAACCACGGCGGACTGCATCATCTCATTTGTTGAGAAGGCCCGTTCTCCTTTCGAAGTCCAGGTCAGGATCTTCGCAACGCACTCCCGGATGTGATGGAGTCGGTTCGAGTCGTCGATCAAACGGGCTCCGCCTCGGAAAGCACCCGCTCGCGGATCGGGAGATAGATGCTCCGCGCGGTAACGACGTCCACGGGCCGGCCGAGGAGCTCCCGGAGGTCAACGAGGAGTCCCGCGCGGTCGAGGAGGCTGCGTCCGGGTTCCATCTCCACTAGGAAGTCAATGTCGCTGTCTGGCCGGTCTTCCCCGCGAACGACCGATCCGAACAAGCTGATTCGTCGGGCTCCGTGAGCCGCGGCGATCTGTAGAATTGCCTTCCGCTTCTTCTTGATGAGCCCACGTCCTCCCCCAAGGGCCGGTCGCACCGCGCTGTTAGGCAATGCGGCCTTCTCTCGGGCTCGGGGTTCGTCCCAGTAGTGTGACTTGCAGCGAGGGCAGATGGTAACCGTTCCCCCTCGGGGAACCCACCTGTGCTGGCATCGCAGACATCGCAGGTGCGTAAGTGGGACTGAGGCCGACATCCTTTGGAACACATCGAGTCCCAAGAAGGGATAAGACTTACTCATAGGTAAGTTTCTCCCCCCCAAGGCCAATTGACTTCCACCCACCGCAGACCACCGCGCAAGGGGGCGAATCTGTGGACTCGCGAGGAGCGTCCTCACGCCCCGAGGAGAGGGCGCTACGGCCTCTCTGCTCGACCTTGAAGCTGCCTCGTGCGGCTCATCCCCAAGGGGTCGGATCAGATCTCTCGCAGGAACCGCTCGGTCGAGATCACTACGGGACTCTTGACGAGCTTGGAGATACGGTCGTCGTGGGTCACGAGCCAGGACGCCTGCTCCTGCCTCGCGGTAGCCACCAGAACAGCA
>DAHUZP010000053.1 GCA_027306505.1 Thermoplasmata archaeon | reverse complement strand
GAAGGGGTCGCGGAGCCCGTTGCTGTCGTCCGAGATGCCGGCGAGGGGTGGTCCCAGGGCCTTCTTCAGCCGCACCAAGTGGGGCCGAACGAGGTCCGGGTCCTCCTTCTCGAGGGGAGCGGCCAGCAGCGTCCAACCGGTTCCTCCGCTCTCGTCATCGTCGGTGAGGACGAGGGTCATCCGTCCGGGAGTCCCGGTCGAGTCGAGGACCAGGACGTATCCGCCGCGCTTCCGAAGTTCCTCGCGCAACCGGGGAAAGCTCTCCAGGTGAACGGCCAGGTGGTAGGGGAGGAAGCGGTCGGTCAACCGCTGGGCCGTGCGAAGCGCCAAGCGGGGAAGCCCTCGCTGGTGGAGCGTCTCCGCGATGGAGGCGAGCTTCCGATCCTCGAGGAAGCGGAGGCGACCCGCCTCCGCGACCATGTCGAAGGCGAAGGGGCTCTTGGGTGGGGTGAGGCGAGGTGGATGGAAGACCCGCTTACGGTGGAGCTTGCACCAAAGGGTGACCTCGATGACAGGCCTCCGCCCGGCGAGGAACCACACCTTGTGGGTCCAGGAGTCACGAACGGTGAGCGGGCATTGACAGGTGGGGCACTCCTTGTCGGGGGGCGCGTTCCGGATCGGGTCGAGGGGTCCGGGCTCACTCGATGCGCAGAGCGAGACGCCGGAGGGGGGGGTTGTTGAGGAACATCAACTGCTTGGGGAGGAAGGGAACGTCCAGGCCGAGGTCCTTGAGCTTCCCCCGCATGTCGGTGGGGGCGAGGGGTTCGGCGACGAGGGCCGCCACCTTGCGGGCGAGGGGCGGGTCGAGTGGGAAGTTCCGGACGTTGGGATTCGTGCCGAGGTACTCGAGGACCCTCTCGTGCGAGCGCCCCCCCTCCCAGTAGGTCTCGCATCGGTACCAATAGGTCTGGATGGACCCATCCTTCATCCGTCGCGGCTTCTTCCTGAGGTAGGACAAGATCGGAGGCCCCCCTACCGCCCATAGTGGGCGGTATGTAATTAAGGGTTTCCTCGAGGTGAACGCCGAAGATCAATGGGCGGTAGGGTGGCTACGCGAGGCTATCGGTCAACAATAGGCGACCGGCTGGCGCGAGCGCCACCCTCGCCGGCCCCGCGCTCCTGACGAACTGGGCCCACAAGCGGCACGCCTCCCGGCACGGCCCGCTGCAGGCGTCGGCCTCCGCAAGGAGCGGGGCGACCCGCCGCTCCCAGCGTGCCCGTCGGGGGTCCTTCGGCCCAGGCAAGGGCCCCCTCCTGGGTCGGCAGGAGCAGGGTGCTCGCGGCCGCGCGCTCGAACCGAAGGACCTGCCCCCGCTGGCACGCAGAGCCCAAGGAGGGCCTTCGGGAGGACGCGGCCGAACTCCCTCGACCGCGCGGGGGCCCTGAGCCCACCACAACATCCTTGGTCCGCGGCGTCTCACGTGGGCCATGATCGAAGGAGTTGCGCGTCCTCTGAAGCCCAAGAAGGAGACGAAGGTGGAGCCTCCGCGTGTCATGGAGTGCGCGGACTGCCACACGAGCTTCGCGAGCCGGTCCGTGTTCCACTGGGACGTCCACCTCCCGGAGGGGGGCTACGTCACCGTCTGCACGCCGTGCTTCGAGAAGAGAGACCAATCGAGGATCAGCGCGGAGAGGCGCGAGACGGAGCGACCTCTGGTCAAGAAGCGGAAGTGAGCACGCCGCGGCGGGCGTCGAGGAGCTGGTCGTCGAGCCCGCGCATCGGCACCAGGTCGTAGAGGGGGACCTGGTCGGGGTTCAGGAGTTGTTCGCACGCTCGGCGTGGGCTGTCGGTTTCGTTGGTGGCGGACATCTTCGTCCTCGCTGGCGAGGGACGAAGATGGGACGCGGTGGGTTGCCCTGGTGTTCTCGAACCTGAACCTGGGACGGTTCAGGTCCTTGGGGAAATGAGAGGTTCCCCTCGAGAGACCCGGGGCTCTCGGCGCACAGGTGTTAGGCGGTTCCCCTCGGAAATTCACCCCGGCTGTCCAGGCCGAAGTGAACCCACCCGGTCCGGTCGCAGAGAAAACCCCCCCTACATCATGCCGGGCGTCGGGGCCGACGGCTGGGGAAGGAAACTACAGACCCAACCTCATAGAGACATCATGAGGGATCCGCTGTTCAGGAGAGGAATGGTGAGATGCGATTGCCTTGGCCTGGCTCCTCGTCAAACCAAAGTAGCCAATCAGATCGCCATTGGTCCTTCGGCATTCCACCCCCCACCCTGAATGCACATGCCACCTCGGAGGCAGCCCCACCTCGGACCACTTGACCCTCTTGACCGAGAGGAGGGTGACGAAGGTCAACCCCTCCGAGTCGATGCCAACCCTAAGGGGGGCAAGTGCAACGATGCGTATGAGCACCGCTAGGGAGGTCATCATGTAGAAGATAAGAAGCGCATTTAGATTGAACTCGGTCGTCGCGAGGGTTGGCCCGTCATACAGACGCCCCCCCAAGACTACTCCCGGAATCAGCAAGAGCAGGAGTTCAAAGGTCAGGAGCTGTCGAAGATTTGTTCCTGATGTCCACTCCATGTCGTTCGTCCTCGTCGGTTGCTACGGTCCAGGGGCCAGAGGGCCGCCGTGCCCTGCCGCTTCCAGTCCGCCGGGAGCCAGTCCGCAAGGTAGTCGGGGAGTACGGGCAGGGCCCCCGGCAGCCACTTGGAGGGACCCAGGATGAGAACGCGCATCAGGCCTCCTGCCATCGCTCCACGGTGGCAGGAGGCAGCAGCCGCTCCTTGCGGTGGACGAACCCGGCGATGTCATGGGTCGCCTTCTCGAGCACCCCGATCAGGGCCCTGCCGGCAGGGGTCAGCTGGAGGGTGACCTTCACGCCCCACCCTTGAGGCGTCCGCTCTGCGCGGGAGCCCTTCTTGACCTCCAGGTCCACGAGCCCGTAGGCATCGAGATGTTCCACGATCTCCCGGAAGGACTGAGGATGGAGCGAGAGCTTCCGCCGGACCACGCTGGGTAGGTGGGGCTCTCCATCGCGGAGCTCCGCCATGACCTTCCGGGCGTCATCGCTCCGGAAGAGGAAGATGAGGGGGTCTTTCTCCAGCTGCATGGGCGAAACGGCGCGACTCCTGACGCCATCGCCAATGGCGACAGACCTACATGACGCTTCCGGTCCGATCTTCCACGCGCCCATGGTCCGAGGTCTCCTCGCGGAGCCAGGAGACCTCGGGGGGGGTCCCCGCAGCGTTCGTCTACCGGGCCGTGGCATGGAGAGGGTCGGGACGGCGGCTCACGGGAGCGGGCGCCCCCACCGGCCCTCCGGCCGGGGGCTCCTCCGTGCGGTCCGACTCGAGCGACCTGAAGTACCGGGCCGCCGAGCCATCGAAACCGACCGCGAGGAGGTATTCGGCGACAGGGTCATACCAGACGCAAAGCTCCATCTCGAGCCCGTGCTCGGAGAGCAGGACCTGGACTTGGTCAGCGACACGGTCGACCCACGAGTCGTCCTCGGGCTTGCGTTCGGTAGGGTAGGGTGGTGGCGCGCTCGGCGTTCTTCGCTTTGTTGCGTAGTTCTCCGACATGGGAGTCCTCGGGGACCGAGGGACTCCCAGGTTGCGTCTCCACCACCCCCCCGTCGAACCGGACTGGCGGATTTCCCGCATCCGGCTCACCGATGGTGTTCACCTCGCAGCTATCGGCTTTCATGGCGCCATGATTCGACCGTAGGCGCTGGTGGTCGGACGCGCGGCCCTCAGCAGGTCTCGCGCCCATCCCACCGTCTTTCTCCGAACCCGCCCTCTTGTTCGATACCGCCGGTAGAGCCACGCCAGCCTGTCGAAGGCGTACAACCATACGTGGTCGAGGGCTGCGCTGGCGTTGCTGTGCCGGAAGTACTCCCCCCACCCGCGCAGGGAGTCCACGACTGCCAAGGTGGCATCGCTGAACGTTCCCCGTGCGAGGGCCCGCGTATCGGTGAGCGCATGCACCCGTTCTCGGATCTTGCGCTTGGATTTGGCGGAGGGGAACCACCAGGTTACTCGCTTTCCTTTCGCTTGGCTGAAGCGGCGCAGGAAGTGGAAACCGAGGAAGTCGAATCCCTCCTCGGCCTCCACGATCCGCGTCTTCTCCGGGCTCAGGGTCAATCCCAGGTCTCGCATGATGGAGTCCAAGGTCACCTTCACTCCCCGGATGTCGTGCTTCGTCAGGATCACGAAGTCGTCCGCGTACCTCACCAGATGGGCATCGGCGCTTCCCCGCCACGCAAGTCCCGTCCGCTTCCACCCCTTGTCGAGTTGGTCGAGGTAGATGTTGGCCAGCAGTGGGGACAGAGGGGAGCCCTGTGGGGTCCCCCGCACCGGGTTCTGAAGGCTTTCGCCCTCCACCAAACCCGCGTTCAGCCATTGCCGAATCAACTTCAGCACAGCTCCATCCGAGACCCCCCTCGCCACTGCCTTCACCAGGCGGTCCTTCGGGATGTTGTCGAAACATCCCGAGATGTCCGCATCCACCACGCTCTCGCAGCCGAAGTTCAGCCACTTCACGACCTCGGCCACCGCATCGTGGGCGGAGCGCCCCGGTCGGAACCCGAACGAGAACGGCTCAAAGTCCGCCTCGAAGATGGGCTCCAGCAGGAGCTTAACCGCCGTCTGGGCCACCCGGTCCTTCACGGTAGGAATCCCTAGGCCTCGTTTCTTGCCGTTGGGCTTGGGAATCCAGACCCTCCGCAAAGGGCTCGGGCGGTAGGTCCTCTCTCGCAGTTCGCGCGCCAGCCCCTCTAGAAATCGGGGCACACTTTCTTCTTCGATTTCCCTGATGGTCGTCCCGTCGACGCCGGCCGCTCCGCCGTTGGCACGGACTCTCGCCCATGCCTCCGTCAGAACGTCCGCGCGGCAGGTCTTGTCATAGAGGGCGTGGAACCTGCGGTCCACGTCCGCCTTCGCTGCTCGGTAGAGCGCCTCTTGGAGCTCGCTGACCTTGTCGAGGCCCATGTACTACCCCTCTCGGGGACTTGGGCGGTCCCGTTCTCCTCCAGGCGCGGCACCAGAGTGGGGCTCCTTCGCATCGACCACCGTTACAGTGGCTTCCTCGCTACTACAAGCCCCTCCGACTTCCCACGTGGCCTCGGGCTTCCTTTCAGGTTCTACCCTTATGGTTGCCCTCTCCCGAGGCTCAGGACTAACGGACTTCGCCTCCCTCCTCGGAACCCCGTGGGACCTCCCGCCTTCTTCCAGCAGACCTTCGCCGCATGCCCACCCTGCAACGCCGGGGCGTTCGAGGGTCTCATTCCCGAGTTCCGACCCACGATACTGCCTTCGCCTCGACGAAAGAGGCTCGGCACGCCCAATCTCCTCCTTGCGAAGGAGCCCAGTGACGACGTTCCTGTGGCACCGGCCACACGGGTTCTCTCTTGATTGGGCCTGCGGTTTCGCGTTGGAGTCCCTGGACCAAAGAACGTGGGTCCGGTATCCCCCTTTGTCGACCTGCTTCAGCCGAACCGTTGCCGGCCCGGCCTTGGTCCTCGCTACGTGTCTCTCGGTTTCTCTCACGTCTGGTCTTTCACCGTCTGGTCATACTGTCTTCGGCGGCGCACGTCGTCGCTGGGCGTGTGGCGCTGGGCTGGCGGGTGTGAGATCGCATCGTTCGTCCCTCGACCTGTCGGGGACGAACGAGGTGCCGCCCGGGTCACGTGAGGATTCTCGGAAGCAGGCCCTTGAGAAAGGGGACGACACGC
>DAHUZP010000037.1 GCA_027306505.1 Thermoplasmata archaeon | reverse complement strand
TCGTCGAGCAGCAGGACCGAAGGCTCGGTGATCAGGATGGAGGCGAGGAGACCGAAGTGGGGCGTCTCCAGAGGGAGGGTCTGGAGCAGGGTGGTCCGGGCCCGAGGATAGACCGGGTCCACCGGTCCCAGATGCTCGAGGGCACCGGTCCGGCACCGTCTGGCCTTCCGGTCCCAGTACGACTCGACCCGCTGGCGGTACTTGCGCCCCCCCTTGGTGACGGTCCTGATGAAGGACATACTGACCCATAGGGGTGAGTATGGCAGTCAGTAGGTTTCGGTCAATCCTCCGGCGAGAAACGTGGGACCGGGGCCTCCGGCTCGATGACGGTCATGGGATGTCGGAGTCCGAACCTGACGTTTCGAGCAAATCTGTTAAATACCAGATTCAGGGTAGCAGTCGTGGGCTGACGACCGTCGGACAAATAGGGTCCGTTCCGGCGACAAAGGCCCGACATCGACCGCGGGAGACGAAGAGGAGGGACCAATGCATCTAACGCACCTCAAGATGCGGAACTTCAAGTCCTTCTCCGGGACCGTCGAGATCCCCTTCACGACGGGCTTCACCGGCGTTGCGGGGCCCAACGGGATGGGCAAGTCGAACGTCGCGGACGCGATCCTCTTCGTCCTGGGCCCTCGAAGCTCGAAGGTGCTACGCGCGGACCGTCTCTCCGACCTGCTGTTCAACGGCGGGGCCAGCAAGAAGGCGGCCACGGAGTGCGAGGTCTCCCTGGTCTTCGACAACCGGGACCGGGCGCTCCCCGTAGACTCGGACTCTGTCGAGATCACCCGTTTCATCAAGCTCACTCCGGGCGACCCCCCTTACAGCTCGTACTTCTACGTCAACGACCGAAGGAGCACCCAGACCGAGATCGAGGGCCTCCTCTCCCACGCCCGGCTCTCCGGTGACGGCTCCAACATCGTCCAACAGGGCGACGTGAACCGCATCGTCGCCATGTCTCCCCTCGACCGACGGGGGGAGGTGGAGAAGCTCGCCGGCATCGCGCAGTACGATGACGAGCTCTCCCATGCGGCGGACAAGCAGGAGGGGCTCGAGCAGAACCTGGGGCAGCTCCAGACGCTCCTCACCGAGGTGCAACGCCACCTGGGAGAGCTCGAGGGCCAACGCGAGGGTGCGCTCAAGTTCCGCGAGCTCGATCTCCAAAAGCGCCGGTACGCTGCGCAGCTCGCTCGCGCGACGCTCGCCCGGGCGCGCGGGGAGGTCGCTTCATTGGAGAAGCGGCTCGAGGACCTCAAGGCGGAGGTGGAAGAGCTCAAGACGAGCGGGACGGAGCTCACCGGCCGACGCGACCATGTCCAATCGGAGATCGATGCGATCGATGCCGAGATCGCCCAGCAAGGTGGGGCGGAGGCGGCGAAGCTCAAGGCGGAGACCGACGAGCTCAGCGTAGAGGTGGGCCGACGTCAGACGGCCGCCGAGAAGGCGGAGGAGGCACTGACCGAGCTTCAGGGCCGGAACGACGAGCTCGGGAAGGAGATCGCCGCCCGGCGCAAGGAGCTCCAGGGCCAGGAAAAGCAGCTCGCTACGCTGTCCAAGGTGCTCGAGGAGCTCCAGGGCGAGGCGGAGGAGCACCGCAAGGCGCTCGGGGAGGCTCACAAGGCGACCGACGCGAGCCAGGGGAAGGCCGCTCAGTACCGCAAGGCCGTCCTGGAGAACGAGCGGCGCCAGAAGGCGATGCAGGAGGACTGGCAGGAGGCCGTCCAGCGCCTGGAGTCGCTCAAGGGCGAGCTCGGGACGTCGGAGCACGACGAGGTCACCCTCGAGGAGGACCTACGGCTCCGGGAGACGGAGGTCCGGGACCTGCAGTTCCGCGCTAAGGGGCTCCAGGGAGCCCGCAAGGGCTCGGAGCGCTCGACGCAGGAGCTCAACGAGGAGCTCGATACCTACCAGAAGACGGAGAAGGACCTACGGGCCCGCTCCACGAAGTCCCAGGAGGAAGTGGTGGAGCTCCACCGCGCCTACGCCTCCCTGGAAGCGCTGGTCCGGGACCGCGGAGCGGGGGCCGCCTCGCGCTTCGCCGCGGTCGACTATCTCCTGTCGCTCCGCGACACCGGGAAGGTCCAGGGCATCCGGGGCACCGTCGAGGAGCTCGCGACCTTCGATCAGCAGTACGCCACTGCGCTCACGGTCGCGGCCGGCTCACGCTTCCAGGCGCTGGTCGTCGAGACCGACGAGGTCGCCGCGAAGTGCGTCCAGATCCTCCGGAACGAGAAGAAGGGGGTCGCGACCTTCCTGCCGCTCAACAAGGTCGTTCCCGGACGCCCCCACGGGAAGAGCCTCGTGGCCCAGAAGGCCCCTGGCTCGAAGGGGTTCGCCCTCGACCTCGTCAAGTTCGACGAAGCCCTCTCCCCTGCGTTCTGGTACGTCTTCGGGGAAACCCTGGTCTTCGACTCCCTCTCACAGGCTCGCGCCCAAATGGGCGGGGTCCGCCTGGTCACGCTCGAGGGCGACCTCATCGAGCCCGCGGGCGCGATGACCGGCGGCTTCCTCGGCGCGGAGCGTGGCAAGGGGTCCAACCTTCAGCTCGATCTCCGCCGCAAGGGCGAGGAGCTTCGCAAGCGTTCGGCGGAGGAGCAGGAGCTGCGCAAGGAGCTCGACGCGGTCATCCAGCACCTCCGCGAACTGACCGAGGAACTGGGCAAGCACTCGGCCGAGACGGACGCCCACCAGAGCAACCTCTCCTCCCTCGAGAAGGACCTCACCAAGGCGAAGGAGTCCCTGGAGGGCGCGGAGACGAAGCTCAAGGCCGCCCGCGACCGGCGTGCCAGCACCGCGAAGAAGGTGGAGCAGGCGCAGACGCTCCTCACCACGCTCCAGGGCGAGCTCGAGACCCTCAAGACCGACTGGGAGAAGGCCCAGGCGACCTACCTGCAGGCCCTACCTCAGAACGCGGCCACACGGCTCAAGGAGCTCACGGAGAAGGGGGAGGGGCTCAACGAGAAGCTGGTGGAGCTTCAGGGACAGGTGAGCGCCCTGGACTCGACGGTGAAGGGCGCCCACGCGGCCCTGAAGGAGAAGGAGGAGGAGCTCTCCGGTCTCCAGGAGCGGATCCCCGTCCTCACCAAGGAGCTCAAGAGCGTCAAGAAGGCCCACGCCGAGGGGCTCCAACGCTTGGAAGCGCTTCGGGCGGTCGGCGAGAAGCAGTCGAAGGCGAGCAAGGCGCTCACCGAGAAGCGCAACGGACTGCAGGTGGACCTCACCTCGCTGGTAGGGGAGATCGGCTCGAACTCCTCCACGATCACCTCGAAGTCGGACCAGTCACACGAACTCGAGGTCAAGCTCGCCACCGCGATGGGAGAGCTCCAGACCCTGGAGGCCGCCTCGGCGGACCTCCCGAAGGACGAGGCGGATGTGCCCGTCGAGAAGATGGAAAAGCTCTCATCGACCGAGCTCCAGAAGCGTCTCAAGGACGTTGAGGACAAGCTCGCCGAGCTCGGCACGGTGAACGCGGCCGCGCTCGACCAGTACGATGCGGAGCACGCCCGCTTGGAGGACTTCCAGGCCCAGATGGACCGTCTCAGGGGCGAGAAGAAGGACCTGCTCAAGCTCGTCGAAGAGCTCAACGACAAGAAGCGCTCTCGGATCCACGAGGTCGTCGAGGTCGTCGCGAAGGGCTACGAGCAGATCTACCGCGAGCTCTCCGGCGGGGGGGAGGGCGAGGTCTGCCTGGAGAACCCGGAGGACCCGCTCGCCGGCGGTCTCCTGATCCGGGCGAAGCCGCTCGGCAAGAAGGTCCAGCGGCTGGAGCAGCTGAGCGGCGGGGAGAAGTCCCTTGCCTCCCTCGCCTTCATCTTCTCGCTTCAACACTACGATCCCTCTCCGCTCTACGTCCTCGACGAGGTGGACATGAGCCTCGACGGGGTCAACGCGGAGAACATCGGTCGGATGGTCCGTCGCAACAGCGCCCGGGCCCAGTTCATCGTGATCTCCCTGAGGAAAGTGACGCTGAAGTGGGCGGAGCATCTCCTCGGCGTCACCATGCACGGCGACGGCTGCTCGCGCCTCGTCTCGATCCGCCTCGATGACATCAAGGACGTCGACGAGAAGGAGCTCAAGGCCCTCGCGGCCTCGCCGTCCGCGCTCGCGGCGGAGCGCCCGCACGAGCTGCGGCAGACCGCGAGCACGGTGGTCGTCCCAAGCCGGTCGAGCTCCACGCCGGTGACCGTCTCGCCCCCCGCTCCTGGACCGGGCCTCGTGGGGGCGCGCTCGAGCTCCTCCCGACGGAACGTTGGCGGGGCTTCTGCCTCTTCCGCTCCCGCGGTGGAGAGCGCCCCCTCCGCGAGCGCGACCTCGCCCCCAGCGACCCCGGCGACGCCGCCGAGCGGAGGCGCCTGAAGCCCTGAGGTCAAGGCTCTCACATCGAAGGATCAAGCCAGGTATGCACAAGGAGGTAGAACATGACCCTGAGCGCGCAGGAAGCGCATGAACTCGCCCTGACCACTCCGCCGGTCTCCCGGGAGGCCGCCCAGCAGGTGCTCGACTACCTGCTCTACCACAAGGCCCTCATCGGCGAGTCCCTCGCCGAGCTCGACACCGTTGACCACTACCTCGAGCTCGTCCGCGGGATCCGGGAAGGTGTGCATGTGGTCATCGATGACCCGTACCAGAAGGCGACCGCGCTGCTCTTCGAGCTCGTCCTTTCCGAGCAGTTCAATCCCTGGGCCATCGACCTCACCCGTTTCGTGGAGGTCTACAAGGAGCGTGTGCAGAAGGAGCACGAGGTCGACTTCGCGGTCGCCGGCCGTCTCATCCACATGGCCTGGCGGATCCTCCTCCTGCAGTCGCAAGAGGTCCTGACCCAGCGGGAGTCCGAGTTGCTCCCGCCGCCGGAGGAACAGACGCTCCCCGATGGGGCGGCGGAGGACGGGGGCTACCTCGACGCCATGTCCACCCCCGAGCAGATCGACGTGACCGAGGCGTTGCTCCGGGGCCAGGAGGTCCCGATCGACGCGATGGTCCGCCACGCCGAGACCCGGCCGGTGAGCCTGCTGGAGCTCGCGAGCGCGTTCCAGGAGGCCGAGGAAGCTTCGAAGCTCTACCAGGACGCCCAGGTGGAGCGCGAGCGACTGCGAGCCTGGCAACGCACGGCCCCTGAGGTCCTGGCCCACGGCGACGTTCCCGAGCACGATCTTGCGGAGACCTGGTCCATGGTCGCGAGGCACCCCGTGGGGGTGCCGTTCCCGTTCGAGGAGCTCATCGAAGGGACGCCCTCTCGCGAGCGCGTGGTCTCCCGGTTCCTGACGGTGCTCTTCCTTTCGAAGGAACGGGTCCTCTCCCTCCACCAGGACGACCTCGCCAAGGCCGGCTTCCTGATCGAGCGCGAGATGGAGACCCGTCGCCCCAACGGCGAGGAGGCTCCCCTGCCCGCTTCCCAAGAGCCCTCGGCCTCGGTGGCATAGGAGGATGAGCATGGCGAGGAAGAGCGACCCTCGAGGTCGGAAACGGCGCTCTGATCTCTCCCCGGCTTCCTCCGCTCCTTCGTATTCCACCCCCAAGCCCAAGATCGCCCGACCCTCCACCTCCCGCTCCTCTAGGAAGCCGGGGCCTGTCGCCCCGGACCTTCCGAAGGAACCCGCCACGCCCGAGGCCGCCACCGACGTCCCCGCACTGCCGACCCCCAACGCCCACCTCCCCGCGCCGCCCCCACAAGCCGCCACCTCCCCGGCGGCCGGCTCCGTCTCCCAACCGGTCCCCCTCGCCCCGACGGGGCGGGTGACCGAGGAAGAGACGGGGCCGAAACCGGAGGCCGAGGCGGAGCCGGAGGAGAGCGAGCTCGAGGTGATCGAGCAGGACGAGGATGACCAGGGGGGCGAGTCCCCTCCTGTCGAGGCCCGTGCTCCCCGCCCGAAGGGGGTTGCCCCAGAGCTCCCGCTCCGTGTCGAATCGGTCCTCTTTGCGGCGAGCAAGCCCGTGCCCGTCCACGAGCTGGTCGAACGACTGGGTGGCGAGGTCGACCACGTGCTCGTCCAGCGGGCGCTTCGCAAGCTCCAACGCGCCTACGCGAACCGCAACACCTCCCTCGAAGTCCGTCGCGCGGGAGAGGCATGGGCACTGCAGGTCCGCGCGGAGTACCTGGAGGTCGCCCACAAGGTGACCCCGGTGGACATTCCCGCCCGAAGTCTACGGGTCCTCGCGCTCATCGCCTTCCACCAGCCGATCCGCCAGAGCGTGCTGGCGAGGATGGTGGGCGAGATCGCCTACACTGAGGTGAAGGTCCTCAAGGAGCTAGGGTTCGTGCACGCCGTCTCGAAGGCGTCGACGCTCGAGCTCACCACCACCTCGAGGTTCGCCGAGTACTTCGGCCTCGAGTCCACGGACCACGACAAGATCCGCGAGCGCCTCGCCCAGAAGCTCGGCATCCCGCTCTCTGCGATCCCAGCCCCCCCTCCGGACGTGGACGATGTGGCAGCGGGACCGGACGGAGGACCGGGCGCGGCTCCACCGAACGGCGGAGCGGACCCCGGCGCTGCTGCCCGTCCTTCCGCGGGCGGCTCACCGCTCCCTGCAGAGTGACCTCTGCCGACGGTCGACCCGGGTAGACCTGGTCATACCTTGGACTGGGGCAGCCTACAGGAGATTGCTGGCGGAACCTGGGTCGGACCAGGCGACCTCTCGAGGTAAATCGTTGAGCGACAGGAGCCCTGTTCTCGAGGGGTTCCGTGGGACTACACGAGCATGATCTGATCCAGCCTGAGCACGGTGTACACCCAGGCCATCCACTCGGCTCGGGGAGGTGGGGTCTCCCCTCGTTCGGTCGACGATGCCCGGTGGTGGGCCACCCTAGAGCGGAGCTCCGCAGTTCGGGCAGGCGGAGTTCGTGTAGGGTCGCGGGTTGCGGCAGTAGCGACAGTAGTACACGGGGCCGGCCATCGGCCTCGCCTGGGGCGCCGCCACGTAGGGCGAGGGGTGGGCGCCGTAGCCCGGGGCTGCGTGGGCAGCGATCCCGTAGCCAGGAGCGCCGTACCCCGGTGGGTAGCCTGAGGGCTGGGCGTAGGGCGTCCCGTACGTCGCTACGGGCGGAGGGGCGGTGGCAGGAGGAGGGGCCGCGTAGGCGTACGTGGGTCCCGTCGGGGTACCGGCCGCCGGATAACCGTAGACGTAGGGGGAGGCAGGAGGGGTCCCGTACATGGTCCCTGGAGCGGCGGCGGTCCGGTGCTTCGGTCGCAGGAGGACGGCCGCGACGATGACCACCACGAGGACGATCGCCACGAGCACGACCAACGTGTTGAGATCGACACTGGAGTTGGGCCGCGTCCCTCCCCCCGGTAGGGGTCCCGCTTGGCCCGGGACGCCGTTCGGGTCGTAGACGAAGCCGGTGTAGATGGGGTTCCCCAGGTCCTGGGCCATGAGGGCGATGTCGGGGGTGCCCCACCCATCGCAGGCGCTCCATCCCCCCGACGCGGAGGCGTTGTAGACCCAGTTCCTTCCCGCCGTCACCGCGAAGGCCCCGTGGAAGGGGTCAGCGCCGCTGGTCGGTGCGACGGTGAGGAAGTAGCTGCCGATGGAGTAGAGCGCGGGGTTGAAGTAACCCTGTTTTCCGTCCATCTGGTCCATGAGCACCATGAAGCCCGCCATGACGGGCGAGGCGATCGAGGTCCCCGCGACGATATTGCCCGAGAGCCCCGGGGTGCTGTCGTCGTAGATGACCGTGTTGTCTCCGACCGAAGACAGGTCGGGGATGCCCCGGGCATAGAGGACGCCCTCCTTGGAAGCGGCCGCAATGATGGCCGACTGGGCCGCGGAGTGCGCCTGGAAGACCGGTTCGTTGTAGATGCCACTGATGCCCCCCTCGGTCCCGTCCGTCCCGAGGGTGGTGGAATTGTCGTACCAGACGACCTGGGACTGGAGCCCGGTGATGCTCGAGGCGTCGTAGGCCATCGGAGGCAGGACCCCCGAGCTCGGGTTGTAATTGGTGGAGTACGGCGCCCCGTTCACCGTGATCTCGGTCCCGCCGACCGCGACGGCCCCGTAGGTGTTGAACGAGGCCGTGGCCGGCCAGGTGGGCCACTGCCCCTGCGGGCGACCGGTGTAGGCGGTGGGGGCATTGCCGGCGTCCCCGGAGGAGGCGAAGAGGGTCGTTCCCTGGGCCGCCGCCTGGGCCTCGAGGTTGTTCCAAAGGCTGTCGTTGGAGTCGTCGAGCCCGTAGGAGTTGGAGATCGCCGCGAGCCCGTTCCCACCGTAGCTGTAGGAGAGGGCGTCGCTGAGCGCTTGGTCGAAGGCCCCGTAGAAGCTGCTCTGGGAGCTCCCGGTGAGGATGCTGCCGGAGAAGTACCAGCAGTAGATGTGCGCCCCAGGGGCCGTGCTGGCCTCCATCTCGAGGTCGAGCGACGTCTCGGTGATGCCCCCTTCGTCGTCACCCAGGGAATAGGTCCCGGGCAAGGGAGGCGTGCTCCCTCCATAGGTCACGGGCTCGGCCGTGATGGTGGGGAGCGTGGCACCGGCTGGGAAGGTCTGCGTGAGGTACTGATCGACCGCGCTCGGGTCCCATGGCGGGAGGTTGACCCCGTTCGAGTCGTTGTGCCCAGACCAGAGGATGGTCGCGACGGACCATCCGCTGCCTGTGGTCCCGCTGTTGATCATGCCCTGAGCGTCGAAGGCGGCCGGGAAGTCGGTGCCCCAGAACAACTGGAGGGACTGGGGCGGGGTCGTGGTATCGAACTGCGAGATCCCGTGCGGGCTCGCGCTGGTGCTTCCGGCAGGCAGGGAGAAGCTCCCCAGGTCGCTGAGGAACGTCTGGAGCCCCCGCGATTGCTCGTTCGTGAGCCCGTCCACCTGGACCAGGTCGCGGGCGATGGGCCCAGGGAGCGAGACGGGTCCCGTGGGCGCATAGAACCGGCCGTTCGCTCCATGGTAGTATGCGAGGGAGCTCCCGAACGTGCTCGATACGTCCCCGGCAGGGAGCACCAGACTAAGGCTCATCCGGTCCGGCGAGGGTGCGAGCGAGGTCGCTCCGTGGGAGAGGAAGTAGCCCTCCACGGAGCTCATCTCGGTGGTCGAAGGGGCGTAGCGGGTGGCGAATTCCTGGGAGGTGAGGAAGTGGTGATAGGACGGGGAGTAGGGGTCCCCGAGCGAGCCCAGCAATGTCGCGAGCCCTTGGGGGTCCTGCAGAGCCAGACCCACCTCCAAGTTCACATCGGTCTGGGCAGGCACCAAGGCGAGCCTCGCAACCCCGACGGGGGCTCCCGGCGCGTCAAACGTGAGCCCCATGGGAAGCGGGGAGATCAGATGGGAGGTGAGCACCCCCTCCGGGGTCGCGGGGGAGCCTGCCCCCCCCGGAGCGGACCCCGCGACGACGGGGGCTAGGAGCAGGACGGCGAACGCCACCACAGGCATCGAAAGGCCCCATCGACGTCTAGCGGAAGGGGGTGCCACGAGCATTCCTCGGATGGACACCATCCTTCCCTCTTGTAATAAATCCGTAGGCCAACCCCGACCCCGCTCAAGGAGGGGGGGTGACCGGCTCCTTGTCGGGGGCCGGGCCGTTCCCGCGGCAGCGCTCCCTGCGCGCTCGGGGCAAGGCTCTTTCTGGGCACGGGGCTCTCACGGGCCGCATAGGCTGGAGGGCGGGGGGCTTGGGCGCTGCGGGAAAGGGAGGGGCCGCCCCCTGCATCTTCTGCTCGATAGCCCGTCACGAGGCGCCCTCTCGGATCGTCTACGAGGACGAGAACACGATCGCCTTCCTGGACATCGCTCCGCTCAGTCGGGGACACACCCTGGTGGTCCCGAAGGCCCACGTGGACCGGCTGACCGACCTGCCACCGGACCAGTACGCTCCCCTGCTCTCGACGCTGGCAAGGGTCTGCCGGAGGGTCGAACGGCTCAGCACCCACTATAATGTCGGTCTCAACCAGGGGGCCCTAGCGGGACAGATCGTCTTCCATCTGCACTTCCACGTGATCCCTCGCTACGAGGGACAGCGCACCTTCCCTCGGGTCCGCAAGGAGATTACCGAAGAGGATGGAAGGTCGGTGCACGGCCTGCTTCGGGCGGACTGAGGCGGCCCGTGCGTCGGAGGGCGATGGCGCAAGACCGTTCACCTCCCTCCGGCGAAGCCCGAAGGCCTGCGGAGAAGGTCCGCTTCCCTGCGGTCGCCGGCGCCTTCTACCCAAGGGACCTCGCTTCCCTCCGCTCGACGATCGAGGAGTGCTTCACGGGAGCCAGGGGACCGGGAACTTTCCCGACGCCTCCCCCCGATCTCGGGCGGGTCACGGGGCGGAGGCTGGTGGCGGGGGTCGCCCCGCATGCCGGGTACGTGTACTCGGGGGCCGTCGCTGCCCACCTCTTCCTACGGCTCGCCAGGGAACCGGTCCCCTCCACGGTGCTCCTCCTGGGCGTCAACCACCACGGTCGCGGGAGCCTCTTCTCGGTGACCGACGAGAACTGGCGGACCCCTCTCGGCACCGTGCCCACGGACCGCGAGCTCGTCCGGGCGCTCGCGCGGGGGCCGGTCGAGCTCGACCCGAGGGCGCAGGACGAGGAGCACTCGATCGAGGTGGAGGTGCCCTTCCTGCAGACGATCTACCCCGGTCCCTCCTTGAAAGTGGTCGCCCTCCAAGTGACCTTCACCGACTTCGCGCTGCTGGAAGAGCTAGGACGTCACGTCCGTCGGACGATCGAGGGCAAGGACGTCGTGCTCCTCGCCTCCTCCGACCTATCGCACTACCTCCCTCCAGAGGCGGGGAAGAAGCAGGACGACCGGGCCTTGGAGCCCCTCTTGCGGATGGATGCCCAGGGGCTCTACGATCGCGTGGTCCGAGAGGGAATTTCCATGTGCGGCATCGCCCCCACCACCGCGATGCTCTGCGCTCTCTCGGGGACCTCCGCTCAGGCGGAGCTCCTCGCCCAGGGGAACAGCGGCGACGCGGAGCCGATGGACCGGGTCGTGGGCTATGCCTCGGTCGCGATCTCCCGCAAGGACCGATAGGCGCGGGGACCTCCCTGCCGTATCGGGCGGCTCGATGCCACCCGCTCAGAGCCAGCCACCGCACCGGGTGCAGCGGACGGCGGGAGGCGGCACCGAGATGAGGCACCTGGGACAGACCTTCGGAGCTGCGGGGGCAGGAGCGTTGGCAGGTCGGGGAGCGACCGCGGGGCGGGAAGCGAACGCGGGAGCGTTCGGGGGGGCGTAAGCGGTCCTCGCAGGAGGGGCGGCCGCCGGCGGGGCTGCGGGACGCTGCACGGGTGGAGGTCCTCCGCGGGCGGGCGCGGGTAGGGCCACCGGCCGATAGCCTGGAGCGACCGCTGCTACAGGTCTCGGGGCCCCGGGCATTCCAGGCGGAGGCGCCCGCGCCCATCCCACCCCGGGGCCGATCGACTGGTATCCGGGGTACCCTTGACCCGCTGGCAGCGCGCGGGGGCCCGGCCCCATCGTCGCGGCTGACGGAAGACCAGGTCGGAACGCGGCCGGGACCGCGCGCACCAGAGGTGCACGCAGTTTGAGCAACCCCTGCCGAATGAGGTCGGACCGGGTGACGGCCTCGTCCCGGGTGAGGTGCGGGACGAATCCGCCCGCGAAGAGGAAGACCCCTCCGAAGATGGAAAGGAACCAGCCCCAGGAGGGCCCCCAGGACATGCCCGAGAACTGGACGTTCTGGGAAGTGAACGATCCCGCGCTCCCGTAGAACGAGGTGCCGGGGTTCGGGTTGAGGTTGATGGGGAAGCTGTAGTCGGCCCGGAACGACGAGGTCTGGGCGACCGCGAGCATCACCGGCGTCGCGAAGGCGATGACGACGCCCAAGTAGGCCAAGAGCACCGCCCGGTCCACGGACTTCGCATAGGTCGCTTCGCCCCGGGCGACCTTGAAGAGCATCATGGCCGCCATCGCCCCGAAGAGGGCCGCGATGATGGAGAGGGCCGCGGCCGTCCCGTAGAGGAGGCCCAGGTTGGTGAGGAAGTTCCCCGCCTGGAGCGTGGGGCTCGTCGGGGCGTAGATCGGGGTGGGGGAGTACCCAGGACAGGAGTAGCCGAAGCAGTCGATGCCCCAGATGAACAGGTAGAGGCCGGAGCTCTGGGAGTTCGAGCTCATCGACCAGGACCACCAAGGAGCGACGAGCGTGAGGAACATCATGAGCGCGCCCGCCATCAAGAGCCAGGCCGCACCGTGCCGAGGCAGGTGGAGGTAGGGGCCCTTCCGCTCCTCGTCGTCCTCCGGCGGCTTCTCTGGTTTGAACAGATTGGGCTTGGAAGGAGCTCCTCCGGGCGCTCCACCGCCTCCCGAATCGCCCTGCATCGAAGCGAGCCCTTCGCATGGCGAAGCGTGACAGGGGTCTTAATGTTGCTGCCGCGAGGGAACCGCGCCCGCGAGGCCGGAGCGCGGGCTCGCGAGGGATCTCCATCTGCGTACCGTGGGAGAGGCGGGCGAAGGGGCGCCCCGACCTTCCCAGTTCCCCGCTCGCGGCGGGTGGGTCTGCTCCGTCGTTCCTTGCCCCTTCCGTTGTCGGGCCGTGTAGGCCCGGAGCAGGATGGTGTAGAGGTTGCCCGCGAAGAGGGCGATGAACGGGGTGACCGCGCCGATGGGCGCGAATTGGGTCCAGGTCGTGAAGGTGAGCGGGAGGAACGCATAGAGCTCTCCCACGAGCACGCCGAACACCCACATGTGGCGGGGTGAGGGGGGAGCCGTGCGAGGCTCCGGGACCATGAAGAGCCCGAAGAAAAGCGTGAGAGGAGAGAGGTTCGCCGCGAGGAAGGCGGTCCAGGACAGCGGGGGAGCGCCTCCGAGGTCGAGCGGCGCGAGGAGCAGCAGAGGCACGGAGCTGAGGAAGAAGAAGGCGGGAAGCCTCCAGCTGCTCCGCTGCCGAAGGATGAGGAGCAGTCCCATCCCCACCATCACCAGTTCCATCGTCGGGGTGGGGCCCACGGCCCAGGGGACCTGGGTCCCGAGGATGAAGAACCCCAACGTGAGACCTAGGGCGGTGGGGTTGAACCACGGGCGCCCGGAGCTTCGCAACGCGAGGCGGAGCACCTGGGTCGAGACGACCACGGCGAGGAGCGGAAGCGTGATCGCCGCTGGATGGAGAAGGACCACCAAGAACCCGGCGACAGCGATGGCCCCATCGGGGAAGCGAAGGCGTCCGAACTTCCCCCATTGGAGGCCGACATCCACGGCGACGGAGGCTCCCAGCACGAGGCCGAGAGCTTCCCAGCCCACCCGGGCAGTGAGCCCCCCGTCCAGGTAGAACAGCACGAGCAGGAATATCCAGACCAGCCGCACAGGCGGGAAGAACGCGAGCACCTTCCTCCACGCCTTCTGGACCTTCCCAGCGGCAGAGGTGGGGTCCCTCCCTCGTGGACGCGCGGATGTCGGCGCGCTCCTTGGCGCGGGCGGTGAGGACACGGGGGTGGGCCTCATAGGAGGCTTGCGCAAGGTGAGAGGAGGGGGGGACCTAGCGTCCTCTTTGACGACGCTCGGGCTTGCGGCCGCCCGCGTGACCTGCGGCACGGGCGGCGGTGTGGCAGGCAGAGGAGGCGCGGTCGGCCCAGCTGCAAGGGGGGCAGGAGGCGGAAGAGGGTGGGCCACGAGGGGGATCGTAGGCATCTGCCAGAGGACCCCGCAGGTCGTGCACGCGGCGGAAGTCCCGAGAACGTGCCCGCAACCGGGGCAGAACCTCAGTCCAGGCCACAGGCTCGTAACGATTTGGGGGGGTGGAGGGGGAAGAGGTGGGGGAGGGGGCGGAGCATGGAGGGTCACCGGTTGCACCGGGGCTGCAGCGCACATGGAGCAGAGCGCGCCGGCCTTCCCCGGCGGAAGCTCCGCGCCGCACCCGACACAGCGGCCGCTAGCTTCCAGGTTCGCGGTACCGGCGCCGGCGTTGTGCTCGCTCAACCTGGTTCCTCCCTGAGCGACGGGCGTGGCCCAGCCGGACGCGACGGTCGTCCGGTGGAGACGCGGTCCGGCCATCTTCCCCGCAATGTGGGTCTCACGCTCCCCCGGGTTCCCACGAGCCCGCCGGGGCCCCCTGAGGAGCCGTCTCCGGAACGGGAGTCGAGGAGGCCGCGGTCGAAGGTGTCGACGGCGTCGGAACGGCACCGTCCACACCGAGAGCGGGGGACGACCGTGAGGGAGGGCCCGCCGCTCGTGGCGGGACGCTCCTCCCTCCCTTGGTCCCCCCTCGTGCGCTCTCCTTCTCCTTGCGCTTGCGTCGTCCGGTCAGGATCAGCACGAGCGCGGCCGCGGACATGAGGAAGAGGAGCACCAGGCTAACCTGGGTAGGGTCCCCGATTCCGTTCCCGAGCCAGGACGGAGGGGAAGGACCCGAGTGGCCTCCGGACCCACCGCCGGGAGGGGTCGAGCCCGCGACGGTGAGGTTCACCCAGGTCGATGCCTGGGACACTCCTCCTGCCGAATCCACGACAAAGGCGATGACGAGGTAGGAGCCGGCCTTCGTGTAGTTGTCGCTCGCCGCGACGCCCCCGCGTGTCGAGGTGCCGTCGCCGAAGGCCCAGAGGACCCCGGACGGATAGGTCCCACTTCCTCCCGTCGTTCGGAGGATGAAGCTCGCCCGGCTGGGAGGGTTGGGCGAGCTCTTGGTCTCGTTGAGCGAGGTCGAGAGCGCAGGGTAGACCTGGAACGTGGAGGAGTTGGACGCGATGGTCCCCCCGGCGTCGAGCGCCGTCGCGTGCAAGGTGTAGGGCGCGGCGGCCGAGGTCGTGAACACGTGGGAGGCGATCGCTCCCGTCCCGGTGCCTCCGTCGCCCCAGGTCCAATCGACGGTTCCGTACCCGCCAGCGCCTCCGAAGACGGAGGCCGAGGCATTGAGCGTCACCGGGGCATCCCCCTGGTTCCGCGAGAGGAAGAGGTGCAGGGAGAAACCGACCACCGAGAGACGTGTGGAGGCGATGGTCGCGGTCCCGGTCGCATCGGTGACGGTGGCGGAGATCGCGTAGGTACCCGCCACCGTGTACGTGTGCGCGATCACGCTACCGGAACCTGTCCCTCCGTCGCCGAAGCTCCAGGCGATGGTGCCGTAGGGAGCGGTCCCGCCCTCGACCGAGGAGGAGAGGCTCAGGCTCAGTGGAGCACCGCCCACCTGAGGGGCGGGCCCTAGTCGGAGCTGCAACGTGGTCGCGACCGAGCCCGAGACGGAGACGACGGTGGACGCCTCACCGGAAGAACCCGCCGCATCGCGGACCGATGCGGTCGCCACGTAGGTGCCCTGGGTCGTGTAGGTGTGGGTGACCGGCGATCCCCAGGCTAGGGCGCCGTCGCCGAGGTCCCAGGTGATGTTGTAGGGGGCCGTCCCGCCGGTGATGGAGGCGCTCAGGGTCTCTAGGAACGGGGCGGCCCCGCTCGGGCTCGACGCGCTCACGGTCGTCGGGAGGCTCGGGCCCGCCGCGGACACGTTCACCAGGAGGCTCGAGGTGGCCGAGGTGCCGGCAACGTCGACCGCACGGACCGTCGCGACGAAGGTCCCGGGCAGGGCGTAGGTGTGGGTCGCGGCAGCGCCGAAGCCGGAGGTTCCGTCGCCGAAGTCCCAGACCCACGCGTAGGGCGGTGCACCCCCGGTCGCTCCCGCCGAGAAGGAAACTGGGAGGGGCTCGGACCCCATGAGGGGAGTCGCGGAAGCGGACACCACGAGCCGGCTCGCGGCCTGGACGGTGATCGTGACGCTCGCCGTAGCGCTCGCCCCGGTCGCATCGCTCACCGTGAGCTTAGCGCCGTAGGTCCCTGAGATGTTGTAGACATGTTGAGGGGTCGGCGAGGCGGAGCCGGCCGACCCGTCCCCGAAGTTCCAGAGGTAGGCGTAGGGGGCGTTCCCGCCCGCAGCGGTGCCGGAGAAGGAGACCAAGAGGGGCGCCGCTCCGGAGGTGGGCGCGCCGGAGGCCGTGACGGTGGGGACGTTCGGCGCCGGGACGACGTTCAGGATGTGCACCACCTGGCTCGAGTGCCCGGGCCCGCAGTAGATCGTGCAGTAGACGGAGTTCCCCGTGGAGGCGGTGGTCGGAGCGACGAAGCTCCCGTGGTTCCATCCGCCCACGGGGCCCGAAACGCTGAGCACCGTTCCGCTCCCCCGGATGTCGATGCCCACACCGTGCTGGTTCACCCCGCCCACCGACGGGTTAGGGGGCAGGCTGGTCACGTTCACGTTCACGGTCCAGCCCTCGTAGACAGGCCAGGCGCTCGAGTCGTTGGCCCCGGAAACGGTGTCGGTGACCCAGAAGCCGTAGTCATAGGTGACCACGTTGAACCACTGCTGCTGTGAGGTGGTGATGGCCGTCGTGGTGAACGGCAGGATCCCTCCTGGGCAACCCAGCTGTCCGGGGAGCCCGCAACGGATGGACGCCGGAAGGAAGCTACCGTAGCCGGAGAAGAGCAGGAGGCCCACCAGTCCCACGACCATCGGTCGGTCCCATGGGGATGAGGCGCGTGCGTTCCCCCGTGGGCCGGTCCCCAGCGCGGCGGCGGTCCCTCGACGTGCGTCCGACATCTCCCACCTCGGAAGAGAACGACGGACCCCGCCTTCGGGCCACCACCGCGCCAAAGTCCCTCTAGCGGAGGCCATCGTGGTTCCTGAGCAGGGGTCCTGCTCGTGCCAATGTGCCTGCCATAAGGTGCCTTTTGGCGCAATCCCCGAACCCTCTGGTGCAGCCCTCGAACGCCCCAAACATAGTCGGCCGGGGTCCTATCGCGCTCCGTTCGGGGCGTGCACCAGAAGGGGTATCCTCCCCCCCGTACATTCCTCAGCATGAGCCTGCCAACGAAGCCCCTCGCGATGCTCTTCCTGGTCGGCGCTGTCGCCCTGGTCCTGCCCTTGGTCCCCTCGATGCACCTCGGCTCCTCGGTCCCGGGCACCTCCTCGGTCACGGGCACGGGGCCCGTGCCGAACCCTGGCAGTCCGACGAACTCCACGGGCGGTGGCGTCTCCGGTGGCGATGGCAGTGGCGGCGACGGCAGCGGTGGCGACGGCGGCTCGTCAGGCAGCGCCACCGTCGCCGTGTCGACGTCTCATGGGTCGTTGGCATAGTCCTGCGCTGTGGGGGCTTCGGCCCGCCTACCGTCACGTTCTTCCCGACCGCGGCGCTACTCCGATCGGCGATGGACCATGGAGGGGGAGCGCGGAGTTCTGCCTCGAGGCCTCCGTCCGAGACTTGACCAGGAGGCCGATCACCAGCCCGTGGCTGCCCGCTCCCTACGCTACCTCACCCTTCCCGGGCTCCTTGCGGCAGGGATGGCGGCCTTGATCGGTATGGCGCTCCTTGCAGGTGCGAGCCCCGAAACCGTTCCCGCCCCTTCCCAGTACGTGACCCCTCCCTCGGGTCCAGCACCCTTCGTTTTTCCTTCGGACTTCCTGCTCGCGATCGGCCTCGTCATCGGTGCGGTGGTGATGGTAGGACTTCTCATTGCACGCTCTATCCGCCGCCGTCCCCCCCGTGGGCTCTCGGGAGAGCGAGGACGAGGGGAGGAAGGCGCCTCGAACGACCCCCTGCTTCCCTAAGCCCCGAGAGCGCAGTAGCGTGGCCGGGGCCTTCGTACCAAAGTGCGCGCTTCCTCGGCCCTGCCAGTGCTCGTCGTGCTTCCGAGGGCAGGCCTCTCCCCCGCCCGGGGGGGACGCCGTCGCCGAGAATGGCCACCACAGGCAGGGACCTCTTGAGGAAGCCTGCTCCGCCGTGCGTTCGCTAAGGTCCACCAGTGACCATGCCCAGCTCGGATGTGAACCAGGCATGCGAGCCCGCTACGTGGAGGCTCGGGGCCAGGTCCAGGTCCAGCGTGAGCGCGCTGCTCCTACTGGACGCGATGGTGAAGCTCCCATCGAGCAACGAGGTCGGGTGCACGACGTTCGCCGCCAAGGTCTCGCCGATCGTGAGGACCACTGTCACGTTCTGGACGTTCCGGCGCAGACCTGAGTAGGTACCTGCCGAGAGGTTCCCCGAGCAGAGCAGCGCGGACAGGGAGGTCGTGTTCAGTCGGAGCATGTCCGAGGTCCGCGAGATGTTGGAGATCTCGGTCCAAGAGCCGGAGGGGGCTCCAGAAACGTTCGCGGCACGGACGGCAACGCTGGTGAAAGTGACGTAGACGTGGGCGCAGGTGCAGGGCGCGTCGTGGATCCAGTTGTGGAGGTCGCCGGTCGGCCCGAGCGGCGTCAGCGAGGGTCCGGGCACAGGGAATGGTCCGGGTCCGCTCCCCGATCCCTGGTAGCAACGGGGAGAGCCCGACGAGCACCAGCACAGCCGCCATCGACATGGCAGCTAGGGCTGCCCCGGCCACCTCCGAGATGCCCGCTTCGCTCCAGTGCTCAGCCAGCCGGAAGATCCGCTTGCCCTCGAGCTTGGGGGAGGACTCCAGGAGTCCCTTGGCGACCGAGGCGTGCACTTCCCGGCGCTCCTCACGGTCGAGCGCGGCCTCCACCTCGAGCTTCCCCGCAGGGTCGGAGAGATGGTAGCGAGTGTCGACCCGGCGAAGGAGCCCCGCCTCCACGGCGGGGGCGAGCGCCTCCACGACCTTCGCC
>DAHUZP010000036.1 GCA_027306505.1 Thermoplasmata archaeon | reverse complement strand
GGATGCGCGCACCCCCGATCTCGACCGGACGGCCTTCCCCGGTCCGACGGTTCTCGCCCCAAAGCATGGCGGGGGGAGAGCGGGCGTCTAGGACCTGGGTACCGCGGTGGAGGCCCGCGGGGTCCGTGGGGGTACCCCGGTATTCTCCGAGCACCCACCCCCTCTCGAACGCGTACCAGACGCCGAAGGTGCCCAGGGCACAAACCCCCTCGATGAGGAGCGGCACGTAGAGGGGGAAGGTAGCGTACTCCTCGTACGCTCCCCCCCAGGCACCGACGATTAACGCACCCATGCCGGCGTAGCGCCAGAGGTAGGGGTGCCGGTCGTCCTTTCCCTTGTACCAGAGAAACGCTGCGGGCAGAATGAGAAGGCCCGCGGGTCCCAGAACGAAAGCCAGGAGCATGGGGTCGAGGAGGAACCCGGGAGGGGTGATGGTCGCGGCCAACAGGATGGCGTAGGCCCCGATTACTAGGGGCCAGACCGCGAGCGTGGCGAGGAGATGGACGATCTGCCGCCCGTTCATGCCTGCCCTCCCTGCGCGGCCAGGTCGGGACCGCGGAGCCTTGCCCGCCACCTCTCGAGCCCGGGGACGAGCGCCTCTTGCTCCTTGCGGACCCCCTCGGCGCCCACGGTGCGCAACGCGACGGCCCGTACCAGCGCCCGTGTCTCTGCCACCGCGCTCAACTGGAGGAAAGCCGCCTCATGGGCGTCGGGCGACTGGAGTCCCTTCAGCTCGCCTGCCATGTGCTGCAAGAACATCCGGTCCCGGCCGCGCTCGAGCAGCAGCCGCACGTAGGCGCTATCCGTGAGACGCAGCGCCCGAGCCTCGCGGTTCAAAGCCTCGAACTCCTTCGAGTCCAAGCGCACGGACAGCGGCCGGTTCCGGGTCATTCGACAGCTCCCGAGAACGGTCGCGATTGGAGCGCAACGGCCCTGACCCCTGCCGCTGATGATCCGTTCACACAAGTCGCTATGACAACCGGCTCGTTTCGACCCCTCTCCTGCCGATAGTGGGACCGCTGTAAGACACAACGTGTGCGAGTTTGCCCCGCCAGGAGGGGTTCCATCGGCGTGGAGGTCGTGTACCACAACATCTTCTCCTCCCAGGGGACTACGCCGGGGGACTCAGGACGACCTGGTCCTGGCCCACGGCGGTCACGACGGTCCATCCTTTCGCAAGGTACTCCGGGAGTTCCTTCGCCCCCACCCGGACCTGAACTCGCTTCACTACGGGCTCGAGAAGTGCGCGTTTCCGCTCCAGGAGCTCCTGGAACGTGGCCGTGTCCAGGAGGTCGACCCGCATCTCCTCCAGCTCCTCGCGGCTGTACCCCAGAGTCGTGAGCATGACGGTCGCGATCTCGCGATGCAGTTCCTCTTCCGACTTGGTGGGGACCGTCGAGATGAAAGGAGAGCAGCGTTCGTAGGCCTCACGCATGTCCTGGTGCATCTCGGAGGTGAGTCGGCCCTTGTTGGTCGTGTACCGGGCCTCCATCGAGCCCTTGTGTCCCATCCAGAAGACCCGGTAGTCGTGTGCGAGCTTGCCCTTGCTTTCCGCCACCAGGAGCTGAGTGTCGAAGTACGCTCGGAGAGCGTAGGGCCGGAAGGAGAGTTCGGCCGAGCGGATGGCGGTCCGGATGATGTCCCCGATGTTGTTTGCGCGGATGAACCGCTTGCCCCGGGCCTTCCCCCTCAGGACCTTCTTGGTGGGGGTGACCAGATCCGAGTCGGGAGCGAGAGCCTCGCCCTCCTGAAGGCGCTCACGGAGATACCGCCCAACGTACTCACATCCTTCCTCCGTCAGGAACGTGAAGTACGTGTGACCCGCCTTGGAGAGCTCGGGTCGAACGACGACCCGTGCAGGCGTCTGCCGGAACGAGACGGACTTCGTCTGGAGGTCGACCACCAGGTCGGGTAGGTCCTTGAGGCGCAGGCCGTCGTCACCCCGGTAGTTCCCGATCACCTCGGGCCGGACCCCGGCGTGGGCCATCAGTACGGCCGCCACACGGCTCTGCGGGGTGCAGTGCATGAAGAGGCGGTGGAGCTCCTCTTGCGCCGGGACCCGCTCGTTCTCGATGCGCGGGGTCCGGTTCGCGCCCCGGATCTTCACTCGCTTGGTGATCTGCAGCCCGTTGTGGGCGAGCCAGGAGCGGAGGACCACCACGGAGTGCTTCACGTAGCTCCCCGCCGCGCTCGCCTTCTCCTCTTCTGTGACGAAGTCCATCACGAAGTCGTCGACCGATTCCTTCGGTAGCCGCGCGAGGTCTTGCGGCGTCTTCCCCATCTTCTCGCAGAGGACCGCGAGCCGCCGGAGGTACACGTCCGCCGTGGAGAGGGAACCTCGTTGGAGGTTGTTGTACCAGCGACGGATCCCAGCATCCGCTAGGAGGGCGTCTCTGGCGAAGGGCCCGGTTCGGATTCGGGGCACGGATTCCCTAATGACGGCGGTCTATTTGAGGGATTTGGCCTCCATGGGGGATGGACGCGTCGGGATTTGAACCCGAGACTTCCTGATTGCAAATCAGGCGATCTTCCGCTGATCTACGCGCCCCTGGCAGGTCCGAAGGGCTCCTCACTATGAAGGCGACGGAGGACTCGACGGGGTCCCTGCCGCTCCGACCTCGGAACGAGTGGCAGAAGGCTCCGTCGGTGACGGGCGTTCTTGGAGGTGCTTCCAGACCTCCCGCAGCTTCGGCACGGTGGGACGTCCCTCGATCTCCGACGGCGGGACCCAGGAGAAGTCGGAGTTCTCGGAATTGAGACGGACGTCCGTTCGGCTAGCGTGAAGGTAGATCGGGTGGACCTGGAAGATGGTCGACTCATGACGGGTGTAGATGGGACGGCCCTCCCAGGCCATCGTGAGGCTCTCGCGGGGAAGGCCCGTCTCCTCCTCCACTTCGAGATAGGCTTGCTCGAGCGCGGTCGGGGCCTCCAGGTATCCACTGACCCCGCCCCACAGGCCCTGGAAGGTCCCGACCGTGTCCGAGCGCTTGAGCAGCAGGACCCGTCCTTGCTCGTCCTGGAGCATCGCCGTCACGACCTTTGCTTCCTTCATCTGAGGGAACTCAATGGTCCCCTCGTCCCCAAGGACGACGACGGACTCGCCATCACGGAAGAGGTCCATGTCCACCCCATCCACGCAGGGGATCCGGGCGATGACCGCCGCCGAGGCCACGATGGCATCGGCCTCATGGACCACCATCGCGACAGGACCGACCCCGCGCTTGCGGGCCCCGTAGATGACGTAGGGGCCGACCGTGCTTCCACGGGCCTGCGGGAAGACCAGTACACGGTCCGTGACCGCACGGCCATTGAGCTCGCTCGCGGGGTTGTCCACCCTACCGGTCGCGGGGTCGATCTCCCCCAGGAACGAGAGCGAGGTGCTGCTCAGGGCGACCAGCCCCGTCGCCGTCCCCCCAGAGACCTTCCTGCCGCGGACCTTCACGCTCGTCCCTCACGCTGCCGGGGTTAAGGGAGCTTCGCTCCGCGAGGGAAGCCCCCCCGTCGCTTGTGGGAGCTCCGGGCGATCGCTGGGACCCCTAGGAAGGCCCCGAAGGCCGCGACGTCCACGGTGGCGGCGAGAAGGAACAACGACCCGAAGGAACCATCCCCCCGGAACAGGCCCCCGGCGATGAGCGTTCCGGCGAGCCCTCCCAGGCTGTAGGCGGCGTTCCAGAGGCCGACCGCCCGCCCTCGCTCCTCAGCGGAGGTCCGCCCGGAGATCTCCCGAAGCAGCGGGATGGAGAGGATGACGTAGACCGGAAGGGCCCATATCAGCAGGACCAGCGGATAGTAGCGGACATACGCGTAGGCGGTCCAGAGGAGTGCGTAGACGAGCGGAGCGACCAGGTAGAGACGTCGCCGATGGTCGCCTTCCACCACTCTGCCGGTCCAGGGCGAGACCACCACGCCGCCCAGGGCCGCTGCGATCGAGAGGGCCGCGAGCTGCTGGATGGAGTTCCATCCCAGCCCGAAGGGGTGCTGCGGGGTGATCGCCCGGTCGACGTAGAGGGGGAAGAGGGTGTAGACGATGTAGTTCCCGCAGGAGACGATGGCCGTGGCTGCGCAGAGGACCAAGACCGTTCGTCCCTCCCGAAACCGCACGATCGCCCGTAGGGGGGTCGTGGAACGCGGTCGCGGGAGCTCCCCGGTGCCGATGAGGAAAACGACCGAGGCCACCGATAGCGCACCTAGGAGCAGGAAGAGAAGGACGGAAGAGGGAGCATCGAGCGTGAAGCGCGTCCCCGCCAGGAAAGGAAAGGCGGCGACGATCCCCAGGGCGGCGCCGAGCGAGCCCCAGAGCGAGACCCCGCCCAAGCCGGCCCCCGGCTTCCGGTGGGGGTCTTCGGTTGCTTCGGTGGTCGCGAGCGCGAAGCTCGCCCCGAGGAACGCCTGCCCCACTCGGGCGATGAGGAGAGGCATCGGGCCGAGGAACGGATAGAGCAGGAAGATCGCGGCCTGAGAGACGACCCCGAAGGCGAGGAGCTCCCGACGCCTTCCCCAGCGGTCGGACAGGGTCCCCCAGAGGATCATCCCGAAGGTGGTCGCAAGCAGGGGGGCGCCGACGATGAGCGTCGCGAGGAGAGCGCTCCCCCCCTGCTGGAACTCGAAGAGGGGAAGGACCGCGTAGAGCACGCCCCCTGAGGCGTTGTACAGGAGCACGCCCGCCGCAAGACGGACGAAGGAGAACTGGGACCGACCCGGGGGAGGTTCGGGAGGACCCTCCGCCTGGGCGGTTCCCTCGGGGACCGACACGATCTCGCCTATCGCGGCTGCCCGGGACCGGCCCTCTCCAGGGGTGCACGCCAAGCTCCTATATCGGTGCGGGGGTGGACGGGCATGCGCTGCTCGGTCTTCACCGTCTTGGACAACGACCCTGCTCCGCACGCCGTTCGTAAGACCGACCGGTACGAGGAGGCGCTCGAGCTCGCTCGGCAGGCCGACCGTTCGAGCTTCCACACGTTCTGGGTCGCGGAACACCACTTCCACGGTGGCGGCGTGCTTCCTTCCCCCCCGGTCTGGCTTGCGGCCGCCGCCCGGGAGACGCACCGGGTCCGGCTGGGGGTCATGGTCGCGGTCCTTCCTCTCCATTCTCCGCGGGACCTCGCCGAGCAATACGCGCTGGTGGACCGGCTCTCTGGCGGGCGGCTCGAGATCGGGGTCGGCGCTGGGTACGTCCCCCAGGAGCTCCAGGGCTTCGGCATCCTTCCCTCCGAGCGCCGCGCCCGCTTCGACGCCGCTCTTCCGGAGTTCACGGCAGCGCTGCGCGGGGAGGCGCTCCCCGTGCCCGGCGACCCTTCGA
Organism: Thermoplasmata archaeon; assembly: GCA_027306505.1. Taxonomy (GTDB): domain Archaea; phylum Thermoplasmatota; class Thermoplasmata; order Lutacidiplasmatales; family UBA184; genus JAKAAX01. The sequence continues at coordinate 39,024 of DAHUZP010000036.1, read as the reverse complement.
TCTTCGTTCGACTCAACGTGCGGCCGCTCCAACAGCCCGCGCCCCCTCTTTGGATGGCGGTCCAGCGGCGGGAAGCCCTGCCCTTCGTTGCCCGGCGGTCCCTCTCGGTCGCCCTGATCCCGTACGCCACCGTAACAGGGCTGGAGGAGCTCGGTAGGAACATCCAGGAGTATCGGAGCGCCCTTCCTCCGGGCACCGAGGGGACCCGGGTGGCCGCGGCCTTCCACGTCTTCGTAGGACGAGACCTTTCTCCAGGTCGGACGGCCCTCCAGCGATACCTCGACTCCCGCCTGGCGACCGGAAGCACGCACTTTCAGGCCCAGGTCGCCGAAGCCTCCGAGGCGGCGACCGTGGAGGGCCTCGAGCGACGTGAGCTGGTCCTATTCGGGGAAGGGCGCGAGATGGAGGAGAAGGTCGAGCGCATCCGGGCGACCGGGGTCACGGATCTCCTGGGCATCTTCGACTTCGGGGGCCTCTCGACACGGGAGGCCAAGGCCTCCATGGGCGCCTTTGCCCGTGCGATGCGACTTTCCTCGAAGCCTTAACGGGCCTGCCCCGGGCGGATGGCCGTTCGGGCTACCCGGAGGCCGGTCGGGCGGCCAACGGCGGCGTGCGCGAGAGCGCGGGAGCAGAGGCCCGGGAAGCGGACCCTGAGGTTCCCGCCGAACTGGGTGGCGAGACCGGTGCGGGCGTCGGGGCGACGCGTGGAGGTAGGATCGGAGGCTTCGGTGGGGGCTTGGCCACCGGGGGATTGAGGCAGTGGTTCGCGAAGGCCATCATCCGCTTCCAAGCGACCTCGGCGCAGTCCTCATCGTAGGTCGAGTGGACACGGCTCATGAAGTGGTGACCCATCTGGGGAATGACCATCGTGCCCATGTTCACGCCGTAGCGCTGGGCGGCGAGGTGGAGGGCGTCCAGCGACGGGCCCGTCTTCGGGTCCGAGCCTCCCGCGACGACAAAGAGCGGGCAGCGGATGTACTGCAGCCAGCTCTCTGGGTGGACCATGTAGGGGTAGGCGACCGCGACCCCCGAGAGACCGGGGGTCTGTGCCGCGTAGCCGAGCGCGAGCGAGCCCCCGTAGGAGAGGCCCACGACGAACTGGCGTTCGGGGAGGACGAGCGGCTGCTGGAGGAGGTACTGCCGACAGTCCTCCAGGATCCGAAAGGCCCGCCCCCTCTTCGACTGGGAGATGTGGACACGGTCCAGGAGGACCTTCGAGGCGCGGAGCTTGAACCAGGTCCAGAAATTGAGCCCGTGGATCCGCATGAAGTCCGGGATTGCGACCTCGTAACCCTCGTGAGCGAGACGGACCCCCGCCTCGATGACTTGGGTCGTGAGCCCGTAGGTCTCGGGCACCACCAGGGCGGAGGAATGTTTCACCTCCTTCTTCGGGGTGAGGATGATCACGGGCACGATCCCACCGGGGACGGCCCGGGTGGGCAGGAACTCCGTCCGAGACGTGAACGGAGCGGTGCGGGCGGCTGGTTTGGCGTTCGTCTTGATCCAGCTCTTGTTGAGGAAATCCAGGACGCAGAGCTTGAAGCGCTCGCGCGAGAGCACGATGACGGCCTGACGGACCCCGCAGACATCGCACGGGCCAACCACGCCGGCCGCGTACTCTCCCATCGCCTCGTCCAGTAGGAGGTCCTCGTCGGTCACCGCCTGCCTCTCCTGCTTCCCCGCGGACAGTGCGACAGTGGCCCCCGATATAGGGTTGGTGGGCTGACCTTTCCCTCGCAGGTCCCCGGCGGCAGCGCGGGAGTCCTATCCCCCCCACGCCGCAGGGCTCGGTCCCGGCGGCCCGTACGGGCTATATCTGCCCGAAGACGCTCCGGGGCCACGTGGCAGGCCGAGGAGCTGTTCCTCGTGGCCACTCGCACTGCCCGGTGGCCCGCCCGCCTTTCGTTCGGCGAGGCCGCGACCGCTCCCCATCCACTTCACCGTCCACGTTCGGTGCGCTCCTGCTCCTCTCCCTGCTGGTCGCCGCCCTTCCCTTCACGACGCTCTACGCCGGAGCCCCGGGATCTCACCCCTCGGCCGGCCCCTCTCGACCAGCGACCGGTCTGACCTCCCCCCGGACGGGCTTCGCGGTGAACTTTACCACGGCCTCGGCCGGTCCGCTCAACCAAACGTTCGCGGCCTCAGCCTCAGGGGGGACTCCGCCCTACCAGTTCGCTTGGTCGTTCGGGGACGGCACCACCGGGGTCGGCCAGGTCGTGGACCACGTCTACGCTGAACCCGGGACCTACGTCGTCTCGCTCGAGGCGACGGACGCGCAAGGGCTCCACGCCTTCGCTTCGAAAGGTGTGTCCGTTCAGGGATCCTCGAGCTCCCCGGTGAACGTAGGATGGATCGTCCTGGGGGCCCTGGCCGCGACATTGGTGGGGATCGCTCTCGGCATCTGGGCCTCACGCCGCTCGATCCGCCTCGAGGCTGAACGGGACACGGTCCAGGGGTGGGTCCCCACGGTCCCCTCCGCTGCAGGCGCGCCTTCCCGACCCCCCGCGTACAACGTACGCCCGGCCCCCATCGTTCCCAGGCCCTCCACGGGTCCTGCGACGGCCTCTGCCTACCGGCCGTTCCCTGCTCCGCTCGCTGCTGCTCTCCCTACGATCTCCTTGCGAAACCCTTCCGCCGCGCCGGTCACGGTGACCTCACGTACGGCGCAGCCGAAGGGCATACCCCCGGAGGAGCAGGTTCCGGAGGGTGTGCAGCGGCTGCTCGCGGTCCGGCTAGGGGAAGGAGCTTCTCTGCTCGAAGCTGTCGAGGACCTGAACGCCGTTCCTTGGGAGTCGGTAGCCTCTCAGGCAGCGAGCGGCTCGCCACGCCTGCTCGCGACGACCCTCGCCCAGCTCCAGCCGCTCCTGCGGACGGTGCGCCGCGACCTGCTGGAACCGGAAAGGGCACGAGTCTTGCTCAGGGACGTCACCCACGCCTGGTTCCAGAAGGGGCGGGAGGCGAGCTCGCCGTCCACGCCCTCGTCACCCTCCTCGTCCGCCTCTTTCTCCGTGCCCTCAGCCCCTTCGGCGCAGCGTTCGGGGGACCTCCACGCGGTGTTCGCTTCTTCGGAGACCGAAGGGACGGGCTCGCTTCTTGATCGCATGGGCATCACGGTCCGGGCATTGGCGGGCCGGGCCATGCTCCGGATGGCCCCGGTATTGGGCAGCCTCCTCGCGCTCTTCCTCGTGGTCGAGGGGCTCACCCTGGGGCTGCTCTACGGTGCCTACCGTCTCCCGATCACCTCACCTCGTGTCGAGCTCATCGTCGCGGCGGCGGTCCTAGGGCCCCCGACGCTCGTGCTGGCCCTCTATCCGGTCGCGGAGTGGGTCCACTGGCTCGTCGCCGGGGCCCGAGCGAGCGCTCTCGGCGTCGCCCGCCTCTACGCCCTTCCCTCGGTGCGAGTGCTGACCTATCTTCTGGTCCTCGCCCTCGCCGAGATCTCCGGTGCGGTCGCGGACGTCGTCTCGGGCTCGCTGTTCGGTGCGCCGAGCTCCTTCTTCCTCGGAGCTGAGGTGAGCCTTTGGGCCGTCGTCTCTTCGCTGTTCCTCCTGCTCGTAACGCTGCTGCTATCATGGCTCACCATCTCCGCTTGGGCGTTTGGCGGCTCGAAGCGGACCATGTGGGCGGCGGTAGGCCTCTACCTCACGGTCTTCGTGATCTGGGCCGGTGCGGAGGTGCGGCTCTTGCTCTCCATAGCGGAAGGACCGACGTGGGCTTCCGTCGCGGACGCGCGGTCACTGCTCGCCTACCTCCCTGCGGACCTTTTGGCGGCCTCCTCCTTCGTCGTCATGCTCTTCGTCGCCTTCTCCGAGCCCGCCTGGCAGCGCTCGCGCTCGGCGAAGACCGGGTTCCGCTCTCAGGTCGCGCAGGCCTTCGTGGACGACCTGCGATCCCACCCTTGCGGCGCGACTGGCGTCCCGCTGGACCACCTCTCCGACCTCAGTAGAGGGCACGACGGGCCGCGGGTCGCGGAAGCGCTACGAGAGCTCTTCACCTACGACGCCGACAGTGACCGCTATGTGGTGCTTCGATGGCACGACCCTGCTTCGGACACCTTGCTATCGGTCCACATCCGCCAGGACGGGGCGGGAGCGTACTACACCCTCGACGCTGACGCGGGCACCTTGAGCCCCTCTTCGAGCGGCGATGCGGGGACGTCCGGTGCGGACGCGCGGAGCGCTCCGAGCGGGGCGATCGGACCAGGGTCGGGGCTCTGGGCCCGGGGTGACCTCACTTCCTCCGACGCCTGGCTGCCCGTGCTCCGTTCGAAGAGGACGGAAGGCGGTCGCCTCGCCCATCCACCCTCGGAGGTGCGGGACGGGGCGAACTACGGCGCCCTCATAGGCCTCCTCTCCGCGGACTCCGCGGCAGGGTCAGAAGCCCGTACCCTCTTCCGTCGTTGCGGGTGGACGAAACCCTCGGGGCCCATGCTCCTAGTCGGGCTCTTCCAGGCCGCCGAGCAGGACCAGTCGCTCACCCCCGATATCGAGACCGATGGAGAGTACCTCGAGGTCGAGCTCAACCGTGCTACCGGCCACGGCGCGGACAGCCCGCCGTTCCTGGGCCCGTGGGACCTTCCCGGATGGCATGTGGCCCGCGAGGTCGCGATCGGGGGTCCAGCGGCGGGCGTCTCGTACCGGGCGCGCCGAAGCAGCCAGGCCCCCTAGCGGTCCGCTGAGGCAAGACGACCCAGGTGGTCGATGAGGTCCCGGTACTCGAGGTAGGGATACTCCGGCTCCCAGCCCCTCTCGGAGGTCTCGTGCCCTCTCAGTCGCATGGGGGAGGAAACGGGGGCCTCAGGCCGGACCCAGCTGAGGAAGGTCCAGGGCCCCTCCAGCAACAATCCCGCCGAGGGGCCGTCGAGAAGCTCGGCCCGGGTGGAAGGGAGGAACCGCGCGAGAAGGTTGTCGCTCGCCTCCTTGCGGGTGGCCTCGGTCCAACCATCCGCGGTCGCTCCGTCGCGCACGAGGGCAGACCGGGACGGAGGTGCGATCCGATCGTACTTCGTGAGGATGAGGACGAGCGAGAGGCGGCGTGGGGTGGGTGAGGGATGGTCCCGGGCGGCCTGCTTCGCGCCACGCAGGAGCTGCGCGAGCATCGAGTCCCACGGGTGGGGGACCGGACGGCCGTCAGCGGGTGGTGCGAGCGCGGAAGCGTCCACGGTCACGAGCAGCGCCCCACCGGAAAGGAGCGACTGGCCGAATCCGGTCATCGCGCCCCCGCTCGAGACGAACTGCTGAAGCTCCTCGGCGTTGGACCGTTCGAGGACGATCTCGAGCGCTCGCCGTGAGACGCCTGGGGGCGCGTGCCAGAGCCCCTGGAGCCTCGAGCCGTGGTGGCCGGAAGGCATCTCCAGGGTGAGGGGGAGGCTCCCTGGAGCGTTGGAGGGCCACTCCGGCCCTTCGCCCGCCCTGAACGATTCGTAGAGGTGGGACAGTACGTCCAGCGCTGCAGGAGGCGCATGGAAGCGGAGCCCGTCACGCGCTTCGCCTGAGTAGCGGACCATGGAGGCATAGAGCAGCCCCAGGAAGAAGGTCCGGCCCGAGCCACGGTCTCCGACTATGAGCGCGGACGCCACGCTCCTCCTCACCGAACCGCCCTATTTGGGACCTCGTGGGCCCTGCGAGGAGCGCAGCTCCCGTCCGTCCCCCTCCCCGCGCCCGGCTCCACCAGGGGAGGGGCTCCGGCTCCCGTCGGAGCTCCCCGGGCCTTCCCCAAGAATTAAGAGAGACCCCCGGCTGGCACCCGACATGTGCCCCGCCGCCATCTTGGGCGACCGCGCCTCGGGAAAGACCACGTTCTTGGGGCTGCTCTACGCGGCCCAGGTGAAGTACGGAACCCAGACGGGTGACACCTTCCGTTTCCACGCGCCGCCGACCTCTCTCAAGTTCATGGGCTCAATCTACGAGGGGATGGCGAGCGGCCAGTTCCCCAGCGCGACGCTCAAGGACGAGATCACGGAGGTCGGGTTCCTGTTCGGCTACCGTCGCACCGTCCTGGGCAAGCTGCCCAGATGGGTCCCCCAGTCCAAGTGGTTGAACCCTTTCTCCGTGCTGCACTTCATGGCCTACGACGTCTCGGGGGAGGACGTCCAGGAGTTCATCGAGAGCGGGGTAGCTTCGAGCCCGATCATCCAGCAGCTGCTCAAGAGCATGGTCGTGGTCATCCTGGTCGACTGCTCGAAGATGACCCTGCAGCATGATTCGCCGCAGTACAAGCAGATGCTGCGCTACGACACGGAGGTCGCGAAGCTCGCCGTGAACTTCCAGACCTACAAGGTCCAGGAGCACCAGCGCCTCAAGGCCCAGGGAATGGCGGAGGGCCTGCCGCTCATCTACCCCGCCATCGTCCTCACGAAGTACGACCAGATCTCCGACGAGGTCCTGGCGAAGCTCGGGCTCCACCGGGGGATCCCCTCCACCGACAAGGAGAAGGCCCGACGGGACTACGCGGAGTCCATCCTTCGGGTCTTCTTGCCGCAGACCTTGGCGCAGCTCCGAGGTGGGAAGGTGGCCGGCGTCAGCTTCGATCAGTCCGCCTACTTCTTCAGCTGGATCAAGACCCAGACGGCCGAGGGGGGGATGGCCCCCGTGGGCCGATCGCAGATCGTGGTCAAGGACGCGAGCGCCCAGGGAGCGGCGGAGCCGGACTACTCGTACGACGAGTACGTCGGCTTCATCGAGCACTTCCGGGAGATCGCTCACAAGGTCCCCGACGCGGTGAGCGAGAGAGACCAGCTTCGGGCGGTCTAGGGCCCCTCGAGAGCATCCGCTTCCATGCCCGCCGCGATCCCACCCCGGCCAGACCCACCCGCTCCAACGGCGATGAGGGTCGCTCCCTCCGTCACCTCCGGGGCCCCTGTGCGGCTCGACCACTGGGTCTACGGGGTCACCCCGGGCAAGGGCTACGACATCAAGGCGGTCTCCTCCGGGCTCAACCTCGCCTTCTACGAGGAGAAGATCCAGGGGTTCTACACGCCCATCCGGGGCGAGAGCCTCCAGGACGGGAAGGTCGACCTCGTCATGGTCCATCCCGCTCCTTCGCTCCAGGAGGTTCTCTTCTCGGTGGTGGGACGGGGACCGGACGACGAGATGGGTCGTCCCACCTTCGCGAGCCACACGGTGGTCACGCCGTTGGATGCGCTCCGAGCGGGGACGATCGAGCTGGAGACCGTGGAGCGTGCCCTGCGGGCCTATGACCAGGCCCACGGGAACGCCGTGGGAGAGGTTCCTCCCCTGGAGGTCTCCACGGTGGCCCCGTCCCCTCTGGAAGCCCGGACCGCAGGTCTACGCCGATGTTTGACCCTTGCCGCGGCCGAGACCCTCGTTACACGCCTGCTCACCTCGCCGTCCGGCCGAACCCTGGTCCTCATGCGCAACAGCGTCCCTGAGCAGAGGATACGCTCGCTCCGTCTCCTTCTGAGCGCGCTCCATCTCGGATGCGGCCTACCGTGGTTCACCTCCATGAGCGACGCTCCCACCGCTTCGGCCCTCGACCACTTCCAAGTGGTGCTCTCGCCGCGGGGGGTCCGTGCGGACAACAGTTGGACCCTCCTGGACGCGGCCCTGGACCGGCCCGCCCTCCCTCGACCTGGGGGACAGGAATCGGTCTATCACGCGCTCGAGCGCTGTTTTTCCCAGGGCTAGTGCGCTCGCTAGAACTCTCCCGCTGGCCCCTCCCACCCCACCGGGGATTCAATCGTCGTCCCGATCGGCCCGGGACCGTCGTGGATGTGGCGGGACCCGGCGCCCAGGCCGCTCCTTGCGGGGGTGGGGTCCCTGGGCGAAGGCGAGGTGCTTCTCCCCACGTGGGAAGAGGATCTTCATGCCCTTCGCGTGGAGCCGTCGACGCAGCTCCCGGTCGGCGGTCAGGATGATCGCCCCCAGGTCGCGCGCCAGCGTCTCCAAGGCCGCGTCACCCCGAAGGTCGGTCGGAGTGACGGGGAAGCGCTCGGCGTAGCTCCGGGCCGCCCGCGCGTAGCCTCTCCCACGAAGGACGAGCCGGTCCAGCTCACCACGGACGCTCTGGGGGACCTCGATGACCGCTCCCTCGACGAGCCTCGTGACCTCCCGCTCCAGGGGAAAGTGCCGGGTGAACGGCAGGAAGAGGGCGTTGGTGTCGAGCAGGACCCGGGGCCGGTCCTTCCGGGGCAGAGCCCCGTGCTCCGATGACGCCACCCCGTCTCCCGTCCGACCTCTAGCGCGCCGGTCGGGCCACTTGGATGCCGAGCTTGTCCCGGTCGTAGTTTCGGGGTCCGTGAGGTCGTGACCGAAGGAGGTAGCGCTGCGCCTTCTGGTTCGCGGTCTTGGGGATCTCGTCGACGAACTCCAGGAACTGGGGGACCATGAAGAACGGCAGCCGCTCGGCGGCGAAGCGGAAGAGCTCCTCCGCTTCCGCGGGCGAGCCGGGTTTCAGCACCACGTAGGCCTTCACGTCCTCCTCGCCCAGGGGCGAGGGGACCCCCACGACGACGGCCTCGTAGACCGAGGGATGGGCGTTGAGCGCGGTCTCGACATCGTAGGGGGCGATGTTCTCGCCCCTCCGACGGATCACGTCCTTCTTCCGCTCGACGAAATAGAAGTAACCGTCCTCGTCCTGCCAGACGTAGTCACCGGTGTGGAACCAGAGGTTCCTCCAGGCCTCCACCGTTTTCTCGGGCTTCTTGTAGTACTCGAGCATCATCGTGAACGGTCGGCGGGGGCGGACCACGAGCTCGCCCTTCGTCCGTGCGGGCACGGGCTGGTCCGCGTCGTCGACGACCATCGCCTCCACGAAGTCCAAGGGGAGGCCGACCGAACCCACACGAACGCTCGAAGGCGGGTTCATGAGGGTCGTGCAACCGCACTCGGTCATGCCGTAGAGCTCGATCACCTTGAGCCCGAACCGCCGCTCAAACTTGGGCCAGATGTCGCGCGAGGCCCCGGCCGTGAGCGCGACCTGGACCGAGTGCTCCCGGTCGGCGGGCCGCTCGGGCTGTTTGTAGAGGATGTTGATCATGGCGATGAGCAGGCTCACATGCGTCGCCCGAAGCTCCTTCGCGACCTCCCAGTACGTGGAGGCCTTGAACCACTCCGCGAAGGCGGCCGTGAGGTCGTTGAGCAGCGCGGTGTGCATGGTCATCTCCTGCGCGTTGCAGTGGAAGAGCGGAAGCTCGCTGAAGAGCACGCTGTCCCGGGAGAGCTCGCTGCGCGTCGAGATGGCCCGCGCGGTGGAGAGGTACTTCTCGTGGGGGATCACGACCCCCTTCGGCGGGCCCGTCGTCCCCGAGGTGTACATGATGCAGGCCGGCTCGCCCGGCAGCGGCGCGATCGCATCGGAAGGCACGCCGCGGGCGGGATAGAGGTCGGTCAGCGGCGAGGTGCCCAACGGGAGGTCCGAGTACCGGCCTTCGTGATCGTACACCACCACCTGGTCCACGTGCACCTGGGAGGCGACCCTCGAGTACTCCTCGTACAGCCGGCGGTCGATCACCAGGATCCGAGCATCGGAGTCGTCGATCTCGTAGCGGAGGAGCTCCCCCTTGAGCGCGGTGTTGAGGGGGACCATGACCCCTCCAAGCAGGTTCACCCCGTACCAGGTCGTGAGGAACTCCGGGGAGTTGTAGAGGAGAAAGGCCGCCTTTTGCCCGTGGGTCAGCCCCCGGTCGGCGAAGCCCGCCGCGGCCCTTTCCGAGGTCGAGAGGAGGGAGGAGTAGGAGAGTTCCTTGCCGGGGAACCGGAGCGCGACCCTCTCCCCGTTCTTGTGCGCCTTCCCCCGGAGCATGGCCGGGAGATCGTGGTAGTCCTCCTGGGCGTCGAGCATCAGAGGTCGGGGAGTGGGCCCGGCGATAAAGGCATCGCGCGCGGGTGCGGTCAGCGGAGCAGGTCCCTGGGCGACCGATGGTGGGAGCCCTCCTGGTCGCTCTGGGAGGGTCCCGCCCGTGCGGACCCCCCACCCGCCAGGATTATGTCAAAGTCGGGGTCGGTCCTTTCGTGGGCGAGCCCAGCGAGAAACGCGGAAGGGAGTACCGGCCCGACCGCTCGATCGTCCCTGAGATCGCGGCGGGAGGGGTGGTCCGTCATCCCTCGGAACCCTGCCTGCTGCTCCTGCACGACGAGAAGGAGGACCGATGGTGCCTGCCCAAGGGTCACCTGGAGGTGGGGGAGACGCTCGCGAAATGCGCCGTGCGGGAGGTGGAGGAGGAGACCGGTCTTCGGGAGGTGGAGATCCGGGGGGAACTGGGTGAGGTGAGCTACCGCTTCTACGACCCGAAGCGCGACGTGAATGTGAGCAAGGTGGTCTACTTCTTCTTCATGTGCAGCGCGTCGGCCTCACTTCCAGCGGGTCCGGTGAGGGACCATACCGTGGTCTTCGACCGTGCCGAGTGGGTCTCCCTTCAGGAAGCGATGGCCCGCGTACCCTATCCGACGGACCTGGAGGTCCTTCGGCGCGCCGGCCCGCTCTTCGAGGTCGGCTCTTCGTGAGCCTTTCCGGCGCTCCTCGACATGGAGGTCGTGGCAGCACGCGCCCCATCGGCGCCCGACCCTCTGCGGGTCAGCAAGGTCTCGGCCTGGGTGCGGACGTTCGCCCCGACCCCAGAGGTCCGAAGGTCGCGAACCCCGAACCAACGGACCTCCTCTGATTCGTGGTTCTTCCGGACCTCGCCCCCCACGATCTCACAGACGTACACCAGGTCGACATGCTCGTGCTGCCCATCGATGGTCTCCACCTGGAGGTAGTAGGGTCGCGGGAGCGGCATGACCCCTTCCTCGGAGGTGTCCACCAGACCTGCGGCGTCCGCGACGTCGGCCTCGGACACCTGGATCGGCCGGACCAGGAGCCCTGTCTCCTCCCACACCTCGCGAAGGAGCGCCCTCAACGGGTCCTCCCCGGCTTCGATGTGCCCGCCGGGGGGGAGCCAACGGTGCAGCTTGCGATGGAGGAGCAGCAGGACGTGCGTGCGGAGGGGATCGAGCACATAGCCGGTCACCACGAAGTGCTTGGGAAGCTCCGAGCGGCCCAGCGGGTGCCCCGAAGGAGGGCCGGGGACCGAGCGCACCGCCGAGGGGCCCCTTGGCGCCCGAGCGGAGGCATCCATGGAGCAACGCAGCTCGTCGAGTTCTAAAGAGCTTGGACGGAGGAGACTTGCACGGCGAGGTCTGGCGATGCCCGAGGAAAGGGTTGGGGGGGGGTGCCCAAAACCTGCCCGGGGTCCCGTAACAACGCCTATGCAGCGTTAGCATACACTTTTATGAGATAAGGCTCCCAGAAGTATGGTTATGCTTAGGCTCTTTCCAAGTCCTCTTGCAGTGACCCACCGCCCCGGGACCTCTGGAGCGCGTCGCCCTGGACGTCCGCCCTCCTTTGGGTTCTGCACGGTCTGCGGCTCGAAGGTCGCTCGCTCTCGGGCGATCCGACGGTTCGCTGGAGCCTTCCTATGCCCTTCCTGCGGACGGGAAGACGACATGGCCCTCTCCCCTCCCCACAACGGCGGAAGCAGCTACGGCCGGCGGAGGAGCACCATGGTCGCAGAGGAGCTGGCCGACTCGATGGTCCGCAAGAACCTCACGATCACGGAGATCGAAGACCGCTTCCTCCAGCGGCACCGGGAGATCAACCAGAGCGCGCTCTTCCGCCGAGCGATCGTCTCGCTGATGCAGGCGGAACAGGACGAGCTCCGGCGGGGCCGCCGGCGAGGGGCCTACCGGTAGTCGACCCTAGGGCCCCCGAGCAGGGGGGAAGCGACCGGTAGCGCGCGGTCAACCGCGCCGGCGTCCCGACGTGCGGCGAGGCCGACGGGCTCCCTTCCTGCGCCTGGGCGGGGCTTGGGAGCCCGGCGGAACCGGCTCGGGTTCCATGGTGGGGGGGCTGAGGAGCCGGAAACGTGCTCCGCGGGCGGTCGCGAGGGAGGCGCCGTACCCGGCGTCCGCGTGGCGAACGACCCCCATACCCGGGTCCGCGTTGAGCACTCGGCGGATACGCCGCTCCGCTTCCGCGCTCCCGTCCGCGACGATCACGAGGCCGGCGTGGATCGCGTTACCGATTCCCACCCCCCCTCCGTGGTGGACCGAGACCCAGCTCGCCCCACAGGAGGCGTTGAGCAGGGCGTTGAGGACCGGCCAGTCGGCGATCGCGTCGGTGCCGTCGCGCATCGCCTCGGTCTCCCGGAAGGGGGAGGCGACGGCCCCGGTGTCGTGGTGGTCCCTACCTATCGCGATCGGTGCCCGGAGCTTCCCCTGCCGTACCATCCGGTTCACCATGACGCCGAACTTCTCCCGGTCCCCGTAACGCATGTAGCAGATCCGGGCTGGCAGCCCCTGGAACTGGACCTTCTCGCGGGCAAGACGTATCCATCGGCAGAGCGCCTCTTCGTTCGAGAAGTCGCGGAGCACCGCCTCGTCGATGCGGTAGATGTCCTCCGGGTCGCCGGAGAGCGCGACCCATCGGAACGGTCCGCTACCCACCGCGAAGAGGGGGCGGATGTAGCGCGGGACGTACCCTTCGATCTGGAACGCCTCCGGGTACCCTCCCTCCTTTGCGCGGGTCCGGAAGTTGTTCCCATAGTCGAAGCAACGCGCGCCCCGGTGCTGGAGGTTGAGGATGGCGTGGGCCTCCTCGACGATCGCACGGTACACCTCCGTGCGGTACCTCGCGGGATCGCTCGTCCGAAGCCTTGTCGCCTCTTCGAGCGTGAAGTGATTGGGTAGGTAGCCCACGGAAAGGTCGTGCGCCGCCGTTTGATCGCTCACGATGTCCGGGACGATCCCTCGACGGACGATCTCGGGGAAGACGTCCGCCGCGTTGGCGACAAGCCCTATGGAGAGGGGCCTCCCCTCCTTGAGCGCCTGGTCCTTGAGAAGGAGGGCGTGGTCGAGGTCTCGGGCCCGCACGTCCAGGTAGCGCTTGGAGAGCCGTCGCTCCACCGCCCGGGGGTCCACGTCCACGATGAGCGCGACCCCTTCGAGCATGGTCACGGCGAGCGGCTGGGCCCCTCCCATCTCGCCGAGGCCGCTCGAGAGCATCCACCGGCCGCGGAGGGTCGCGGCCCCGAACTCGATCCGGGCGAGGGAGGCGAGCGTCTCGTAGGTCCCCTGAAGGATCCCCTGGCTGCCGATGTAGATCCAGCTGCCGGCCGTCATTTGGCCGAACATGGTGAGGCCCTTCGCCTCTAGGTCCCAGAAGACCTCGTCCGTCGCCCAACGGGGGACCATGAGCGCGTTGGCAATGAGCACCCGGGGCGCTTCCCGGTGGGTGGGGAAGACCGCGACCGGCTTGCCGGACTGCATCACCAGGGTCTCGTCCGGTCTCAGCGTGCGGAGCGCAGCGACGATGCGGTCGAAGTCCTCCCAGCTCCGGGCCGCCTTTCCTCGGCCCCCGTAGACGATCAGGTGGTCGGGGTCCCGCGCCACCTCGGGGTCCAGATTGTTCAAGAGGAGACGGAGGGCGGCCTCCTGCGACCAGCCCTTGCAGCTCCGCTTCGGGCCCCGAGGGGCTCGCACCAGCCGAGGTCCACCTGCTCCCGACACGTCCAGGCGCAATCGTTCGAGGTATGAAGCCTTGAGGGGCGGAAGGTGCCCCCCTTGGGGCCCCCTCGGTTCCGCCCGCGCCGGCGGCGTTCGTTTCATATCACAGGCCCCCTCGCTACCCGGCTCGTGGGGCCTAGGAGGCCCTGCCCGTGCGGATGCCGCCATAGCTCAGTCGGTAGAGCGGCTGATTTGTAATCAGCAGGTCGGGAGTTCGATCCTCCCTGGCGGCTTCCAGGAGCCCGACCTCCACCCCTAAATCCTGTGAGCCTTCGCGAGGTACGGTGTTCGCGACGGAGGGACCCACCAGCGCCTCGGGTCCAGACGGTGCGGCCCGCCCCTCGCTGCTCGTGGAGCGATGGCGTCCCCGCACGCTCCGAGACATCTTGGGCCAGGGTGACGCGATCCTGAAGCTCCGGCGGTTCGCCGAGTCCTGGCTCGCGACCCCCCGCCCTCCAAAGGTCAGGGCGGCCCTGCTGGAAGGGGCCCCCGGCACCGGAAAGACGTCCGCCGCCCATGCCCTCGCCGAGGAGTACGGATGGGGCTTCATCGAGATGAGCGCCTCGGACGCCCGGAACCGGGAGGCGCTCGGTCAGGTCGCCGGACGCGCATCGCTCACCAACACGTTCACCGAGGACGGGCGCTACCTCTCCACGACACAGGGCGGTAGGAACCTCATCCTTCTGGACGACGTGGACTGCATCCCCTCTCGCGGGGGCTCGGTGGACGAGTCCGCGGCTCGGTTCCCCAAAGCTCCCCCCTCGCTCCGGGAGTTCCTGCGGAGCCGGTACCGCGAGGTGGGGGCCCTCAACGAGTCCTGGGGGCTCAAGTCCGGAGAGGAGCCAGGACCCTACGCCAGCTTCAACGACGTCCCGACGACCGCCCCGAGGGGCCAGCTCGGGAAGCGCAAGGCGGTCCTGATGGACCTCGCGGACTGGCAGCCGACCGCGAAGCGATCGGACCGCTCGGACCGCGGGGGCCTCGCCGCCGTCGCCGACCTGGTCCGAGAGACCCGCCAGCCCCTGCTCCTGACGGCGATCGACCCCCGAGCGCTCTCCCGGGCCTCCATCGCGTTCAGAACGGGGGTCGTCCGGGTCAAGTTCTACCCCGTGAGGGACGACGTCGTCCGCTCCCAGCTCCACCGAGTGAGCCACGAGGAGCGGCTGGGGGTCCCAGGGGGCTCCATCGACACGATCACGCGACACGCCAAGGGCGACCTGCGCGCCGCCCTCAACGACCTCGAGCTCGCGGCAACGCTCCATGACCTCAAAGAACGGCGCATCCTTCCGCCGGGGGTCGAAGCGGAGCAGGTCCTGGGCTGGAGGGACATCCAGGCGAACATCTTCGAGGCGGTCGACCGCATCCTATCCTCCGGCAGGTTCTGGAAGACCTCCGAGGTGTTGGACGGCCTCGACGTCTCCCCGGACGACCTCCTCCCCTGGATCGAGGAGAACCTCCCGCGCTACGCCCCTGGGGCCCGCGAGCTCGCCAACGGGTTCGAGATGCTCTCCCACGCCCAGCAACATCTCGCCCGCGCGAACCGGTGGAGGATCTGGAGCCTGTGGAGCTACGCGACGGAGATCATGACCGGAGGGGTCGCTGTCGCGCTCCATCCGGGAGGCCCGGCGCCGCCGGGGGGTCGCTCCGCGACCGAGTTCCCCCGTTTCCTGGCCGGGATGGGCGGGAGCCGTTCGTTGAGGGCGGCCCGCGACTCGCTCGCCCTTAAGGTGGGGCACTTCGACCATCTCTCCCGCAAGAAGGCCCGGGAGGAGATGCTGCCGTTCCTGGAGCGCCTCTTCCGCGAGGCCCCCGAGGCACGAGGGCCCTCCGGGCTGGAGGAGCGTCGACGGGAGCTGGTCCACATCGTCCGTGACCTCGAGCTCGAGGCCCGGGAGATCGCCTACCTTCTCCGGGTCGAGGAGGACCACCTTTCGGTCCACAGCCTGCTTCGAGAGGAGCATCCGAACGCCCCTGCCGCGGGGGCGGCCGATGCGAACCCCCCGGAGGAGGAAGGCGGAGCGGTCAAGAAGAAGCCCTCCGGACGTGGTCAGCGAACGCTCTTCTGAGGTCCCCTGGGCGAGAGGAGGCCCTCCCCTCGCGAGAGCGCGGGGGCCCGCTCGCTCAGAGGTAGCCGAACTGGCGCTTGGCGAAGTCGCTCATCTTCTCGGGCCCCCACGGAGGTTCCCAAACGACGTCGACCTTCGCTTCCTGGATGCCGGGGACGGTCTCGGCACCGGTCTTGACCTCTTCCGCGAGGATCCCCGCGACGGGGCAGCCCGGTCCGGTCATGGTCATCTTGATCGTGAGGTGCTGATCATCGGACCACTCGAACCCGTAGATGAGCCCCAGGTCGACGATGTTCATGGGGATCTCGGGGTCGTAGATCTTCTTGAGGGTCTTTCGGACCAGGATCTCCTTCTCCTGCCGGCTGCCCGGAGCTGGGGCGGCTGCGGAGGTCGGGGAGTTCTCCGTGGCGGCCGCAGGAGGTGAAGAGGATGGCGCGACGGTGGAAGGAGCGGCGGGCCCGGCGTCGGGCGAACCTTCAGCGGTCATCGGAGGTGGGAGCGGGTGCGAGGTATTACACCCTTTACCCAGGGGGCGCGGACGCGAGGAAGGTCCCCCCGCGGAGCTGGACCCGCCGAGCGCCCCACAGACGTCCACGTCCTTCCCATGGGAAGGTCCTGCGGGCAGGCTTTTGAAGGGTCCCGCCTCGCGCGCGGCGTGAGGGACGTTCACGCGATGGCCCCTGCGGTGCCCCGGCTCGCGCTGGGGAAGGTGGGGATCACAGGGGTCCGCAAGCCTCTGGTGATCCAGCGGCCCGACCGTGCCCACACCCTCGCGGCGTCGATCGAGGTGTACGTGGACCTGCCGGAGAGCCGCAAGGGCTCCGACCTCTCCCGGAACGCCCAGATCCTCGCCGAGGCGATTGACTCCACCGTGGTACGGCCCTCCTCCTCGCTGGAAGCGAGCTGTGTGGGGATCGCTCGAGAGCTCCTGGCACGCCACGACTACGCGAACGAGGCCGAGGTCTCCGCCGAGGCTGAGTACTTCCGATCGCGGGGCGTCGCCTCCGACCGGGTGTCGCTCGAGGACTATCGCCTGTTCGGGAAGGCCTGGGCCTCCCGGACCCCTGGAGGTATCGGGATCCGAAAGGCGATCGGGGCGGAGGGGGTGGGCATGACCGCTTGCCCCTGCGCCATGGAGACCTGCCGAAGCGCGCTCTCCCAGGAGTTCCCCGAGCTCGGCTCTTCCCGCTTCGACGCGCTTCCGATGATCACCCACAACCAGCGCAACCATACCCGCCTCACCCTGACCCTGCCCGAGCCTATCGAGGTCGAGGCGGACCGTCTCCTCGACGCGATCGAGGAGGCCCAGAGCTCCCCCACCTACGCCATCCTCAAGCGTGGGGACGAGGGGGCGGTCGTCCTCGCGGCGCACCGCAAGCCCAGGTTCGTCGAGGATGTGCTCCGAGAGGTGCTGCGGCTCACCTCCGAGCGGTTCCCGGAGCTTCCCGACGACGTGGAGGTCCTCGCCGAGACCCGGAGCGAGGAGTCGATCCACAAGTACGACGTCCGGGCGGAGCACCATGTGCTCCTGGGCGAGCTGCGCCATAACGCGGGCCTCGCGGGTCGATAGACCTCAGGGGATCTCGGAGGCACGTCGCATGGCGAGGATCGCGGTCCTGCTCACGGACCGGTGCCATCCCAAGCAGTGCCAGGGGGAGTGCCAAGCCTACTGCCCGCCGGTCCGGATGGGCCAGGAGTGCATCGTCTGGGGGGAGGGAGGCCAGCCGATCATCTCCGAGACCCTCTGCATCGGCTGCGGCATCTGCGTGCACAAGTGCCCGTTCACCGCGATCAAGATCCTCAACACGCCCGAGGCGGCCGAGGAGGACATGGTCCACCGCTACGGGCTCAATTCCTTCCGGCTCTACCGTCTGCCCATCCCCCGCCCTCAGGGCGTCGTGGGGATCCTAGGGCCCAACGGCATCGGCAAGTCCACCGCGCTCCGGGTCGTCTCGGGCACGGAGAAACCGAACCTGGGCCGGTACGATGCCCCCCCATCGTGGGAGGAGATCATCCGGAAGTACCGCGGCACGGAGCTCCAGGCCCACTTCCTCAAGCTCTCCAAGGGCGAGGTCCGTTCGGTCATCAAGCCCCAGTACGTCGACACCCTCGCACAGCGCGAGGGCGTGACCGTCGGGAAGTTCGTGAGCGAGGGGGGAGGGGACGCTGGGAAGGCGCTCGAGGACACCGGGCTACGTCCCCGAGAAGGGGTCGAGCTCTCCGAGCTCTCCGGTGGTGAGCTCCAGATGGCGGCCCTCGCCCGGACCCTGGCGACCCCGGCCGACCTCTACTTGCTGGATGAACCGTCCAACTACCTCGACATCGTCCATCGCCTGCAGGTCGCCCGGCTGATCAGGTCCCTGGGCGAGCGGGCGAGCGTGGTCGTGGTCGAGCACGACCTCGCGCTGCTCGACTATCTCGCGGACCAGGCCCACCTGGTCTACGGCGAGGAGGCGGCCTTCGGGGTGGTCACTCGCCCGATGCCCATGCGGACCGCGATCAACACCTACCTCGCGGGCTACCTCCAGGACGAGAACGTCCGGTTCCGAACTGAGCCCATCCTCTTCACCACCCATCCGCCCCGGGGCACGGCGCACCGCGTGGCCAGGGTGACCTTCGGTGCCTTGGAGAAGGCCTACCCCCGGTTCCACCTCACCGTCACGGGCGGGGCCCTCCACAAGGCCGAGATCGTAGGGATCGTGGGCCCCAACGCGACCGGGAAGACCACCTTCGTGAAGATGCTTGCCGGGGTGGAACCCCCCACGCAGGGCACGCCACCCTCCGGGGTGACCGTGGGATACAAGCCCCAGTACCTGCGCGCGACCGGTGACTGGACGCTCAAGGAGCGAGTGGACGCGCTCGTGGCCGCCGGAGGGTTCGATGGGGACCTCTTCCAGAAGGAGCTCGTCCCCACGCTGCGGTTGAACGGGGTGCTCGAGGTCCCGCTGACCGACCTCTCCGGAGGAGAGCTTCAGCTCGCGGCGATCGCCCTCTGCTTGGGCCGTCCGGCGACGCTCTACCTCCTCGACGAGCCCTCCGCCTACCTCGACTCCGACCAACGCATGAACGTGGCCAGGCTCGTGAAGCGCTTGGTCGAACGACAGGGGAGCACGGCGCTCGTCGCCGACCATGACGTCTACTTCCTGGACCTCGTCGCGGACTCCCTCATGACGTTCCATGCCGAGGACGCGCAGAAGTCCCGGGGCAAGGGCGAAGGACCCTTCTCGATGCGCGAGGGCATGAACCTCCTGCTGAAGGAGATCCAGGTCACCTTCCGCCGGGACGAGGAGAGCCATCGCCCGCGCATCAACAAGGAAGGGTCGGTCCTCGACCGGGAGCAGCGCTCGAAGGGCGAGTACTACTACGAGGGGTCGTAGCGGCCCGGTCCGTTCAGATCCCCAGGACGAGCAATAGGAACACCAGCCCGATGGAGAGCCCTGCGACGGGCGCGCCCCATCGGATGAACTCGCCCAGGCGGATCCTTACGCCGCCACGCTCGGCCTGGTTCGCGATGATGAGGTTGCTCACGGCGCCCAGGAGGGTCACGTTCCCCGCGAGGGTGCTCCCCGCCGCGAGGGCGACCCAGGCGACCGGCGTCCCCGCGTTGTAGCCCAGGGCCTGGAGGGTCGGCAGCGACAGGGCGACCCATGGGACGTTCGAGAAGAGCTGGGAGCCCAGCGCGGAGGAGAGGAGGATGGAGCCGATCTGCGGGGCCCCGACCTCGCCACCTCCGCCTGGGCGGACAACGGGGAAGCCCCGGGAGATCACGGCGACGACCCCGGCGTTCACTTCTCCCGCCATGACCACGAAGAGGCCCACGAAGAGGAGCAGTGTGCTCCAATCGACGCGCTCCATCAGCTGCTCCCGGGCCGGCTGGACCAGGAGGAGGACGGTCGCCCCCGCGGCGGCGACCATGTAGATCGGGACCTTCGGTCCCATCCCCAGGGACCCGAGCACCTCGAAGACGACCAAGCTCACGAGCGTCGCGGGGAAGATCACGAGGGAGGGGTAGCGGCGGATGCGCGAGGGCCATCCCCCCCGAGGGAAGAGCGCGAAGGGGACGCCGCTCAGCACCGGTCGACCCTTCCCGTCCGCGACCTCCTGGAACTGCGGACGGAACATCCGCCGCAGCAAGAGCCCGCCGAGGAGGAGGCTCGCCAGGATGGGCAGGAGCAGGTAGCGGAGGAACGTCGAGATGGGCGCGTTCATGCCGGAGGAGAGGGCGATGAGCAGGTTCTGCGGGTTGCCGAGCGGCGTCAGAGAGCTGCCGACCGTGACACCGAAGGCGAGGGTGAGCAGGAGAGGCACCGGAGGGGCGTTGAGGCGCTTCGCGAGATGAAGGAGAAAGGGCACCATGATCACCACGAGCGCGTCGTTGACCAGGACCGTGGAGACGAGCCCGAACCCGACGAAGAGGTAGAGCACCAGGTCCTCCCCACGCCTCGCCCGGGAAGCCAGCCAGAGGGCGAGGTGGGCCATCGCCCCCGCCCGGTCCAACGCGACCGCGAAGACGAACATGGAGAAGAGGAAGGCAAGGACGGGCAGGTTCACCGCGGCGGCCGCCTGGGAGAGCGTGAGGTCACCGAGCCCGACAAGGGCGACCGCCGCGCCGAGGAAGATGAAGGGGATCTGGTCCGCCCGACCGGCGAGCTGGCGCGCGATCACCGCGCCATAGAGGATGAGCAGGACCGCGGCGCCGGTCCAGAGGATCGCGCTCAGGAAAGACCTCCGCGGGGACGTAAGGGGACGGGGATTTGAAGGCCGAACGGATGCGACGCTCGATCGACGCAGGTCCCCAGAGCCTAGTAGTACGGGTCCTAGCTAGAGGTCCTTCGGATGACCGAGGCACCGAACGATGTGAGGTCCCCGGCTCCGACCAAGGGGTCCAAGTCCGCGCCGTGGACGACCTACCGGCAGCCGCCGGTCCTGGACGTGGTCGTCCCGATCTTCTACGCGATCTTGATCCTCGCGATCGTGCTGCTGCTCCCCCGTCTCGTGACGAGCCAGGCCGCGGTCGAGCTCCTGACCGCCCTCATGGTGCTCTACCTCGCCCGTCAGCTCTCGATCTTCTACTCGATCGACGACGACCACTTGAACGCCTGGAGGCTCTTCGGTTGGCGACGTATCCCTCTTGCCTCCATCCGCCGTATCGAGGGATCCTCGCTGCGGGAGCTCTCCCCCACGGGGCTGTTCGGGACCTGGGGCTGGAGGTCTCGGCTCTGGTCCCCTCAGGTCGGCAAGCTCGAAGTGGTCCACACCTACCATCGGGGGCTCTTGATCTTCACGGACGAGGTCCCTCTCTTCATCTCCCCCAGGGACCGCAAGAGCTTCGCCTCCGAGCTCACGCGAAGGGTGGAAGCGGCGGGGGGTACCCTAGAGGCCATGGAAATTGGTGCGTAGGGTCGCCTTCCAGCCTGGAGCCCTTTCGGCGACCTCAGCGTTCGAGGTGCGAGGGGGGGTCGGGGAGGCGTCCCGCCCCCTGTCGGGTCCATACGCATTTGTACGTCTTCCCTCGAGGGCCCCCGACACACCTATATAGCCCATGCGGCGTGTTAACAAACAGACCGGAAGCCCGGTCCGTCCTCCGGGGAGGGGAGGGCACCATGCGCTTACTGAAAGCGGTCAGCCCGTCGGCCAGGTCCTGGGCCCTTGTCGCGACCGCGTTGACCTTGGGGGCGGTCCTGGCGCTCTCCTCGGGCGGCGCCTGGTCGGCGTCATTCTCCTCCTCCCTCGTCCCTGCGGCCTCCTCGAGCGGGTCTTCACCACCTCCTGCGGGAGGGGGGAACGGCAATCCGCCTCCACCCATCCCCCAGTCCTCGCCTGGGTACCCGAACGGCAGCCCGTTCCTCGCGGTCCCCTCCTCCTCCGGGTGGTCGGTCGACGACAGCGTGCTCCCCGAGCAGTACGCCACCCCAGGAGCCTCCGGGCTCCAGGACACCTACGTCCTCCAGGAGCCTCTCTCAACGAGCAGCGGGCGGGTCTCGCTTCAGCTCCAGCAAGGTCCGGGGTACTCGAGCTCCTTCGACATGGTGGACCTGGAGTCGGTCGTCCCAGGCTCCTCTGTGGCCTACGTGCAGGAGGGTGTGCTCGGGCCGAGCTCTGCCTCAGGGGCCGAGAGCGTCGTCGTTGCCGACAACGGTTCCGGGAACAATGTGACGCCGCTATTGCAGGACCCTCTCGCCAACGCTTCGTCGCCCTCCACCGGGTACCTCACGGCCACCACGAACTACACCGTGCTCGCGAGCTTCGGTGACGTTCCCAACGCCGCGCAGGACGACATCGTCCTCCGTGCCCAAGAGGACCCCGCCTACCCGACCCCGGGCGCGTCCGGGATCTCCGTCCAAGTCCAAGACCAGGGGACCGGGGGCTTCACGACCATCGGATTCATCGCTCCGCGTGAGTACTTCTCCGACTTCGTGCTCCCCATTGGCGGCGCGGTAGGAAGCGGAACTCAGGTCGTCGACGTGCGCTTGTCCTGGCAGGGGGAGCACGCGCTCGCCTGGCTGGGCCTCCTGAGCGGGGTCGCAGGCCTTGCGCCCACCCCGACAAAGCTTCTCAGCGCGATCTCGAGCTCGGGAGCGAACTGGACCCAGGAACTCACCTCCGCCGATGGGGTTTCAGCGGTCATGGCCCCAGCTTCATGGATCGACCTCACCTTCGCAGTCGTGCCTCAACCTCCCAGCGGCTCCGTCTGGGCCTTCGTGTCTGAGGGTGACCCGATGGGTCCCGGGAGCGGACCGACGGCGAGCTTCCAGTACAGCCCCACGAACCCCACTCAGGGACAGGTCGTCTCCTTCACCAGCACGAGCACCGACCCCAACGCCACGATCACCTCATACACCTGGTCGTTCGGTGATGGCGGCTCCGCCCTCGGGGCGAACGTCACCCACGCCTACGCCACCGCCGGCAACTACACCGTCTCGCTCGCGATCGTCGATGCCCTGGGCGACCACGCTGCGACCTCCCTCCTGCTCAGGGTCGCGGACCCCGCCGGGGGCGGTGGTGGTGGCGGCGGCGGCGGGGGCGGAGGAGGCGGCAACGGGGGTGCAGTATGCGCCGGCGCCTTCGGCTGCTACCTCGTGAACGTCAGCCTGACCGTGAGCGGGGCGGTCGGCAACACGGTCTCCCTCACGGTCCTGAACTCCTCCGACTGCGACCCCGGTCGGGGACCATCGGGCGCCTCCCTCGCCCCTGCGAACCACGGTTGTGATTGTGGCCGGGGGAGCTCAGGTCATCTTGCCCCCGCTGACGACGGCGGCTCGTGCTGCGGCGCGGGCGGCGGCGGGGGGTCCGACGCTCCGGCCCATGAGGGCGGCCCTGCCTGCTGCGCCCGCGGCGGCGACGGGGACGGGAACGGGAACGGGGGAGGAGAGGACGAAGGACACTTCGGACAGGGGTGCACGACGCAACTCTCCCTCAATGTGACCCGCACGAACGGCGGAGCCCCCTCGTCGGCCTGGGCGATGCTGGTGCTTCCCTGGAACGCGTCGGCCGCCCCGGACCTCGACGACGAGTTCGCGCTGGTCTCCGCCTCCAATCTCAGCGGCCCGGTGCCCTTCTCGGTCGGGTTCACGACCCCCTTCTACACGACCGCCTTCGGATGGGCCCTTCATGGTCATGGCGGGCGCGGAGGGCGGGGCTCGAACGCGAGCGCTATGGTGCACATCGGCTGGGACCTCAAGGTCGTGCTTGCCGGTGGCTTCCTCGTGACGTTCGACTCCATGGCCCTTCCCGTGGGGCCGAACTCGACCTCGGTGAACTGGTCCTTCACAGGCCCCTCCCCTCCCGCCAAGCCTCCGCGGAACTCTTGCCCCTACGCGGACCTCACCTGCGAGCTGCTCCGCGCAGGGATCCCTCTCCCTCCGGGCTTCCCGAGGACCACGTTCCAGAACGCGACCTGTGCCGCGCTCTCGGGGTCCGCCTGGGGACCGTTGGTCTGTCCCAACGAGACGGGCAGCTGGATCACCCACCTCTTCGTCTATCCGGGGACCTACCAGCTCATGGTAACCATTTTCGGCCCTCACGGTACCACCTCGGTGGTCACCTCTGGGGATGCTAGGATGGAGCGGGCCGGCCCGTAGGCCAAAGGTGAGCGGAGGAGTCCCCCCTCGCGGGTCCGCCCCGAGGGTGGTCGATGCGTCCCGCGTACCCCACATGCTCGTGGGGCTCCTCCTTCCGTTGCTGTTGCTGGGCTTGCTCCCCGCGCCCCCAGCTTTCCAAGCGCACTCCTCCAGCCCTTCGGCGGCATCCGCGCCTCTCGGCGCGGCCCACGTCGTTCTGGGCCCTTCCGCCGGATCGACGGACCGCAACACCCGCACCGCTCTTCCTTCGGGGTCGATATCCGCGTCCTCGTCCGTCGTTTCCCCTCGGTCGTCCGGACGCGCTGCAGTGACGGGGGTTTCGTGGTGGAAGGCGAGCCCCCCGACCACGCTCAAAGGCCGCTGGGGGGCCGCGGCGGCGAACGACCCCGCCTCGGGGGTCACGGTCCTCTTTGGGGGTCTGAACGGGACCCTTTCCAGCCCGACCTTCCTCGGTGACACCTGGGTGCTTTGGTATGCGAACCAGACCTGGCGGCATGTGGCCGATCCTGCGTGGGGCTCGGTCTCCCCGTCGGCCAGGAGCGACGCTGCGATGGTCTGGGACCCCGGGGCCGGCCCCTCGGGAGCTTTCGTGCTGGTCGATGGCGCCAAACCGTTCGCTTCCTTCGCCAACGACACCTGGTGGTTCTACCCGTCCAACCTCACCTGGCGTCAGCCCTACTCCGCCGGGGCACTTCCCCCGGCGAGGGCCGGCATGGCTGCGGCGCCCGACCCCGCGGGGACCGGCCTTGCGATCTTCGGCGGCGAAGGGTACGCGGGCACCCCCCTCAACGACACCTGGAGCTACTCCGCCACGACCCTGCTCTGGACGCGACTATCGACCTCCCGGGCCCCACCTCCCCTCTTCTATCCCGCTGGCGCAGGCTCTGCGAGCGATCTCGTGGTCTTCGGTGGCCTCACCACGAGCGGTGCGACGTATGGGGGCACGTGGAGCCTTCCCTGGCCGACCGGCCCCACCGCGACCTGGACGAACGACTCGGCGCTTTCGGTGATGGCGCCTGCGCCCCGGGAGCAGGCAGGACTGCTCGCCCTCCCGAGCACGGGTGGTTTTCTGCTCTACGG
The DNA here is from genome assembly GCA_027306505.1 of Thermoplasmata archaeon. Classification (GTDB taxonomy): domain Archaea; phylum Thermoplasmatota; class Thermoplasmata; order Lutacidiplasmatales; family UBA184; genus JAKAAX01. Next base: position 14,295 of record DAHUZP010000036.1, on the reverse strand, counting down.
GGGAGAAGGCACAGGAGGAACGAACGTCCTGCAGGACCTCTGGTCCCTCAACTCGAGCGGCTTCCTCTGGACCCTCCTCTCCAGCTCTTCCGCGCCGGGTGCCCTCACCCGGGCCTCCTTCGTCCCCACAGGGCCCTTGCCGGAGGGCCTTCTGATGTGGGGGGGGCTTGCGTCGCTCACGTCCTCCGGTTCCGCCGCCGCTTGGATAGGGGGAGCGCTGCCTGCCCCAGCCCCCACCCTGGTCTCGGGCGGCGTCGTCTCTCGCCTCGTGGTCGGGTCCACCTGGTCCGCGTGGGGGGATGCGGCAGCAGGTTCCGGTTTCGGTCTCGCCTCGGTGTCGATCACCTACCAGCTCCCGGGCGGAGGTCTCCCGGTCACGGCCGACCTGCCCTATACGGGAGGGACCACCGTGGGCTCCACGGTCCTCGCCGGCAATTTCTCGGGGACGCTCCCCACCTTCGCGGACCCGGGAGCGGTCCCCTGGACCCTCAGCGCCACCAGTACGGGGGGCTCTCAGGCGAACCTCACGGGGACGAGCTACGTCCATCCGGCCTCGGCGACCCTCACGGGGACCATCTATGCGGCCCTCATCGGCGGCCCTTCCGGATCGACCCCGCTCCCGGTCGGTGGGGTGAACGTGACCGCGAGGGGCGTGGGCACCGGGAACCTCACCACGACGACCAGCGCGGCCAACGGGACCTACTCCCTCGTGCTCGCGGCGGGGACCTACAACATCTCCGCGACGCCGCCCATCAGCCGGAGCGACCTGCAGAGCTACAGCAACCGCTCCTACGGGATGGGATGGAGGCCTGCGAACCTCGTCATCTTCCTTCCTGACGTCACGGGCGCGAGCCCGGACGTGAACGGGACCGTGAAGATCTGCGGGTACCCGGACCGGCTCCCTCAAGCGAGCGTCTGGGTGAGCTCCGCTGACGGAGCGTACAATGCGACCACGACCACCGACTCCTCGGGGGCCTTCGCCCTCACCCTGGTCCGGGGTGCGCAGGGGACACCCTACTTCCTCAACGTGACGGACCCGCTCTTCGTCCGGAACTCGACGACCTTCTTCCTCAACGCGACCGGGCCCGGGGTGGTCCTCCACATCTGCCTAGCCCCGGTCCGAGGTGACATCGTCATGACGGTCACCATGGCGGCCGACCCGGACCCCGCGCATCCCGGGGTCGGGGTCATGCTCAACTTCACCATCACGAACAAGAGCTCCTTCGGACCCACCACGCCCGTCTCCCTCGGCTTCCTCAACCTCACGTTCCTCTATCCCCCCAGCAACACGCTGCTGCTGACCCAGGGGGCGGGAGGCATCCGGTTCCTGGACGGTCTCTCCTCCATCACCTTCACCGTCCCCTCCTCGATCCCGAACCACACGAACTGCACCGTGGAGGTCTCGATCGACTCCCCGGGGCTCCCCTCGGTCTCCGTGCCGTTGCGGCTGGAGGTGGTCCAGGTCTTCCCCGGGCCCTCCACTTCCTCCCCGACGACCCCGCTTTGGATGTCCGCCCTCCCCTACGTCGCGATCGCAGTGATCCTGGCCGCTGTCGGGCTCTTCATCCTGCGCAGCCGCAACCGCTCCCGGGTGGAGGAGGTCTTCCTGGTCTACCGCGGTGGGAAGCTCGTCTGGCACGCCTCCCGCACCGCTCGGGCGGACCTCGAACCGGAGGTCGTGACGGGGATGCTGCAGGCGGTGGAGGGGATCGTCGAGCGCTCCTTCAGCCCCGAAGGGGGACACCTCAACGTCCTCGACTTCGCGAGCATGAAGCTCCACATCGTGCGGGGGCATCGGTTGGTCGCGGCGGTGGTCCTCTCCGGACGCAACCCCAAGGAGGTCGCGCGAGAGGTAGGCGTCGCGCTCGAGGACATGGAGCACGCCTGGCACGAGTCGCTCATCGACTGGGATGGGACGGCCGCTTCGCTCCCTCATCTCAGGACCTTCATGGATGCGCTGCTCGCTGGGTACTACCGCCGACACACCCACCTCAAGACGTCCGACGTGGACGCTTCGAAGCTCGCGGACTGAGGCGGGGCGGGCCCCGAACCTCTCGGGCAGTTGTCCGCAATAACGGCGTCTAGTGGCAACGCTTGTGCGCAGAACACCCACCTTATACCTCAGGTTGTGCCTAACCTTTCGACAGGCCGCCACCGGTCACGATGACCGACCTCCTCACCCAGCTCGGCCTCGCCCTGATGGCCTTCGCGGCGGCCGTCACGAACGGGGCGGTGGGGTACGGCTTCTCGACCCTCTTCACCCCCGTCGCGGTCCTCTTCGTCACCAACCGGGTCCTGAACCCCTCGCTCATCCTGGTGGAGCTTGGCGTCAACCTGCTCCTGCTCTACCGGGAGCGGGGGTTCCTCGCCTCCACCTGGCGCCGCGCCTTCCCGGTCATCTTGACGGTCGGCCCCGGCGCGGTCCTGGGAACCTTCGCCCTCTCCGTGTTGGACCCCCTCTACGTGCGGCTCTTCCTCTACGCGCTGTTGCTGCCCTTCACGCTCCTTCAGGTGCTCGGCATCCGGCGCCACCTCCACCACGAGCGCCATCTCGCCCCCGTCCTCGGAGGGGCCATCGGCTTCCTCTACGCCCTCACCACGATCTCCGGGCCGCCGCTCGCCATCTTCTGGAACAATCAAGGACTTCACAAGAACGAGTTCCGATGCACCGTCGCCCAGATCCGGGTCGCTGAATCCTCCTTCGCCTCCCTGGCCTACCTCGCCTTCGGGCTCTTCACCCCCGCCGCGGTGGGGCTTGCCCCGTTGCTCCTCATCCCGGTGCTCATCGGGGTCCCGCTGGGGGTCTACCTGCTCCGTTCGCTCTCGCGCGTGGTCTTCCTTCGCGCGATCGCGGTCTTCGATTCCGGGGTCATCGTCTACGGCCTCGTGACCGCGGCGTACAAGACCTCCCTGGGCGTTCCCTTCGTGGGCCTCAGTGACGTCCAGTCCGAGACGATCTTCCTCGCGCTCGCGTTGACCGCGCTCGCAACGCTCGCCGCCCGCATCCTTCGTAACCTACCCCCGCATGCCTGGACCGATGCTCCCACCCCAGGGCCCCCTGGGGGAGGTCGCCCTGCCCCGCTACCGAGCGAGCCTGACCGGAGCTCGCGCGGGCCTCCCTCTCTCCCGCACCCCTGAGGGGGCTGGGGGGGTCGGCCTCGGTAGATAGGTTCATTCCCCTCGGAACACTCGATGTCCCGATGAGCGAGCCGAGGGCCGAGACGAAGCTCGGCGAGGGACCCTCTCCCGAGGTGCGCATCCCCGCCCGCACGACGTATCTCGCCTTGCCGAGCCGGGACCTGGGGTTCCTCAAGAACACCCTGCGCCTCTACCTCCGCGAAGAGAAAGTCGGCGAGGTCGTGCGCGCCTTCGGGGCGCGCTGCGGGGCGGGCCAGGTGGTCCAGAGCCAGGTCGAGGTCCACGAGATGAAGGATCTCGCGGACGTGGTCCCGGCGATGTGCGCCCAGATCGGTCTTGCCAAGATCAGGACCCGTGCCCACGGGGACGACCACCTGGTCCTCGAGCTCTCCCGCGTCGCAGAGGCCTCTCCGCGCACCTCACGCGAGACGCGGATGGAGTTCACACGGGGCTTCTTGGTGGGCGCGGTGGCTGAGCTGCTTCACACCCGGGTCCTGGGGCGTATCACGGTCGAGGACCCCTCGAGCGATCGCGCGGTCGTCGAGCTGCGCTGGAGCCCCGCCCCCCCGGTCACAGGTCCCGCCCTCCTGGTAGAGGGGGCGGAGGGCCGACCGATGCCGGAGAGTGGTGGGCGTCCTCCACCCGTGCCGGAACCCTCGGCGAAGAATGCCCCTGGACCGGGCCGGCCCGCCGGTCGCACGGGCGGTCCGGGGTCCCGCGTGGGGAGTGGACCCCCGTCCCCTGGGGGCCGGGTCGCAAAGAGCGGTGCCGCCGGTCCAGGCTCCTTCCTGCTGGAGGAGGGACCGCAGCTCGACGCACTGAGCCTGTTCGGGACCGAGGCCCAGCGACGGGGAGGCCTCGCCATCACCGCCGAACGAGGAAAGGAGCTTCGCTCCCGCCGTGAGCTCGCCCACGTTCGCATCTACGACCTCGCGCAGGGGGAGAGCCCCGGCCTCCTCACCCTCGATGCGGGGAACCTTCCCGCGATGCTCAGCACGGTCGACGAGTTCCTCAAGCGTGTACCCGGTGGGGTGGTCCTGCTGACCGACCTCCCGCTCCTGTTGCAGTCGAATGGGATGGAGCCGACAAGGAACTTCCTCTCCATCGTTGCCGAGATGGCCGCGGAGGGCAAGGGCACCCTCCTCGCCGCCGCCCCCTATGGCTCGATCGCCCCGGCCGACCGCGCGCTCCTGTTGCGCACGCTCAAGCCCTACAGCAAAGGGCATTAGCCCGCGACCGTCTCCTTCGAGGGGATCGGATGAGCCACGGGAAGGGGGGGTCCGGGGGGACCGAGGGCGCCGGTAAGAGCGAGGGGGCGTCGAAGGGCGCCGCCCGTCCGCGACGGATGATGGCGAAGCTCATCCTGCTCGGCGACGGGGCCGTGGGGAAGACGAGCCTCATCAGTCGGTACGTCTTCTCGATGTTCGATCCACACTACATCGAGACGCTCGGCACGAACGTCACGGCCCGTGTGGAGCGACTGGAAGGCCCCCAGGGCCCGCTCGAGGTGCGCCTCCAGATCTGGGACATCATCGGGCAGGAGCGCTTCGACTCGATCTACACCGCCTACTACCAGGAAGCGGACGGCGTGATGCTCGTCTGCGACGGCACCCGCCCGGAGACCCTGGAGTCGCTCTCAGGATGGATCCGTTCGGCGGAGGAGGTCCTGGGGAAGTTCCCTGCGGTCTTCGTCGTCAACAAGAGCGACCTCAACCCGGCCTTCACCCTCGAGGAGGTGCGCTCGAAGCTGCGGGGCATGTCCTCCGGGGCGTTCGGGGAGTGTTCCATCGTCCCGACGAGCGCCAAGACGGGCAACCGGGTTACGGAGGCGTTCGGGACGCTCGCGCGAGGCATCGCGGAGAAGAAGGGCCACCTCCCTCCCTCCGCCTAGGTCAGTTCCCGAGCGACCTACGAGGTCACCTCGTGCCGATCGGGAGCACGCGTCATCGGCTTAGGTCGGAAGCGCGGGGATCTCGACCTAGCTCCACGCGGAGCTCCGCGTCTTCCCCGGGGTCGCGGAACGGACGGGCCATGGCCTCCGCTTGAACCATGGCGGGCACGTACCTCTAGGGTCCTCTTCCAGCTCGCGGCAGAACTATAGGCCAGGTCCACCGTGAGGTGGACGCGATGACCCGCCTTTGTGCTTCCGCCCTCATCTTGGATGCGAACAGGAAGGTCCTGCTCGTGCACCATACCTCTGGCGAGAAGAACTGGGAGCTGCCAGGGGGTTACGGGAGGCCTAGAGAAGCTCCGGACCGGATCGCCGTGAGGGAGGTCTCAGAAGGGCTCGGCCTTCGGGTCAAACCCCGTGCCCTTGGTGGGATCTACCTCGAGCCCTCGGGGAACTGCCTTCACTTCGTGTTCCTCTGTGACCTCGCAGGGAACATCGACAAGGCCAAGCCCCACCTCAAGGGGGTGTCCGAGTGCGCCACGTTCAGTCCCAGGCATCTTCCCCGCCCGATCTCGGACTTCACGGTCCGTCGAGTTCGGGACGGCCTGCGCGGCGGGACAGGGCCCTTGCCCGTGGTGGTCCCGGAGCGGCGCTATCTGCGCTGAGTACCTCGAAGTTTCGCCATGTGCGAGGCCACGCTCCGACCTGGACGGGCGGGAGCGGCCAGGCGCTCCCACACGTGACGGGTGGGTCGGGCCGACGTGGACACGTCGACCGATGACCCCGCGACGGGGCTCGGCCCCTTGAGGGAGGGCGAGACTAGGGGCTTTTGGACCGCTGCAGGGTCTGCGTGACGTGGGCCTCTGGATCGCGAGCGTCCACCACTTCTTCGATACGTCCCTCGAGACCGACCAGGAAGGTCACGCGCCGGGCGTGGCCCCCGGGCTTTCCCACCCCGTAGAGCGAGATGATCTTTCCCTCGGGGTCGGGTAGGACCGGGAACGGGAGGTGGAAGTGCTCCCGGAAGCGCTTCGCGGTCTCGACCTCGTCGTTGGAGACCCCGACCACCTGGGTCGAGCTCCCGGTGAACTGCGGGAACTCGTCTCGGAACTTCCCGGCCTCGCGGTCGCAGCCGGGGGTGAAACAGGCGGGGAAGAAGTAGAGGACCACCTTCTGATGGCCTCGATGGCTGGACAAGCGGAACTCGTGGCCATCGCTGTCGCGGGTCGAGAAGTCGGGGGCCATCTCTCCTGGCACGGGCATGGGGGCGTCGAGGCCCTACCTTATTTCACGATAGCCGAACGCCTTTCCGAACCGTACCGGCAAGGTCAGGGGGAGCGCACAAAGCCTCAAGTCGCGCTCTCCTCACGACTCGGGCATGCCCGGAGGGAGCGAGAGGGTCCTCCGTGGCTGGGTCCGTGAGCTGGACCAGGAGAAGTTCGATGCCTGGATGCGAGGGGAGGTCTCGGTCTCCGAGCGTGTCCAGGCACTGCTCGACCGCTACGGAGCGCTCGCGAAGAGTTCCAAGTGGGCGTTGCTCCGCTGGGTAGATGGGTTGGACGGGGCCGCCATCTACCGGTGGATCGGGGAGCAGCGTCCGGACCTGCAGCTGGGGGACGAAGAGACGACCGCGGCCAGGATCGACGCGGACCTGCTCAAGGTCCGGCAACTGCTGAAGGCGCTCTGACGACCCGGGAGCGGGCGTGGTGCCCTGGACCTAAGGGCACCCGGGGCCCGCACCGAGCGAGGCGCGCCTAGGGGGAGACCGAGACCCGGACCATCTTCACCGGGGTGCGAGGGCGGTCGTCCCGGTCCACCGGTGTCTTGCCGATCTTCTGGACCACGTCGAGCCCCTTCGTGACCTTGCCGAAGACCGCATGCTTTCCGTCCAAGCGGTGCTGCGAGGCGAGGGTGATGAAGAACTGGCTGCCGCCGGTGTCCTTCCCAGCGTTCGCCATCGAGAAGATGCCGGGTCCCTCGTGGGAGAGCCCCGCGCCGAACTCGTCCTTGATGGTGTAGCCCGGGCCGCCGTGGCCGGTCCCTTGGGGGCAGCCGCCCTGGATCATGAACCCGTCGATGACGCGATGGAAGATCAGACCGTTGTAGAACCCCTTCTGCACGAGCGTGCGGAAGTTGCCCGCGGTGATGGGAGCGCGGTCCATGAAGAGCTCGGCCTCGATCGTCCCCAGGTTCGTCTCGATCGTCACGTGCGGGTTCGCCATGTCGTTCCACTCCGTACGGTCTCCCACGCCGTATCCGCCATAAACCTGCAGGAGGGTCCCGACGAGGGTCCCCGCGCCCTGTCAATCGCGCTCCACCCCGGGAATATTCGCTTCGAGGGCCTTCGCATTTCGGAGGAAGGGAGGATGAGCGACCCGTCGCCGACGACCGAGGCGGTGCCGATCCCGGTCCCTAGTTCACGCCCGCCACGGGTGCCTCCCACGTTGTCCTTCGGGACCGGTCAGCCGCGCGGAGCCCTTCCCACGACGGGCGACCTCCACGCCCCTCGGGAAGTGGAGCTCCACCGTACCCCCATCGTCGAGGAGTACATGCACACCTGTCTCGTCACCACCGGTCCCGGCGCACGGCTCTCCGCGGTCGCGGCGCTCCTTCGCTTCCATGGGTACTCCGGGGTACCTGTGGTCGAAGGCATGCACCTCGTGGGGGTCCTCAGTGAGAAGGACATCCTTCGGGCGCTTGCCGAGAATGGGGGCCTCTCGGTCGCCTCAGAGGTGCTGGACCATGTCTTGGAATCGCCGTCCCGTGGCCGTACGGAGCGGCGCGCTCGCTGGAAGGGCGTCCTCGAACGCATGCGGGTCCGGGACGTGATGACCTCGCCCCCCGTGGTCACGACGGTCGACACTTCCCTGGATGGTGCGCTACGCTGGATGCTCGTCAAGCACGTCCAGCGCCTGCCCGTGATGGACGGGCCTCACCTGGTGGGGATCATCACCCGAGGTGACGTTCTCAAGGCGGTGGGCGTCGACCGCTAGAGGGACCGTCTTGACGTGAGGGGAAAGGGGTCGCCCCCATCCCTCAACGAAAGGCGGGGTCGTACTCTGGCCTTCTCCGCCGTGGGCCCGGTGGCGAGGGGGCCTTCGGTTGGGAGAGGGCCCGGACGTCCCAGTGGACCACCACGACCTCGTTCGTGGGATTAGTGAGCAGGAAATCGTACTCGCCCGGTTCTTCGGGGTCGAAGAGGACCTTGGCCTTCCCGGAGACGCGCACGCGCTGGAGGACCTCCCCGTCGTGTTGTCCGATCATGAGGACCACGCTGCGACCGGGCTTCTCCTTGTCGAGCCCCATCTCGATCTCACAGGAGGTGGTCGACATCTTGACCTCCATCCGGACCCCTCGGCCCGGTTCGAGGATGATCACCTTCGGAAGCTCCTCGATTGCGATGCTCATGCCGACAGAAGGGCCCGGAACCCAGAAAAGGTGGAGCCATCGACCCGCGGGTCGGGGACGCTCCCCCTCCCGCGCCTCGGCTCGCCCTCTTGATCGAGGAGAACCAGGGTGGACCGAGCGGCCAGGTGACCGGGTGGGCTTGGGGGCTGCCGTTCGTCCCCCCCATAGGTGGAAATAGCCGTGGCGGAGGTGCCGCGTCTGGTCAAGGCATGACGCGGCTCTCCCCCTCCCTGAGGCCCTCAGGTCCACGACGCCAGCCCGGTTCCCGGAGCCCGAAGATGGCCCCCTCCAATCACGCCCCTGGGACACTCTTGCGCCCCCCCCTCCTCGTACTCCTCTTCGCCCTCCTCCTCGCGCTCCTCATGGTGATCCCACTCTCCGGTGCGCTCGTCCATACGACGGGTTCTGCGGCCTTTCCCCGGGAGGCCCTCCAGGCCCTCGAGGCGCATCACGGCACGTCTTCTGTCGCGTCGCCCTTCGCGGGCCGCCCGCTCGCCGCCTCCCCCTACGGCGTTCCCCCTCCCAACATCAAGGTCTCGAATGTCGAGCCCGAGCCGGCCGGTGAGCCGACCTTCGCCGTGAACCGCTACGGGGTCCTCTTCGCCAACTGGGAGGAGCAGGGCGTGCTCCAGAACCCTGTGGGCCCTGCGGGGTACGCAATCTCCAACGACGACGGGCAGACCTTCGGAACGAACGTCATCGACCAGGTCCCCGGCTCGCAGTTCGAGTACGATGTGACGAGCTCCGCCGACTCCCCCAACGGCACGATGTACTGGGGTTTCGGGGTCTACCCCGGGACCACCTGCGGCGGGGGCTTCACTTCGGACGACTACCTGGTCGCGCTCTGGGACAACGGCACGCACGCGAGCGAGCCGATGCGGGACATCCCGTGCGCGGTCGCCGGCACCGGGCAGTTCCTGGACCGGGACTGGCTCGGCTCGACCCCTAACGGCACCGAGTTCCACGTGGTGGACGACGGGAACGGGAACGTCTGGCTCAACACGCTCTGGGGCGGGACCCACCTCGGCGCCCCACGCATCATCTACAACCAGGGGGCGAACGGTATCCCGATGAACGCCTTCGCCTACAACAACTCGCTCTGGGCGGTGGCGGACGCGGGTACGAGCTCAGGGGCCGGCGGTTGCTTCGTCACGGTCTCCCGGAACACCGGCGCGACCTGGACCCCGGGGACGAGCCCCGCGGGATGCAGCGCCTCCACCGGGATCTCCTGGTACGCGACATGGGGTCAGGGGGCCACGATCGACCTCGACTACGTGGACGCGAGCGGGCTCGAGTTCGTGCAGAGCTCCGACCTCGGACAGACCTGGAGCGCCCCCACCCTCCTCTCGGGCACGGTCCCCGGCGGGACGAGCTTCCTCACCCCCACCATCGGGGCGGACCCTACCACAGGGGAGCTGGAGGCCGTCTGGCTCGACACCCGCACCAACCCTGGGAGCTACTACTGGGTCGTCTACGAGACCGACAGCCCGGACAATGGGCTCACCTGGGGCCCCGTCCGCCAGCTCTCCACCTCGACAGTGGGGTACGGGGCGAGCTTCTGGCCGGGCGACTACATCTGGTCGGCGATCACCCCATGGGGGACGGCCGGGGCCATCTGGGGCGACAACCGCAGCCAGACGATCCTCTCGACCTACTTCGCGCAGGTCCCGCTCCTCAACGCCGCGGACGGGAACCTGACCGTGGATGTGGTGAACCCCTCCGGAGGGGCGATCGCTAACGCGCTCGTGGACGTGGGCAGCCTCCCTTCACGGACCAGTGCCGCGGGGAACGTGACCTACTTCGCCCTCGGACCGGCCACCTACCCCGTGACCGCATCGGACCCGACGTGGGGGAGCGGGTCCGCGAGCGCTACCGTGACCCGCGGGACGACGACGGCCATCACGATCATGCTAGGATCGACCGGCCTCCTGGCCACCGCCAGCGCGACCCCCGTGACCGGGGCGCCTCCCCTTGGGGTCACGTTCAACGGGACCGCGACCGGCGGGACCCCTCCCTACTCCTTCGCCTGGAGGTTCGGGGACGGCGGCTCCTCCGTGCTGAGGGACCCCACCCACACCTACGCGAGCGTCGGGTCCTACACCGCGTGGCTTTGGGTGAACGATTCTGCCGGACACGCCGCGAGCTCGAACGTTGCCATCTCCGTCAGGCCCGGACCCTTCGCGGTCTCGGGTTCGGTCACCCCGAAGCAAGGCCCGGCGCCCCTCACGGTCCAGCTGCTGCTGAACGCCTCCGGGGGTAGCGCGCCCTATGCCTACGCGGTCCGCTTCGGCGATGGCGGTACCAGCGTCCTCGCGAGCCCGACCCACACCTACGCCAGCCCAGGGGTCTACACCTTGCACGCCTGGGTCAACGACTCCTCCTCGCCCATGCAGGGCGCTCAGTGGAGCGGGACCGTGACGGTGACGAACCCCCTGCCGCTCACGGTGTCCCTCTCGGGGGCCCCCACCCTCGGTCCCGGGCCCTTGAACGTGACCTATCAAGTCCACCCCGCGGGGGGGACCGCGAGCTACACCTCCTTCACGTTCACCTTTGGTGACGGCACCACGGCCTCGTCGGGCGGGCCCTCGAGCACGATCACCCACGTGTACGCGGCTCCCGGCTTCTACAACGCGACCGTCCAGCTGACCGACTCGAGCGGGGCCACCGCGGCCTCATCGCCGGTCCAGATTGAGGTCCTCCGGGCGCTCACCGTCGCTCTGACCTCCAACCCCGTCTCTCCTGTCTCGGGCGGTTCCTCGGTCGCCTTCACCGCTTCCCCCCACGGCGGAAGCTACGACTATGTCGGCTTTCGGTGGTCGTTCGGCAACGGGGTCTACACCCAGACGACGGTCCCCACGTCCTCAGCGACCTTCGGCGCCCAGGGAACGTACACGGTGAACGTCACTGTGACGGACTCCGACGGGAACACGGCGACGACCTCCCTCGTGGTCCAGGTCCAGCCGACCGGGACCAACTCCGGCTCGACCGGAGGAGGGCTGCGCGTCATGGGCGTGGACCTGCTCCTGCTCGTGGTCGTCCTAGCGGTCGTCGCGGCGGCCGCGATCCTCTTCGTTTGGGTCTACCGCAGGGGTTGGCGTGGCGCTCCCCCTGGACCAGGGAGCGTCGCGTACGACCTTCCCTACAACTCCCCCTTGCCTGAGGGGGCTGCCCCGTCCTCCCCCACTTGGGCCCCATCGGAGCCTGGGGGAGGCGGCGGCCCACCACCCACCTGAGGCCGCCTCAGGCCACCTTAGGCCACCTTAGGCCACCTTAGGCGACCTTCTTGAACGGCAGCCCCTCGAGGGGGGCATGGAGCGTCGGACGCTCGGCCAACGCGGTCCTCCCCTCGGCGTCGTGGGCATGGGGACGTGGAAGACCTTCGATGTGAAGGGCAAGAGCGAGGAGGCGGCGCGTCACCGGCTCGTGGAGGAGGCCCTCAGGGCAGGCACCCGGGTCTTCGACTCCTCCCCCATGTACGGCGAGGCGGAGCGCGTCCTCGGGGACGGCGTGCGGGCCCACCGTAAGCAAGCCTTCGTCGCGACCAAGGTGTGGGCGAGGGCCCCCGGGGAGCTCGACACCCAGGTCCGTGCGGCCCTGGGGTTCTACGGAGGGCACATCGACCTCTACCAGGTCCATAACCTGTCCCGGACGGAGGAGGTGCTCCCTCGGCTCCTGGAGCTTCGCTCCACCGGGCAGGTCTCCTGGGTGGGGGCGACGCAGTACCGCGCGGAGGCCTTCCCGAAGCTCATGACCCTCATGCGAAGCGGGAAGATCGATGCGGTCCAGGTCCCCTACAATGCGAAGGAACGTACCGTTGAGCGCGAGGTCCTCCCGCTCGCTGAGGAGCTCGGGCTCGGGGTTCTCGTCATGCAGCCCCTCGGGACCGGGGAGCTGCTCCGCACAAGTCCACCTCACGATCTCATGGAGAAGCTACGCCCCAAGGGGGTCAACACCTGGGCCCAGGTGCTTGAGAAGTGGGTCCTCTCGGACCCTCGGGTGGACGTGATCCTTCCCGCGACGGAGAGACCGGGTCGGCCGACGGAGAACGCGAAGGCCGGAGAGCCTCCCTGGTTCGATCCCGACGAGCGTGAGGCGATCGCCAAGATCTTCCGCTCCTGAGCGGACCGGGGACCCCGCGAGGGGGCCCGTGCGTCGCCTTGAAATCCTCCCTCGCGTCCGAGGGTGCATGTCGAGCGCCCCCGGCACGGTCTCCTTGGAAGAGCTCCGACGCGCCTACCATTCCTGCACCTCCTCCCACCAGGGTCACTGCAGCGATCATGCACACGCCGAGGCGCTCATCGCGGCCCTGGAGATGGAGGTCGCCCGCCTCTCTACGAGGATGGACCGGACCGGCACGGTCTACCACGTGCCCAAGGTCCCCAAGCCCGCGACCGCCTAGGGTGACCGGGGAGCATCGGCTCCTCGTCGAGGGGGAGGGCCTCCGCTATCCCCCGCGGGCGGGAATCCTCTTCGCCGCCGCGTCGAGGAGGTCCCGTACGTTCGCGAAGAGCGCCCGCTTGAGCCCTTCGCGGGCGATGCGCCGAAGGTCCTTCCTGGCCTCCTCGTATTCCTGGTGTTCCACCGCGTATACCACGAGGTAGGCCAGGGCCTGCGACATCATGTCCCGGGACCCCAGGCGCTCGCCCAGGGCGACCGTCGCCTCGAGCTGTTCTCTTGCCTGGGCATGCTCCCCCCGGAGCTCGAGCCGGAGCCCCTCGGCGAGCATCCACTGCATCCGGACCGAGTGGCCCTCGGCGAGCCCGTAGCGGTCCGCGCGCTGACGGATCTCGTGCAGTGAGGAGGTCGCTCCTTCGAGATCCTTCGCGTGGATCTGGTGCTCGGAGAGGTTCCCCAGCATGAGCAGCAGGTCGGTCCGCGAACAGACCTTGCGCGCGACCTCCACCGAGCGCCTCCCGTAGGCGAGCGCCTGGGTCTCGTCGTGGGCGGTGCAATGAAACGAGGCGAGGTCGTCCAGAGCGAAGGCTAGCTCCGGTCCCACTCGTTCGGCGGGGGTCCCCTCTACGACCCTCTGGAGGATCGCTGAGACCTCCTGGAGCTCCCCGGCGGAATCGGTCCCGGTGAAGAGCGAGAGCGCCCGGACGCGGAGCGCCCGGGCCAAGGTCGCCGGGTCCCCGCTCTCCTCCGCGCGTTCCAGGGCCATCGCCGAGAGCACCTGAGCCTCCTCTCGTTGGCCGTGATAGAGCGCTCGGAAGGCGAGGGTCCCTCCGAGGAGCGACTCGACCCGCGGCAGGTCCGCGCGTTGGGCCTCGGTGAGCGCCTCCCTCAGGCGCTGCTCCAACCCTTCTCCCCCCTGAGCGACGGCCATCGCGAGCCGCGCATACTTGTAGAGGTATGGGCCCCAGCGTTCCACCCCGAGCTTTCGGGACCGGGCCGTTCGCATCGCCCGTTCGTAGCTGTCGAGAGCGCCCTGGGTCCTTCCCTGCATCTCCTGGGAGACCGCCATCTCGGTCAGCGCCCGTTCCTCGAGCTCACGTCCCTCCTCCCCGGGGATCCGCTGGGCGAGGGTGAGGGCCCGTCGCTGCTCGAGCTCCGCTTCCTCGTGCGCGCCGCGCCTGGAAGCTTCGATCCCTGAGGCCAAGATCGCAGGGACCGCCCGCTCCGGGATGCCCGCTTCGCTCCAGTGCTCAGCCAGCCGGAAGATCCGCTTGCCCTCGAGCTTGGGGGAGGACTCCAGGAGTCCCTTGGCGACCGAGGCATGCACTTCCCGGCGCTCCTCACGGTCGAGCGCGGCCTCCACCTCGAGCTTCCCCGCAGGGTCGGAGAGATGGTAGCGAGTGTCGACCCGGCGAAGGAGCCCCGCCTCCACGGCGGGGGCGAGCGCCTCCACGACCTTCGCC
>DAHUZP010000028.1 GCA_027306505.1 Thermoplasmata archaeon | reverse complement strand
TGGCCCTCCAAGTGCGCCTGCGGCTGCGGGGAGATCCTCCCCGCCGGCGCGGCCGTAGAGCTGGTCCTCGAGGTGGGGTCTCGGCCGAGGAAGGTCTGGGTCCCCGACCACAGCCCGGAAGCCGACCGCTCGCGGTCGTATGGCGCGACCCCCGGGGGCGCCCCTCGGGACCAGGGGGTCGCATGAGGCTGAGGACCCTCACGGGCCAGCGGTGGCCCGCGAAGTGTGCGGACGGATGTGGCGCGGAGATCCCATCGGGCCCCGAGGTCAAAGTCGTCGTCGACCTCGAGGCGCGGCCCCGGAAGGCGTGGCTCCCGGAGCACTCCCCCGATGCGGGGACGTGGAGCCGGGGGCGGAGCCCGGCCTCCTCCCCGAGCCCGACAAATGGCGGGAACAGCTCTGCCGCATCGAAAGATGTGGGACTGACGAAGGCTCCGTCTCCGAACCGGGCCCCTCCGCCTCCTCCCTCGCCGGCGCGGCCGTCGGCGCGGCCTCCCACCTCGGACATGCCCTCCGAGCCCACCCACGAGGAGGAGGATGCTCTCGCGGGCCCCCACCGCGACAGGACCTGGACCTCGGGATCGCTCGCGCTCGCCTCGTGCCGGTCCGGGATCGCGACATACGCCCAACCAGGGGAGACCGACGAGCAGCTGCTCGCCCGGGTGAACCTGCTCCTCTCGCAGGACCTGGAGACGAAGGTCCGTGCGGTGCAGGCCCTTCGCATCTCTCTCGGGATGCCGGAGCGGGGTCGTTCTGCGCGCCCGGAGGGAGGGGCATGAACTCCTGCCCTC
The DNA here is from genome assembly GCA_027306505.1 of Thermoplasmata archaeon. Lineage (GTDB taxonomy): Archaea > Thermoplasmatota > Thermoplasmata > Lutacidiplasmatales > UBA184 > JAKAAX01. The sequence continues at coordinate 5,971 of DAHUZP010000028.1, read as the reverse complement.
GCTGCGGGGGTGTCAACACCCTCGACAACATCGACGGGAGGGCCGTCTATTGCCGGGACTGCGAGTGGGTGCGGACGAGCTCGCTCCACCACTGGGTCTCCACCCAGCTCCCCCGGCATCCCCCTCCCCCGTCCGAACCCGTTCCCGTTTCCCTCCCTCTCCTCGCCTCGCTGAGCGGGACCACCCCCGGCGGGGAGGAGGGGCGCGCCGAGCCGGTCCGCCCACCGTGGACCAGGGACCCGGCCGAGCGCGGGGGCCCTCGCACCGGGGGCCCCACAACCCCCCCACGCCCTCAACCCATTCCGGCGGGCATCCCGCGGCGGCGCAAGCCGCTCACGACGGTGCCCGCCGTCGCCCTCGCCCTCGCCCTCTGCCTCGCCCTTCCCCTCCTCCCTGCATCCTCCGCTTCCCCCCTCCCCCAGCACTCCGCGTCTGCCGCTGCCGGTCCGACCTTCCAGGTCTTCCTGTCCTTCCACAACTCCTCCTCGAACTCGACCGCCCCGGTCTCCCAGGCGGTCGCCGACTTCCTGTTCCTCAACGATACGGACCTTGAGCCCGTCGAGAACTTCTCCGTCTCGAACGGAGCGAACTACACCTACTCCGACTTCGCCGGGATGAACCTGACCAACGTCAGCACCGTCCTGGTCCTGGGGCACCCCCTGAGGGGGTTCCCGGCCGCGACGGGACCCCAGGCCGAGATCGACAACGTCTCCTCTCAGTCCAGCGTCGCGATCGATCTGGTCTGGACGAGCTCCTCGCCCTCCACCCCGCCCCCGCCCAGCGGTAACGGCTCGCTCTCTCCTCCCCCTCCGGCCTTCCCGCTCTTCCTCCAGTTGGTCGGGGTCGGGCTGTTCCTGGCGTTCACCCTGCTGCTCATCGCCGGCCTCCGGAAGATCGTGGGCGACCACGGGGAGGAGGACGGCCCATGAGCTGGGAGCAGGACCTCGCCAACCTGATCTGGAACAGCTTCTGGGGCGCGATCTCCTCCCCCTTCGCGGGAGTCTCGAACCAGCTCCTCCAGTGGTGCGTCTCGGCCGTCCAGACCACCCCCAGCCTCTCGAACCCCGCGGTGGCCGCCGTCTGGAGCATCACCTATGCCGTCTTCCTCGGGGCCCTCGGCATCGCCATCGCCGGTATCGGCCTGATGTACATCCTCTCCCCCCTGGCAGAGCGGAAGTTCCAGCTGAAGCAGCTCTGGATCAAGCTCGGTTACGCGCTCGTCCTGGGCTCGTCCACGATGCTCATCGGCAACTTCTGCATCTCCGTCTCGAACGAACTCGCGACGGCGGTCCTCTCGCAGGGGAACTTCAACGTCTTCTCCACGGGAGGGTGGAGCAACTGGTTCACCGGGTCGGGGCCCCTCGCCGTGGTCCTCTACCTGATGTCCATCATCCTGCTGGTGACGCTCCTCATCGAGCAGGGCGTCCGCATCCTGATGGTCTTCTTCACCGGGGCCATCCTCCCCTGGGCCTTCCTCCTCTGGTCGTTCCCGATCACCCAGGCCTTCGGCACGAAGATCATCAAGATGTTCTTCGAGTGGACCTTCGTCAACGTCTTCATCGGGACCGTCCTGGTCCTGGGGTCCCTCTTCATCAACGGGAACGGGACCTCCAACGGTGCGCTGAACATCGCGCTGGTCCTCGGCAGCTTCGCCCTTGCGGCCGCCATGCCGAAGGTCATGACGGAGAGCGGCTCGGCGGTCTCCAGCGTCGGTCAGGCCGTCCTCGGCGGGGTGCTCGGGGCGAGCAGCATGGGCGGCGGCTCGGGCCTCCCTGGAGTCGAGGGGCCGGGCGGGGCCCTCTCCGGAGCTGCGGGAGCCGCCAAGGGTCCCGCGGGCGTCCTCGGAAAGGTCGGTCAGGCCGCCCGGCTGGTCGCCGCCGGTCACGGGGTCTCGGGGATGGGGGCCATCGGAGCCATCTCCCTCTTCCACGGGAGCAAGTGGGCAGGTCAGAAGGTCTTGGGGAGGGGTCGCACCGCCCTCAGGTCGCGGTCCCTCCAGAAAGGGGGAGTCCCCAAGGTCACGGCCAAGGCCGTCACGTCCGGGAAGATCGATCTCAACGACCGCTCGAAGCCGGGGTTCGTCCTCCCCCATGGCGGCTGGTACGGGGCCGACAGCGCGTACATCCGCGAGATGAGGAAGAAGGCGGGCGGATGAGCGAGGACGGAGAGAGAGCGACGGACGGGATGGTGATCTTCCCGCCCCGCATCGGGTCGCTGGCGACGAGGATCGGGCCCCTCACGGTCCAGCAGGGCTGCTACCTCCTGGGCTCGGCCTCCCTGGGCGCCCTCCTGGGGTATACCATCAACGGTCTGGCCCCGCACACCGCGTGGGCGACCGCGACGGGGATCCTCGCCTTCGTCGGGGCGGTCGTGGCGGGGCTCGTCCTCGGGTTCGTCCGCCGGGCCGACCTCCCGCTCCTGAAGTACCTGGCCCTTCGACAACGGTTCCTCGCGCGGCCGGCCCAGCTTGAAGGGGAGGCGGCACAGGCCTACGTCCAGCTCACGAGCCTCACCCACGACACGCTCCTCCTACCGAACGACGTCTATGTCCGCGTCGTGGAGGTCCAGGGGGTCAATTTCGCCATCCTCTCCTCCGACGAGCGCGAGGAGCATGTCCGCGGGTTCCTGGGCTTCCTGAACGCCCTCGACTTCGACATCCAGATCATCACACGGCCGGACCGGTTCGACAACCGCCCGTTCGTCCTGGCGCTATGCGACCGGCTCCAGGAGGAGCCTCCCGGCCTGCTTCACCACGTGGGCAGCAGCTACCTCAATTTCTTCGACGAGGCGACGCGGGAGACGCTGGACCGGAAGTTCTACGTCGCGACGGCGATCCGGCTCGCTCAGGCGGCACCCCACTTGTTCGCGGGGGGTGCGTCCCCCACCCCCGAGGAGAGGCGCCAGGCCGCAGGGAAGCTCCTGGACAACCGCGTGGAGAGCCTCGTCGAGAACCTCGTGACCCTCGGGCTCGATGCAGAGCCCCTCGAAGGCCCGGCGCTCGTCGACATGCTACGGAGCTACTACCGGTTCGGGTCGTGTCGGGAGGGGGGACACGGAGGGGAAGCCAGGTCCATGGTCGGGGCTCTGCGCCCCTCCAAGGTCCAGTTCTTCCCGGACCACTCGGTCGTGGGGAGCGAGTACGTCCGCGTGCTCCAGGTCCAGGAGTACCCCGCACGCCTGCCTGTGGAGTTCCTCACGGCCCTCCTCACCATGCCCGCCCGGGTGGACGTGACCCTCCATGTCTCCCCCATCCCGCAGGACCTCGCCCTCGTGATGCTCCAGCGCGAGGTCGTCCGTGTCGAGGCCGAGCGTCTCGGCAAGGTCGACCGGGGGTCGGTGGACACCGCGGCGCACGAGCACCAGGTCGGGGTCTTCCAGGAGCTGCATGCCTCGCTCACCCGCCAGGAGGAGCGGCTCTTCCGGACGGGGCTCTACATCTCGCTCCGGGCGGACTCGCTCGAGGAGCTCGACACGCTCACCGGCCAGGTCCAGGGGACGCTCCGGAGCCGGATGGTGAAGGCGCGTGCGCCGGTGTTCCAGCAGCAGTCTGCGATCAAGTGCACCCTCCCGTTCGGACGTGACCACCTCGAATCCGGCTATCCCCTCCAGGGAAGCGCCATCGCGACGATGTACCCCTTCGTCTCGGGGACCACCGCGCAGGAGGGAGGGGTCCTCTACGGGTTCTCCGAGCTCAACGAGACCCCGCTCATCTTCGACAGGTTCCGGGAGGGGAACTACAACACCTGCATCTTCGGGGCCTCGGGCTCGGGCAAGTCCTACGCCCTCAAGTCCGAGATCCTCCGCCAGATGGTCCTTCGTCCGACCCTCCGGGTGTACGTCGTGGACCCCCTGGGAGAGTTCGGCGAGCTCACCCGCTCGCTCGACGGGGCAGTGCTCCGTGTCGGGCCGAAGGAGGAGACGTTCCTCAACCCGATGTGGATGGCGAGGACCGTCGAGGAGAGGACGGAGCGTGCGAAGGCCTTCTTCGAGGTCATCCTCGACCTGTCGCAGGAGGAGCGAGCCCTCCTGGACGGCGTCCTCACGCGGATGTACCGTGCCCTCCACCAGGAGTTCACCCTCGCGGACGTGGCCCGGGAACTCTCCAAGGTCCAGACCGCGCAGTCCGGGCGGCTGGTCCTACTCTTGGAACCGTACCTGACGGGCTCCTACTCGTTCCTGAACCACCCCACCACCGTCGACCTCTCGGCCCGGATGGTCACCTTCGATCTCCACGCCCTGATGATGCAGAGCCGCGCGATGCTCGTTCCCGTGATGTTCGTCGTCCTGGACTTCATCCGGGCACGATGTGACGAGGACATGGAACCCAAGATCTTCGCCGTGGACGAGGCTTGGTACCTGATGGGTCGGGAGGGGTCGGCCCAGGCCCTCTCGGACCTCTCCCGCCACTCTCGCCACACGAAGACGGGGCTGACGCTCATCTCTCAGACCGCAGAGGACTTCCTTGGAGACGAGAGGGGCGAGGTGATCCTCAAGAACTCGGCCATCACGGCGCTGTTCCGCCACAAGAGCGTGGGCCGGGGAATGCGCGAGTTCTTCTCGCTGACCCCGGACGAGGTCCACAGGGTCAAGACGGCGAGGACCGGCAAGGACGTCGGGTACTCGACCGCGCTGTTCCTGACCCAGAACACGCGGACCCCGATCCGTGTCGAGGCGGCCGGTTTCGAGCACCTGCTCATCACGAGCGACCCGGACGAGGTCAAGGCGAGGCTGCGCGATGCGACTCCCGCGGTCGCATCCCACGGTGTCCCAAGGGCCTCCACCTCCTCGTCCTCCCCTCCGTCCCCTCCTGTTCACCCGGTGGAGGCGACCGCGGCTCCGATCTCCTCTCCTCCCGTCACGGCGAGGAAGGGCCCCTCCGACGGCTATCCTTCGTACTTCGCTGCGCCGTTCCCCCGCGCGCCAGGTCAGCCCAAGCCCGGGTTCCGGTGGCTGGCCTCCCTCGCGCCTACCTCCAGCTCCGTCCTTGAAACGAAGGAGAAGGCATGACCGCAAGAACGAACCTGGTGCACCCGACGCCCATCGCCGACCTCGTCCCGAAGCGCCCCGCGCTGGTACACGGGGTCGTGGTGCGCTACGGCTCCGTCTACGAGCGCCCCGACCGCGACGGAATCGGGCGGCCGGTCCGCACCATCCACCTCCGGGACGCCACCGGTGAGATACCGCTCACCCTCTGGAAGGACGAGGTGGGCCACGTCCGCGAAGCGGACCGGCTCCTCGTCGTCGAAGCCTGGGTACGGGAGTACCGCGGGCGTCCCGAGCTCACGCTCGGCTCCAGGGGGTACATCGTCAACCTCGGGCCGGCGAGCGGCAGGGGACCGGTGTGGCACCCCGACCCCCGGGGGAGCCTTCACGTCTGGGGGCTCGTCCGCAGGCGTCTCCGCGAGAGGGACCTCAGGGCGAGTGCTGAGCGAGGGAGGATGGACTCGGCCCCCCGCGGGGTCGATCCCCAGGGTTCTACCATCCGAGCTCCTCTCCTCCAAATCGCCACACCCGCTGCTGGGGCGGTCCCCGCGCAGGGAGGTGGCTGATGTCCACAAAGGGGCTGGCAACCTCTGCTCAAGGGTGGGACCCCGCCGTGGGCCGTGAGGGGTTCCCTGAGCTTCTCGAGGAACTGGGGATCTTGATGGGTCTCAACGCGCCCACCGAGGCCGAGCGGCTCAGGCGGATATGTTCGATCGTGTGTCGGAACGCGGACCGTACCTGGGTCGTGAACCCGCGCGGTGACGTGTGGGAGATCACGAACCGGCTTCGGCGGACCCCCCCGCGCAAGCCGCTCGCCGATCCCACCCGCCTCTTCCCTGCTCCGACCCTGCGGCTTCCAGTCGTACCTTGCTTCCCGCCCACCCAAGTCGAGGTTCGCGCCTCTGAGGACGGTACGTTCCTGGACCACCTCTGCTCCTTCTGGTGGGAGCAAGGAGGGCGATCGTGGGTCGTGGGGCCGCGTGGCACC
>DAHUZP010000025.1 GCA_027306505.1 Thermoplasmata archaeon | reverse complement strand
AGCGACGGAGACGGACCCGGAGGATGTCCTTGATCGTCTCGATCTCCCGCTGGAGCTGCTCGTCGTTCAAGGTGGGTCCGGTGCGGGGGAGCGAAGAGGGGATATTTCAACGGTGCCGGGGCGGGGGGCTTTGCCCAAATATGGGTAGTGCGACCCTTCCGGCCCGAGTAATCGGCATCACTATTGATTCCCTACAAGATTACTCACAACGGGGTTTGTTTTCCGTCAGTGGACCCTTTCCACGTGAACCGGTACGGCTCGTAGAACAGGACGTGCTCCCACATCACGGGAGATGCCCCCGGGATCTTGTGAATCTTCGGGCCGTATCTCATCGCGTTGTAGAACACGATCGAGTTCATCACCAGTTCGATGCAGAGCGCGTTCACCTCCCTCCGCGCCGGGTCCATGACCCGCATGCTCCCCACGTGCCCGAACGAGACCGCTGCCTGGAAGTCGTTGAACGTCTCAGCGCGGTTGCAGAGCACTTGGACCTCCCGGCGTAGGTCCTCCGACATGGCGAAGCGGAGCACCCACCGCGTCCGCACCGCCTTCCCGAGCTCGCGGAGGGCCTCCATCACGTTCTGCCCCTCCTCGTCGTACACGTTCCCCCGACGAAGAGCCTCCTCCGCCGTCAGCTGCCGGGACCGGATTGCCTGCACCAGGCGAGCGAGGGAGGGGAGCGCCCGACGGATCACCCCCCACCGGATGGTCTCCACCCCTTCCACCGGCAGACCATGTTCCCGACGGTTGGCGTAGAGCTTCACCCGGCCGAGGCTGTGGAAACGGGCCGCCGGATCGATCCCCAGCAGGTGGCAGAGCCCCCAGACGGCCAACTGCTGGCCATGGGTGTCTCCCGCGACCCGTCGAGCCCCATGACCACCGTCCGGCTGGAGGACCGCATCGACGAGATGCCAGGCCTCGAAGTCGCGGGTGCCGATCACCGCGAGTTTGATCGCCCACCAGTCGTCCCGCACGACCCAGTAGAGGGTGATACCGGTCTTCTTGTGCCGACGGTTGTACCCTGCCTGTAGACTGCTCTCGGTGGTCTGCATGGTCCGACCGTCGGCGGCCGCCCGGGCTCCGGTCCCCCAGCCCTGGCCCAGCTCCCGCCCCTCCCAGGCCTCCGCAAGGATACTCAGGGCCTTCCGGAGGGCCGGGGCCGTGACATACCCCTCGTCCAGGTTGACCAGCTGACCGATCGTGAAGCCGGTCCTTCTTCGGCTGGGACGGGCCATCCGGACCAGGCCGATGTTCGTGGCGCGGCCCACGACCACCGGGATGACCCGCCCGATCCGCCCTTCTTCGGACAGCCGGTGGCGAGCCCCCGGGGACGGCTGGAAGGCGTCGAGCATCCCGGTCGAGCGGTGGACCTCGAGTAGCAGGTCCATCACCGGGACCTCCCGCATCACACGGGAGAGGAGACGACGCTTCGCCTTCTCGCGAAGCTTGAGATCCTCCTCCCGGACCTTCCGGGACGGCCGCCGACTGACCAGATGCTCGCCCTCGATCCAGTGGGCCGTGGCCCCGCCATCACGGAACTCCGACCAAATCTCGTCCAAGTCCCATTCGGCGCGGTCGACAAGAGGGGTGAGCGTTTCGGCCCCGGCATCCTGCGCGGGGGTCACCTTCTCCCAGCGGTTCCCGAAGGTCCGCGAGGCCGGGCAAGTGACCCGCCCCGCCGCGAGCATGTCCGCGAGGGTGGTGAGCAGGACCCCCTCGAACACCCGTCGGAGGGACAGCTGAGCGTCGGGAACCGCGAGGAACGAGACGAGCCGACGGGCCTTGGACGGGACCGGCTCGGTGAGCGGGGCGAAACGAAGGACCTCCGCAAGGGCCCGGATCACCACCAGGGCGTGAGGGTCATTCCCCTCGAAGGGGATCCCGTCCAGCCGTCGGGAGAGCTTCCGGAGATGGGACGCGTGCCGAGAGAGCAACACGTAGAACCCTTCGGAGGAACGGACGGCCTCCCCCTGTCGTCTCAACTCCCCCACGAGGGAACGGAACGACCGGAGGCGGGTCGGGGTCTTGCCCTCGAGGGCCGAGAGGAAGGCCCGCTGGAAGGGGGCGATCTCCCTTCCGTGCTGCTCGAAGAAGCTCCGGCTGCTATCGTCCACCTGCTTGGCGTGGCGCGCTTCGATGCGTGACCACGTCGAGCGGCAGAGGAGCACGAAGATGGAGAGGACCATGTCCAGGGCCTCTTGCCAGCGGTTGACGAGGTAGAAGGGGAGGGCCTGGATCACGAGTTCGCTCTCTCGGCGACGCAGGGTGCTCGTGGCGTTCCGCTCAAGGAAGGCCGCCAGCCGCTCGCGGTCCGGGACGGACAGGAGGCGGTCCAGGGAGAGCTTGTTCTCCTCCAGGACCTGGGCGATCTGACGTCGGTAGCGGTCCTCCTCGGCGAGCTTGTGCTGGTCGGGCTTCCCCCGGGCGGCGGGGGGAAAGCGCGGGAAGTTTCGGACGGCCCGGTAGCGCTGGGCCAGGGGGAGGTCGGAGAGGGACGTACCGAGGATGCGGGAGATGTGGTCGGTCTTCTCCTTCAGGTCGCGTTGACGGGCATGTCCCCGGGCCTTCCAGAGGAGTTGGATGAGCGTGGCGGGGCCCGGCGGCACGACCTTCTGCGAGGCGAGGTACTGACGAACCTGCGGAAGAGCGTCCTTGGGCGGGGTGGTAGCGGCCCAGACCCCTTCAGCCAGTCCGAGGAGGAGGTGCCGAAGGACTCGCTTGGGAGGTAGCCGAGCCAAATGGTGTTGATGGCAGAACCTCTTCCAAAGACGGCAGTAGGTGGGCTGCGATGGGTTCCGCAGGTCGAGCCGCCGGTCACGACGGAGCCGTCCTCGCCATTCCTCGAGGGCGTGGGTGAAGTCCAGGTAGGAAACACGGTTGACACCATCCCAAGCCCTGGCGAGCACACGCAGATAGACCGCTTCCCACGACCTCGGAGCCACGAGGGGAGGGGTGACCTTCCTCGGTCAAGAGGGCGGCGTCGTGAAGTTCGCGACCCGTTGTGAATAATCTTGTAGGAAATCAATAGTGATGCCCATTCCTCGAGGGCGTGGGTGAAGTCCAGGTAGGAAACACGGTTGACACCATCCCAAGCCCTGGC
>DAHUZP010000043.1 GCA_027306505.1 Thermoplasmata archaeon | reverse complement strand
TTCACCTTGAGCATACTTCCGGCAAGTGCCGCAGGACCCGAAAGCCGTGGGCCGGCTCGCGATCCGCCTGGTCGTGCTCGGGTTCGTCCTCATCGGCGTCGGGATGTTCCTCGCGCTCGCGTTCCCGTGCAAGGGGAACTGCCTCACGACCGAGAACCAGGTCGGATTCGCGATCATGTTCGTCGGCATGGCTCCCCTGTTCTACGGGAGGGTCCTTCTTGCGAGGGCCAGCAAGAAGGAGACCGCGGGGCCCGCGTCGAACCCTCCTCCACCTCCTGCGGGCTCGGGGGCGGGGATTGCCTGGGTGGACAATCCGCGCCGGGCCTGGCGGCTCGAGCGGGAACGGAAACTCCGACTCTTCGCCCTCGCGGCCATCCTCTTCTTTGTGGCCGAAACGACGGGCCTCGCGGGGCTCTTCTCGGGTGCTTGGAGACCGTCGTCGACCGTGGGGAACGCGGTCATCGGCCTCTGGTTCCTAGCGATGCTGCTCTGCATCACGGGACTCGTTCTCTCGAAACGCGAGAGTCCCTTCTCCCCTTTCCGTGTGGGGTACTCCGCGAGCGGCGTCCACGTGGAGTACGACCCTTCCACAGCGCCTAGGAGGAGAGGGGTCTCTTGGGTCTCCGAGTACATCCCATGGTCGGACGTGGGGGGATTGAACGTCTTCACCGGCTGGGGTCCTCCCACAGTAGTCCAATTCCTCCTCAAGGCGGGGGGGCGGAGGTCGATCGTCCAGGTCTCTCCCGAGATCGTGGAGAAGATCCAGCGCTCCTGGGACGAGGGGGCGTCCCGTGCGCTCCCCGCGACCGAGGCGGCTGAGTCGAGGAGCCTGGGAACGCCCCTTCCGCAGGTTTCCGTAACCCTCCCAACCACGGCGGCAGCGCACGCTGCCTCGGGCACGGTCCTGACGAACGACTTGAGCGAGTACTTTCGCAGGTTACGCCGGGTCGGAATGGTCGTCTTCCTCGTGGTTGACCTCGTAGCCGGGCTCATCTTCGGGAGCCTTCTCGACACGACCGCCTTCCACCTCCCGCTCATCCAACCTTGGGAGTTCGGGCTCGTCCTCGGGGTCGTGCTCTATGTTGCCTACATTCCCCTGATGAGACGAATGAATCCCCAGGGCAGGCTCGCCTATTCGGTCCCGACGAGAATCGAGATCAGGCCCGACCGACTCTCGGCATCGCTCCCGCCGCTCGACCCGAAGAGGTCGGATGCCCACAGGGAGGTCGACGTCCTCTGGTCCGAAGTAACCAACGTCGAGCTCTGGCGGAAGCGGCTTTGGAGGGTCAGTTATTCCCGTGGGTCAGCGCGACCCTCTCAGGTGGCAAGCTCCGCCGGGTGGGACCCCGGCGCGAGCATCCTCCTGCTTTCCATGGTGAACGGAAAGGCCGTGGAGGAAGCATGGCGGTCGTCGCGCGAGCCGCGCTCCCCAAGCTGATCGTAACGGCGCAAGCGCTTCGCGGGCCCACTCCCCCCCAGCGCCCGCCCCCTCACCCCCCCGTCCGCCTCCGCTCCAGCTCCGCTGGAGCGGGCCAGGGCCCTCTCATGCACGCGCTCATGAGCGTGACGCGCGCTTCGGCCACGGGCTCGGCGCGCCTCACGTCCCGCCGGTACGCGCGAGCCGTCGCCCTTCCTCCTTCAGCTCGGAGAGGTCCTTGCGCGCCATGAACCTCTGGACGGAGGGCGGGGGAGGGCGCAACTCCTCCGGCCAATGCCACTGACGTTCGGTGCGTCGAACGCGGCATCCCGCTCCTTCAGGGACGAAGACGTAGACACTCTCCCGCTGGTGACCCTTCGTTCCACCGACGTACGTCACCCGGGTGACCGCCCAGCGGCCCTCCGCCTCGCGGCGGAGCCACGAGGTCACGTGCACCGGGTCTCCGTGGGGATTCGCGTAGTCGTCCTCGGTGGACACCTGCTCGGGGGAGGAGGCGAGGACACGGAACCGATGCTCCTCGAATCCCTTGGGCGAGGGCAGCGCCTCCTCCTTCGCGCGGAGCCACCGGGCCCCGACCTCGACCGGAACCTTCCATCGCGCGGAACTCTCGAACTGGACCCACGGTGAGAAGGTCGGGGGCGGCGGCGGTCCCGCTCCCGCGGAAGGGAGCGCTTCGGGGATCGTCCGCTCGCCGGCCGCCTGCGCGGGACCGACGATCGTGAACAGGGCGGGCAGCCCTCCGAGCGGGCCACCCCCCACCGGCATGACGTAGCACCCTTGCGCCCGTGCGGCGGTGAGGAGGGCGTCGGGGAGCTGGGGGGGCACACCCACGCCCCGTCGAAACACGCCGAAGACCCTTCGGGTGGACCCCTCGGTCACCTTCATCGTCGGGGACCTGGGACTTCCGGCCAACGTGATGGACCAACCCTGTTGGTGCCACCCACGGTGCCAGGCCGCGCCTCCGGGGCCCCTCAGCGTGAGGCCCTCGTCCGTGATGTCGAGTGCCGTGGCCAAGCCTCGATAGGCACGATAGAAGAAGGTCGCGATCAGCGCGCAGACCACTCCATTACCCGTCAGGCCCGCGAATCCCGCCACCCACCCGGGATCCGCCCACCGGGACGGAGTGGGCAGGGGCCCGAGGGCGAGCAAGACGAAGATGAAGACCGCGGAGGTCCAGAACACCCCCGAGATGAGCCAGCGTTCGAAGCGGACCGACGGTGTGAGGTCGAAGGTCGTCATGCGTCCCCTCGCTCTTGACCTACGGGCTGTCCGAGGATTTCCGTCTTGCCGTCCGCCTCCGCTCCAGCGAAGCTGGAGCGGGCCAGAGGCCGCGGACGCACGTTCACCAGCATCGCGTTGGGGTCGCCAGGGGGGTTCCTCATCCCGAGAGAAGCACAAGGCGGAAGATGACGACCATGGCGATGAGGGCGAACACGACCCACGTGGACGTTCGTTCGGGTCGCGTGCAATCTCGGAGCTCCACCGCTCGCTCGGCCACTCGGGCTCAGGCCGGGACCCGGAGCTCCTCGCCCTTCCTGCCGACCCACACCTGACGCGCTCCCACCGCGACGAGGAGCCCTCCCAGGGCCAGCGCGAGAAGGATCGCCCAGAAGTTCGGGAGCGTCGTGAGGGGAGGTGGAGGGGCACCGAGCGTGGAGACGATCCAGAGGCGCGCCTGTCCGAGGTCGGGGATGTAGAGGTCCCCGTTGACGGGGTCGAAGGCGATGCCGTCGGGCGCTTCGCCCACGGGGATGGTCCCCAACACGGTGTGGGTCCTCCCGTCGAGGACCACCACGCATCCGCCGATGGAGGTCCCTCCGCCGCAATCCCAACCCAGGACGTATAGGTGTCCGTTCTGCGGGTTGTAGGCGATGCTCGCACCCATTCCGTTGCCCCCGGGCAGCCTCACGGC
>DAHUZP010000009.1 GCA_027306505.1 Thermoplasmata archaeon | reverse complement strand
GAGATACTTGCTCCCTTTCAGCGTCGGGTCGCCCTCCTTCCAGAGCTCCCGGTTCTCCCTCTTGCGGACCTGATCCACTCCCTCGTTGGCATGCTTCATGATGTGGAACCGGTCGAAGACCAGCTTCTCCGTCGCTCCGGGGACGTGCTCCCCGATCGAGGCGAGGAAAGGGTCCCACATGTCGAGCGCCACCGCCTCGCTGGCGGCCCGCTGTTCGAGGGAGAGGGTGCCGAAGAAGGCGTCCAACGTTTCCTTCTTCCGCCCCTCGCCCACCCATCCAACGGAGGACGCCTCGAGGTTGCAGACCCGGGTCGCGCAGTCCTGCCCGTGTCCCACAGCCTTCTCGTCGACCCCCATGGTCCGCAGGGCCAAGGGCGGCTTCACCGCAAGGCCCGGGGTACCGCCCGCTCTTGGCTGCCCCACGCCTCGTCCCAGCTAATCCCGAGAAGCTCGGCGGCCGCCGCGGTGTCCGTCTGTTGCATCACCTGGATGCTCCAGCGCTCGAACAGGGCGGTGAATCGGGAGTTCGGTTCGGTCCACGGGACGCGGACCTAGAGCTTCCCGTGCTGGGGGCACTCCACGCGGGGCACGGGGGCATGCAGGAAGGTGTGGAAGGCACAACGGTCGAGGTAGCGCCAGACCCGCTCCTCGGCGTGGTCGAAGAGGGCGAGCGCCTGGCCGGACTCCGGGCAAGGCCAACGCTCCCCCATTAGGGTGAGCGCTTGATGGGCTGAATAGGACCTCGGAAAACCCCGGGTTCCCTTTAGTAAGCCTCCTGGCTGCACTCAATGAATACAGAGATGGACATTCGAGCGCTGGTTCTTCACCCGGGTCCATACCTCCTGTTCTTCTCCGTCGTAGTGGGGATTTGGATCGTCAGCGAAATCATCGGAGGGGTTATCATACCGAGCCGCCGAAGAAAGGGCAGGCCGGTTCAGCAACGTCAGGCAAGACTGAACGTGATGAGATGTGTCCTTCCGCCCGATGGCGGGTCGGAAGAAGGATAGGTCGCGCCTCCGTTCGTCCCCTCGGAGGCGCTCCATGGAAAGCACACTGTTTGTGGGACTCGACGCGCACAAGAGCTCGATCGTCGCCACGGTCGTCGACCGCGAGGGGAAGAAGCTGGACCAGACCAAGCTCGGTTCTGGGGACGCGGAGCTGAGGCAGTACCTCGGCGGGCTCGCAGGCCCCACCGAGGTGGTTCTGGAGGCGTGCAACGTCTGGCAACACGTCTACGACGCCGCGGCCTCCACGGGCGCCAAGGTGACCCTCGCCCACCCCTACAAGGTGCGGGTCATCAGCGAGGCGAGTTTGAAATCGGACCGGGTCGATTCCCTCGCGCTCGCGCAGCTGCTGCGCCTGAAGGCGATACCCGTGGCCTTCGCTCCCGACACTTCAATTCGGGAACTTCGCCAGATCGTGAGGGACCGAGCGTTCTACCGGGAACAGGAGCAATCTGTTCGCAACCACATCTACTCATCGCTACTGCTCAAAGGGATTCCGTACGATGAGGGAGTCCTTGGGCAGAAGAGGAAGCGAGAGGAGCTCCGCTCGCTCGGTTTGCCCGAGGTCGATCGGGGCCTCGCGATGCTGGCGAACTACGACGCCGCCACCGCCGAGATCGATCGAAAGATCCATGAGGCGTTCCTCGCCTCGAAGGAAGCCCAGCTCCTGGAGTCCATCCCGGGGATTGGGGAGTTCACGGCCGTGGCGCTCGTCGCCGAGCTCTGCCCGATCGATCGCTTCCCCAACGTCGAGAAGCTCTGTTCCTACGCCGGATTGGTTCCCACCAACCATCAATCCGGGGAGACCTCCTACCAGGGGCATCTGAAGACGGACAGCAACCAGTTGGTGAAGTGGCTCCTCGTGGAGGCGTCATGGTCCCACCGCCAGTGGGCGAAGGGGAGCGACGTGACGAAGATTGCCAAGCGAGTCGCGCGCCGACGGGGGAAACAGAAGGGAAACGTCGCCGGGGCTCACAAGCTCTTGAAGATCGTCTATGCGGTCCTCAAACGCGGGACTCCTTACACTCCGGAACGACCGGGCCCCGAGGCGCTTTCTGCGAAGTCGTGAGACGGTCGCGTGACGTGATTGGGGGGCGACGGGCCGGAGTCGGTGGCCGCGTATTTCATCGTGCGCTTTCGGCGCGGATAAGTGAATGCGGAACCGACGCAGGGCGCAGGGTCAGCACATGTGAAACGCATCGCAGGTCGGCGGAAGGACCATAAGTGAATACTCCTAATTCGGACCATCTGGGAGGTTGGGGTACGGGGAAGGAGGGGTCCTTGGTTTCGGCGGCTCCCTTCGTCCATGGTTTGGATCCCCCTACGATTTGTAAGCACTCAGCTCTACGGCCCGCCTCGTAGTGCTCTTCTCATCGACCGATAGAATCTTCCGGTCTTCGCTCGCAGTCGCGCGCGAGGACCATGTCGGCTCGGGACCCGCCCCTCCTTCTGGCTCCGGAGTCGGACGAGGAGCCGATCCCGGTCTCTCCGCGCAAGTGAGCCAAGTTGATTCGCAGCAAAGAGGAACTGGAGCGAGAGCTTCGGGAGGCCCGGGAGGAGATCCGCCCTCTTCGGGAGGAGAGGGCCCGCTCCCGCGAGAAGCACTCGGCGCTGAAGGCCGCGCTCCACCGACTGCGCACCTCCCGATCGGTCCTCGGCACCGACGCCAAGACGGCGGCCTCGGTCGGGGTCCCCTCCAGTCGGGTCTTCTTCCGGCAGTCCCCGCCGCCCGATACGAAGCGCCGACCCACGGGCGGCCAGCCCGGCCACCCCGGGACGACTCGCCCTCGGCCGACCCTGAACGGTCCTCCTCGGATCCTCGACCTGAAGGAGTGCCCGAAGTGCGCCCGCGACCTCGGCGCTCCCGCCGACTCGTGGAGCCGTCCCGTCACCGACCTTCCCGCCCCGGGCCTCGAGGTCTTCGACCTCGTCGTGTTCCGCTACAAATGTCCGGGCTGCGGAGAACCGGTCCACGCGCCGATCCCCGAGGCGTACCGAGGCGAGTTCGGTCCCCGCCTCAAGGCGCTCGTGGCGGAACTCCGTGTGCTCGGGATGCCGTTCGAGAAGATCGCCGAGCTGCTGCGGATGCGCTACTACTCGAGGTGAGTGTCGCCGCTCTCCTCGCGATGGAGGAGGGCGTGGCCGAGTCGCTGGACGAGACCTACACCGAGCTGCGAGAGGAACTGACGGATCTCGCTCGGACCCCCCACGCCGAAGGGGACGAGACGGGGATGCCGGTGGGAGGGCGGACGGAGTGGCTGTGGGTCGGGACCTCCCCGACCGCGACGGTCTACCACATCTCAGAGGGTCGGGGTGGCGAAGAGGCCGCCGTGATGTGGGCCGGGTATCGGGTGCAGCTGACCCATGACGGGCTGGACGCCTACAACTCGGTGAAGGAGGCGGGGCACCAGATGGACCTGGTGCACGCGACTCGATGGCTGCAGAAGGTGGAGGCGAGCCACGGGATCCGACCGAGAGGGTTCTTGAAGGAGGAGGGACCGACGTACGAGCGAGCCGGGCGACCGCCGGCGGAGTTCCTTCGGTTCGCCGCGGGGGTGCGGGCGCGGCTGCGGAGGGAAGTGCGATGGACGGAGCGATATCCCACGGTGTCGGTGGCCGCTCGCACTCGGCGATATCAGCGGGCCGTACGGTCGATGGGCCGGTTCTTGACACGGGAGTGGCGGGACAAGTACGCGGTGCGTATCGCCGA